>NZ_JAKZGR010000017.1 GCF_022549675.1 Belliella kenyensis | reverse complement strand
AAGCCAAAGCACCTGCAGTCAGAGTACCACATCCACTAAAACAAGGATTAAGACTATTGATTCTATTGCTACTAGCATCATTCTGGATAAGTCAGAGTACCACATCCACTAAAACAAGGATTAAGACCAAATAGCTCAATATCATACTTTTCATAATACCATTGTCAGAGTACCACATCCACTAAAACAAGGATTAAGACAATTCTGGTGCACTTGGGTAGATTTCTTCTACTGTGTCAGAGTACCACATCCACTAAAACAAGGATTAAGACAATTCAATATTTGATTTTGGGTACTTAATTCTGAGTCAGAGTACCACATCCACTAAAACAAGGATTAAGACATAAATAATTCAGATATATCTTTTTTAGATATTATATCGTCAGAGTACCACATCCACTAAAACAAGGATTAAGACCTACAAGTTTTACAGCGTTATATTTTTCTTCACAGGGTCAGAGTACCACATCCACTAAAACAAGGATTAAGACACTCCAAGCTCTACATACACCTAAAGACTCCATGGTCAGAGTACCACATCCACTAAAACAAGGATTAAGACTCTCATTTTCGCACCTAAAGCCAAAGCACCTGCAGTCAGAGTACCACATCCACTAAAACAAGGATTAAGACTATTGATTCTATTGCTACTAGCATCATTCTGGATAAGTCAGAGTACCACATCCACTAAAACAAGGATTAAGACGTAGTAGCCTTAGCAGGGATGCTCCTGCAGTACTCAGTCAGAGTACCACATCCACTAAAACAAGGATTAAGACGATTCTTTTGGAATCCCTGTAGTGGAACCGTATTAAGGGTCAGAGTACCACATCCACTAAAACAAGGATTAAGACTACTGAACTTAGTTCCAGACGGGAGATTTAATCCCGTCAGAGTACCACATCCACTAAAACAAGGATTAAGACTGAAATCTCGTTCGGTACTACTTAGAAATTAAACCGTCAGAGTACCACATCCACTAAAACAAGGATTAAGACCTTTTAATGCCATCCTCATAAACTTTAATCCTTAAAGTCAGAGTACCACATCCACTAAAACAAGGATTAAGACGAATCGGTGTTATTAGATTCTTTGACATACCACCAAGTCAGAGTACCACATCCACTAAAACAAGGATTAAGACACAAGCCTCAATAGTGTTTTTAGTCATTCTTATTAGGGGTCAGAGTACCACATCCACTAAAACAAGGATTAAGACTTTATACTACATAAACTAAGATTATTTTTCAACCATTGTCAGAGTACCACATCCACTAAAACAAGGATTAAGACAATAACAAACCCCTTTTTGCATATTTTTAATAATAGTCAGAGTACCACATCCACTAAAACAAGGATTAAGACTTGGTAATAACTAATCCACTCCTGACTATATAAACTCGTCAGAGTACCACATCCACTAAAACAAGGATTAAGACCGCATTAATAATTTCAAATACTTTTTTTCTTTCCATGTCAGAGTACCACATCCACTAAAACAAGGATTAAGACAATGTTACCTTTCCTGTAAAATATTCTAATTTGCTGTCAGAGTACCACATCCACTAAAACAAGGATTAAGACTCAAGCTCTAGTCTTGAAGCTTTGTCAGTATAGTCAGAGTACCACATCCACTAAAACAAGGATTAAGACCTTCGTCAGTGGACATATCCACGATTTCAACTTTAGGGTCAGAGTACCACATCCACTAAAACAAGGATTAAGACGTAATTTCATAACTTTAATTATTTAGATTTGACATTGTCAGAGTACCACATCCACTAAAACAAGGATTAAGACTCAGCATCCACAACATGATACTGTACTTTTGCTTTAGTCAGAGTACCACATCCACTAAAACAAGGATTAAGACTTTTTACCCTCTTCAGTAGACATATCTACTATTTGTCAGAGTACCACATCCACTAAAACAAGGATTAAGACGATACGGTTGTGACATTATAAACGTGCTTATAACACGTCAGAGTACCACATCCACTAAAACAAGGATTAAGACCCTCCAAGAAAAACTCCTCATCTTTGTCACCAAATGTCAGAGTACCACATCCACTAAAACAAGGATTAAGACTACACTTACAGACATGAAGAAAATTATTAGTGCTTTGTCAGAGTACCACATCCACTAAAACAAGGATTAAGACGATTGAGGGTTTGCTGGAAGGTTTTTTATTACACCGTCAGAGTACCACATCCACTAAAACAAGGATTAAGACCATTATAGTACTACCTAGTACGTTCAAATCGTACTGTCAGAGTACCACATCCACTAAAACAAGGATTAAGACTAATTGGAATCAAATGCATAGCACCTATTATCAGTGGTCAGAGTACCACATCCACTAAAACAAGGATGACCGACTGGCAAGGAGGGAACCGAAAGGAAGAAGCTTCGGGAGAAGATTCTGAATTGAGGCTACGAAAAAGAGAAATAAGAACTCCGTCAGAGTACCACATCCACTAAAACAAGGATTAAGACAATACAATATGATAATTGTCCTTTTCATCCATACCTAGTCAGAGTACCACATCCACTAAAACAAGGATTAAGACGCCACTTTATTATCCGCTAAACCTGGATAACGTTGTCAGAGTACCACATCCACTAAAACAAGGATTAAGACCGCCTTTTATGAAATCTTCATGTTCTATGTAGATGTCAGAGTACCACATCCACTAAAACAAGGATTAAGACCATCACCAATGAAGTCTTTTATGAGTTTTACGAATTCGTCAGAGTACCACATCCACTAAAACAAGGATTAAGACCACAAGACGCCAACCCGTAAACTAAAAAACCCTTGTCAGAGTACCACATCCACTAAAACAAGGATTAAGACATCGGTACTTTCTAAATTACCATACCCATCAAATTTGTCAGAGCACCACATCCACTAAAACAAGGAGGACGATGCGTTAAGAAAATATTCAGTGAATATTTTTAGCATTGGGCCAGGATGCAGGGAGAGCCTGTTTTCGACAAACAGATGAAAAAAATCTACGTACTATCCCGATTCGCCTTCGCTATTCTTGAGAAGTGAGAAGCGAGAGTTTAGAGAATAGACAACAAGGTTCCAGAAGAAAAAAGCAAAGAATCAATACAAAAAGAATCAATCACTATTTTTATTCCCAACTTCGGTAGTTAGTCGAATGTTTGAATGCGCCAGGTCTATAGTACGGGAGTCATTTTTTGGATTGAAAGAATCTGTTGGCTGCCGTTAGTTTTCCTTTTGATTGATTTTTTTCAGGGGGAGTTGGTGTTGTGAAAATAGATTTCCTACTTCAAGACTTTCTTTGTAATGTTCAATCGCAGTTAAACTTTAAACTATTTAAAATTATGACAACTGAAATTAAAAAAACGACTGAGGAGATCATTGAGATTGTGTTGGAGGGAGCGCTAGAGATTCTCCGAAAGTTGATGCAAAAGGAAAAGTAAGAAACTTGGGGTGTTTCTGAAAATCCAAAGGGCAGCAGGAATGCTACGTAGCGAGTTGGTACGGTGGTCGGGTTTGTGCCCGCAGCCGTGAATATGTAACCAGATGTTTTCACTAACTTCTAAAGTATAGAAAAATTCATAATCACGATATTAATTCGGTAGGCGATCGTCATCGCTCCTGTGGTCCTAGGGATCATAGTCGAAGAACTGGAAAAGAAGAAGTAGTCAAGACAGGGAGTTGTCGGCGAAACTTAAATGGGTGCTTGAATGCGCCGAGTGTATGGTATGGCAGTCATTTTTTGGATTGAGAGGATCTGTTGGCTGCCGTTAGTTTTTTGTTTTTGATTGATTTTTTTCAGGGGGAGTTGGTGTTGTGAAAATAGATTTCCTACTTCAAGACTTTCTTTGTAATGTTCAATCGCAGTTAAACTTTAAACTATTTAAAATTATGACAACTGAAATTAAAAAAACGACTGAGGAGATCATTGAGATTGTGTTGGAGGGAGCGCTAGAGATTCTCCGAAAGTTGATGCAAAAGGAAAAGTAAGAAACTTGGGGTGTTTCTGAAAATCCAAAGGGCAGCAGGAATGCTACGTAGCGAGTTGGTACGGTGGTCGGGTTTGTGCCCGCAGCCGTGAATATGTAACCAGATGATTTCACTAACTTCTAAAATATAGAAAAATTCATAATCACGATATTAATTCGGTAGGCGATCGTCATCGCTCCTGTGGTCCTAGGGATCATAGCCGAAGAACTGGAAAAGAAGAAGTAGTCAAGACAGGGAGTTGTCGGCGAAACTTAAATGGGTGCTTGAATGCGCCGAGTGTATGGTATGGCAGTCATTTTTTGGATTGAGAGGATCTGTTGGCTGCCGTTAGTTTTTTGTTTTTGAACTTCTAGTGTTACATGACAAATTTTTATACTTTAAGGTAATCAAATAATTTACGTATGCCAGCTACTAAATATGCTCAAATTCGATATCGGATATTAGATGAAATTTTACAAGTTAAGAATAAGCGTAACACATTGGAATATCTTACGAAAAGGTGCAGTGAGGGTGTAGACCGAATCGCATCCTTGGGTGATACTTATAGTGTAAGTCCCCGGCAAATAAGGAATGACTTAAACTTCATGGAGAGTGACTTAGGATTTGAAGCACCCATTATTTCTGAAAAGATACCTGGGGAAAATAGAAATTTTTTCTACTATGAAGATGCTAGTTTTAGTATTTCCAAAAGTCCGCTCAATGAAGAAGATATATCCAATCTTAAATCTTCTTTATATCTATTACAACGTTTCGGAGGTACTTTTCATGACCAATTCTGGATTGAAGATTTCGAATTACGGATTAAGACATTGCCTGTGAAGAAGCAATTAGATGAACAGCAAAAAAATGCTACAGCAGCTCCTGTACTGGTACAGTTTGATCATCAAGATCAAGATGCGGGTGGTAGCTCATTGATCATTCCTTTATATCAAGCTATCGAAAAAAAAGAGTCACTATTGGTGCAATATCAGGAGTTTTCTTCCCCTGAAATCAAGCAATACCGTATTTCACCCTATTTGCTCAAGCAATTTAACAAAAGATGGTTTGTTTTATGTTCCAGTGAAGGTTTGTCTTATGTAACTACCCTACCTCTTGACCGAATTAAAGGGCTTGAGCCTTCAGACCACACCTTTGTTCCATATCCTGGTCCTGGGGAGGAACCGCAGGAGTTTTTTGAAGATATTGTTGGTGTTACGAATGATATGCGTGTGCCTGTAGAAGTGGTAGAGTTGTATGTACATAAAAATTTATTACCCTACCTCACTACCAAATTGCTGCACGAGTCCCAACGTCCACACAAGCCTACCGATCATCCTGACTGGTTTTCAATTAAAATCCATGTCAAACCTAATTATGAAATGTTTGCTTTATTGATTTCTTATGGACCTAGGTTAAAAGTTGTAGGGCCGAAGTCAATACGGTTAAAAATGAAAGAGCTGATTACCGAAATGAAGGAGCATTATTTATAAGTTAAATTTTTTCATTTAAATAATTGACTGTAAATAGGTTGTTGTAGTTTCAAAAATTTTATTAAAGAACTTAATCAGAGAGCCTAAGTAGGAAGATAGACTTCCTTCTTAGGCTTTTATTTTGTGTCAACAATTAGGGAAATAGAATCAAATCGAAGGAAGGAGGCCAATCATGACAGTTATTGAAACAACAGCAGCGGAGCAATACATGGAACAGTTACTTGATCCGAGGTGGAGAGCACTTAGGCAGGAGATTATTGAGCGGGATGCTGGCAGGTGCAGGTCTTGTGGGAGAGAGGATTCCCTTCAGGTGCATCATCGACAGTACCATGTTATTGGTTTTTCTGGAGTTTGGAAAAAGCCCTGGGAGTATGAGACCAGCCTATTAGTGACCTTATGTCAACGCTGCCATGAAGCTGGACATGGACAATATCAAGTTCCAATAATTTCTGTTTAAAAAATCATTCACATTTAAATTTCTACGATCATGACAACTTTCTTAAAATTATTCTCGACAATATTTCAGTACGATTATTCAACGGTTCAGAAGCAGCCAACGCGTAGCAAGCAGAAAATAGTAACCTTGGGTCAATTGTTGCTAATTCCATTGGTGATGTGGATTTTTTCAGGTTTTTACTTTAGCTATTCCTTGATTGGGTTGGGCTTGGTTCCTTCTGTGCTGGTAGCGCTGGTATTGGGTAGCTTTATATTTATCATAGACCGAAGCTTTATTTCAAGTCCTCAGACAAAGCATAAAACTGGACTAGGAGTACTTCGGATCACCTTTGCTTTATTTTCGACGGTTTTGGGTTCCTTGGCTATTGATATGGCACTATTTTCAGGGGATTTGGAGGAGTATAGGCAAAAAAAGGGTGCTGATGAGCGAGTGGTTCATGCTGAATCTTATAAAGAGCAGCATCAGGGTGAAGTAAGTAGACTATTGGCTGAAAAAGAACGTGCGGCGCAGGTATTCAGTGCCTTAAGGGATATCCACATCAAAGAAATGGATGGTGAAGGAGGTACAGGTAAAAAGGGATTTGGAAAAGTGGCACAGGCTAAGGCTCAAGAAAAGGATAGAGCAGCGGTCTACCTGGCTCAAGTAGAGCAAAAGTATGAGGAGGCTGTCAAGGATTTAGAAGAACGCTCCTTGATACATGGAGAAGAAATGGCGGAAAAGCGCTCCGATGCTTTGCTAAGTAAGTTGACTGATTTGCACGAATTTGTATGTAGCAGTACGATGACCTTGGTGATCTATCTGTTTTTCTTTGGGTTTGTGTTTTTAATTGAGTCCTACTTTATCTTGTATAAGATGGCTGTTTCTGAGACCATATTTGAGAGTTTCTTACAGGCGGAGGAGGAGTACGCACTACAGCAATTGGATGCGTATCGGATGGCTCGGGAGCAGACGGTTCGTGAGATTGAGGTTTTAGGTCAAGATCGGACTAAAATCAAGCGGTTGATCAGTCGTGATGTGGGATGATTCAGGGTATTTTTTGATGGATGGGCCTGGTACGGATTTTTTAGGCCCACATTTTCAGAAATGGTGTGTAAGTGGGAAGATTGACTTCCTAGTGGGTAAGTAAGTTTGTAATGTTCAATTTAAACAAATATAAGGTTATGACAATTTTCAGCAGATTATTCGGAAAAAGACCGGCAGTGGCCACAGTGCATGAACAGCCGGCAGTCGTGGAAGCTCCCGTAATTGATAGAGCTCTTTTCATAGAGGAGGCAGCGCCCGAGCCAAGGAGAAGCAGGGAGGAAACGCTAACTATCTTGGAGGAGTTGAAGAGCAGGGATTATGAGCGTATGGGTAAGGAAGACGGGTATGAGTTCAAGGATTTTTCGAGGATGGACCTCCAGTTGGAGTTGATAGCAGCGGATTTCCGGGAGGCATATGATAAGGAACTTGCAAAAGTAAGTTATCAGCTTTCTGAGTTGGAGGCAGTGCTGGAGGAGCGTTTGAGGGAGACTATTCCTGGAATATACCGAGAGCTGGAGACGAAGTACAAGTCATTGAAGGCGAAGGAGCGGGAGTTGTTGTTGCAGAAGGATTTGGCGGTCACGGGAGAGGGGTATGTGGAGCGAGCTATGAAGTATTATCGAGCAGGATTTGAGGCGGGTTTGGGAGTAAGGCTGAAAGGTGACTTGATGTTTAAGCATATAAGTGTGGTATGAAAAGTAGCAATTTGAATGAATATTTGTGGGTAGGCAGCATGAAGCTGCATGTAGCGCTTGGGTACTCCCGGGGATTCATTTCCTTTGGGAGTTTTTTTATGTCGGTGCGGGATAAAAGGCATGATTCGGGTATTTGTAAAACCTAAAAAAAGGTGTAGATTTGGAAAAAGACAGGCACTTATGCGTTTTATTTTCGTAAAACTAAAAATTTTTGTCACGATTTTAATTTGTAACATATTGAAATTCAGTCAAAACTGGAGTTAGCTGTCAGAGCACCACATCCACTAAAACAAGGATTAAGACAAAACTTTGTTTATTGTGAGCGAAACTAGGCTTTGTCAGAGCACCACATCCACTAAAACAAGGATTAAGACACTTGGTGGTAGTTCAGACCAAAGAATATGTTCAGTCAGAGCACCACATCCACTAAAACAAGGATTAAGACTGTGATGAGGATAAATGTATCGGTTCTCACTTTTACCTGTCAGAGCACCACATCCACTAAAACAAGGATTAAGACCATTGTAGCTAACACTTTGTGATCTCAAAGTTAGTGTCAGAGCACCACATCCACTAAAACAAGGATTAAGACTTAGCTTCTGCGTATGTTTTCATAGTTTTTCTAGCTGTCAGAGCACCACATCCACTAAAACAAGGATTAAGACATCTAATGGAAGCTCGGTTGTAATTATATGGTAATCGTCAGAGCACCACATCCACTAAAACAAGGATTAAGACTATAACAGACGGCACTAATAATCCGATAACAAATAGTCAGAGCACCACATCCACTAAAACAAGGATTAAGACACTGATAATGCAATCTAATAAATATCATTGATAGCGTGTCAGAGCACCACATCCACTAAAACAAGGATTAAGACCTATTTTTAATATACCAGTAGCTTCTGATTTATACTTGTCAGAGCACCACATCCACTAAAACAAGGATTAAGACATAAGCTCCTTAGGCGGACAACCTAAGAAGAACTGGGTCAGAGCACCACATCCACTAAAACAAGGATTAAGACCAAAAGAAGTATTTCTGAAATGTCTGCTTCCATACTCGTCAGAGCACCACATCCACTAAAACAAGGATTAAGACCTTCCTTAATCAGATTCATCGGTGGAACTCCGATGAGTCAGAGCACCACATCCGCTAAAACAAGGATTAAGACAACTGCGGGTCTTCGTAGCTAACTCTATTATTACTAGTCAGAGCACCACATCCACTAAAACAAGGATTAAGACCATTTAACAGCCAATTTTTCACATTCTTTTTTGACTGTCAGAGCACCACATCCACTAAAACAAGGATTAAGACTCTACAATCTCCACTTTAGGGTAACTTACCCTGTGTCAGAGCACCACATCCACTAAAACAAGGATGACCGACTGGCAAGGAGGGAACCGAAAGGAAGAAGCTTCGGGAGAAGATTCTGAATTGAGGCTACGAAAAAGAGAAATAAGAACTCCGTCAGAGCACCACATCCACTAAAACAAGGATTAAGACTTCTGTATTAGAAATTAAACCCTGTTTTTACGAGAGTCAGAGCACCACATCCACTAAAACAAGGATTAAGACCGAGATCGTGGTACTTATTGATAGACTTAATGAGTTGTCAGAGCACCACATCCACTAAAACAAGGATTAAGACCTTCCTTAATCAGATTCATCGGTGGAACTCCGATGAGTCAGAGCACCACATCCGCTAAAACAAGGATTAAGACAACTGCGGGTCTTCGTAGCTAACTCTATTATTACTAGTCAGAGCACCACATCCACTAAAACAAGGATTAAGACCATTTAACAGCCAATTTTTCACATTCTTTTTTGACTGTCAGAGCACCACATCCACTAAAACAAGGATTAAGACTCTACAATCTCCACTTTAGGGTAACTTACCCTGTGTCAGAGCACCACATCCACTAAAACAAGGATGACCGACTGGCAAGGAGGGAACCGAAAGGAAGAAGCTTCGGGAGAAGATTCTGAATTGAGGCTACGAAAAAGAGAAATAAGAACTCCGTCAGAGCACCACATCCACTAAAACAAGGAGGACGATGCGTTAAGAAAATATTCAGTGAATATTTTTAGCATTGGGCCAGGATGCAGGGTAAGCCTGTTTACGACAAACAGATGAAAAAAACTACGTACCATCCCGATTCGCCTTCGCTAAAATAGGGTTTGAGATAAAACCTTCGAGGTCAAAAAAAGACCTCAAAGGTTGTTAGAGTAAGACAATCGGTTTGTGGGGACACAAACCGAGGGAGGACGATGCGTTAAGAAAATATTCAGTGAATATTTTTAGCATTGGGCCAGGTTGCAGGGCGAGCCTGTTTACGACAAACAGATGAAAAAAACTACGTACCATCCCGATTTGCTTTTGCTAAAACAGGGGCTGAGATAAAACCTTCGAGGTCAAAAAAAGACCTCAAAGGTTGTTATAGTACCAGATTCATTTTGTAAGGACACAAACCGAGGAGAGTGGTAGTTTCTGTTTGGGAGGACACAAATCGAGGGGGAGAGGGGAGGAGATTGATATCACCCTGGTTGAAAATATTTGATCATTTCATCTCCATACAGCATTGATAGCAACACACCTACTAGGATTCCTAATATGATAATCCCAATAAATCCTATAAGAAAAAGCAAGAGGAGTAAAATTACTTTCCAAAGAATACTCTTCCATGTCTTATTTGGATAAAATCCCTTGTAAAACCATATCAAAATAAGTGGGGAAGTATATAACTGAAACATGCTGATGTTTATGATAAGAGATTCATCTGACTGCAAAAAGTACATAAGTGGATAAAAGATCAATATACTGATGAGTGTGTAGAATGACAATATATAAGCATTCATGATGATGTGTTCATAGTAATTTTGACCCCATTTTCTCAAACCTAGTTTTGTGAAAAATGCAATTACAGGCAATAAAAGCAACATGATGATAGAATTGTAACTTGAAAAGAATGATAGATAATCATTCATAAACTTCGAGTTCAAATTTGGAGTATCAGCATAATAATTGCTCATCAATTCCGCTAACCCAAGGACTCGAAATGAAAAAAAAGCTGAAATACCACTTAGCACAAATGTGAGAACGAGAGGTCTATAATGCTTGATGCGTTTTCCTTCTAAGAATTCCCTAGCTGTACGACCTGGATTTTTCAAAATCTCTAAACATGAAAACAAAAAACCTCTATTGGTATGAAGGACTGTGTCTTGAACTTCTTCCCAGATATAAGTTTTGCTGATTCTTTGATATCGCTTTTGACCACAATTCCCACAAAAATTTCCAGTAAATGAGGATTGACAATTTGAACAGATTTCTTCGGTTACCATATTTTTCTAAAAGATCAAGTGCTGGGGTCAAATATAAATTGGATATTTAATTAAAGCCATTTTATTGATTGTAAAAAGTTAATTGCTAATTTCAGCAAAAATGAATTTCATGAAATAAAATAAAAACATTTTTCTTCTCAAATTCGATCCATACTATACCGCCGAAGGCATATATCAACGATATATCGCTCTAGTGTACATCAATCCTTATTTACCCTTCACCCCTTTCTCTAAACACTCTCCACACTTTGTACTTTAATCCCCATCTCATGGTCCTTTTATCCAAAATAAACAACCTACTTCAGCACCTCATCAATATCAACGATTTCAAAATCAGGATGAGAACTGAAAAAATGTTTGAGCAATGCTACGTGTCCTTGCCCATAGATAACTAAGATTGATTGATCGGAAGGCTTGATGTTTCTTAAGATATTGCTATAAATCCTAAGGTTAGTTTTGTACCAAGAAGTGTTCAAATCTGCACCTTCATAGGATTCGCCTTGACCTACCTGTGCATTGTACTTAGTGTAGATAGCCAAGTTTTTATGGAGAGCTTCGTCTTTGTTGATATATATCAGGTGATCTTTGAGAGTAGAGGTACGTTCACTTTCGTTCATTTCTTCTATGAATGCTGTAGCAAAGGTGTTTAATTCCTCGAGTATGTGAGTTTGTCCATATTTTTTGGCAGCTTCGAATACAGGATCGGTGTTGAACTCACCTTTGTAATTGACACAGGTCAGGTTTTCTAAAGACAGCTTTTTGGCAGCTTGAAATCCTAGCAAATCTATTTCATTGAGCTCTAATTCATAATCACCTTTCAGGTACTGTTGGTATTGCAGATTAGTTTTTTCTTGGTTTTTTACTTCTACTTCGATACAGATTTGGTCTGGATTGAATGCTACTAGTTTATCGACTACCTCATCGATCTCTTGGAGCTTTTCGCTGCTGAGTTCCATGGCATCATTACTATACATGTCCTGAGTAGAGGGTGTGAAGTGTAGGCTTCCTAGGAGTGCTATTTTCACTTTTCTTTCAGGATTTTGCTGAGCAAATGTTGCGGTATATACCACAAGTAAAATGAGAAGGGTGATATTTTTTTTCATGAGATGTTATGCTATTAGCAGCGTTCTGTTAAGGATTTTCTCTAAGCTATGTCGCTCGATATTTTTGCCTATAAATACAAGCACAAGGTTCGGGGATTCAGTTATACTGAAGTTAAGTTTAGAAAAGGTAAGTTTGTTTCCTGTAGATTGGATTAAGACGGGCTCATCTGAGTCCTCAAACTTGACGAATCCTTTGATTCTGTAGATTTGATGGTAATGCAAAAACATGGTGACAGAAAGGGCTGCATAGAATTTTTCCTTATCAAAAGGTTCAGGTACAGATACTGCTATGCTTTTCATTCCATGTCCAAGCGATGTAATGTCCTTATTTGAAGATAGGCTAGTAAACCTACTGATCTTTTCTTTTTTTTCAAATACCTGGTAATCAATATATCCGAATTCACAAAGATAAATATTGGCAAAAGGATTGATCTGTGATACTTGGATTTTTAAATCGGCTCCATATGCTGGTTTAACTTGGTCGATCTTATTGATCAAGATGTGGTCTGCTGCGACCAATTGCCTCGAAATCTCAGGTATTTCTAGGAGTCGATCTTCAAAACTTTCTGCATCTACCATTGCAATCACAGCTTTCAAATCAAAGTACTGCATCACACCTTCTCTTTTGAATATGGCTGCTATCATTCCAGCATCAGCTACGCCAGAGGCTTCGATGAATAGTTGATCAGGAAGATTCTCCATAAGGATCAGCTGCTCCAAAACTTCAATCAATTCCTGATCCAAGGAGCAGCATATGCATCCATTGTTGAGTTCGAAAAGTTGGTTGTAATTTTTCTTGACCAAATCGCTATCTATAGAGGTACTTCCGAACTCATTCTCTATGACATAGTTGATCTTCCCTTGATGGAAAGTCAATAGTTGATTCAATAGAGTGGTCTTGCCAGAGCCCAAAAAACCTGTTAGTATGTGAACGCTTATTTTTTGAGATACCATGATTTTTGTTTTTTATGCAACATTATTGCAAAATAACAATTCTAAAGGTATATCTGCAAAGGTGTCGGTAATCTAATATGAAAATGTAAAGATTTAGATATTAATGGGAATTGGGTCAGAGGTAATTTTTTACTTGACTGATTTACTTCATTTAGTTTAAAAATGATTAATCTCATTATCGGCCTTTCTTCTACTCCAGATTTCTTCAAAACATTTTCTTGATGTAATTACTTCATTGTTCTTTTGTGAAAAATCTCCAAATTCCCCATATGCTGAGAAGCAAAAGACCTATAAATATCCAGACCTTCCCATTGGTGCCTTCTTCATGAATGGCACTGTACAAGTCGAATGCAATGGTGCCAGAGAAAAAAGCCAGCGATGTTCTTGGTAGCATACCGAGTGTGCCCCATATGATGAGCTTTTTCCACCCAGTGCGTAGCATCGCAAATAGCAGATTAGATAGGGCAAATGGAATCACTGGGCTGATTCTGACAAAAAATATCAATTCTCCCATATTGTCTGATTTGTCTTTGAGCAGCGTAGAAGCTTTCGGGTACTGACTCAAAAGTACGTCTAGGTTATCTTGACTGAGGCTTTTACCACATCCATAGCCTATAAGACTAGCTAGTGCATAGCTCACAATAAGGGCAGGAAAAACTCCCCATCCCAATAAAAAACCAGAAAGTATAGCGAATAGTGTCGTCGGGATCAATGCCAAGCCCATTGTAATCATCCCAATGACAACATACAGGAATGTCTGAATCAAATGGAGTTGAGGTGAAAAATCCAATTCATTGGCCTTGCTCAAAACCAGTGGAATCAAGAGTAAGCTAGAAAGTGCCGGAATGATGCTAACCCATGCAATGGCAATCACCATCCTTGGATTTTTCTCTCCGATCCTTTTTAATCTCTTGAAAATGCCTTCCTTTTTTTTCATCTTTGACGAATTCTTACAAAAGAAAGGAATTTTAATTTATCAATGATGGGTTTTCATGTATTTCAATTGATTTGGAATCCATCATTGCAAAAAACATTACCATGAAATTTGGAACTAAAGCAATACATGCCGGTGTAGCACCGGATCCTTCTACAGGAGCCATTATGACTCCTATATTCCAGACATCTACTTATGTGCAGAAGTCCCCAGGTGATCATCAGGGATTTGAATATTCCAGAACACATAATCCTACCAGAACAGCTTTGCAGCAAAACTTAGCGGCCTTGGAAAATGGAAAGCATGGATTGTGTTTTTCTTCCGGACTAGGGGCGATAGATGCGATTATCAAATTGCTTCAACCGGGAGATGAAGTGATCAGTACCAATGACCTGTATGGAGGGTCTTACAGGATTTTCACCAAAGTATTTGAAAGGTATGGGATCAAGTTTCACTTTGTGTCTATGGATGATCCTGCGACTATCGAAACTTACATCAATGAACGTACACGATTGATCTGGGCGGAAACACCTACCAATCCGATGATGAACATTATTGATATAGCTGGTATAGGAGCTGTGGCCAAGAAGCATAAGGTGATGTTTGCAGTGGACAATACCTTTGCTACGCCATTTCTTCAGAATCCACTGGATATGGGTGCTGATATCGTGATGCACTCTGTGACCAAGTATCTTGGTGGACATTCAGATGTAGTAATGGGGGCGATCATTGTCAATGATGATCAGTTAGCTGAGCAATTGGCTTTTATTCAAAATGCTTGTGGGGCTACCCCGGGACCGCAAGATTGCTTCCTCGTATTGAGAGGCATCAAGACCCTGCACATCCGCATGGAACGGCATTGTCAAAATGGGAAAACCATTGCGGCCTTTTTGAAAAATCACCCTAAGGTAGAGAAAGTATATTGGCCTGGATTTGAAGATCACCCAAACCACGAGATCGCAAAGTCTCAAATGAGGGATTTTGGAGGCATGATTTCCTTCACCTTGAAGGGGAATGACATGAAAGATGCTATCAAGGTATTGGAGAACTTGAAGCTATTTGCATTGGCAGAATCTCTTGGGGGTGTGGAGTCTCTTAGTGGACACCCAGCTTCCATGACCCATGCGAGTATCCCTAAGGAAGAAAGAGAAAAAGTAGGACTTGTAGATTCCTTGATCAGGCTGAGCGTGGGTATAGAAGATGCCGACGACTTGAAGGAAGACTTGAGAAATGCTTTGAATAAGATTTAGATACAGAGCTATTCTATTGACGGCTATGGGCAAGTTGACAGGCAGGGATGGTATGCCTGTATGACGAGCCTTAAAATTTTAAGGAGTACGCAAATCAAGCTGGATCATTGAATAAGCTTGAAGCTGTTTAAAAAGACAATACTTATTAAATTTGGAATTCATTAAAAATTTAAGAATTCATCCTCCAGTTCGCGTTTTTCAGCACGCCCCAACTAAGAAAAAAGGAGGCTTAGCCTAATACTGAGTCTCTTAATTTCTTTACTCCACCTTAATCTGCTTTCGGATCACTGCTTCCTTGTAGTAGATATGGATATAGTAAAGCCCTTTTTTGAGTTTGCTCAAGTCTAAGGTGGTCTCGATATCAGCTTTGTCTCTATTGATGATTTCCTGACCTCTTTGGTCAAATAGGCTTACTTCAAATTGATCTGAACTAGTTTCAAATGTACTCTTGATTGGGTTACTTTTTTTGGTGATGGATACAAAGTCAGTAGTAGGGTTAGGATAAACCATAAACATATCCCATGGATTATAAACCCATACCGGCATTTCCGCCCCCCTTGCGCCACATGGATTTACCAGATCAACACTGACAGAATAAACCCCACCACTACTGAAAGACAAGGTAATCCCCTGTTCTCCTTGACCATAAAGCCATTCATTTCCTGAAGGATAAACTTGCCAATTAAAATATAAATCAAATGGATAATTTGGTATGGCAGCATAAAAATTCTCAACCGTATTGATTTGCATCTCGTATGGGCCATTTATTGATGGGAAGAATGCCATCCCTACCCAAATATCCTTATCAACTGTCGCCACTCCACAGTCTGAAGTGATACTAAAAGTAAGGGTAGCTGATCCGGAAACTGAACTACTTGCAGGATTAAGATTGGCATTGGCTCCTTATTTCTTCAATACCGACTGACACTCATTATAATTGAGCCTTTTTGTAGCAGCAGTTAGTTAATTCTTATTAACAAAATCTAGTTTTGGTCAATTTTGGCTTATCTTTTTGGAAAAATAGAAAATTCTATGAATCAAAAATTCTACATTCCGATATTACTGGTTTTGATTTTTATACTTTTTATGGATTTACCCAGTCTTGCGCAGGGTCGCTATGCCTCTGGAGTGATTTTAGATAGACATACAGAGATGCCTGTTGCTTATGCGAATGTTGGTGTCAAAAGTAAGTTTACCGGTACAGTTTCTGATTCTCTTGGTTACTTTTCTCTAAGACTTGATCAGCTTTCAAGCAATGATACTATTCGAGTTTCCCGCATGGGCTATGCGGATGAACTGATCCCTGTAGAAAAACTGTCAGCTGAAGATACAGCACCATTTGTAATACTTCTTGAGCAACATGCTGTAGAAATGAGTGAGTTTACTGTGACCACCAAAGCCATGAAGGGGGAGAGAAACTTTGGGAGCTTGAGTCAGCGTTCAGTTTTTGCTTATGCCTTCAACCCTTCCAAATCTCGGATTTCAGAAAATTTGGGAAGGGAAATAGCCATTGAAATCGATACGAAAAAAAGGCGGATCAAGCCAAAGATTTTAAGGTTTGTACTTTCAACCAACCAGATTGCAGACCTAAAGTTCAGGCTGAATATTTATGTTGCCAACGACCAATCATCAGGCTTTCCAGATAGAAAGGTTTTTGAAAAGCTATTTGATATCGAAGATAGGGTAATAGGAGAGGTAGAGGTTGCTCTGGATGCAGCTGACTTGCAGCTTGAAGGAAAGGTTTGGTTATCCTTAGAATTCGTAGGCTATCAAAATGCCAGCGATCAAGGTATATTGACCATGCCAGTAAAGTACCCTTTTGGAAAGATGTATACAAGAGATAGTAGCCTAGGAGAGTGGAAAAAGGTGCAAGGGTCGCCGAGTATTTTATTGCTAGCGGAGGTTTATTGAAGTATCGCAGCTAGCATAAACCTAATAACCTAAGTTCTACTATTCTCCCTTTGTCAACCTGACAGGCAGGTAGGAACGGTTTTAAATGGTGAGAACTGCGAAAAGAAGGTGCGAATTTTTTATGAAGTAATATTGGGACATTGCGGATTGAAAAAGTGAAGTAGGTTGTCTTTTAAAACTGAATAGTCGGCTCAGTCAATAAAAACATCCATAATGAAAATAGCCAGCCCTTCAAGGGTTCTAAACCCTTGAAGGGCTTAGCTCAAAAACTTGCCTTGTAACTGGATCTCCCGATAGCTATCGGGATTGATTTTGACTTTGTGATAACAATCGAACTCAGGTTAATATATAAAACTCAATCCAAAATCTTATCGAAAAGAAATTCGCATTGCTTTTCTACGGTTTGAGTTAGTTTTTTCTTCCTAGCCTTTAGCAAACTGAGGAGATCTTGGTACTTCTTGGATATTTCTTCCTTGTCTCCAAAATAATATACCAAATGCTGTAGTATCAGGTGGTTTTGATACCAAGCTAGCAGATCTTGTTGTATTTGAGCCATTTTGACATGTACTTCTTTGACAAAGACAGGATTGAACCCTGATTTGATCCGTATGTTTTCCACAGCGATTACTACCCTTATGCCTTCATAGATGTCTTTCATGGCTTTGGAATCTAGCTTACGACGGTGATCCAAGGCAAGAAAATCCAGTTCCTCATTGATCATCTGAGTGGTAGCTGTGTTGAGCGCAAGGGGTTTGATACTTTTGCTAATCTTTTTTACTTCAGCATAATAATTTTCCCATGTACCCAAACTGGTCCCTACAATAAGATCATACGCTTTGTTGTAGTGAGATTTCTTTTCTTCTAAGATGTGTTTTTCGTAGCTTCCAAAGGTTAAGTCTTGCTCTTGACTGATTTTAGCAAGTTGCTCTTGGATAAATTTTAGGTGCTTGGTTTTTTTTACACCTTTGAACATCTGATTCAAGGGGCCGAAAAGTTCAAATTTGAGTGCTGGATTTTGAAATTGAATCTTGCCTATAAGGTCTGTGAAAATATCCAAGAAAATCAGTTTTTGTTCCAGCTCAATAGCTTTTTTAGCTTTGTATTCTTTTCCTAACGAAAGAAAATGCTTATGTGCTTCTTCAAACTGAGCTTGAAACAACAGAAATAGAGGAGAAAGCTTTTCACTCATGATTTAGGAGATTTTGACGAGGGTAGCGCCATAGCCAAATGGACTTTTTTGCTCATCCTGAAAGTACTTAATATTTTTCAATTGACTCAAGTATTTGTGAATTTCCTTTCTCAAAACCCCATTACCAATTCCGTGAATGAACGTAATATGATCCATCCCATGTGCTATGGCATAGTTGAGGTTCTTTTCAAAGGTCTCCATTTGGAGTTGTAGCATCTCGCTATTGCTCATGAATGGGTAGTCTTTGGTGAGTTTTTCGATATGCAAGTCAATGCTTGAGGCAGGTTTTGGCATATCTATAGGGGCTTTTGGCTTGGGGCTTGGAGCCAGCGACTCATTGAGTTGCTTGATGTCTATTTCTTTGGTATTGTCTGTGAGTTTGAAGAGATAGCCGTTCTTATCCAGTTGAGGGATTTTGGACTTGCTTTTGAAAAAGGAGCTTGCTTTGAATTTTACTTTTCGCTCGAAGCTAGGTTCTGTTCTCTCAATTTTCTGATGTATTGGTATAAACTGACAACTTAAAGTAGGCCATTCCTCAAAGGTCGCTATGGTCTTCTCACTGATTTTTTTATTTGATTTTGCTGCAATTTCACCTGCAAGTAGTGTTTGGCTGTTGTCGCCGTACACTTCAGAGATGATACTGATGTAGTTTCTTTGACTTTGATTGACCAAGTAAACGCTCAATACTTTATCATTGATCGGGAGGTAGGCCAAAAATATCCCAGCTTCCTGTGCGCTTTGGGGGGTGATGTTTTGTGGGTTTTTGACAACTTCCTCTTTGATGCCATCGCCGAAATACTGCCTCTCTGCCGAAGAGATCACCACCACTTCATTTTTCATGGCTGGGATCTTGAACCCATCTTCAATTTCAATTTCTATTCTGCCACCACTAGATATTCTTGTGATTACTCCTTCTTCATTGGCATGAAGTAGCCTTACCCGGTCTCCGATATTCATGAATTCAATGCTGTTTTGTATGTGTCTATTGCCCTTTGTCGAGCAAATTTATGTTCTACAATAGGTTTTGAATAGGTCGATTTACCATATTCTGGCACCCATTTTTTGATGTATTTCAGTTCTTTATCAAACTTCTCTGTCTGTGATTCAGGATTGAATACCCTGAAGTATGGTTGAGCATCTGTGCCAGTACCAGCTGCCCACTGCCAGCCTCCATTATTCGAAGATAGTTCAAAATCCAATAACTTCTTAGCAAAATATGCCTCTCCCCATCTCCAATCGATCAAAAGGTGCTTGGTAAGGAAGCTTGCGACGATCATCCTGACCCTATTGTGCATGTAGCCAGTGGTATTGAGTTCTCGCATACCAGCATCGACTATTGGATAGCCAGTTTTGCCTTCACACCATTTTTTGAAGTTTTCTTCATCATTTTGCCATGGGATGGCATCATACTGGGATTTGAAGGCCTTATCTACCACTTCAGGGTTGTGAAAGAGAATCATCATGTAAAACTCACGCCAGATCAATTCATTCAGGTAAGTTTCATTGAGTTGTGCCGCCTCCAGTGCAAGGCTTCTGACGCTGATGGTTCCGAATCTCAGATGAATTCCAAGTCTGCTAGTGCCATTTATTGCGGGGAAGTTTCTGGTTTGATCGTATTTTTTAATCAGTGGCTTATTGATTTCAAGCGGAGGAATTTCTATGTTTGATTTTGAGAAACCCATAGATGCCAAGGTTGGAATAGAAAAGGGTTTGGTTTGCAAAAATCCCTTTTTCCTTTTGTCCAATTTCAAAGGCTCAATATTTAGCTTCTTGAATTTCTCTAGCCATACTTTGCTGTATGGAGTGAAAACTTTATAAAACTCCCCACTGCCATTGACGATTTCGCTTTTTTCGAATATCACCTGATCTTTGAAGTCTAAGAATTGAGCTCCCTTTTCTTTGAGCAATGCTTTTATTTTTTTGTCTCGGCTGATGGCATAGGGTTCATAGTCTCTATTGGTATAGACCTGTTGGATATCGTACTTCTCTAGGAGTTCTCTATAAATCTCTATTGGGTCTCCATACTTGACCAAAAGACTACTTCCATAGGCTTCGAGAGCTTTGGATATGGATTCTATTTGATCATGGATGAAGGTCACTCTGGCGTCATTTTTATCTTCCAGATCGTCCAAAATATTTTTGTCAAAAATAAATAGTGGAAGTAGGGGTTCATCCTGTTCAAATCCATAAAAAAGGCCAGTATTATCTTCCAGCCTGAGATCTCTTCGAAACCAAAATATGTTTATTTTCTCCATAGTTTTATCTATTCTTACAACCTAATCTTTGAGCTTAACCAATTGTTTGAATTTTATATCTACAAAGTATGTCAAGGAGCAATGATACCCTCGATTGAGGGCTCTCTTTGAGGATAATTATCCAATGGTATTTGTTTCCAATTTTCTTGATTTTCAAATTGATACCTCAAGAAATCATCAGTATCATTGATTCGGAGTTTTTCTCGATTTCTTTTGGTGATCCTATCTATCAGCTCTTTGAAAGTGTTGAAGGCGAGATTTTGGGATACTGAGATGCCATAGGTGGCCACATTTCTGGAAAGAGATAGGGAGGTGAAGGTGTTGAAATTGTTTCTATTATAAATCCTCAACCTGTACCTTCCATCTTGTGTGATCAGGTACTCTGCCTGCCAGTCACCAGCGATACTATTGATATCTGCGTTACCTTGTAGGTCTGTAAATCCTCCATCTCTAGATACCCGAAGCCTTCCATCCAGAAATGTATAAGCCACACGCAGCTGAAAGGTCTCCAGCGCACTCTGGTCGAGGCTTGCTAGGTCTATATCTACTTCGAGATTTGAATCCACTTGAGAGATGAAGCTGTTCAATTGTGAAGAAAGCAACTGGCTGAGGTTGGAGCTTGCTATATTGCTGACACCACTAAACTGGCCCTCTGGAGAGAAGGAGCGCATCATGATTACAGAGAATACTTGCCTGTTTTTTTCCTGCTCATCATTTGCGATTCTATTTCTGAATGCTGAAATGTAGGTTTGAATATTACCTTCAGGATACTCAGAAAAGTCAAAGTCAAAATCGATTTGAGGACTCAAAATATTTCCTTTCAAGTCCATGATAACTTTCAATGGCCACCTTCTTCGCATTTGAGGATCTTCTAGCTCACTGCCTTGCGTGGTCCCAGTTTGGAGGTTCTGTAGTGAAACGGATTCTTGGTAAGTGGCTCTGAGATCCATGATTCCTTCATATGGGTCGCCAAACCACGTTATTCTCCCTCCAGGCTGGACGTTGAATTCTCTTCTGATGATGTTGTAAAGTGAAAAATTGTATTTGGCTTCTGTGATTTCATAATTTCCAGACATGGAGAAGTTTCCTTGAGTGTCGATATTTAGGGAAAGTACACCTCTACCTCTTCCTTGGATATTTTCTCCAGTTCTCGGATCAATTTGAATTTCCACATAAGCGTCTGGCGTTACATCCAGGTCAAAGTTCATTCGGACATTATTGATCGTAAGTTTTTCTACAGATTCTTGAAAGTCAATTAACTGAGTAGTATCTCTGATGTTGATGATCCTTATAAAATCTTCCTGTGCCTGTACATTTGAAGAGCCCATAGGAATGAATATTCTCGTATTTGCTTGAGAGGTAGCTTTGGCATTGATATCTAGATTATTTGCTGCTCCAAAGATATCCAATCTACCAGAGGCATATGCAGTACCATAGAAGAGATCATTGTCTCTTGAACTAGTATTCAATACTTGGAAATTATCCATATTTGCTGTTATGTCTAGCAAAAAGTCTCTGAATCCATCATGCGTGATACCACCTCTCATTCTCGATAAATTACCATTTACATCTTTGAGGGTGATTTCTCTGAATGAAATATCGTTGGCACCAAAAAGTAAATTTCCATCCAAGGTATAAAAAGTGTTGAGATAGTTGATTTTGAGTGAACCTCCGTTGACATTTCCGGTTCCTGTGACTAGAGGGGTAGATATCGTGCCACTGATGTCTAGATCACCATTGACCATGCCCCCCATTTGGGAGATGTATTCATCAAGGAATGGCTCCATGATAGAGATATTGGCTTCACGGAGTCTCGCTTTTAGGCTAATTTCATCACTTTCACCACTCAAGTAGCCATTGACCGCAATTACTTTCTTTCCTTCTCGCGTGTTGGTGAGCTCTAAATTTATCCTATTGTCGGCTAGATAAGTAGCAGCTTCAATGTCTCCAATCAGGAAGTTGTTTATATAAAGATCTTCAATGTCTAAGTTTCCGTTGATCTCTGGCTCTTGGTATAGGTTACTTATTGCAAATATTCCATTGGCACGTCCTTCATAAGATTTTAAGCTGAGCGTATTGAAAAAATCAAGGTTGAGCTCATTGATTTCAAGACTAAGGATTTGCTCAGGGTCAGGTGAAATGTTTCCATTTACGGCTAAATATTGGTTGTCATTGATCAGCTTGATGCCCTCAAACAATACCTCCTTATTAGCTACGTATATTTGGTTGTCTGGTGCAAAACGCCATATTTTGTCGAGGACCTTAAGTTCAGAAGGATCCATGATGATAGAGGTATGGTCAGGGTATAGCCGAATCTCACTGTTGAGATTTATGTAGCTATCATTACTAAATTGGTCCTGCTTGTAAGTGAAATCTATGCTGTTTTGATCCCAAATAGCTTCTAGTACTAAATTGTTGAACAATAATCCGTTACGTAAGACTTGTTCTTTAGAAAATATATAAAAAGAGGCTAATACATCTTCAGCATTGGATAGTTTTGAAGTGTTGAAATCAATATTAGTATCGAATAGGAAGCTTCCATTGTAATATATGGAGTCGATACTAGAAAAGAAATTGAAGATTGTATTATCGGGTGTCTGATAAAATGCTCCTTCGACAAGTGTGTTTTTTGAAATCGTCGCTTTTGGCTCTATGATATTTAGTATCGGATTGAAATCTATAAAATTGAGATTGATGTCAATATTGTAAGGATCAAAACCTTCAGCCTTTTGCTTTGACTGTGGTACTGGAGAGTTGGTCAGAATAGCCAAATATTGTTTGCTGAGCAGGGTTACATCATTGATCAGCCTTTGTACTTCAAAATTCCCTGAAATTCCTGCGACAAGTAAGTCTGAATTGAGTGAAATAAGCCTAGAGTCATCAGTAAAAAGAGATTGAAAGAAAAAGTTGTCTATGGATAGATTTCTTCCTTCATAACTCAGACCTATCTCGCTAAACCTTGCAATTCCTTCTATATTATCTAGTGATATGCCTTTGGTGTCGATATCTACTTTGCCACTGACGAAAAGGTCCCTATCCAAAATTTTCAAATCTTGAAGATATGCTGAATCTATGGAAGCATTTAGCCTCACAGAGTCTTTCCCATCTCTGAGATCCAAGACACCATCAAATGCTGCTTTGAGGTTTGGATCATTTACTTTGAGTTTACCACTGAACAAGTCTTTACCGAAAGTTGCGTTGCTGGTGATGTTCGTATAGTTGTACTGGTTGATGCCCAGCTTTCTGATATTTGCATCTACTTGGACGAGTGCTGTTTCTAAGGTAAGACCAGTGCCCCGAATTTGTCCTGTGAGTGAGACTTTTTGAAAATTCTCTTTGTCTTCAAGTAAAATACCCAAATCCAAATCGCGCAGTTCAACGCGACCATTATAGCTATTTTGATTGTTGGTTTTTTTGTAGTTTACTCTTCCGATCATTTGACCTATTCCTGTTCGGAAGTTACCATTGGCAGTGAAGTTAGTCAGAAATCCAGAAAAGTCAGTGTCAAACCTGATGTCCCTGAACTTGTTGATTTCACGTTGTGCTTCCTTACTGATATAAGGAGATAAATCGTTGCTGTTCAAGACTGAATTGAGGAGAGACATTTCAAAGAATGTTTCATCAACGTATGGCAACCCAGAGATTTTGAACTTACCAAAAAGTGCTGACCGCTGTCCAAATCTTATAAGCAACTGATTCGAGTTCAATTTATCAACAGTTCCAAAGATATCTCCACTCAAGGTGATTTTATCTTCAAAACCAGGGATTTGATCAGAAAAGTAGCGTAAGTCTTGAAAGTCTAAAGTAGATTCATCGAGACTTGCTAGAATTTCCACTTCATGGTTGAAATTTGACAATGCGGCTATAGACTCGTAAGAAAATTTCAGATAATTTTTGATTTGAGTATCATTAGACCTGAGGTACAATTCATCAAACTCCATAAATGTAGGAGCAAATGTGAAGTTGGTTTGTAACTGCTGTATCACAATTCCTGAAGTCACTTCTATACCTCTGAGGAATTTTGTTTTGAAACCTATCTCACCGGCATAGGAGAAGAATTCATCAGCATCTGCGAGTAGGTCTCTAAACCTTAGTTTGTTATAATCAAAACCAGAAGTGACAGGTATACCGACATAGTTGATGATATCCAATGAAGTTTCTTCAAGAAATATATTTCCTATGCTGAATTTTGGCTGAGAAGATGGTTTATCTGACCTAGGTATGAGGCTATTGATCCTGTCAAAAAATACAGAGATATTCATTCCTTCCCCTTCTATGTGAGAAAGGAGTCTTACATTTCCATTGATCAGTTTGATTTGATCCAAACTAGGATTGTCTCGATCTAGAAGCCCCTTGACCGAAAAGTCAATATAGACCTCTTTGAGATTGACCATCAAGCTATCTTTGTGGTCATATACCAAAACATCGTCTAGGCTAATAGCATCCCACCACCTGATATTCACACGAGAGATAGAGGTAGCAAAGCCTGTGTTTTTAGTGATAAAATCAGTCAGGTAGCTTGTGGCCTTGGTTTGGATAGCTGGAATTTGAAGTGCAGCTGCGATCAGTACAATGCTCAATATAAGGAAAAGAGTGAACCTGAAGAGCAGTTTTAAGGCTTTCAGTAAAATTTCCGTAACTTTCGACTTCTTTTCCAAAGGAGTATAACAAAATGAATGTAAATATTCTTGCTATCGAATCATCCTGCGATGAAACTTCAGCAGCTATCATATCAAATGGCAAAATACTTAATAATATTGTCGCCACGCAATCGGTTCATGAAAAATATGGCGGAGTAGTACCAGAATTAGCTTCTAGGGCACATCAGCAGCACTTGATTCCTGTAATTCATGAAGCAATCGAATCTTCTGGTATTCCCAAGGATCAACTGTCTGCCGTAGCTGTGACCTTGGGACCTGGTTTGATGGGTTCATTGATGGTAGGTGTGTCTTTTGCCAAAGCTTTTGCCTTTTCATTGGATATTCCTTTGATTGCAGTGAATCATATGGAGGCTCATATTTTGGCACATTTTATTGATGATCCAAAGCCAAAATTCCCATTTATCTGTCTGACTGTAAGCGGAGGACATACGCAATTGGTTTTGGTGAAAAGTCACCTCGATATGGAAGTGATTGGTGAGACTATGGATGATGCAGTAGGAGAAGCTTTTGATAAAACGGCTAAGCTTCTTGGCCTTCCGTATCCGGGTGGTCCCTTGATTGATAAGCATGCAAAACAAGGGAATCCAAAGGCATATCAGTTTCCCATTTCGGACATGCCAGGTTTGACATTTTCATTTAGTGGAATCAAAACAGCCATATTATACTTTCTAAGAGACAACTTGAAGCATGATGCTGATTTTATATCCAAGCACATTGATGATATCTGTGCTTCAGTACAACATACCTTGATCCAAACACTGATGCAAAAGCTTAAAAAAGCATCCAAAACCCACGGAATCAAGGAAATTGCCATAGCTGGAGGAGTATCAGCTAATTCTGGCTTGCGTAGTGAATTGGAACTTTTGGCCAAAAAGCTTCATTGGAATGTATACATACCAAAATTTGAATATTGTACAGATAATGCCGCTATGATAGCCATGGCAGCACATTACAAGTTCGCCAAAGGAGAGTTTGTAGGTTTAGATATTAGCCCAGAAGCCAGAATGAAGATTGGGTGAAGTGTGGTAGTGAATTAATCAGTACGAATCGAAACAGTAAGTTCAATATTTTAGAGGAAAGCTTAAGCTTTGTAATATAAAGAATAGTATGAATAAGAAATCGAGATTTGAGAAAATCATCAATATAAAAAATAAAAAGGCGAGCTATGAATTTGAGTTTATAGAGAAGTTTGTGGCTGGGATTGTTTTGAAAGGTACGGAGATCAAATCTATTCGTGAGAGTAAGGTCTCTTTGACTGAAGCGTATTGCTTTTTTAGAAGTGGGGAATTGTATATCAAGCAGATGCATATTGCTCCATACTCTATGGCGGCTAGCTACAACCATGATGCAGTTCGAGAGCGAAAATTATTGCTTAACAAAAAAGAACTTGATAAATTAGAAACTAAATTTTCTGAAAAGGGACTTTCTATCATTCCAGTCAGAATTTTTGTCAATGATAAAGGACTAGCCAAAATGGAAATTGCACTTGGTAGAGGTAAAAAATTACATGACAAAAGGAATGATATCAAAGAAAAAGACCTTAAAAAGGAATTGAGTAGAATGGCCTATTAAACATATTGCTTACACAACTTGTTTTTTGGCCATAGATGTTCAGATGAACGATTATGGAAAAACGAGTTTTAGTATTGAACATGGATCATTCACCCATTGCTGTGATTACAGTTCAAAAGGCCTTTGTATTGATTTTTTTGGAAAAGGCTACTTGCCTGTCACATTATGAAGGGCTAGAAGTGAGAACAGTGAATGAGGTCTTTTCTTACCCAGCGGTCTTAAGGTTGAATGAGTATAAAAATATTCCTTTCAGAGGTGTATTACTGAATCGAAACAACCTATTTCGCCGAGATAAAGGGACTTGTCAATACTGCGGCTCAAAGAAGAATCTTACTATAGATCATGTAATCCCTCGGTCCAAAGGTGGTAAGACAAACTGGACCAACCTCACTACTGCCTGCAACAGATGCAATGTCCTCAAAGGCGATAAGACACCCGAACAATCTGGCCTTATTCTTCAATCAAAACCATTCAAACCAAGCCTGGCATTTTTTCTAGCCGAGTATGCTGAGCGACAAGCAGAAGAATGGTTGCCATTCCTAAGTGTACGAGCATATTGACATTTGGAATGGTTATTGTCCCCAAGTGTCTTTAATCTAACTTTCATGAAGCAATCAAAAAATATCTTTAAAGTAGGTAACAAAGTTGCCCTAGGCTTTTTTCTTGCTGCATTTCTTGTGATAAGTGTAAGTGTAGTCACATTTTTTAGTATTCGAAACCTTCTTGATACAGTAGAAAATTTATCCGAACCCAACGAGAAATTGAGGCAACTCAATGGGCTTATGGCTGATGTGTATTTGCTGGATATGTCCAAAGCAGATAGGACTTCTGACAAAGACTCTATTTTCAATGAAGCCTATCAAAGAATAGTAAGCAGGCTAAAGTGGCTCGATAAAAATGCTGAAGATAGTCTGGAAATTTACAGTTTTGAAAAAATCAATATCAATATTCAAGAGCTGCTTGTGTCCTATGCTGGTCTGGAAGAAGTAAGGTATAGGCTAACCAATAGAAACTTCAGTCAAGAGGCTTTGAAGAGTATTGAAATCAAAATTAAAAGGCAAAAACAATCTTCCGAATTGGAGTTTTTGGGAAATCTACGTAGAAGGGAGCTTTTTGAAAACAGAGATAGAAGAAGTGACAACAATTCCGAGGGGGTATTGAGTGCAGATGATAATGACAATATCACTGAAATCGTGGAAGAAATAGAGGCATTGAATATTGCTCAATCTGGCTCCAGATTGAGTAAATCAGAGTCTGACTCTGTGTTATTGGCTTTGAGAAATTTGGTAACGAGACTTTACAAGGATGAGCAAGAGCTCAGAGAGAATTTTGTAAGAATGGAAGCATCTCTTCAAGGGAAAAACGCTGAGGTGTTTTCAGAGATACAAACATTGATAGGTAATCTACAACGAAATTTACTTGGACAATACAAAGATCAGAATCAATCTGCCTACAAGCTTACCTACAATGTATCATTAATACTTGGTGGCTTGGTGTTGTTTGGGATTGTGGGATCACTGGGTTTCGTCTACACCATTCTCAAGGAAGTGAGACAAGCAGATCGATATAGAGAAGGATTGGAAGAAGCTAAAAAGCAATCAGATAATTTGGCCGAGGCAAAACAAAACTTCTTGGCAAACATGAGTCACGAGATTAGAAATCCTTTACACGCAATACAAGGGTATCATGGTGCCTTGGCAAAATCACAACTTAATGAACAGCAAGTTGAATTTGTGAAAATGATAGGTTTTGCTTCTGGTACGCTTATGCAAATAGTCAATGACATTCTCGATTTTTCAAAGTTGGAGGCTGGAAAGATCGCAATCTTAAGAGAACCATTTGATGGACTAAAACTTTTTCATGCCATTCAAAGCTTCTTTTCTTTCCGAGCTGAGGAAAAAGGTATTGATTTCGACTGGACTATCGAACTTCCCGAGGATAAATCACTTATCGGTGATGAGCTTCGAGTCAATCAAATCTTGAATAACTTAATCTCTAACGCGCTGAAATTTACACAAGAGGGAAGCATCAAAGTATATATCGCCTATGAGGATGAATGTCTAAAAATGGAAGTAACAGATACGGGTATAGGCATGTCAGAGGAAGTGAAACGCAAGGTATTTGATGAATTTGATCAAGGAGAGAGTTCAGTAACTCGTAGGTTTGGAGGAACAGGATTAGGACTTTCGATAGTCAAGCGACTTGTAGATTTACAGTCTGGAGAAATAGAAGTGGAAAGTGTAGTGGGTGAGGGGTCGACTATTATGATCAAAATCCCCATGAATCTTGGTGAGCCTGTCATGGAGGAGGATGTTGAGTCCAGTCTTGAGTTTAGCCTTGAAGGTTTTGACTTTTTGGTTGTGGACGATGACGCAATGGGAGTAAAGTTGATCAAGCTACTTTTAGAAAGCCGAGGAGCTCAAGTGAACTCCTTTTCAGGTGGAGTAGATTTCAATCAAAACTATAAAGGCGAACATTTTGACCTCGCATTAATAGATATTCAGATGCCTGAGATTGGGGGAGTAGAGGTGCTCGAACTCCTTTTGAAAAAATTCAATAAAACCTCAGATGTGATCATAGCCATGACGGCCAATGTATTTGCGGAAGAACATCAAGGATTGATCAATCGTGGATTTAAAAATGTATTATTGAAACCATTTGATGAATCTAAAATTTATGATTTACTCAAGAAAAATTTAAAAAAACCATTGAAGTTGAAAAAGGAAAAAAGCGAAGATACGGCTAACATTAGAAATGTCACTCCTTTGGAATATGACCTCAGCGATATGAAGCGCTTTGCCATGGGGGATGAAGAGCTATTTGCAGAGATCATGCAGGATTTTGTGGAGGCTGGAAAAGAAGACGTGATTAAGCTAGAGTCGGGACTTGATCAAGAAGATTTTTCCAAAATCAGGGAGGTCGCTCATCAGCTAGCCAGTAGATTAGGACAGATTAAATCAAAGCTTTCTGAGCAAGCTAAAGACATAGAAATCGCAGTCAAGTCAGATGAATTAGAGGGGGTTATAGAAAAGACTTCTCACCTCATTTCTGAATTGAAAAAGCTTATTGCCGATTTGGAGGAGAGGTAGATTTACTGCATTTGAGATGTAATTGCATTTTTTATTTTGATGAAATATTACAGAAATGCAATGAAGAGGTAACAGTTATGAAGCTTTATAATTAAGTTAATATTGATATACGGAACTTTGCCAATAACATTACAAAATTCCGATTTATCTAACTTCCGATATAAATTGATATTGGATACTTATAGATATTGACCATTAACAACCTGTTAAGCCAATGAATTGAAGTTACTGGTAAAAAAGCGTATAATCAGATAAGTTAATATAAAAATCAGAAAAGACATACCAGTGGAATGTTTCTATAGCCTATTTTAACATTTTTATTAGTGATGATAGCATTTTTGGTAATTATGCTCTTTTAAAAAGGCGATATTGTGAGTTTTAGACTCAAATGTTCCACCATTTGATTTTCTTATAGACCTTCTGAAGAAAAAATATTTACTGAAATGATATCCACGAGATGCCTTAATCATTAAAAAATAAACTACTTGGTAGCATTAGCAAAAAGGACTTTGCTTTGTTTTAATCCAGTTTTTAGTAAAACATACCAAGTCAGTTTAGGTTTTTTTAATGGCTGTCTACATTTTTATAGTAATTCAATTCACTATCAAGCATTTTGTATTTGATATAGCTATCTATCTCCATTGGTTCACCTTTAATTTTGCTAGAAGGCATTGCAGATACAGAAGTGTAAAAGCTAAATGAATTGGTTGAAATTTCGGAATCTTTCAAGGCTTCAAATATAGCTTCCAACTCAACAGGCACTTGCTTCTAATAACCCAATAAAAAATCAGTGGGTATTCTTTGTAGATTATAACCCATATTTCTTCATCTTATTATATAGCGTTTTTCTGTCTATACCCAGTTGCTCCGCAGTCTTGCTCTTATTAAACTGATTGGCAAGGAGGATTTCCTGAATTACATTCTTTTCCTCATCCTGTTTCAAAGCTTTGACCGTTTGATGAGAGGAGCTTGTTGATCTTTTGTTTGTAATTTCATCAGGTAATACGCCAAGTGTGATTTGACTTGAGTTTTCCAAAAGTGTAGCTCTTCTCACGATATTTCGCATTTCCCGCAAGTTACCAGGCCATTCATACTTCAAAAATTTATTAACAACCTCTTTAGAAAACTCCTTTGCTTCTTTGTTTAATTTTTCACAACTCTCTAAAAGAAACTGTCCGGCGAATAGCATAAGATCATCTTTTCGTTTTCTAAGTGGAAGCGCTTTGATAGAGAATTCATTGAGCCTGTAGTATAAATCTTCTCTAAAAAGCCCTGATTTAACTTGATCTTGTAGGTTCTCGTTGGTAGCGGCGAGTATTCTTACATCGATAGAGATCTCTTGTGTACTTCCTATTTTTCTTATTTTTTTCTCTTCAAGTGCTCTCAATAGCTTGATCTGTGACTCATAATCTAAGTTTCCCACTTCATCCAAAAAGATGGTGCCTCCATTGGCAGCCTCAAAATGTCCTGTGGTAGTTTCATTTGCACCAGTGAAGGCACCTTTTACATGTCCGAAAAGTTCACTTCCTGCAAGGTCTTTGGAGAGAGTGCCACAGTCTACTGCCACAAAAGGGCCTTGGCTACGGTCAGAAAATTGATGTATTCTCTTGGAAATGTATTCTTTTCCAGTGCCTGTTTCTCCTAAAATGATGACACTGAGGTCGGTTGGAGCGACTAGTTGTATGTGTTTTTCTATTTGTTGTGCATCTTCGCTATTGCCGACGATGTAATTTTCGCTACCAATAGTTTTTTTGACATTATCTTTTTCTTTTGCTTCTTCCTCTAATGCTTCTTTTACTGTCAGTAAGAGTTCGTCAGGATTGATAGGTTTGGTGATGTATTCAGTGGCTCCCATTTTCATGGATTTCACAGCAATACCAATATCCGAATAATTAGTAATGAGTATGACGGGAATATTTTTATCATAGGCTTTGAATTGTGCAAGCAATTCTAGCCCCGTGCCGTCGGGAAGTCTGAAGTCTGTTATTACTAAGTTGATTCCCTCTTTCTTACCTTCCAACAATCCATTTTTGACTGAATCCGCTGTCTCTACATTATAGCCGTTTCTTTCTAAAAAATTTTTGATAATTCTGGCGTAACTTAAATCGTCTTCTATTAGTAGGATTTTCTTCATTCAGGGTCAATTTGCTTATAAATTAAACGAAAAAAAAGGTGCAAGAAAAATTCTTACACCTTTTTTAGATTATAATGGAAGTGAGAATCAATCCTTCTTCACTTCATTACCTTCAGCATCGTATTTTTTATCGATACCTTCGCCGCCGTTATCAAACTTCACGACATAGTATTTTTTACTCTCTTTCATGCCTTCCCATGCTTCCTTGATAGCTAATTCAGAAACCATCGCATCTTCCTTGATAGTTTTCTTCACAGCAGCTGGGAGATTTTCAGGCTCGATTTTGGTTTTGTCGTCCTGTGTATTAATCGTTACTTCTACCTTATCCAGTGTAGTAGCATTTCCCAACATAGGAGTAGTCGCTACTCCAAAAGCAAACATTGCGGCAATCATCATGTGATTTTTCATAATTATGGTGTTTTGGTTAGTAATAAATTGGTTAAGTAATCTAATTAGTGGCTAGTCATCTATGGAGTATAGAAACTTTTTTCTAATTCCGTAGCGTAAAATTCATTCAATACATCATCTCCTTGTTTGAACCTTTGCTTTTGAATCGAATATGAAGATCCTAAGATCAGAAGCAATAGACCAATTAAGAAGGACGATATTAGGGTGAATTTTTTCATATGTAAATATCATATGAAAACATTGTACCATTATCCAAAACCATGCCCAAAATCAAATATATTGGATTTTTTCATTAAAAAATGTGGAAAAATTACTCAAATTGAGATTTCGAAATTCCCCAAAATGTGGAATTACTTACTGTGTGGCATTGTAGGTGCTTTTACAATGCGAGCTTCATGCTTTTATAAAATTTAATACTTCGAGCATTTCCTTCTTTTATCATATAAAAAAGAGCTAACTTTGTGAGCTCAAATATAACTTTCATCCATTTTCAATGAGTGATCAAATCAAACATGAGTGTGGTATTGCAATGATTAGGCTTCGAAAGCCCCTTCAATACTACATCGATAAGTACGGCTCTCCATCATATGTTTCAAATAGGCTCTATGTATTGATGCAAAAGCAAATCAATAGAGGTCAAGATGGAGCTGGGGTAGCTAATATTAAAATCAATACCAAGCCAGGCACTAGATACATCAGCAGGTACAGGTCTATTGAGTCCCAGGCAGTAAATTTTATCTTCGACAAGATTCAGAAAAAGTACAAAAAGGCCAGAAAGTTGGGAGGAGATGAGGCTCTTTTTGATGCTGAATGGTTGAAAGAGAACATTGCATTCACTGGAGAGGTGTGGCTAGGTCACTTAAGATATGGGACACACGGGGAGAATAGCATCGAGACATGTCATCCATTCTTGAAGCAAAATAACTGGAGAAGTAGAAATCTCGTCATGGCGGGTAACTTCAATATGACCAATGTAGAAGAGCTTTTCGGAAAGCTGGTAGATCTAGGTCAGCATCCCAAGGAAAAGACGGACACAGTTACCGTAATGGAAAAGATAGGACACTTTTTAGATGAAGAGAATCAGCGGATTTTTGATAAATACAAACTTCAGTATACCAATGAACAAATTACCGCAGTAATAGAAGACGAGCTCGATGTTGCTAGGATCTTAAGAAGATCTTGTAGGGATTTTGATGGGGGGTACGCTATGGCAGGCTTGATTGGTAATGGTTCTAGCTTTGTGGTGAGAGATCCTTCTGGTATCAGGCCAGCCTACTATTATGCAGATGATGAATTTGTGGTGGTTGCTTCCGAAAAACCAGCTATCAAATCAGCATTTGATATTGATTTCAAGGAAATAAAGGAGATTCAACCTGGTCATGCTTTGGTAATCAACAAAGATGCAAGCTTTGGAGAATATGAAATCATGCCTGCAAGGGAAAAGAAGTCATGTTCTTTTGAAAGAATATACTTCTCAAGAGGTACTGATCCAGATATTTACAGAGAGAGAAAAAATCTTGGTAAAGCCCTGATTCCACAGATATTGAAAGCCATAGATTTTGACTTGAAAAATACAGTATTTTCTTACATACCAAATACAGCTGAAACAGCCTTTTTGGGAATGATAGAAGGTATAGAGGACTATTTGAGTGCCAAAAGAAGAGAAGTCCTGCTTGAAGGAAAGCCACACTTGGAAGATTTGGAAGAGTTATTGAACTTTAGGCCGAGGGTGGAAAAGCTCGTCTCCAAAGATGTCAAGTTGAGAACTTTTATCACCAATGACTCAGACAGGGATGCCATGGTTGCTAATGTATATGATACAACCTATGAAGTAGTCCGATCGGGGATAGATACTTTGGTGGTCATAGATGATAGCATCGTACGAGGTACCACATTAGAAAAGAGCATCTTGACTACCTTGGATAAGTTGAATCCAAAAAGAATCGTAATTGTCTCTTCTGCTCCTCAAATTAGGTTTCCTGATTGTTACGGTATAGATATGTCCAAGATGAAGGAATTTATAGCCTTTAGAGCGACGATCCAATTGATAAAGGATCGAGGCATGCATTCTCTTCTTGACCAAGTATATTCCAAAGCCAAAGAGGGTGATGTCTTGAAACATAATTATGTAAAAGGTTTGTATGAACCATTTACAGATCAAGAAATAGCTGATAAAATAGCCGAAATCATAACTTCTGAGGATATTTCTGCCGAAGTAAAGGTGATCTATCAGACTGTCGATAATCTACATAAAGCTTGTCCTGATCATTTAGGAGATTGGTATTTCACTGGGAACTTTCCAACTCCAGGTGGAATGCGAGTAGTCAATAAAGCCTTCGTTAATTTCATGGAAGGCAAAGCGATCAGAGCATATTAAAAAAAAGCAGCCAATTGGCTGCTTTTTTTATAAACCTTTGATAACTGATAGAAGCTCATCGGGGTTGATAGGTTTAGAAATAAAAGCATCGGCGCCCTTATCTATAGCCTTTGAGGCTACATCTTGATCTCCATACCTTGTGATCAAGATGGTTTTAGCTTCTTCATTTTTTGTCTTGAGTTTTTCTAGAATTTCTATACCATTCATATCTGGTAATCTATAATCTAAGATAGCAAACGCAAACTTGTTCATTTCCATCAACTCTATGGCATCTTTGCCATTTTGCGCATCTAGAACTTCATAATTATTCTTAGTGAGAAACTTTGTCAATATCTTACAGAAGACCACATCGTCTTCTACTATCAATACTTTATTGTTCATGATTTTTGGATTTAGTGGTTAATGTAATCTTTTATTGCGCTATTTCCATAAGATTTGATAGCATTTTGATCAATGGCATATACAGCCATAGTGCTTTGTACAAATCCTTTGATCAATTCATCTATCCCCAGTCCCAATTGTCCAAAGTTGCGAATATCAAATAACATAAGCCTTTCATCTGCATAGGTCCACCCATCTTCTCCCTTGATAGATAGGTTGGTGCCATAGACTTCCCATGAATTCATATCCTCTGGTAGCTCTTGGTTCAATGGAAATCTTGATCTTCTGCTGTATACAGCTAATGGTCTGATTCCTTCTTCTGTGGCATGCATCATTAGCCTAAGATCAAAAGCAAAGCTTCTACCTTTTGAATCTGGAATGGTTCCGACATGATACCATGCAGATGTAGGATCTAGATTTCTGCTGAAATTACTGTGTATCAGTTCCTGTATGAGGTATTCATCATTTGGATCTATTTCAGACATGGCATGATCAAGTTCTGATTGGCTGATGACTGTATATACACCTTGACCTGCATTAGAATCCGGAACCTTGATCACCATACTTCCGCCCAGTCGGTCAAAATGTCCTTGCAATTCTGCATACTTCACTTTTCTGAAAGTTTTCGGGGTGAAGATACCTATGCCTTTGTCTTTATACTTCTCATTGAAGACATCATAGGCGGCGCTTGCGATCTCTTTGTTTCTTCCTCCAGCCAGACAAGCTTCTATTGGATTGAGGATAAGTGTTTTGGTTTTTTCTGGAAGTCTAGTCCATGGCTCCTGAGTGACGTAACGGAATGAAGCTCTGATTTGTACCCATTCTTCTTTTTCATTTTTGATGAACATGACGCCATCTTCAAATTTTACTGGGGGATCTATATCTGCTTTGTCAAACTTCGCCAAATAGACATTTTCTCCAAATACGTCTGCCACAGTAGCAGCGTAACCAATGTTTTCCATGGGGTTTTTATCATAGATCACAGCAAGAGCACCTTCCATTTGATGCGCATTGACCATAGGCTTGAAGGTCTGTTCTATCAATCTCTTGTATCCTCCTTGCTCTACATTAAGATCCAGAAGAGGCATTGATTTTTGTCCAGAAGGACAGCTGTTAGTTTCTATTACGGTCAATTTCCTGTTGCCCTCGTGATTGGTGACATGCATCAGGTCAGTTCCTGCCCATCGAAAATACTGTGGCTGATACCTGAGGATCTCCATAAGAGTCTCTAGGTCGCTTTGAGGATGAAGTCTGTGATATCTTTCTGCTATTTGCTCATGGGATAGGTTGAGAAAATAGGCCACCAGTGGGTGGATGTTAGAATTCAGTACACGTGGATACCAATGATCTGTGGGTTCAAAGTCACCAGGCTCTACCAGGTGTACATTTTTAGAAATAGATAATTTCATATGATTATTTGTGTTAAATGCTATATTTTATAAATAAGTGATTCTACTGTGTCCCAATTTTTCCAAAGCATCAGAATACCACTAAGCACCATGCTAGCCACTACAATCTGTCTGAAGAATAAATCTGACATTTTGGAAAGGATGATTTTACCTATATAAACTGCAACCATGGACGTGACACCTATAAGTATACCATACTTGAGAACTTCCCCAGTGACATATCCAAAGTAGGCATATGATATGATTTTAGTAATGTGTAGAATGATTGCATTGGCCGAGCGAGTACCAAGTAGGGATTCTTTGCTGATGCCATAGTTAAGGTATGCTGAGTTCATCAAAGGACCTACCCCGCCGATCAATCCTGAGAGAAATGCTACCACAAGCCCCATGGGAGCAAAATGCCAAGCTTTGATTTTGAACTTTGACTTTTTTGGTTTTCTAAATTGTACGACGGTGGATACTAGCAATAATCCGATGAGAATCTGAAGGTAGTCACTGGAAAGACTAGCAAATAATCTAGCTCCCAATATAGATCCAATGATAGTAGATGGGAAGAGCCATGCAAAAAGCTTCCAATCTATATCTCTCCAAAAAAATGCTACTTTTGAAGTAGAACTTAATCCAATGCTGATGGCCATAACAGGTGCCACTGCTTTGACTCCTACGACCACTGCTACCAGAGGCATAAGTAAGAGACTTGCTCCTCCCCCTGTAAGCGTACTCAAAATAAACACAATGAATGCGCCGATTAATATTAAGATTAACTGCATAAATAATTAAGGATGATAGAAGAAGCGTAGTTTCAATATTACGCTCATTATTGATTTACTTTTTTTGCTATCTAAGAAAATTCCATACCAGTTTTTGTAATTTTAGCTTTCTTTACTTAATGATAAATCATATTCTATGGGGATTGTTTCCCCAAAATGAGTAAAAATTGAAATAAACTTCCTGAAAAATACTATGAATGTAAATATCCCATTATTAAAAAGTATTTGCGAAATCGCTGGAGCACCAGGTTTTGAAAAACGCATTAGAGATTTGGTCATCGAAACAGTTCGCCCTCATGCAGATGAGGTCAAGGTGGACAATATGGGGAATGTGATTGTTGTTAAAAAATCTAAAAAAAATCCTGACCAGAAAAAGATTATGGTGGCCGCCCATATGGATGAGATTGGATTTATTGTAACCCATATTGATGACAATGGATTTGTGAGATTTCATACTTTAGGTGGATTTGATCCAAAGACACTTACAGCTCAACGTGTAATCATACACGGTAAAAAAGATTTGGTAGGAGTGATGGGTTCTAAACCTATTCATGTTATGAGCCAAGAGGAGAGAGGCAAACTTCCAAAGACCACAGATTTCTTTATCGATCTCGGGATGAATAAGGAAGAGGTTCTCCAATATATATCTGTCGGAGATCCTGTAACTAGAGATAGAGAGCTGATAGAAATGGGGGATTGTGTGAACTGCAAATCTATCGATAACCGAGTGGCTGTTTATATTTTGATTGAGACATTGAGGACTATATCTGATCCAGCTTATGATTTGTATGCTGTCTTTACTGTTCAAGAAGAAGTAGGTATAAGGGGTGCAAATGTAGCTGCTCATGGAATCAACCCAGATTTTGGTATTGCTTTAGATACTACTATTGCATTTGATGTGCCGGGGGCTCAGGCTCATGAGAAAGTGACAGAGCTGGGGAAAGGTACAGCAATCAAGATCATGGATGCCATGACTATATGTGATTACAGAATGGTAGATTTTATGAAAAAGACAGCCAATGATCACCAGATTCAATGGCAACCAGAGATATTGACAGCGGGTGGGACGGATACAGCTGGTGTACAGCGAATGGGGAAAAATGGTGCTATCGCAGGAGCCATATCAATCCCGACAAGGCACTTACATCAAGTAATCGAAATGGCGCACAAGAATGATATTGTCGAAAGCATCAAACTTCTCAATGCGTGCATTGAAGATTTGGATCGATACGATTGGAGTCATTGATCGTGTAGATTGATAGAATGAAAGTTGCCTACCAGAAAGTGCTTAATTGTCCTTAATAGGAATAGGCACTTTCTCCTTTTATGGAGTCAGTTTTACAGATTTTTCAAAATCTGTCCACCTTACTATTTTTGTTTCTGATTATACGCTTTTTGCCAGTAATTTCAATTCATTGGCTCAACAGGTTGTTAATGGTCAATATCCATAAGTATCCAATATCAATTTATATCGGAAGTTAGATAAATCGGAATTTTGTAATGTTATTGGCAAAGTTCCGTATATCCAAAAAAAAATAAGCCCAAAGGGGATTTTGAAAGTTACAAGACCCCTCTTGGGCTTAAGTTGTTTATTGGAATAGCCGTGGCAAAACTGCAGAATGGCGAGGAAGTTTGAATTATCAAGATGGAAACTTTAATCTTCCTCAAAAACCAAAATATCTCCTGGTTGGCAATCCAAGGCTTTGCATATAGCTTCCAAAGTCCCAAATCTAATTGCTTTAGCTTTTCCAGTTTTCAAAATCGATAAGTTAGATAAGGTAATGTCTACTTTTTCGGATAGTTCATTCAATGACATTTTCCGTTTTGCCATCATGACATCTAGGTTTACGATTATAGGCATGATTAGACAGTTAGTTCGTTTTCATTTTGGATTTCTATACCTCTCTTGAATACTTGAGCAATCGCTATGATGATAGCACCCATGAAAAGGTACTCAAATCCACCAATAAAGTAAACTTGATGAACAGGCGGTATGTCAAATGCTCGTTTTGCCAACCATTTATAATATGATCCTGAAATGAAAATAGCAATACCTATTTGAAAGGCTACTGAGCTAATGTGCGTAATGATCTTAGCTACTTCTTGACTGAATGGGTGCACCAAATTGATCTTAAGAAATACCCTGATTACCAAGTAAAAAAGGTAAGCTTTGAGCCCCTCAATGCTAAACATCAAGCTTATCACAGCTAGGTAATGCATATAGGATTCGTTCAACAAACCATAGAGATTCAATCCCTCATACAGATCCTTTGCAACTATGGGATTGAAAAGACTGTAGACTGATGTGAACAGCAGAGTTCCAGCTTTTATACAAAGCCCAATAAATATTGACCAAATCACTACAGTGATTAACATTAGACCTGGCTGATTAAGCCATTTTTCTTTCCATTGATTTTTTAGATTCATGATTGTGAAGATTTATTTTTCAAATATTGATAAATATTTATTGTAAAACAATAAAAAAATAATTTTTAACAATAAAAATTTATTGTTGGGTATTTGGCTTTGTTATAAAAAAACGCTTTCATAGCCTTTCTCAAAGGATATTGAGAAGGATAATGAAAGCGTTTAATGATGGTGATTGATCAATTTATCTAAGTAAGACTCATTCTTTTGAGTTTTGCTTTTAGGGATTTATCCTTGGAATAAATGTGTGAAGTTTATTGTTTGTATCCACTAATATGATTCAAAACATTGACCAAGTATACAAATGGTGCGTTCCAATTGATGGCAATTTCATTGGAAGCATAAGAGCATGCATCGTCAACGTAGGATTCATCGGGTACATCACTTGGATAGTCGCATCCATCTTGTTGACCTGGGTTAGGCCCTCCAGCAAGAAATCCTGGAAGTGGTGCTTTTTCTGGTTCTGCCTCCGCAAGTCTATGATGAGGTCTTAGTGGACTATGATGTCCAAATCCTGTCACAAAACTATAGCCTGTGGCATTGATTCCAAGTATATAATTCAAGTTTCCCTGGGCTGCTAAGAGATAGTTCTGATCATTTGTTAGCCTGTAGGCATACAATAGGGCTATACCTTGGTTGGAAACTACTGCATTGCTGCCCCAAACGAAATCTTTGATAGATGATCCCATACTTGTCAGATAAGGATTCTCCAAATAAAATTTCACATATTGACTAGCTTTCTCTAAAAGATTTGCTTTGATAGCGTTGATCAATTTAAGATCAAGTTGGGGTGATTCTTGCTCAAACCTCAATAAGGTATAATAGCCAAGCCAATTTACTTTATTCCAGCTTGGGAGGTTAAAGTTTGTGGGAATATTGATGTATTTCAAATACACCTCATCTTGAGTACTTACAAATAGTTCTGAGGCTGCCCAGACCCATTCATCCTCAAGACTTTCATCTCCATATGCACCAGTTTGTATAGCAGGTTCATATTTTTTATTGAGTTCGTCCTGTCTATAAAATATTTTTGGGTTTGCTTCTGCCCATTTCCAAGCTTTGATACTAGCTTCTAAATAAGCACTAGCTAATTCAGCATTGAAGTTCTTCAAAACTCGGGAAGCCTGTGCCATTACCGCTGCAAAATCTAAAGTTGCCGCAGTACCTTTAGCTACAACATACCTCTTGCTGGTAGCAAACTCTGGTAATACCATGCCTTCAAACGCTGCTGTGGTGAGTTTATGATAAACACCTCCATCGGTCGGATCTTGCATGGTGGCCATCCACTCCAGATTCCAAAGAATTTCATTGAGAAGATCGGGAATATTGTCTCCAGATTCTGGAATATCCAAAGACAATGAAGCACTGAGGTGTGGGTAGTCTTCCAGTAAGGAAAGTAAAGTACCCATCGTAATGCCACTATTTACAATGTATTTATTGTAATCACCAGCATCATACCAACCTTTTGGTGAGCTGATCACAGTTCCCTCGGGGCGAAGCCCACTTGCTGCTGATGCATGAATATATACTTTATCATCGGGGTGCCCTAAGTTTCTAGACCAAATGCCAGCATATTCCTCTGGCATTGATGTAGATGCTCTTTGAAAGTAAAATGCTTTAGCACTGGCTTTCCCTAGTTCTTCGTAAACATTTTTCTTGATTGCGAAAGGAGGGGAATATCCTAGACCTTCTACATAAACGCTGTATTCACCTTCTTGGTGAAAAGCTGAAAAATCAGCTTTTCTAAGCATCTTATCTGAAAAAGGGCTCTTAATTGCAGAACCAATTTCACTGGTATAAACTTCAGAGTTTGTGTTAAGATCGATTAAATGGAAAGAATTTGTGTTAATTTCATCGCTAATTAATGCGACCTTCTGACCTTCTGGAAGATACCCTACTTGATTGACTCGTATGGAAAGGTTGATTTGGTCTTTTATTTCACTGTGTTTATTCTGACAAGATAAGATAAGTGTCAGAAATAGAAGAAATGTGACAAGCGTAAACTTTTGCATGGAGAGGTTAATTAGGTTTTCAAAAATGTTTTGTCAATCAATTTATTCCTACAGGTCAAGTAGACGATGGGAATTCAATTCAGAATATCAGGTTTGATTTTTTTACTCATATATAGCTTCAATGCCCCCCGAAAGGCTGTAAATTTTACCTTGATACATATTGCTGAGAAAGCTAGCAGCTGATCTACTTCTTATGCCTCGCTGACAGTACAAAACGATAGATTTTCCAATAGGGATATCTTTATAGCGTTGTGACAATGAATTCAAAGGGATGTTTATGCCGCCCAAGTTGTGTGCGAGATGTTCATGAGATTCTCTTACATCCACCAACAATATATCCTTAGAAGCATTATTCCTTATCCTGAGAAACTCTTCTGCTTTGATTTCAACATAGGGGGGCTGCTCATCAATATGTGTTTTGATTTCAGATAGGTTATTTTTTTTCTGAATATTGAAAAGAAAATGTTGGTTTTTGAGCGTATTGATTACCAGCAATTTCCCAGAAAGCGTTTCTCCTAATTTACATATCACTTTGATGGCTTCATAGGACATGTACATGCCAATGAGACCAGGTAGTATCCCTATCACACCGATTTCTGAACAATTGGGAACTTCATGCTCAGCTGGTGGGTCTGGAAACAAATCTCTGTACTGGGGACCATTTTGGTAATTGAAAACAGATACCTGGCCTTCAAATTTTAGTATAGAGCCGAATATCAGAGGTTTACCTAAAGCCACACAAGTATCATTGACAAGGTAACGGGTGGTGAAATTGTCAGAGCCATCTATGACTAAGTCATATTTTACAAATATATCTTTTGCATTGTCTTGAGATAACCTGATGCCATGACTATCTATTTTTACAAAAGGGTTTAGTCGGGTCAGTTTTTCTGCTGCTACTACCACTTTGGGTTTTCCTAAATCACTATCATCGTACAATATTTGCCTGTGCAAATTGCTTTCAGATACTTGATCATCATCGACTATACCAATATGACCTACTCCTGAAGAGGTCAGGTATTGGAGAATTGGACAACCAAGTCCTCCAGCTCCAATTATCAGTACTTTAGCATTTTTCAATTGGTGCTGTCCTTCTAGTCCAAATTCTGGCAAAATGATTTGTCGACTATAGCGATTCATTTCAGAAGTTTCCATGTTTAATTAGTTTTAGGATTCAAAATGCTGTCCCAATCTTTCCATACAGGTTCATATCCTTGAGATTTGATCAATTTAGCAATTTGTGATGGACTTCTTTCATCTGAGATTTCAAATTGTTCGAGAGCTTCTGGTTCTACAGCATATCCACCAGGATTTGTTTTGGATCCTGCACTCATGGTTGTGATACCAAGCTTAAGCACATTGTTTCTGAATTTTTCAGATTCTCTAGTTGATAGTGAAAGTTCGACTTCTTCATTGAAGATTCTATAAGCGCAAATAAGTTGGAGAAGCTCACGGTCACTCATATCAACTTTTGGCTCCAGACCTCCAGAAAAAGGCCTAAGCCTAGGGAAAGAAATACTATATTTACTTTGCCAGTATTTTTTCTCTAGATAGGAGAGGTGTAGTGCTGTAAAGAATGAGTCTGTCCGCCAATCTTCTAGACCAATCAATACACCGAGACCCATTTTGTGGATTTTTGCTTTTCCTAACCTGTCTGGGGTATCAAGTCTATAGTCAAAATTTGATTTTTTCCCTTTAGGATGATGTTTTTTGTAGTCTTCTCTATGGTAGGTCTCCTGATATACTAAGACAGCGTGAAGGCCAAGGGGTATTAATGCTTCATACTCTGGCAGATCTAGAGGTTGTACTTCTATAGATACATTTGCGAAGTATGGATTGATCAATTCAATTGCTTTTTTGAAGTAATCGACGTGTACAGTTTGGTTTGCTTCTCCAGTTACCAGCAGAACATGATCATATCCCATACTTTTGATGACTTCGACTTCTTGCAATATCTCACGTTCGGTCAAGGTTTTTCTTCGTACTTTATTATCGAAACTGAATCCGCAATAAGTACAGATATTATTACATTCATTGGAAAGATATAAAGGAGCAAATAGTTGGATAGTATTTCCAAATCGTTTTAAACTGATTTGCTGGCTTAATTTAGCCATTTGTTCAAGATAAGAAGCTGCTGCGGGTGAAATCAATGCTTTAAAATCTTCCAAATCTCTTTTTGACTTTTGCAAAGCGCTGATCACGTCAGCCTCAGTTTTATTGTATATGCTAGCCTTTACATCTTCCCAAGCATAAGTGTCAAATAATTCTTTGAAACTAGTCATCTAAAAACGAGGTTAAGGGACTACTTGCAGAGGCTCCTGTATGTTGAGGAGCTAATTTGGCTTCAAAGGCGATTCTTCCAGCCTCTACGGCTAGCTTGAATGCATTTCCCATGGCTATAGGATCTGGTGATACTGCGATTGCAGTATTGACCAAAACGGCGTCAGCTCCAATTTCCATTGCTTTCGAGGCATCAGATGGAGCTCCTATCCCAGCATCCACAATCACAGGTACATTACTTTGGTCAATGATGATTTCGAGAAAATCTATTGTTTTCAATCCTTTGTTGCTGCCAATTGGAGAGCCTAAAGGCATGACAGCGGCAGTACCGACTTCCTCCAGCCTTTTGCAGAGTACTGGATCGGCATGGATATAAGGAAGTACTACAAATCCTAATTTTGAAAGTTCCTCGGTAGCCCTGAGGGTCTCGATTGGATCTGGCATCAAGTATTTTGGGTCTGGATGAATTTCCAATTTGATCAAATCAATCTCTAAAGCTTCCCTTGCAAGCTGGGCAGCAAAAATAGCTTCTTTTGCATTTCTTACACCAGAAGTATTCGGTAGCAGCTTGATATGTGGGTGGTTGAGTTTATGTAAGAGATTATCCTGTATTTGATTTTTCAAATCTACCCTTTTCAAGGCCACAGTCACTAGCTCTGATCCAGATGCCAGTATGGAATCTTCCATAATAGAAGCGGAGCTATATTTTCCAGTTCCTGTAAAGAGCCTTGATTCAAATATATAATTTCCTATTTTGAGCATTTTTGTATTGATTTTTCGATTTCTTCAATTTTAAGCTTAGGTTTTTCTGCTTGATTGATATCGCTTGATATAGCTACTCCATAGACTCCAGCTTTTATTAAATCCTCAACATCCGTTGATTTGATTCCGCCGACAGCTATGATGGGTATGTTAATATCAAGATTCTTAAGGTCCTGTATTGTCTTTTGATAACTCTCTAGCCCTAGCACTGGACTTAATTTCTTTTTTGTTACTGTAAACCTAAATGGACCTAAGCCTATATAGTCAGGAGCATGATGGGCATGCTGTGAGATCTGTTCTATGGTATTAGCAGTAGCGCCAATGATCTTATCAGCTCCAAGCAGTTTTCGGGCTTCAGACACCCCCATATCCTCCAGTCCTAAATGAACCCCTTCTGCATCGACGGCTTTGGCTATTTTCACATGATCATTGATGATGAGTACAGCTTCATGTACCATGCACATGGCTTTTGCATCTTTGGCGATGTTTAGGATTTCTTCCTCTGGTAGGTCTTTGACTCGAAGTTGTATCCATTTGCATCCACCTAATAGCGCATTTTCAATTGCTTCTTGATGGGTCTTGAATGGATTGACTTGAGAGATGTATTGGAGTTGAGAGATTTTTTTAGTTGCTATCATAATGATTGTTGGTTAGTTTTTTTTAATAAATGCAAAGATGTCTTGCCAGATTTATTTGCTCTATCGCCTAATTGGAAAATAGGCCCTTGACCCTATGTGAAATTTTATAGATTGAGGGAGGTCATCTTCTGAGTCTTTCACTTTAGCTCTGATCATAACAGGCAGTTTGGAGCTTTTGGAATGTGGTAATTCTATCATTGCCATGTTTCTGCCAGATCGTTCCTAATACGGCAATTCCATCAAATCCCATCGATGTGACTATTGATAAATTGGATAATTCAATTCCACCTAAGGCAATCACTTTGGTATTTATCAAATGACTGGCCAAATTAAAGTTTTTGCCTACTTTACTTAAATAACCTTTTTTTGAAATGCTGTCGAAAACTGGACCGTAGAACTTATAATGAAATGGGACAAGGTCAGTCAGATCACTAATTTGATGAGCTGATGTTGAAGTAATAAACCCCATTTTTTTCAAATTGGCTAGATGTATTTTGCTTGTATTTTTTCTTTTCAACTCCGTGAAATGGAGTCTTTTGATTTCGAATTCATCTGATAGATCATGGTGATGATGTAAGGCAATTTGATGGTGATATTTGGAATTGATATTAGTCAACAGCTTGGCTGTTTGTTCATAGCTCCAGTCAGGTTTCCTCAAATGAAACACCCCCATGCCTGCGTCAAAAAGCTCATTGATAGCTTCAGCTTCTTGAGCTACAGGCAGGGGAGAAGAGATGATGATTAGTTCCAATTTACAAGTAGATTTCGCTGCCTTTATCTGTAAACTCCTTAGCCTTCTGCTGAAGTCCTATCTCCAAAGCCTCAGTTTCGTCTAGGTTATTTTCAGATGCATATTTTCTTACATCTTGAGTGATTTTCATAGAGCAGAAATTAGGTCCACACATGGAGCAGAAGTGTGCGATTTTGGCGCCTTCTGCTGGCAAAGTTTCGTCATGAAATGATTTTGCTGTATCTGGATCTAGAGAAAGGTTGAATTGATCCTCCCATCTAAATTCAAACCTGGCTTTGCTTAAAGCATTGTCCCTATATTGAGCTCCTGGATGTCCCTTGGCGAGATCTGCTGCGTGAGCGGCGATTTTATAAGTGATGACACCATCTTTTACATCTTTTTTGTTGGGTAGGCCGAGATGTTCTTTTGGTGTTACATAGCAAAGCATAGCTGTACCATACCAGCCTATCATAGCAGCACCTATAGCGGAGGTAATGTGATCATAACCTGGCGCAATATCGGTCGTCAAAGGGCCTAATGTATAAAATGGTGCTTCTCCGCAGTGAGCGAGTTGTTTGTCCATATTTTCTTTGATCAAATGCATAGGGACATGACCTGGTCCTTCGATGATAGTTTGGACATCATGCTTCCATGCGATCTTGGTAAGCTCTCCTAAGGTCTCTAATTCCCCAAATTGGGCTGCGTCATTAGCATCTGCTATGGATCCTGGCCTCAGTCCGTCTCCAAGGGAAAAAGTCACATTATAGGCCTTCATGATTTCACATATCTCCTCAAAATGGGTGTAGAGGAAGTTTTCTTTGTGATGGGCGAGACACCACTTTGCCATTATCGAACCACCCCTAGATACGATACCTGTGGTTCTTTTGGCTGTAAGTGGTATATAGCGCAGCAATACTCCCGCATGTATTGTAAAATAATCCACTCCTTGCTCAGCTTGCTCTATCAAGGTGTCTTTAAAAAGCTCCCAAGTCAAATCTTCTGCTTTTCCGTTTACTTTTTCTAAAGCCTGATAGATCGGAACAGTACCGATGGGTACTGGTGAGTTTCTTAGTACCCATTCTCTTGTTTCATGTATGTTTTTACCTGTAGAAAGGTCCATGATGGTGTCCGCTCCCCAGCGACATGCCCATACAGCCTTTTCTACTTCCTCTTCTATGTTAGAACTGACAGCTGAATTTCCGATATTTGCATTGATTTTAACTAGAAAGTTTCTCCCTATGATCATAGGTTCTACTTCTGGATGATTGATGTTTGCAGGAATCACTGCTCGGCCCAATGCAATCTCTTTTCTTACAAATTCAGGTGTAATGTATCCTTTTGGAGTATTAGCTCCAAAGCTGAAGCCTTCATGCTGATGAAGCAATGCCTCATGGCTTGATTTCTTTTGAACTTGCTCTGCAATACGTTGATTTTCCCTAATGGCGACATATTCCATTTCTGGAGTGATGATTCCTTGCTTGGCGTAGTGCATTTGGGAAACATTCTTTCCAGGAAGTGCTTTCAGTGGTTTTCTAATATTCGGGAATCGAATAGCATCTAAATCAATGTCATTTTTTCTCTGCAAACCATAGGTGGAGCTAATTTCATCTAAGTATCCTACATCAGCTCTTTCAAGAATCCACTTCTCAAAGTTTCTTGGTAAGCCTTCTTTTAGATTGACAGTATAATGAGTGTCTGTATAAGGACCACTTGTATCATATACCGTGACGGGCGGGTTTGATGTTGGCTTCATCCCTTTGATTTGAGGTTGGGTGTCATGAAGAGATATTTCCCTCATAGGAACTTGGACCTTATACATAGTTCCTTCAAGATATACCTTTTTTGATGCAGGGAAAGGTGCAGTAGAAATGATCTGATTGTCGGGTGTTTTTTCGGCTGTTTTCATTGGTTTGGAAGTAAGAAGTTTACGCTAACTTTTCGTTTTTAGAAAAGTCGGAACGGCAAAGGGTGATTTTAAGGGCGCAAAAGCCAAAAAGAAGTTTATCCTCCTTGAGTGGCTTTGATAAGGATTATGTTGTCCCCAGCTGAAATTGCTGTATTATCCCATTCGTTTTTAGGAATCACAGTTTGATTGATCGCTATAGCTATTCCTTTGGGAGATTGATTGAGGTGATCTTGCAGCAATTGGGTGATCGTACAAGTCTCTGAGATGTGAACTGCTTCACTGTTTACGGTAAAATCCATTCTTGAAACTATTAGATTGAACATATAACTTCAGGAGTGGGTCGCTACTGCGAATCAAAAAACAAATAAGTAGAACTTACCTAATAAGTCCAGCTATTGTTTCACTTTTCCCTTCGGCAGTACTAACTGCATCAGGTTCATAGGGTATGATCTCAGTCCGTATCGGACACCCCTAAAGTTATTCAAACCTATGCAAAACATTTTTGAAATACAAATTAAGTAGATTATATAGATGTTCATAGAGTTCATTTTTCTTGATTTATTATTTTGTTTTTGATCGTATGAGCCAATGAATGTGTTTATTGTGTCTAAATATTACAAATTTATGTGTTTTATACACAATATTCGTTCGCTCATTTTTTTGAAAATTATTGCGTTTGTTTGAACTTTTTTATCCAAAATCAGTTTTCGTGTATATACAATTAAATCAGAACTAAAATCAAACACTCAATTATGAAACTAGTTAAACAAACAGGTTTTTTCATTGCAGCAGCAATGATAGCAGTATCATGTGGCAAGCCAGGTGAAACTGTAGAAGCTACAGACGCAGTAGAAGTAGGAGAATCTACAGGGACTACTTTGACTATCGATGCAGCTACATCAAAAGTGAACTGGAGGGGATATAAGCCAGCAGGTGAGCACTATGGTTATATCCCGGTGACTTCTGGTGAATTGACAGTGGATGGCGATGCTATCACAGGTGGGAAATTCGTATTCGATATCCCAGGTTTGAAAATCGAAGATATTGAAGAGTCAGACGAAAACTACGGTAAGCTATATGGTCATTTGCAGTCAGCGGATTTTTTTGATGCAGAAAATCATCCTGAAGCGGAATTTGAAATCACTAGCATCGAAAAGTATGGTAGCAGTGACTCCATTGAAGATAAGGAAGAGTTCAAAACTGACAACACGCCGAAAAAAGATTCTGAATTGATCGATGGAACTCCTACGCATTGGGTTTCTGGTAACTTAAAGATGAGAGGAAAAAACAAAAACATCAAGTTCCCAGCTGTCGTATCAGTAGCTAACGGTACAGTATCTGCAAAAGCAGGATTTAACATCAACAGAACTGATTGGGGTCTTTCATACGGTGACGAAAGTAGCGTAACTGACAAAGCCAAGGATCAGTTTATTTACAACACTGTAAGTGTGAAATTAGATATCAAAGCAAACTAAACCAACTTCTATTTGTCACATACCCACAAATAGATCGAAGAGGGAAGCCAATAGGCTTCCCTTTTTTCATTTCTATTTTTACTTTTGCCTCATGGTTCGATCTTATGAAATTTCCGAGAGTGATAATTTGAATATAAAAAGGCGATTTGTCCATTGGGCAAGCCACAATTTTTCTCATTTTGCACTTTTTCAAAACCACGATGTAACCTATCCCTATGGTGGGTTTCAAGAAGTTCTCTACGCATCTTCCCACTCGCTTTCTATGGAAGAGATTGCGTCTATAGATAAAAATGATCCATTGATCGGCTTGATTTCCTATGATTTTAAGAATAATATTGAAAAACTGGGTAGTGAAAATCGAACAGTGATTGATTTGCCAGACGATTTGTTTTTTGTACCAGAGATTTCAGTTTCTTTCACAAAGAATCAAGTCATCATAATGTCTACTAACCCTGATCGCTTGTACGAAGAAGTTGTCAACTGGGAATTGAACCCCAAACAAAATCACCCAGTTATGATTAAGAAATTGACTTCTCGAGAAGAGTATGAGAATAATGTGCAATCAATAAAAAATCATATTTTGGAAGGGGATATTTATGAGATGAATTATTGCATGGGCTTTGAGTTTGAAGCGAATTGGGATCCTATCCAGGGATATTTTGATCTTGTGGGTCATTCCCCCATGCCTTTTTCGGCATTATTTCATGCTGCGGGAAAATATGTGCTTTGTGCTTCTCCAGAAAGATTTCTCAAAGTTGAAAATGAAAAAGTAATTGCTCAACCTATCAAAGGAACAATTAGAAGGAGCGATGATAAGCAGACTGATGAAGAATTAGCAACTCAACTTTTCACTAGTGAAAAGGAAAGGGCAGAGAACCTAATGATAGTAGACTTGATGCGAAACGATCTTTCCAAAATAGCCCAAACTGGAAGCGTGGCAGTTGAAGAGCTATTTGGAGTGTATCCATTTCCAAAAGTTCATCAAATGATCTCGACTGTAAGTGCTAGATTGAATTTTCCAATAAGTTTCAGGCAAATACTCTCGGCTACTTTCCCGATGGGAAGTATGACAGGTGCACCAAAGATCAAGTGTATGGAGCTCATTGAACGATATGAAAATTTCAAAAGAGGTTGGTTTTCAGGAAGTTTAGGATATATTTTGCCAGATGGAAATATGGATTGGAATGTGATCATAAGGAGTATCATCTATGACAGCAATAGCAATAAGGGATATTTTGCAGTGGGAAGTGCCATCACAAGCGATGCAGATGCAGCTTATGAATACGAGGAGTGTATGCTTAAGGCAAGCGCAATCATCTCTACATTAGAATCACCGTTGGAGTTTTGATGATGGGCTCCTTTCGGAAGATCATACATGTGGATATGGATGCTTTCTTTGCATCGGTGGAGCAGCTGGACAATCCTGACCTAAGAGGTAAGCCAGTGGCTGTAGGGGGAAATGAAGTGAGAGGAGTAGTAGCTGCCGCTTCTTATGAAGCGAGAGAGTATGGAGTCAGATCTGCCATGTCAGGAAAGATGGCTGCTTTAAAATGTCCACATCTTATCTTTGTCAAACCAAGATTTGAAAGGTATAAGGAAGTTTCTAATCAGATCAGGGAGATATTTTTTGAATATACTGATTTGGTTGAGCCTTTGTCATTGGATGAAGCATTTTTGGATGTGACAGAGAATAAGTTTGGTAATCCTTCAGCTTCTCTTCTTGCTCAAGAGATCAGAGACAAGATCAAAGCAACCACGGGACTGAATGCATCAGCAGGGATTTCCTACAATAAGTTTTTGGCAAAAACAGCATCTGATATCAATAAGCCCAATGGTCAGGCTGTCATTCTACCGAAAGAGGCAGAGGCATTTTTAGAAAAAATGCCAATTGAAAAATTCTTTGGGATCGGCGCGGTGACGGCTGAGAAAATGAAAAAACTTGGCATCCATCAAGGGAAGGACTTAAAGGAATATAGTTTGCAATTTTTGACCAAGAGGTTTGGTAAGTCAGGTCTTCATTTTTTCAACATCGTCCGTGGAATACATAATAGTGAAGTGCAACCTCATCGAGAAAGAAAATCCTTAAGTGCTGAAAGTACTTTTGAAAATGATCTATTGAATCAAGATGAACTTGTCAGTGCTCTGAAAAAAATATTTCAGGAGTTAGTAAGAAGAATGGAAAGGACTAAGATTCAAGGTAGGACTGTTACTTTGAAGATCAAATATAAAGATTTTAGTCTTCAGACACGGAGCAAAAGTTTTGAGCAATTTCCCAATCAAGATAAAATATGGGAAACTGTCATTGAATTACTAAATCAGACACCGCTTACTATGGCTGTTAGACTTTTTGGAATAGGTGTATCCAACCTCAATATCCTAGAGGATAGAGCACTCTATGGAAAACAATTATGGCTTGATTTTGAAGAGTAGTGCTTAGGCTAGAAGAGTAGTTCTTAGGCTATTTGATAGATTGGATTTTTTCATAATGATGTACTCATAAAATTCTGAAAATTACATTTTAGCTTGCTAGAGTGCTCTGTAAGAGATGAATTTAGAGCCAATTTCAGCTCAGAATAAGGAGGTGCCATATTCAAGTTCAGACTTAATCTTTTGCAATTTTCTGATAAGATGCTAGTACCCCTCTGACCATGGCAGAAGAAAATCCTTGATGCTCCATTTCATTAAGTCCGACTATGGTACATCCTTTAGGAGTTGTTACTTTGTCAATTGCTTGCTCAGGGTGCATGTCTTTTTGAATCATTAGTTCTGCTGCGCCTTTTACGGTCTGATTTACGATGAGAGAGGCTGTCTTCGCATCGAAGCCTATCTGAATACCTCCTTGTATCATTGCCCTCATAAATCTCAGTACATAGGCAATCCCACATGCGCCCAACACCGTAGCGGCTTCCATCAAGGCTTCGTCGATGGTGATGGAGAATCCTATACTATTGAATAAGTTTTTAACTTGTTCATCAGCGATAAGCGTATTATTTCTACCGCATATGCAAGTAATAGACTCGTTTATGTCTGCTGCAATATTTGGCATAGCACGGTATACTACCATGCTTGGATCTACGACTTCATACATTTCATCTAAGGTGATTCCCGTTGCTAATGAAATGATTGTATGTCTTTTAGGATCTAATGCTGGATTGATTTGCCTAAGAATACTGGCTACATTATAAGGCTTGACGCCGAGAATAATAATGTCTGACTCACTTGCAGCGATTACATTATCACTATGGACTCTGACACCTTTGTCTTGAAGATATAAAAGATTGCTAGGATTCCTTTTGGTTATGTGGAGGTTTTGAGCGGCAAAGTCAGTCTGCTCTAGTAGTCCATTAGCAATAGAGGTACCTAAGTTGCCACACCCAATGATGGCTATTTTTTTATGCTGAATCATTTTTTAAGAGAGATAATTTATAAGCAGAGCCAAAGGTAGTTATATTTTACCTTGGCTCTATGATACTTCTAGAAATACCTTGATTTAGCTCAAGAATCGAAATTTTATTTCTTAATGTAGCTTTGTGAGTTTTTCAGGGGCAACTACAGAGGAGAAATTGTCACTTAATCTTTCTGCGTAATTATCTAGAAGTTCTCGAACTCTACTTTGGCTTTTAGATCTTACGATCATTCCTGCGTGATATTTGAGAGGTACCCTGAAGCAAATTTCCTCATCAGAGAAGTCAGATAGATCAGGGTGCTCATACTTTGATAAGGTTAGTACTATTCCCGCATATTCTTTTCGAGCCTTTGGTAGTTTGTATTCGTAAGATTTGGCGATTGAATCTTCGATTTTGGCCCATTCTGCCCACAGATTGATACCAGTAGCGGCTTCTACCATTTCGGCAAGATGTGCTCCACCCACACGGCTGGAAGTCTCCAGGAAATACATTTTTCCATCTTCTCTATTTTTTATAAATTCTGTATGAGAGGCACCGTTTTTCATGCCGAAAGCCATCATTACTTCCTTATTGGCTTTTTGGATGGCTTTGTCATCATCAGAACCATAAGCTACATTAGCACTTCTAAAGACTCCACCTCCTTGGGATATTTCCATAGGAGTAGCAAGATACTGAGAGACAGTGCAGGAAAGTACCTTTCCATTTACATTTAATCCATCTGCATGATACACATCTCCGGGTTTGAATTGTTCTACGAGGTACTTGATTCGTTGATCACCGAGCTCATGGATATGTTTCCATAGACTTTCTTTATCATATACTTTTATGATACCATTGGCTGAAGCCTCTGATCGGGGCTTCAATACCCAAGGAGCAGCTACTGTGTCTGCAAATTGGTTGATTTCATCATCGTTGAAAAGTCCAGAAAATTCAGGTACTAATACGCCTTCTTCTTTTGCTTTCATGCGCATGGCTAGCTTATCCCTGAAATATCTACCTGTCGTCTGTCCCATGCCAGGTATGCGTAGATTTTCTCTTACAAATGTGCCCTTTTCTACGTCATAGTCATCTAGTGCAATGATAGAGGAGATTTTGTTGGTCTTCATCAATCCAGCCACTCCAAGTAGCAGGTGATCCATATTCCATTCCAAATCTAACCCTGGCATATAAAATATTTCCTCCAAATGCTCATGAGGCCAATCTGCATCCTTAAGACTCTCTGTAGTGATAAGGTATACTTTATTTCCTAATTTGTTCAATTGGATCATGAAATCTTTGCCCTTAAAGTAGTTGGACAAGCAAATAAAAGTTTTTGAATTAGATTGCATAGCTTATAATTTTTCGATGAATTTAATAATTAAATGGACACCAAATGCAGTTGCATGTTTTGTTTTTGCAAATTCCGAATCCCCAAAAGCAGTACCAGCAATATCGATATGTGCCCATGAGACATGGGAGTCCGTGAATGCTTCAAGGAATTTAGCAGCTGTAATGGCTCCAGCAAATGGTTTTCCGTGGTAGTTTTTGATATCTGCAATTTCACTGTCCATTTCTTTGCCGTAGCTATCCCACATAGGCAAGGGCCATGTTTTTTCACCGACTGCCAGGCCTGCCTCTTGAATTGCGCTTGATAAGGATTGATCTTTGCTAAAAAGAGCTGCACATTCGTACCCAAATGTTCCTACTGCACTACCTGTTAGGGTAGCCAAATCAATGATTGAATCAGGATTATAATTTTTTACTAGATAACTTAATCCATCTGCTAAGATAAGCCTCCCTTCTGCATCAGTATCAATTACCTCTATGGTCTTGCCACTATAGCTTCTGATGACATCTGATGGTAAAAATGAGTCATTGTCAATGCTGTTTTCTACGCAAGGCACGATTGCTGTCAAGTTGATAGGTAAAGATAAGCTTGCAGCTGCTGTAAATGAACCCAAAACAGCTGCTGCACCTCCCATGTCACACTTCATATGCACCATGCCGGCTGTTTTGATGTTGAGACCTCCAGTGTCGAATGTCACCCCTTTACCCACCAATCCAAGGTGTTTTTTAGCCTGTTCATGTCTATACTCGGCGATGATAAATCTGGGGGATTTTTTGACACTGCTTCCTTGACTTACAGCCAAGAATGCATGTAAGCCAATCTCTTCTGCTTCCTTTCTTTCTAGTATGGTCACTTTGAAGCCTAATTCTTTGCTTTTTTCTTGTGCCCAGTTGGCTAAGTAGGTAGGAGTTACTTCATTGGCTGGAAGATCTACCAACTTCATCGTTTCTATCTGAGCAGACGCCAAGGCTATACTGTCTTTAGCAATCTTTTCAAGATTTGAGTTCTCTGATATTAGGGTCAAATTAATTTTATTCCAATCTTTTTTTTCTTTTTCAGTACTCTTGAAATGCGAAAGTCTATAGGTGCCGAGCTTCAACCCCGTAATAGCTGCTTGTATGTGTTCGTTAGAAAAATCGTTCGAGAAAATGATGTTAAAATCCTCTTCGAAAATAGATTCATGCTTGGCAGTCACTCTTCTAAAAGCTGTTTGAATACTTTTGAAAGTAGCATCTGAATTACCTAGACCAATGAAAAAAAGTAAGTTTTTTTCATCTTCAAGCATGTAAATACTGTCCTTTTTCCCATTGAATACTCTAGAAGAAATGGTACTGTGGCTGAGGTTCTCTGGCAATTTGACCTCATTTTCACTTTCAAAAAATGGTAAAATTATCAGACCTTGTAGATCGGATAGGGATTTCTTTATACTGATTTTCATTGCTTAGGATTTAGCGATTTTAAATAAAAGTTTTAATAATTATTACTCAGATTTATCACTGAAGAATAGCCATTCCATTGCTTTTGGAAATTCATCACTCCAGTAGCTTTCATTGTGCTTTCCCTCTTCATTGATCGAAAGTCTGATTTTCATTCTACCATCAAAATTATTTTTTTTCAAGAGTTTCTTTTTGAATTTTTTGACGTGTTTGATCATTTTTTCACTCTCTTCACCTCCTGCATAGAGGTAGATTTTTGTGTCAGATACATCATCCATATCCAGAAATGAAAACTTAATTTTGGGAAGTACCCATAGAGAAGGGGAGAAGATCATGAGCTTACCATATACTTCTGGATACATCAGTCCGCTGAAAATACTCACAAGTCCCCCCATCGAACTTCCTCCTATACCTGTATATTCTCTTTGCGGTCTTGTTCGGAAATTTTTGTCTACAAATGGCTTCAAAGTATCAGTAATGAACCTGATATATTTCTTCCCCTGGCCTTTTCCGAGACGGGTATTGCCGACATTGTATTCTATTACTCTTTCACTTTCAGCGTGTTCTATGGCAATGACTATGAGTTTTCCGATCCCATAGTATGCCATTACAGCTAATTTTTTATCTATCTGCCAGTTGCCATAGGCAGCATTTTCATTGAAAAGATTTTGAGCATCGTGCAAATATAAAACAGGGTAGGTGTCATCAGTCTCCTCATAGTCATTTGGAAGTAATGCCCAGATTTTCCTTTTTTTGTTGAGTTGTGGAATTTCAAATTCTTCCGAGATTAGGTGAATCTTAGGAAGATATTCTTCTTTGAATGGAAGCCAATTTTTTCTCCACCTGGGAACATTTTCCTCAATTATTTGCTCGGGCTTTTCGAGTTTTCTATTAGGGGTTTTGTTACCGTATCTGTCTATTTCCACTTCAGACCAATCTCCTTTGGTGAATTTATATTCCATTGGATAGCTCAGCTGTAATTCATCTGGAAATTGATAGGTGTACTTACCTTCTTCTAATTTACGCATGCGAAACCTCTTGTCTTGGGTAGCCCAAGCATTAAAGGTGCCCGACAAATAGACTGGTCTTTCATCATCTTCGTCTGTCGTTAATACTATCGTCAAACCTCGGCCTGAGACAGGTAGATGATCTTTAGGTTGAAAAGTCATATTTGAATTTTACTTGTGTGAAAGTTTTTTTCGTATCGTGATTTTAAATTTCAAAACGAAAGAGAGATATCAATAATAAATGATGACAGTCTAAGAATCATAGTCTAATAGTGTGATTCCTTAACTGTCAACAATGAAAATTCTGAATGAATTTTCAAAATTAAAATCTTACTGGAGATGTTCTTACTTCTGGCTCTTTGATGACGATGAAAGATTCCCCTTCTTTTGCATGACATGCATTACAGGCAGAAGTCAATGCTCTAAAGCCCTTAAGAAATTCTTCTTTATCCTCTTTTTTAATGATTTCTTCAATGTTTGGAATGGCTTCTTTCAAAAAGCTTTCAGCAGATGGAGCCCTCTCTTTTCTGCGTTTCAATCCATCCTCTAATGCCTCAAGTAAATGTTCAACTTGGTGATCAGCATAACCCCAGTTTTCATCCATCCCTGCCCAGTATAGTTCAGAATATCTATAGGAAACCTCAATCATTGTTTTGCTGAAGCCTCCAATTTGGTGAGCAACTTCTTCAAACTTTTCATCAGTGGTTCCTTCAAGCCATCCTCCGCTGCCTACAGCAGTTCTTTCTTCTTGGTGGTTTACTTGACAAGAAATCAAGGTGCCGAATGTTGCTAAAATTAGTACAGATTTTCTCATAAATTTTTCAAGTGGTTTTTGATTTGTAATGTATGTACCGCAGCTACAGCTGCTGTTTCGGATCTAAGACGACTCTTACCAAGAGAGCAAGGTATGAAATGATTGTCAAAAGCCAATTTAATTTCCTGTGGTGAAAAATCTCCTTCTGGCCCAATGAGGATTAAATATGATTGATTTGCGTGTGCTCTTGCAAATAAATGAGTGTCATTTTCTTTGTCCACATAGGCTATGAATCGCTGATAATCATTGAATTTTTCATCCTTTATTAGGTCTTTCAGTGGCCTTTGTGGATTGACAAGGGGTAGTCTAGTCTTAATGCTTTGCTTACAAGCAGCTACTATTTTTTTTTCAAGCCTTTCAAGTTTGAGATGGCTTCTCTCAGAGAAATCTGACTCCATAAAAGTGATTTCGTGTACACCTATCTCAGTAAGCTTTTCTATCATCCATTCCATACGATCTGCATTTTTGGTGGGAGATATGGCTAGATGGATGTGATAGTCATCCTCGGGATGATATTCACTACTTTCAATGCGCACAACAGCTTTTTTTGGATTAGCCTCTACTATTCGGCAATGGAAAAGATTACCATGTCCATCTGTGAAATGTACGGGATCTCCTTGAGATTTTCGGAGAACCTTTATCAAATGCTTGGATTCTTCTTGATCTAATTCTAATATATCTCCTGTGATGTTTGATGTGAAAAATAACTGCATGATTGTTTTTTTCTGAATTTGTAAAAATAATAAATCCTCGGGATAAGATTGATGCAAATCAAAAAAAGCGTGACCAAACCGGACACGCTTTTTGAATTTACTAACTAACCTTTATGAATTAACCTTTTGAAATCTCAATGTTAACTTCTTTTCCTTTGATGGTATTGTTTTTCATCACGCTGATTACGTGTTGTGCATCTTTCTGTGGAACGTCTACGAAAGAGAAATTATCGAATATGTCTATTCCTCCGATGCTTCTTCCTGGTACGCCTGTTTCACCTGCTATAGCACCTACGATATCGTTTGGACGAATCCTGTCTTTTTTACCTACATTGATAAAAAGTCTCGCCATTCCTGGCTCTCTTACACCTTTCTCTCTGCTTGGTCTTTCTCTTCTTGGACCTCTATCACCACGATCTGATTTATCTCTTCCTGAGAATCTATCTCCACGCTCTGATCTTCCCTCTGATCTTCCTCTACCTCCAAAGTCACGCTCTCTTCTTCCGCCTCTTTCTCCACCTCTTTCTCTACTTCCGAAGTCTAAGCCAAAGTTTTGGTCTTCCATTTCTTTAAGTGAATCACCAAGGTAAAGTTTAGCCATTCCAAGAGTAACCTGTTCCATGGTAATGCCTTCAGTAAGCATTTGACCAATTACCTCTTCGATAAACTGGTTGTTTTCTTCCTTGCTGATTGCTCTATGGATATCCTTTACTAGAGATGCTTTCTTTAGCTCTATCAAATCACTCACAGAAGGAGGATCCATTTTTGTAATGCTAGTCTTGATGAATTTCTCCAAGTCACGAAGTCTGTAAGTATCTTTTCTACCAGTGATAAAGCTGATAGCCATTCCTGATCTACCTGCTCTACCTGTTCTACCGATTCGGTGAACATAGTTCTCTTCATCAAGTGGAAGGTCATAGTTGAACACTGCTTCTACATCATCTACGTCAATCCCCCTTGCAGCTACGTCTGTAGCAACAAGAACTGTACAAGTACCTTTTCTGAATTTATTCATTACTTTGGTACGTTGTGCTTGAGAAAGGTCTCCGTGAAGTGCTTCTGCTCCTATACCTTTTGACATCAAAGCTTCAGTAACTTCATCTGTAGATCTTTTGGTATTACAGAATACTACACTTAGCTTGAACTGATTGATATCCATCAATCTGGCCATCAATTCTACTCTCAATCCTGGCTTTACTTCATAGTAAGATTGACTTATGTTTTCTACAGTAAGTTCTTTTCTCAATACTTTAACAATCTCTGGATTATCTTGGTATTTTCTTGTAAGATCCAAAATTGGTTTAGGCATAGTGGCGGAGAAGAAGACTGTCTGTCTATCTTCATTCATAGAGCTAAGGATAGTTTCGATATCCTCTCTGAAGCCCATGTCTAGCATTTCGTCTGCCTCATCCAATACGATCATTTTAACTTCAGATAGATTCAATGTTCTTCTATCCATGTGATCCATGATACGTCCAGGTGTTCCTACGACGATTTGAACACCTCTTTTAAGGCTCTTGATCTGTCGATCAATGGATTCACCACCATATATACATGTGCTGGTAACTCCTCTTTTAAATTTTGAAAGTTTCACAATCTCACCTTCTACCTGCACAGCAAGTTCCCTTGTAGGACAAAGGATTAGTGCCTGTGGCTTTCTTGAAGTTGGATCTACCAAATCGATGATAGGAATACCAAAAGAAGCTGTCTTACCAGTGCCTGTTTGGGCCTGTCCGATAACGTCTCTTCCTTCAAGAAGTAATGGGATAGATTGTGCTTGAATTTGGGAAGGTTGGGTATAGCCCATTTCTTCCACCGCCTTTAGGATTTCTTCTGAAATCCCAAGGTCTGAGAATAATAATTCTTGTTCCATGAAATGTTTCCTTACTTTTCTCAACCATGATTTCCTAAGAACCTCCTATTGTAAGCGACAGTAAGGAAACCCACGGCTAGAAAAATGTTATATTTTAATTCGTGTGCAAAGGTATGGGTAATTATTTGGAATTCCTAATCATTCTAGAATGTTTTTGGAATATTCTGAATTTTTACTATTGAATTTTAAAAAATAATTTGGTCATCAAAGGTATTTAGGGGCAATTTCATTAATGAATGCTATGTATTCTTGACTTGCATCTGATTTACTCTTTCCAGCTTGTGCAAGCCATGCATTGTATTTGGCTGCTGCTTTGAAATCAAATCCACCAGGTCTTTCGGTTTCGTTATCGCCTTCTGATGCTTGCTTGTACAGGGCGTAGATTTTCAAAAGCTCTTCATTTGATGGCTTAGAAGTGAATTTTTTGGTTAGTGCGATGGCCTCTTCGATCGTATTAGCTTGCATAGAAAACTCGTTTTATTTGTTTTAGTTTCCAAATATAGGTATTAAACTATTTTCTTGCTACTTCAAAAACCAAAAATCCCCCAACTTTTTCTGTTGGAGGATTTTATGTTCCTTTATTTGGTTGTTGAATTAACCTCTTTTGTTCATAGATACATAATCTCTATCAGTGGCACCAGTGTAGATTTGTCTAGGTCTTCCGATTGGTTCACCATTTTCTCTCATTTCTTTCCACTGTGCAATCCATCCAGGTAGTCTGCCGATAGCAAACATAACGGTGAACATGTCTGTAGGAATTCCAAGTGCTCTGTAGATGATACCTGAGTAGAAGTCTACATTTGGATAGAGATTTCTTTCTACGAAATATTGATCACTCAAAGCAGCCTCTTCAAGTTCTTTTGCAATATCCAATACAGGATCATTTACTCCAAGTTTGGCTAGTACATCATCAGCTGCTTTTTTGATGATTTTCGCTCTTGGGTCAAAGTTTTTGTAAACTCTATGGCCAAAGCCCATCAATCTAAATGGATCATTTTTGTCTTTAGCTTTGTCCAAGAATTTTTTGGTGTCACCACCATCAGCCTTGATTGCTTCAAGCATTTCAATTACTGCTTGATTTGCTCCACCATGAAGTGGACCCCAAAGGGCATTGATTCCAGCAGAGATAGAAGCATAAATAGAAGCTTGTGATGATCCTACGATTCTAACTGTAGATGTAGAGCAGTTTTGCTCATGATCAGCATGAAGAATTAACAATTGATCCAAAGCTTTGGATACTACTGGATCTACATCATAGCGTTCTGCTGGTAGCGCAAACATCATTTTAAGGAAGTTTGAGCAATAATCTAGACTATTGTCTGGATAGTTTACAGGATGCCCAACTTTATTCTTGAATGCCCAAGCTGCAAAAGTAGGCATCTTCGCTAGAAGTCTGATGATGCTGAGATTGACGGCATCTTCATTTCTTGTAGGATCCAGAGATTCAGGATAGAATGCTGTAAGGGAACAAATTAAAGAAGATAATACTCCCATAGGGTGAGAGTTGGAAGGGAAGCCATCAAGTATTTTCTTGATATCTTCGTGTACCAAAGTATGTGTAGTGATTTCTCTGGTGAATTTTTCGTATTCTTTTTGTGTAGGTAATTCGCCGTATATCAAAAGATATGCGACTTCTAAAAATGAAGACTTCTCTGCTAAATCTTCTATCTTATAACCTCTATATTTCAAAATTCCATTTTCTCCATCTAAGTAAGTGATGGCAGAAGTTGTTGAGCCAGTGTTTTTGAACCCTGGGTCAATGGTGATCAAGCCTGATTGCCCTCTCAATTTGGCGATATCTACTGCTTTCTCGTTTTCTGTTCCTTCAATTACTGGGAGATCGTATTCCTTCCCGCCGTATGATAACTTAGCTATTTCGGACATAGATTGATTATTAATAATTAGTTTATTGATTCTAATGTTTTATTAACTGATTTCAGCGCCTTAAGTTAGCAAAAATGAGTGTTATTTACATGTTATTTAAAACCTACGACTTCTTTTAGGCTTAGGTTTTGATAGTAATTGCTTGGACTTAAAGTAAAGAGCTTAAATGAACTTAAGTCCTTTTCGCTGATTCAAGGATTTAAGTTCGTGAAGATAATGAATTTCCAAATTTAGTTTCGAAAAAAAGTTTGAAAATTTCTATATTTTTTTAGCAGAAAAAAAAGCCCCAAAGGGCTTTTAATTACTTACAGAAGTGCTCAAATACTTCCACTAAATGTTCTCCTATCATTTGTGCATTCCTTCCTTCAATGTGATGTCTTTCTATGAAGTGAACCAATTCACCGTCTTTGAAAAAAGCCATTGCAGGTGAAGATGGAGGATATGGAAGGACTACTTCTCTGAATTTATTTACGGCAGATACATCATTTCCAGCAAATGCAGTGGCTAGGTAGGTCGGTTTTACACTACTTTTTTCGAGTGCAAATCTTACACCTGGCCTAGCAGCTCCAGCCGCACATCCACATACTGAATTGATTACCACAAGAGTGGTGCCTTTATGGTCTTTGAGGTGATTGACGACATCTTCGTCAGTTCTGAATTCTTGAAAACCTACATCTGTAAGTTCTGCCCTCATAGGAGCAATTAAATCCTCTGGATACATATTTTAATCGTTTTTTGTATACTTAAAATTATAGAAAACCAAGCTCTAGTTTAGCTGCCTCAGACATCATATCTTGTGAATATGGAGGGTCGAAAGTCAACTCTAGCTCCACATGGTTGATTCCTTGAATTTGTTGAATTTTATCTTTGATTTCACTAGGTATGAATTCTGCTGAGGGACAATTAGGAGACGTCAAAGTCATCAATATGAATACGTTGTTTACTGGGTAAACACTAATTTCATAAATCAGACCTAATTCATATACATCAACAGGAATCTCAGGGTCATAGACTTGTTTGATTGCTGTGATTACTTTTTCTTTTAATTCTTGAGCAGGGATTTCCTGAAGATTGTTCGTTTCAGACATGTTTTGAAATTTTTTAGGAGTTGAGCTTTGCCTGATATCCCAAAGCATAGAGTTTCATTTGCTTAATCATGGCTGCTAGTCCATTGGATCTTTGGGAGCCTATGATATTACCCATTCCGATTCTTTCGATGAAGTGTAACTCAGCCTTGAGGATTTCTTCTGGTGTTCTTCCTGAAAGGATTCTTATCAATAGACTAATCAAGCCTTTGGTAATATCAGTATTTGAATCTGCTAAGAAATTGATTTTACCGTCGTTTTCCCTTGCAGTGAGCCAAACTTTTGATTGACATCCTTTGATGATGTTTTCTTCGGTTTTTTCACTTTCTGGCATATCTGGCAGTTTGGCACCTATTTCCATAATGTAGAAAATGGTAGATTCTCTATCACTTCCCAGAATATCAAATTCTTCAATAATTTCTTCCTGAACCTTATCTATACTCATGATTTGTTTTTCAATTTTGCGATTTTGGCTACTGAAGCTACCAGAGCATCTACTTCTGACTTGGTGTTATAAACAGCGAATGAAGCCCTAACAGTTCCCTCTATGCCAAATCTCTGCATCAAAGGCTGAGTACAATGATGTCCAGTCCTGACGGCGATACCATTGGCATCGAGCATCATGCCAACATCAAAGGGGTGCATGCCATTGATATTGAATGAGATCACTGAAACTTTGTCCTTGGCAGTTCCCACAGGAATGAAGCCATTGATTTTTGAAAGTTCAGCACTAGCGTAGGAGAGGAGTTCATCTTCATGTGCCTTGATAGCTTTTTTGCCTAATTCGTTGATGAATTCCAATGCTTTTCCAAAAGCAATCACATCAGCAATATTGGGCGTGCCAGCCTCAAATTTGAACGGAAGCTCATTGAAGGTCGTTTTTGCAAATGTCACTTCTTTGATCATCTCACCACCTCCTTGGTATGGAGGCATGGCGTCTAGGACTTCTCTTTTGCCATAAAGTATACCAAGTCCGGTAGGACCATAGAGCTTGTGTGCCGAAAGCACAAAGAAGTCGCAGTCCAGTGCTTGAACGTCGATTTCCAAATGGGAACTAGATTGTGCTCCGTCTAGTAGTACTTTTGCACCCACTTGATGGGCTTTGGTGATGATTTTCTCAACTGGGTTGATCGTACCTAGAGCGTTGGAAGCATGGACGATGCTGACTAGCTTTGTTTTTGAACTTAGCAAGTTTTCAAATGCTTCAAAGTCTATTTCACCTGCCTCATTGATAGGGATGATGTTTAGCTTTGCGCCTTTTTCTTCACATAGTATTTGCCAAGGAACGATATTCGAGTGATGCTCAAGCGTGGAAATGATAATTTCATCACCTTGTTCAATGAACTTTTTCCCAAAGCAAGAAGCAACTAAATTGATACCTTCAGTGGTGCCTTTCGTGAATATGATTTCAGCCTCTTCCTTCGCATTGATGAAATCCTTGAGCAAAGTCCTAGTCGATTCATAATACCTCGTAGCACGATCAGCTAAAGTATGAGCACCTCTGTGTATGTTTGAGTTATCCGTATGGTAGTAGTTGCTTAAGGCATCTATTACTTCTTGTGGTTTTTGCGTCGTTGCAGCATTGTCAAAATAGATCAAAGGTTTCCCATTGACTTCTTGATGAAGAATGGGAAATTGTGCTCTTATTTTTTGAATATCTAATGCCATGAATTTTATCAAAATTGAGTTCCTAATCGCTCCTGAACCATTTCGATGCAATATGCTTTGAAAGGCTCATAGGCAATGTGATCAAGAACTTCTCCAGCAAAAGCATATAGCAAAAGTCCGCGTGCTTGATCTTTGCCAATACCCCGTGCTTGGAGATAAAACAATGCCTCTTCATCCAATTGACCTGTGGTACATCCGTGAGAACACTTCACATCATCTGCCCAAATTTCCAGTTGTGGTTTGGTGTTTATGATCGCATCCTCAGAAAGTAGGATGTTGTTGTTTTGCTGAAAGGCATTTGTTTTTTGTGCATCCTGACGAACAAATATCTTACCATTGAATACACCCCTTGATGAATCTGCCAAAATCCCTTTATAAAGCTCGTTGGAGTCTGCATGAGGTTTGGTGTGATCTACATTGGTATGGTTGTCTACGTGAGTTTTGCCATTGAGAAGATATAATCCATACATATTTCCTTCACAACCAGATTCAAGGAGGTTCAAACTCAGGTTGTTTCTCAGCATATCACCACTTAGTTGGGTAGCTACCGTAGTGAATGTAGCTGATCTATGAATGTCAGTTACAAAATTATTGGTTACAATAGCTTGTTTATTTTCATTCTGAAGTCTGTAGTAATGAGCATGCGCATTGGATCCTACTTTTACCTCCGTGACTGTATTAGAAAAGTACGCTGCTTCGTCGAGCGAAATGGTGTTTTCCAATAGCGTGACTTCTGCTTGGTCTTCTACTTCGATAAGGACACGCGCATGTATAGCTTGCCCTTCCTGGGCTTGATTGAAATGAAGGAGAAATATAGGTTTTTGAACCAAGCTGCCTTTTGGTACTTTTAGAAATATTCCATCTTCAAAGAACAGGTTGTTCAGCGCAATAAATGGATCTGCTTCAGGATTGGCGATAGTTCCTAGCAAAGCGCTAGCAGCTTCACTTAAGGTAGAAATGGTATAACCTTCATCAGACACTCTGGATAGAGAAGGTTCAAATCTACCATTGTTGAATACGATAATATCACCTTCAAAATCACTGAACAAAGCTTCGCTGACTTGATCTGCACTTAACTTTACTGATGATGCAGATCTATAATCTTGGATTTGTTGTTCTATTTTTCTGCTGATAGAGGTGAATTTGTATTCTTCTTCTTTGATATGAGGCAAGCCTTCTTGTTCAAGAATCTCCAAACCAGTTTTTCTCAAGTTTGAAAAACTGGAATGAGCAGGTTGAACTTGAAGAAATTGTTGGGTAGCCTTATTTATTTGAATAGTTTTCATTGGTTTGCATTGATTAGGAGATAAAGGGAAAATTATACAGCGGCATCTACCTCTTCTTTGATCCAGTCGTATCCTTTTTCTTCCAATTCTAAGGCTAATTCTTTTGTCCCCGATTTTACAATTCTTCCTTTGTAAAGAACGTGAACATAATCAGGTACAATATAATCTAACAACCTCTGATAGTGAGTGACTACGATAGTTGCATTTTCATTACTTTTTAATTTGTTTACTCCATTTGACACTACACGCAAAGCATCAATGTCAAGTCCAGAATCTGTTTCATCTAGTATTGATAATTTAGGTTCTAGCATAGCCATCTGGAATATTTCATTCCTCTTTTTTTCACCACCAGAAAATCCTTCATTTAGAGCTCGGCTAAGAAGTTTTTGATCGATCTCTACAAGCTTCATTTTCTCTTTCATTTCAGAGAGAAACTTGACAGCATCCAAAGGTTCCAGGCCTCTGTATTCTCTTACTTGATTTACGGCAGTTCTTAGGAAATTTGTTGAGCTAACACCAGGGATTTCTACTGGGTATTGGAATGCCAAAAAGACACCTTCTCTAGCCCTGTCTTCTGGTGCAAGGTCAAGAAGATCTTTACCTAAAAAGTCAACACTTCCATCAGTTACTTCATACTCTTCTCTACCTGCTAATACAGATGCCAAAGTAGATTTACCAGATCCGTTTGGACCCATGATGGCATGAACTTCACCTGGCTTTACTTCTAAGTTGATGCCTCTTAGTATTGGTGTGCCTTCGATAGAGGCATGTAGATTCTTTATTGATAACATAATTGATATGATGATGCTAAGATTTAGCGCAAGTTTTAATTTTATTTAATTCAAGAAAGCAGAAAATTTAGATGAATCTATTTTTCTGCTATGTAGCACTTGATGTATTACTTTTCAATCTCACAGCATTTTGCTCGTAGAGAGTGTGTTAAGATTTGTGTGTTAACGTGAATTTTAACCTACAGATCCTTCCAAAGTCAAAGCCAATAGCTTCTGTGCTTCTACAGCAAACTCCATAGGAAGTTGATTTAAAACTTCTTTTGCATATCCATTGACGATAAGTGCTACCGCATCTTCTGTAGAAATTCCTCTTTGGTTGCAATAGAAGAGTTGATCTTCACCGATCTTAGAGGTTGTAGCTTCGTGTTCAACTTTAGCTGAAGAATTTTGGATATCGATGTATGGGAAAGTATGAGCACCGCATTTGTCGCCCATTAAGAGTGAGTCGCATTGAGAGAAGTTTCTCGCATTGGTGGCTCGTTTCATTACTTGGACTTGGCCTCTATATGAGTTTTGAGATTTTCCTGCTGAGATACCTTTAGATACAATTCTTGACTTGGTATTTTTCCCAATATGAATCATTTTAGTCCCTGTATCTGCTTGCTGGTAGTTGTTGGTTACCGCAACGGAATAAAACTCACCCACTGAGTTGTCACCTTTGAGAATACAAGAAGGATATTTCCAAGTCACAGCAGAACCTGTTTCTACCTGAGTCCAGGAAATTTTTGAATTATCTCCAGCACAGATTCCTCTTTTTGTTACGAAATTATAGATACCTCCTTTGCCATTTTTGTCACCTGGAAACCAGTTTTGAACAGTCGAATATTTTACTTCAGCATTTTTCGCAGCATATATTTCTACTACCGCAGCATGTAGCTGATTTTCATCTCGTTGTGGAGCAGTGCATCCCTCAAGGTAAGATACATATGAACTGTCCTCCGCCACGATCAGTGTTCTCTCAAACTGTCCTGTGTTGGCAGCATTGATTCTGAAATACGTAGAAAGCTCCATTGGGCATCTTACTCCAGCTGGTATATAGCAAAACGAACCATCAGAAAATACAGCTGAGTTAAGCGCTGCATAGTAATTATCCGTCATTGGTACTACAGAACCAAGGTATTGCTTAACCAAATCTGGATGTTCTTTGACAGCTTCAGAGAATGAGCAGAATATAATCCCTAATTTGGAAAGTGTGTCTTTAAAAGTCGTGCCAACAGATACAGAATCTAAGACCGCATCTACTGCGATTCCTTGTAGTTTTTTCTGTTCGTTGAGTGAGATACCTAATCTTTCATAAATTTGAAGCAACTCAGGATCTATTTCATCTAAACTTTTAGGTTTTTTAGATTTCTTAGGAGCTGAATAATATCTTAATGCTTGTAAATCAATCTTTGGGTAGGTGACATTAGCCCATTCTGGCTCAGTCATTTCCGACCAAGTTTTGAATGCTTTGAGCCTCCAATCTAAAAGCCATTGTGGTTCTTCTTTTTTGGCAGAAATCCATTTGATTATTTCTTCATTGAGACCAGGAGGGGCTTCATCCACTTCCATGTCTACAGACCACCCGTGCTCATATTCTTTGGAGGTAAATTCTTCTAATATTTGGTTGTCTTTGCTCATGATGTGAGTTATTTAGACTAATTATATTTTGTTCTGCGAAGATACAACATTTATCTAAAATATATTGTTCAATCAGATTTCAAATATCTATGAAAGATTGATAAAATCAATGGTAATAATCTTATAATGTGTGGGTTGAATAAATTTCCGGGTCAAGAATGAAAAACTTGACCCGGTGATTTTGATTATAAAAAATATTGGAATAATTATAAAAATAATTTATTTAGATTTAATCTAAACTAACGTTGCAAATTCTTATTTGCCAGTTTTGTCAAAAAACTGAATTGGTCGATTGATACTTTCTTCTAGTACGATCAATGTCTCAGTACGATCTATTCCATCCACTTTTTGAATATTATCCAAAACAGTCCTTAAATGATTGGTATCTTTACAAATGATTTTTGCAAAAATGCTATAATTCCCTGTGGTATAATAAGCATTGATAACTTCTGGAATTTGCTTGAGGTTTTCGATGACAGCATCGTAAAGAGAACTTTTTTCTAGATAAATTCCCAAAAATGCCGAAATGTCATAGCCTAATTTTGAAAAATCAATGTTAAGCGTAGCACTTTTGACTATTCCAAGATCTTCCAACTTTCTCATTCTCACATGCACTGTTCCAGAAGAAACGAATACTTTTTTTGCTATTTCTGTGTAGGGAGTTTTAGCATCCTCATTGAGAAGAGAGATGATCTTCAAATCTACATTATCAATATCTAAATTTTTATCCATTATTTTGAGTTTTTATTATTACTATCGTAATGATTATGCCGTTAAATTATGAAATACTTAAAATAATGCAAAATTTATTTTTCAATTTGTAAAATTGATTAAAATGCTTTTATTTTGGCATTTAAGAATTAAGAGTAAATTTAATTTGGCTTTGTCTTAATTGAGTCAAATTTTCATTTGAAATTCCCATTTATGGTTTTTATTTCAAGTGTATAATGTTTGAAAACTTTTAATCTCTAAAGTTATATTTGGGTTTATATTCTGAAAAGGGTCTTGCTGTTGGCAAGACTTTTTTATTTTTTATCACTCGAATCACTGCATCTTCCCAAATCATACTTTGAAATTATGCATTAATAAAGCTCTACCAGATATGAAATAAAAATGTTTAAGAAACATAGCTTTGGTATTGTGATGGTGTGAGATACTTGGTTCTTTTTTCCTAAGAATTTTGGAGAAATTACATTTTCTCGTTTTTACTGTTTCTCTCTTTATATTTTGATCAAATAGCTTTTTTGAGTTGTAAATGTGCAAATGGATATTGAAATTTTATTGGTTTTAAGAGTTTGGGAAATAGTCTCATTTTCTTATGGAATACATTAAATAGCTCATTTCTCAATTAAAGTGCAAAAAACACATTTCAAAATAGAAAAAGATGTATATTTGTGCGTTGTGTATTAACCATTTACGTTTCATGAAATTCATTTTACCTGCTTTGACCACAGTTTTTCTATTGATAACTATAGCTGGTCATGCTGAAAAAAACCTACGTTTTGACAAAAATGACGAAGAGAGGGCTGCTTTAAAAGTAGAGTTGTTGCCTATAGCCAAAAGCAAAACACTTAGAAATTCCTCAAATTTGTTTATTAAAGTTTCAGACTTGAGTGAAGATTTTGGATGCGCTTGGGAGTGGCCTGAAGGTACCTCTGAGCTGATAGATAGCTATATACCTTTTCTTTTCAGGACTAAGGAAAGTGCATTGCTAGACGAAGTAAGTGTATTGTTGAATGTGAACAACAATGGGAAACTTATAGGTTATGAAATGATCACTAAAGTGGACAAGGGAATGGAACAGCGTGTAGGACATATGTTAAGGAAGCTTCCTAAGTGTGATCCTATACCAGGTTATCCTAATTATGATGCAGTAGACTTTGTGTTATTGATCAAAAAGTAAAATAGAATTTTTCACTTGTAGGAAAGAAAAAAATATCTGCAACCAAAGAATTAAATGTTTTCAATTTACTGATAGTAAAAGAATATCAATTGAAGGTAGAAGGATAATTTAAATACTGTTTCATAAAAAAGGAGCCCTTTTGTATATACAAGAGGGTTTTTTTTGTCCCTAAATCCACCATCAACCAAAATTTTTGTAAAGCATTTAGAAGTTTGAACCATCTAAGTATTCCTATGATCCTTGTGACTTCCTAGAACTGAATCAGAATATAATTTTTAGTTTAAAAATTTTAAAAGATAATTGAAATGCCTAATTCTTTTTTTATCTCATTTATTTCCCTTTGGTATAAAAGTAAGTCCTAATCCGCTTTATGTTTTTTTATATTGTATTCAAATTGTGAAAACTATGATATTGAATACAAAACAGTGTCTGTGGATACTATGCTTTTTTGTAGTGTTTGTAGCAAATGCTCAGGAAAAGCGTGCATTGACACATACGGATTACGATGGTTGGGAGTCTTTGTCATCAGACAAAATTTCAAAAGATGGGAAATGGATTGGTTTTGAAATCAATCCTCAAGAAGGAGACGGTAGATTAGAAATAGTTAGCCATCGACCTGGAGATACTCGATTTGTTCTTAATAGAGCCGACAGGTGGTCATTTTCTAATGATAGCAAATTTGCTGTGGGTAGAGTAGTGGCTCAATATGATACAGTACGACACCTCAAGCTTAAGAAGACTAAACCAGATGAAATGCCAAAGGATAGTCTATTTATTTTAGACTTGACTTCAGGATTGGTAGAGAAATTGGCAAAAGTGAAGTCTTTTGCCATGCCAGATAAAGAAGGAAATTGGCTTGCGGTACTTTTTGAAAAGGAAGGAGCAAAGAAGCAGACAAAGCAAACTGAAGGTGATTCTACTCAAATTGAGAAGCCAGAGAAGCCAAAGAAAACAGATGGCACAAAATTGTTGGTAAGATCATTTGATGGAAAGACGGTTTATGAGTATGATCGGGTTAAGTCATATGGTTTTTCTGATAATGGCACCCAATTATTTTACATAAAAGCAGAAGAAGATACTTTGAAAAATGCAGGTGTCTTTATTTTAGATCTTAATACTGGTGTTTCCCAGATTGTAGATATGGGCAAGACTGATTACGTTTCCCCCAAGATTTCTGAGTCAAACAAATACCTTGCATTCTTAGCTACAGAGGATTCATTGAAGGCAAAGAAGCCATATTACGATCTGTACCTTTATGATATTGCGAAGAAAAGCAATCAGAAAATTGTCTCAAAAGATACGCCAGGTATTCTGAAAAATGGCATGATAAGCAAGTCAGGGAGGATTAGCTTTGCACATGATGACAGTAGATTGTTTTTTGGAACTACACATGATTATGTGACTTATGCTTATGAAGATGATACGACCATACTAGATGAAGAGCGTGTCAAATTGGATATTTGGGGTTGGCAAGATGCTGAAATTCAACCTATGCAGTTGAAGAATAAGAGTAGAGAATTGAATAGGAGCTTGTTAGCTACCTATAATCTTAAAGATAAGAAAGTGATTCAACTGGCAGACGATGAGGTGAGTAATGTTATTTATGACACCAAGTCTAAGCATAAATTGGCGTTAGGTTTTGATGACTCAGCATACAGGAGAGCTTACAGTTGGGACACACAAGTCGGTTCTGATATTTACTTGATCAATGTAGAGACTGGAGCAAAAACACTCATTCAAAAGAAGCTCTCTGGAAGACCATCCCTCTCCCCATCTGGTAAATTTGCCTACTGGTATGATAGCTACGATAGTGCTTGGTATGTATATGATGTGGCGAGCAAAGTTTCAAAAAATGTATCAAAAGATCTAGGCGTTTTGGTCTATAATGAGCAGCATGATTCTCCTTCATTACCGGGTAGTTATGGTTCTGCGGGTTGGCTTCTTGAAGACAAGGCATTTTTGGTGTATGACAAATATGATATTTGGAAAATAGACCCAGCAGGAAAAACTGCTCCTCAAAACATCACGAAAGGAGAGGGTAGGACACAAAAGATCGAGTTTAGAAGACAGCGTATAGAAATAGAAGAAGAAGAAGGAATAGATCCGAAATCTCCTTTGATTCTGACTGCATTTCATGAATTCACGAAGCAAAATGGATTTTACAAAGGTGATATCAATGGTTCCAAAGCTCCAGAGGAGATCTTGATGACAGATCATAGGTATATGGGATTGAAAAAAGCTGAAAATTCCGAGGATATTATTTTAAGAAGATCTACCTATCAGCAATATGCAGATGTGTATGCCTCGGACCTATCGATGAATAAGTTAGAGCAAATATCCTTTGCAAATCCTAAGCAGGCAGAAGTGAATTGGGGGTCTGTAGAATTGGTTGATTATTTGGCCAATGATGGCACACCATTACAAGGGTTGTTATTCAAGCCTGAAAACTTCGATTCTAGCAAGAAGTATCCAATGATGGTTTATTTCTATGAAAGGAATTCAGATGGTTTGCATATGTACAGATCGCCTGCACCAAGTGCTTCTACCATCAATATTCCTTATTTTGTGAGCAACGATTACTTAGTTTTTGTTCCAGATATCAAATATGACCTAGGTCTTCCAGGGCCAAGTGCTTATAATTGTATCATTCCTGGGGTACAGTCTATTGTTGCGAGAGGATTTGTGGATGCTGAGAATATGGCCATTCAAGGACAAAGCTGGGGAGGATACCAAGTAGCTTACCTTATTACTAGAACTAATATGTTCAAAGCAGCGGGTGCAGGAGCACCGGTAGTGAACATGACATCTGCCTATGGTGGTATTCGCTGGGGTACAGGGATGAGCAGGATGTTTCAATACGAAAAAACGCAAAGTAGAATAGGGGGGACCCTCTGGGAAAAGCCGCTTTACTATATCGAAAACTCCCCTTTGTTTTTTATGGATAGGGTAAATACGCCGGTTTTGATCATGCATAATGACGAAGATGGGGCAGTTCCATGGTATCAAGGCATAGAAATGTTTATGGCTTTGAAGAGATTGGATAAACCGGCTTGGCTTCTTCAGTATAATGGCGAGGATCATAATCTAGTTCAAAGAAAAAACAGAAAGGATCTTTCGATCAGACTTTCTCAGTTCTTCGACCATTACCTCAAAGGAGCACCTGCTCCACTATGGATGATCGAAGGTCTACCAGCAGTGGAAAAAGGAAGAACATTGAAATATGAATTGGAAGAGGATAAATAATCTTGTTGAGAAGCATAATTAGAAACTTATCACATTAAATTCACAAATTAGATTTCAAGCTTGATTTCCTCTTTAGAATACAATGAGTTTGTAAAAACAAGAGAAAGTTAAGCTTGAAGTTTTTCAATAAGTGTGAAAAAAACAGTTTTTCATAGAATTAATTTTTCAAATGAAAAGATACTACCACACATTTTTGCAAAATGCATATATTAATAAGTTGAAAAACTTATATTTGAGCCTCTCAAACAAAATTAAACCCCAATTAATCAAACTCAGCGTATGTTATTAGAACCTTTAGACCTTATAGTATTTATCGGCTACTGTTGCCTTATCATAGGCATGGGGCTTTTTGTCTCTCGTGAGAAGAAAGGTCACGTTAAAAATTCACAAGATTACTTCTTAGCATCCAAAGCTTTACCATGGTGGGCAGTGGGTGCTTCATTGATCGCTTCGAATATTTCAGCGGAGCAGTTCATAGGAATGTCTGGTTCAGGCTTTGCGCTTGGATTGGCTATATCAACTTATGAATGGATGGCAGCGATTACCCTTATCGTGGTCGCTATTTTCTTTTTACCAGTATATATCAAAAAAGGAATCTATACCATGCCAGGCTTCCTTTTGGATAGATATGATACTAGAGTAAGGACAACTATGGCTATATTTTGGCTTGCACTTTATGTGTTTGTCAATCTTACTTCGGTTTTATATCTTGGTGCCTTGAGCCTTAATACGATTCTAAATTTAGATATGACCTATGGTATTATAGGTTTGGCTTTATTTGCGATGATATATTCCATCTATGGAGGTCTTAAAGCCGTTGCTTGGACAGATGTAGTTCAAGTTTTCTTTTTGATAGCAGGTGGACTGGCTACCACATACATTGCACTTTCTATGGTAGGAGAGGGTAGTGCTTGGGAGGGTCTGGGTATGCTGAGAAGAGAAGTTCCAGGGCACTTTTCCATGATTTTATCAAGGGGAGAAATGATGGCGCCAGATGGCCAAGGAGGAGTTAGAGATGCTTATTTAGATTTACCAGGTATCAGTGTATTGGTAGGAGGGATGTGGATCACAAACTTGTCCTATTGGGGATTCAACCAATACATTACCCAAAGAGCTTTGGCTGCAAAAAGCTTAGATGAAGCACAAAAAGGGATGATTTTTGCAGGTTTCTTGAAGCTTTTGATGCCACTCATCGTTGTGATTCCAGGTATTGCAGCATTGGTGATAGTAAATAATGGCATAGATGCTGGATTTGTTGAGTCTATGAAAGATCCTGTGACTGGTATTATCAAGTCAGATAGAGCATACCCTACACTTCTACAATTACTTCCGGTGGGATTGAAAGGACTGGCATTTGCTGCATTGACAGCGGCAATTATTTCTTCTCTTGCCTCTATGGCTAATAGTACATCGACTATTTTCACCATGGACATTTACAAAAAATACTTCGGTAAAGATGCCTCTGAGTCAAAACAAGTAAAAGTAGGTAGGATTACAGCCGTAGTAGCCTTTATCATAGCTGCGGTCATAGCTCCTGCCCTAGGACAATTAGATCAAGCTTTTCAATTCATACAAGAATATACAGGTTTTGTTTCCCCTGGTGTATTTGCCATTTTCTTCTTTGGCGTATTCTGGAAAAAAACCACATCGAATGCAGCACTTACAGGTGCAGCATTGAGTATTCCGCTTTCTGTAGTGTTGAAAGAATTTTGGCCTTCTCTTCCATTCCTTGATAGAATGGGTGTAGTATTCTTGGTACTAGCTGCTTTGATGATCATCATCAGCTTAGTAGAAGGAAAAGGAAAAGATCATCCTAATAGCATTGATGTAAGTGGAGATATGTTCAAAACAAGTGCTGGATTCAAGGTAGGTGCATTTATTATCACCTTGATTACAGCTGCATTATACATTGTATTCTGGTAAAATCAGCTTTGATAGGAAGTTAATGGCATTTATTAAAAATTCTATTTATTCTTATTAAAGTTAAAATTGAGATAAGACTTTGTTCTTATAACTTACAAACCCTCAAGATTTTCATGTTTTCTGTGAAATTTTGAGGGTTTTTTTATGGAATGGCTTGAAAGTTGCGATGGAATACAAAAGCAAATATTTTTCATTTTGCCAAAACAATTAATCACCTTTTACCACAAAACGATTATGCCAATAATAGGAGAAATTATCAAAAGATCTGTTGAGACTGTAGATAGAATTTTTACCAATCCAGACCCGAAAGAAGCACAGCAAAAAGTTTTAGAAAACCTGTTGTCTAAGGCAAAAAATACAGCATTCGGAAAGTACTATCAGTTCGAAAACATGCTTAAATCAACAGACATCAGAGCTTCCTTTGCTGCCGAGGTGCCATTTTTCAATTATGATCAACTTCGCGAGGAATGGTGGCAAAAGGTAATAGATGGAGGCGAAGATGTCACTTGGCCTGGTAAGGTGAAGTATTTTGCTGTATCCAGTGGGACGACATCGACCAAAAAGCACATACCAGTAACCGAAGAAATGCTACAGTCTATAAGAAGGGCGGGAATGCAACAGATCAAGGGTATTGCTGATTTTGATCTTCCAGCAACTTTTTTTGAAAAGGAGATACTCATGTTTGGTAGTAGTACCAATTTGAAAGAAGTAAATGGGCACCTAGAGGGAGAGATTAGTGGAATTAGTGCAAGTCAAATTCCTTATTGGTTTGAAGGATTCTATCGACCAGGCAAAGATATTTCAGCCATAGATGATTGGGATGAACGTGTGGAGGCTTTGGCACGAGAGTCTGGGAATTGGGATATAGGAGCTATTTCTGGGATTCCTTCTTGGATAGAGCTTATGCTCAAGCGTGTGATTGCGCATCATAATGCAGAGACAATACATGATGTGTGGCCAAATTTTCAGGTGTATACATCAGGGGGTGTGGCATTTGAGCCATATAGAAAGTCTTTTGAAAAGCTTTGTGGAAAAGAAATCACTGTGATTGATACATACCTCGCTTCTGAAGGTTATTTGGCAACACAGCTGCGAAAAGAGACAGATGCTATGGCGTTGATCACTGATAATGGTGTTTATTTTGAATTTGTACATTTCACACCTGAAAATATGAATGAAGACGGAAGCATCAATCCAGAAGCCAAGGTAGAGAACATAGAAAATGTGGAGGAGGGGAAAGATTATGTGTTACTGATCAGTACAGTGTCTGGGGCATGGAGATATATGATTGGTGATACGATTACTTTTACAGATAAAGAGCGTGCAGAGATAAAGATCACTGGGAGGACTAAACACTTCTTGAATGTCGTTGGCTCTCATTTGTCAGTAATTCAGATGAATCAAGCCATGGAAAAGCTTAGCGAGGAGTTTGACTGTCAGATTAAAGAGTTTACAGTGGCAGCGGTAGAGGAGGATGATGAGTATAGACACAGATGGTACTTGGGAGTAGATTGTGAGAAGTCTTTGGATGAAAATCAGATCGCAGAGCGACTAGATGATCTACTCAAGGAGAATAACAAAAACTACAAAGTAGCCAGAGGTAAGGCACTGAAGCATATAGAGGTCAGAATAGTGACTGACGAAATGTTCAGAAAGTGGACGGAAGACACCAAGCAAAAGGGAGGTCAGGTAAAGGTACCTCGTGTGATGAAAGCGGAAGATTTTAAAGAGTGGGAAGCCTATGTATCTGAACACTGAGGTTAGTCAGCCACGGATTTGTTTTCCATAAGATACATGATCTCTTCTGGCGGGAGATAGAGCTTTTTGATTTTTTCTATATACGCCTCTGGCATACCTGCCTGATGAAGTATAAAATCCTTGGTGGCTAAGATGTAGTCGCCAAGGCCATGATCTACAGCGTAGGTATCGGCTACTCTTTCTGCCGATATGATGAAGGACTTAGAGGTCAAATATCCAATTCCAAAAAGTATCATTGACCAATTACTTCTATTAAGGTAGTCGGATATGTGTCCAAGTTCATGGCCAATCCATCCTATAAGTACATCTTCGGGAAGGTCTTCTATGGGCATGGTGACACCCTTGAGGGTAAAGCACCTACTGATATTGATGAGATAGGTTCGGTTTTTTCTTCTACCAAACATGGTAGTGAACTTTGGTTGAGCTTGCATGACAGATTTTCTAATGTTTTCATTGAATCGAAATTCAATAGTAACATCTGCCAAGTCAGGATAAAAATCAAGGGTTTTGATGATCACATGCTTAAGTTCATCAGGCATGCTATTTTGTATGTATTTGGTCTCTGTGATTTTCATATCTTCTTAGATTTAATTTTAATAACTATGAACTGGGTTCAATGTTAATCTTAATTTCATACTCCGAAATTTTCAAATTGACTGTTACTAATTTTTTTTAATAATGTTCTGATGTTCAATTAAGTGAATTCAAAATTCTTGGAACATCCATTTTATCCTGACATTACTTAATATAGTTTTTGTTTTAAACATCATAATTTATTCCATATAGCGGTCCTATTCCTTATGAATTAGCTACTTAGACAATAATTCACTTTCTTTAGACAATAATTAACGAATCTGAACTTTGTTCTGACGTTATTTGAAGACAATGAACATTAAACCCACCTTATTCTTTTTCTTACTATTAAGTTTTGGACAAAACCTACTTGCCCAACAGGATAACTATATCATCAAAAGTCTTACCATAGAAGGCGGACTATCAAATAATCATGTCACATCTGTTTTGGAGGATTCCAAAGGATTCATTTGGGTTGCGACTTATGATGGGTTGAACAGGTGGAATGGATATGGATTTGAAATTTTCAAGAAGGACAGTAATGACCCGAATTCTATTTCTGGCAATTTCATTTACAGCCTCGCTGAAGATAGAAAAGGAAATATTTGGATAGGTACCAATAATGCTGGTTTGGTAAGGTACAATTTGGCTGAAGATAGATTTTACAGATATTATACAGAACCAGGGAGTGAAAATTCTATACCGGGGAACATTATCCGATGTCTAAAGGTAGACTTAAACGGGAATGTTTGGATTGGGACTAACTATGGTTTGGCTAAATATCAGTCAGGTACTGATGACTTCAAACGCTATTCTTTTCCCACTGGTATGTCCAACGATTTGGTGCTAGATACCAGAAGAATCATTGATTCAAATTCCATAGAAATTATCGTTCAAAATAGTTTAGGGATTTTTACATTGAACACAGAAAATGATCTTGTTAATAAATTAAGTTTGAAGGTAAAAGGTTTTGATGATTTGAAAATTAGTCACACCAGTCCTATATTTTTTGATAGCTATGAGAATCTTTGGATAGCAAGCTCGAAAGGATTGATCAAAAGAGACTCTGCTGGGAGTGTTGAGGTTTTTGAAAACCAGCCAAATAATCCGAGGAGCTTAAGCAGCAATTCCATTTCACAGATTTTTGAAGATAGTAAAAAGAACCTTTGGATAGGTACGACAAACAAGGGGTTGAACCTATATGATAGATTGCAAGGTGAGTTTGTGGTTTTTCGTGAAAGTAATATTTTGGATAATGATATAAGCAATGATATCATTACTCATATTACAGAGGATTCGCATTCAAACCTTTGGGTAGCTACTCAAGAAGGAGGAGTGAATGTGTTGAGTAAAAATCAAAGCCCTTTTATGTTTTTTAGTCACAATCATCAAGACAAGTTCTCTTTGAGTAGTAATAAAATTGGTTCAATTTGGGAAGATAAAAATGGCATAGTTTGGATAGGAACCAAGGAAGGAGGAATAAACAAGTACAGCCAATCTACAAATACCTTCGATAGGTATCACCTCAACACACCAGCTCATGCATCTAGCGTATTAGGCATTGTCTGTGCGGATTCAGAAAAGCTTTTTGCAGCGGGATGGGATATGGGGTTGTATAGTTTTGATAAAAGAAATGGTCGCTTTGAAGATCTCATGAAAGGTCGAGGGGCTGGTGTCAAGTCTTTGTCTACTAATGTAAAAGGCCTTCTAAGAGATTCAAAAGGCAATGTATGGTTGGCTACTCATGAAAAGAAGGGGATTACAGTGTATGATGCAAAATCTGATCAGTTTTATAATGCTGACAATGTCGGAGACTTTGATCCGATTTTGTTAGGAGTAGAATATGCGGTTTCTTTTATGGAAGACAGTAAGGGTAGACTATGGATAGTGACTTATGCTGGAATATACATGTATGATCACAAAGTCCATAATATCAAGCATGTGGAAAACAATTCTGAAACTTTAAGTTCAAATTATTGCTTTGATATCATGGAGGATTCCAAGGGCAATATTTGGGTTGGAAGTGCAGGAGGGATAGATCAGATTTTTGTAAAGGATGATGGTCTTGTAGCCAAAAGATGGAATGATGTAGAAGATCTACCTATCAATATCAAAGGGCTACTGGAAGATGATAGAGGGGATTTTTGGTTGAGTTCCAATCAAGGTTTGACAAAATGGAGTCACCAAAATAGTCAGATAAAGCATTACAGGATCAATAAAGAGATTCCAAACCAAGAGTTTTATGAACGATCCAGGCTAAAATCCAAAGCTGGCGAATTGTACTTTGGGGGAATTCATGGTTTGCTGAAATTTCATCCAGATAGCTTGATTGATCAGGAGAATAGTCCTAGAGTATACGTAGTGGATTTCCAGCTCTTCAATAAATCACAAAAAGTTGGAATGGAAGATTCTCCGATCAAGAAATCGATCATAGAAACAAACTTTATTGAGCTATCGCATGATCAGTCGGTAATGACTTTTGAGTTTGCAGGTCTAGATTTTAGACCTTTCCAAAGGCTAGAGTATGCATACAAAATGGAAGGCTTTGATGAAGAGTGGTATTTCGTTGGCGAAAAAAGGTTTGCTACTTACACCAACTTACCTTCAGGTAGCTATACATTCAAGGTTCAGTTGGCTGAAGGGTCTGAGTTGAAGGATTCTGGAGTAGCTATCGAAATACTTATACATCCACCGTTTTGGTTGACCCCTTGGGCTTATTTTGCTTATTTCTGTTTCATTATTGCTGTTTTTTATTTTTTTAGAAAAAGTATACTATATCGAGCTCAATTGAGGAATGAGCTAAAACTTGAAAAGATTCAAATCAAAAATGTTACTGAAACAAATTTGATGAAATTGAGATTTTTCACCAACGTTTCACATGAATTCCGAACACCTTTGACACTGATAAAAGCTCCTATTGAAAAGCTAAAATCAGAAAACACTTTAGGTGATGAAGAAAAGCAATATCACTTTGATTTAATTCAAAGAAATACTGATAAACTACTTAAACTGGTAGATCAGCTCATGGATTATCGAAAAATGGAAGCAGGAAGCCTTGTTCTGGAAACATCTCAAGGAGATATTGTTGCATTTGCCAATAAAGTGTGGGCAATATTTGAGGTATTAGCCGCAAAGAAGCATATTACTTATACTTTTGAGTCTAAAGTTCAGAAAATTCACATGACTTTTGATGCAGATAAATTAGATAAAATCATAAGTAATTTACTATCTAACGCTTTTAAAAATACCAAGGAACATGGACACATTACACTCATTGTAGATTTGCTAGAAGTAGAGAATGAATCAGAAAAGTTAGTTTCGATTTCGGTAAAAGATAATGGTGTTGGTATTCCAAAGAAAGACTTGAAGCGTATTTTTGAAAGGTTCTATAGTGCACAGCAAAATGAAGAGGATGCATCAAGCGGTACAGGCATTGGGTTGGCACTTTCACAAGAGTTGGCAGAATTACACAATGGCAAGATCACAGTGACTTCAAAGAAAGGAGAAGGGTCAGTGTTTTCTCTTCTGATTCCACTGAATGTTCAAAGTGTATCACAAAAACCAACAAATAAGGTCGATGTAATTCAAGAGTATAAGCAAGAGCATGATGCCAATGTCCATAACTTAAAGAAAACCTCACTTTCTCGTATACTCGTATTGGAAGATGATACTGAACTAGCTGAATTCATTGCCAATGAGCTTAAAGATTCATATGAAGTCCTACTTGCAAAGAATGGAGTTGAAGGTCTGCGAATGGCAACATTGGATATGCCTCAACTTATCATAAGTGATATCACTATGCCAGAAATGGATGGATTGGAATTTTGTAAAAAAATTAAAGAGGACGAGTTGACTAGTCACATTCCTGTGATACTACTTACAGCTCGGTATGCTCAGGATGTAAAGCTTGAGGGGTTGAAGTCAGGAGCAGATGATTATATTGTCAAACCTTTCAACCTAGAAATCCTCAAGTCCAGGGTTTCGAATCTCTTGAATTCCAGAAAAGAACTTGCTAAAAAATTCAGAGAAAGTCAAAGTTTTGAGTTTGACGCTAATTCTATTGAAGATAGTGATGGGAAACTGATTCAATCAATTATTGATATCATTTTGCAGAACATTGAGCAGGAAAAAATCAATGCAGATTTTATTGCAGAGCGAGTTAACATGAGCAGATCTTTGGTGTATTTGAAAGTAGAAGCTTTGACTGGCCAGTCTGTCAATGAGTTTGTAAGAAATATTAGGTTAAAGAAGTCAATGCAGCTTTTAAAAGAAAGCTCAAAGAATATTACTGAAATTGCGTATGCTGTTGGATTCAGCAGTCAATCATATTTTTCAAGATCTTTTGTCAAGCAATTTGGTATTTCTCCAAAAGAATATAAAAACAAACAAGGGTAAACAGGATAAATCTGAATTGTATTTTTGATTAGTAACTATTTTTCTCAATTCAACCCCTTGCATTTGATCTTAAATTACTCTTAATGAGGTGTTTAAAATGTTTAGGACAATAATGAATTAAATTTAAACAATATTGAATCCCTTTTTTTGCATGACAAATTAAAATTGTACCAATATAATTTTAACAATAAAACCTAAAATAATGAGTACAATTACTAAACATGCAAGACTTCTTGCCATGGCACTGATCACTACGCTGGTCTATGGTGCATGTGTAGAAGAGGGGGGAGATCTCCAGCTTCCAGAACCAGGAGAACTGATTGCCACGTCAAGCACAAGTAGTGTGATGGCGGGAGAGATAGTGACCTTTAGAGATCAATCTACTAAAGTTCATACCAGAAGATGGAGTTTTCAAGGAGGTACTCCAGCGGTATCAGAAGACGAAGAAGTTGATGTGATTTTTGAAAGAGGTGGCACATTCATAGCTACATTAGAGGTGACTTATATAGATAACCTCACTGACTCCAAAACTTTTACCATAGAAGTGGAGGGATTGCCAGAGCCAGAAGTACAGCGGATAGGATTTTATACAGAAAATCCAGCGATTACAGAAATGGTCAGTGTAAATATTCAAAGGAATAATCAGTTTACTATTACTGAAGTGGAGACTAATGCCTTTGAAGGAACCAAGGCATTGGCACTTACGATAGATGGATCTTCTGATTGGGCTATGGCATCGATTACTCCACAGTCTGGACCTGTAGATCTTAGTGATTACGAGGATGGTTTTTACAATGTAGCGATGAAATCTACTAGCAATGGAGAATTTTTGATTAGGTTTCAAAGTGCAGGGCAAAATGCAATCTTGAAATTTACCGCATCAGGAGAAGAATACGGATTCAAAAGAGATGGCAACTGGCACAAACTTTCCATACCTATTGCAGACTTTAAAGCTGCCAACAATAGTTTGAATTTGAGCGCAATCAACAACTTGCTAGTATTCAGAAGCGAGGGGGATGTTAGAAATGCCAATAACTATGATTTTTATATTGATGATTTCTATATATCTAAGTAGAATGAGCATTGAATTGTCCCGGATTGCAAATCCTTAAAAATAGAAATAAGTAAAACCAAAATAACCAATCCAATGAAGTTAAAAATACTCACGATGATCTGTGGGCTGATATGCTTGCTTGGTCAAGCATACGCTCAGCAGAGTAGAATAAAAGGAAAAGTGATAGATCCAGATGATGGGTTAGGAATACCAGGAGTCAATGTAGTGGTGGAGGGTACTAACACAGGGACGGTGACTGATATAGAAGGGAACTATGAAGTAAGTGCTGAATCTAATGCTGTTTTAGTTTTTTCTTTTGTAGGCTACCTTACTCAGAGAGTAGAAGTAGCAAGTCGATCTATTATCAATATAGAACTAGGGACAGATTTACAAGCATTGTCTGAGGTAATCGTAGTGGGGTATGGTACTCAGAAGAAAAGTGATATCACTGGAGCTGTCGCATCATATAAGGCTGAACAGCTTGAGACAATGCCCACAGTTTCACTTGGCCAAGCATTACAAGGAAGGGTGGCTGGCTTAGCAATAACTAATTCAGGGGCAGGTGTAGAAGGAGATAATATAAGCTTGCAAATTAGAGGAAGAAACTCCTTGGCAGCAAGCAGCGAGCCATTTATCGTATTGGATGGAATACCTTATAATGGCCGAATTTCTGAAATCAACCCCATGGATATTGCATCTTTAGAAGTATTGAAAGATGCATCTTCAGCGGCGATTTATGGTGCTAGAGCAGCAAACGGTGTTGTATTGATCACAACCAAAAGGGGGACTACGGGCAAAGCGAAAATTTCATATGATACTTACTTTGGAATAGATCAGATTGCAAATATTCCTGATTTGATGGATGGAAATACTTTCTACCAAACCAAAGTAGATCGGTATGGTCTTGGGTCAATCTCTCAGTCAGAGCAGATTGCTTTTGAGAATGGAGTAGACACTGACTGGTTGGGTCTTGCAACTAGAATGGGAACAAGACAACAACACAACCTTTCGATCTCAGGGGGTACAGAAGATACAAAGTACTTTATTTCTGGAAATTTAGTAGATGCTAAAGGTGTCGCAAAGAACGATGATTTACTTAGAACTACATTGAGACTTAATGTAGATACAAAGATTGCACCTTGGTTGACTTTGGGTACGAGTAACCAGCTTCTATATACAGATAGAAGTGCAAATGCAGCAAATTTCGGATCAGCATTCAACATGAACCCACTGACGACACCTTTTCAAGAAGATGGAGAGACGCTGACGATTTTTCCTTGGCCAGAGGATTCATTCTATTCTAACCCACTAGAGCCTTTCAATATTCTCAATGAGGATAAAACTAGGAGAATCATTACTCAAAATTATTTACAAGTCGATGTTCCATTTGTGGAAGGGTTGAAGTTTAGATTGAATACTGGGTACGATTATAGGTACAGAGCTATAGACACTTATTCTGGTAGAAATACCCGCTCAGGGTTGCAGCAAGGTGGAGTGGCAACTACAAATAACTGGCAGGAGGAAGATTGGATTGTAGAGAACATTCTTACGTATGACAAGAGTTTTGGAAAACATACGATAGGATTCACTGGGCTATACAGTGCACAGCAAAGATGGAGTAAAAACCATAACCTAACAGCGAGTGGATTCCCCAGCGATATCATGACTAATTTTCAAAATAATTTAGCTACTGTGTGGAATCCAAGTGACAATTACACACAATGGAACTATTTATCTCAAATGGCAAGAGTCAATTATGGATTTGACAGCAAATACTTACTGACACTGACAGCTAGAAGAGATGGATATTCAGGATTTGGAGATGCTACAAAATTCGGTTTGTTTCCTTCTGTTGCCCTTGGTTGGAACATTGACAGGGAGTCTTTTATGGAGAGTGTGGCACTGGTTACCGCATTGAAAATCAGAGTGTCTTATGGGGAAAATGGGAATCAAGCTATTGCACCTTATTCTACCTTACCTGGTTTGAGTGTTCAGAATTATTTAGATGATTTGAGAGGAACTGCATTTGGATTTTACCCTTCTGGAATTGGAGATCCAAGTTTAGGGTGGGAGACTTCAAAATCAACTAATTTGGGTATTGATTTTGGTCTTTTCGAAAATAGGATACAAGGTTCAGTAGATTACTTCATGACCCAAACAGTAGATTTACTTTTAAATAGAAATATTTCTCAAGTAAACGGGACAGGAATCATCAGACAGAATATTGGTTCGACAAGGAACAGAGGTCTTGATCTGCAAATATCATCGATCAATGTAGACCAAAGAGATTGGAAATGGACAAGTGATTTGACTTTCTCATTTTTCAGGAATGAAATTGTAGATGTGGGACTTCGTGATGAGTTAGGTAATCCAGCTGATGATTTAGCCAATAGATGGTTTATTGGTCAGCCATTGAATGTGAATTTTAGCTATTTGTTTGATGGAATATGGCAAATAGGTGATGATATAGTGAATTCCGCCCAGCCTACAGCAAGACCAGGAGATATTAGAGTCAGAGATGTAAATGGTGACGGAACTATTAATGCTGACGATCGAACCTTCATAGGTAGCGCTATACCAGATTTTATTGCTGGATTAAACAACACAGTCTCTTACAAAAACTTATCTCTACAGTTTTTTATAAGTACTGTTCAAGGCTTGACTAGAGGGAATGAGTTGATGAATCCATTTTTTGATGGCCGTACTAGAACACTGAATAGAAACTGGTGGACACCTGAAAACCCAAATAATGAATGGCCAGCAAACAGAGATGACTCTAATGCTTTTCAAGTTCAATATTTTGGAAGATCAAACAACGCCAGCTATGTACGGCTCAATGATGTGACCTTGAGTTATAGGTTGAACTCTTCACTTTTGTCTAAGTGGAAGCTGGGTAGGGCAGAAGTTTATGTCAATGCTAAGAATTTGGTAACAATAACAGACTGGGAAGGAACAGATCCAGAGTTAAGCAGCCAGAGATCTATTCCTTTTGTGAAATCATATATTGCTGGATTTAGAGTACAATTTTAACTGGTCAAAAACATGAAAAAGATATTATATACAATCATCATATTGATCCTTGTGGGCAGTACAGGATGTGATGAAGAGCAATTCTTAAAAGAAGACCCTAGAGATAACCTGTATGCTGATAACTTGTTTGGGACTTTTCAAGGTTTTAGGTTAGCTACCAATGCTTTATTGGATTTTGTCCGTGATGAGCGAGAAGATAAAATCCAATCTGCCGAGCTCGGTTTTGCATGGAAGATTGGGGTGGATAATGGATGGGCAAATACCGAACTATCATGGACTAGAGGACTCAATCAATATAATATAGAATTGAATCCAGAGATGCAGCTACTCAATGGAGACACAGCTGGCAATCCTGGTATATTTTTATTGATGTATCGAGCGATCAACTCCGCAAACATGATCATCGCAAGAGCTGAAAACCCAGCAGTAGATTGGGAAGCTACTTCTCCAGAAATGGAGTTGCAAAACAAGCAATTGATTTTGGGCCATGCTCATCTTATCAGAGCCTGGGCGTATAGACACTTGGTTTATAGCTTTGGGGATGTTCCTATATCTACAGAGGAGATCAATGGGTTGAATTACAAGAATGACTGGGAGCGAAGACCTGTTAGAGAAGTCCAAGAATTGATCGTAGAAGATTTGCTTCTGGCAGAAGAGTATTTGCCACATGTGTCAAACAGCGTTTTGAACTTATCCGGTGCTATAGCTTCGCATTATCTAGCAGAAATGTACTTATGGATGGATATGCCCGAACAGGCAAGAGATAAAGCGTCTACAGTGGTTTATGGTGGTGATTTTTCACTCACAACTTCACGCTTTGGAGTAAGAGCCAATGAACCTGGAGTACCTTTTATGGATCAGTTTTATGATGGAAACATCACAAGAGATCAGGGTAACAGAGAAGCTTTATGGATTTTCCCAAATTCAGATGTTTTAAATCTTCCAGGAGCAAGTTCTAACTCTATGAGAAGGTCTTGGGTGATCAATTATAATGGATATGCTCCATACACTCCGGAAAATGGTGGGAGGGGAATTGGCAGACTTGCTATTTCAGCATGGGCATTTAGTATTTATGAGCCTCAAGATGATAGGTTTAGCGAATATGCTGTTAGGAAGTATTACATAGGTTTCAATGGTGATACAATCCGTACCCACATGGAGCCAAGTCAAATGAATATCAATAACAATCGATGGGCTTCTACTAGGAAATGGGATTGGACCTACAATGATCCGAATCTTTGGAATGCAAACTATGCTTTTGCAGATCAAGTCTACTTAAGAGTTGCAGAGACTTATTTATTGCTGGCAGAGGCAGAGTTTAAACTTGGTAATTTGGGTGAGGCAGCAGAGCTCATCAATCAGATAAGGAGAAGATCAAATGCTAGCGAAATTTCTCCAAACCAAGTGACAATAGACTTTATTTTAGATGAAAGATCAAGGGAATTGGTTACCGAGGAGCATAGGAGACATACTATGGTAAGGACTGGTAAATTGATAGAAAGAAATCGAGCGCACAACAGGTTTGCTGCAAACATTCAAGAATTTCAAGTTTTGTTACCGATTCCACAGCGTGTGATTGATGCCAATACAGATAGGGTAATGCCTCAGAATCAAGGATACTAAATGACTTGATCGAGGTAGTGATAAATTAAATATGATTAAAATGAAAAAATATAGCGTGATGATAGGACTCCTTCTACTAATAGGGAGTGGCATGTGGTCTTGTTCTGATTCAGGTGAAGAGCCAGTAGTAGAGATTCCAGATGACCCTGATGAAGAGGAGGACAATATTCGGTTAAAAGCCAAATTTGATATTGGCGCGGCGGTGACTAATAGAGAGCTATCAGGTGCTCAATATGCAAATACACTTCGTACGCATTATTCTCAAATTACAGCTGAATTTGAAATGAAAATGGCTCACATCTGGAAAGGTGAGAATAATTATGACTGGGCAGCAGCTGATGAAATGGTCAACTTTGCCCAGACCAATAACATGAAGGTTCATGGACATACTTTGGTTTGGTATAGCTCATTTCCGAATTGGTTCAAAAGTGCAAACTATGATTCAGCTGCATTTGAATCTAGAGTGAAAACATATATCGAAAGAGTTGTCCAAAGGTATAAAGGTAAGGTGGTGAGTTGGGATGTCGCTAATGAAATATTTAATGACAATGGTACATTGAGAAGTGAGAACTGTCCTGTATATCAGACATTCCGTGATCCAATTGCTTTTTATGGAAGGTGCTTTGCTTATGCAAGAGCTATAGATCCTGATGCCAAACTATTCTATAATGATTACAATGTTGTGTTAGCTTCTGGTAAAAGAGGGGCTATGAGACAGATGGTCAACCGCTTTCAAGCAGATGGATATCCAATAGATGGTTTAGGAGATCAATTCCATTACATGGTGTCTACGAATAGGAACACAATTAGAAATGGCCTTACTGATATGGCAGGATCTGGATTATTGATTCATATTTCCGAACTGGATATTAGGGTCAATGTGAACAGGGAAGATGACTATGTATATCTGCCCTCAGAGCAAGCAAAGCATGCAGAAGCATATCGAGATATAGTTAGTTTTTACGAATCTATTCCACAAAATCAAAAATTTGCAATTACTACTTGGGGAGTTGCAGACAATGGGACATGGTTGAGGGATTGGTGGCATCCAAAAGAATACCCTTTGTTGTTTGATGATAGTTTTCAAAAGAAAAGGGCCTATGAAGGCTTTCTAGAAGGATTGAACTGACTAAGGGAAAGTAAATTTTTCGAACCTATTTTATAACACAAAGCAAGGGGGACAATTAGACAAGTTTCCCTTGCATAATCTTGAAAGATGAATCATTTCAAATACACACTTACAATTATACTGATCACTACTGTGATTTTCGGTGTACAAGCCCAAGACACGAATGGGTTTTATGAAGTAAAAGCAAGAAAAAATGCTGATGATACTGTATGGGGTACTTACCAAGCCAAAACAGTAGATCATATACCTGCATTGAGAAAAAAGAAAAAAACTCCGGTACAAAGTAAGTATGGAGGGTGGGAGTTTATGCAGTCAGAGGGGACAGGATTCTTTAGGACAGAGAAAATTGATAATCGATGGTGGATCATAGATCCAGATGGATACCCGTTTATACATAAGGGAGTTGCAGTCTTTCGGCCTGGTAAATCTGAAAAGCAAAGGGCATCAATGAAAGACAAATACAATGATATCCAGACCTGGGCAGAAAAGGAATCGACCTTGTTGAAAGAGCATGGGTTCAATGGTACTGGAGCTTGGTCTGATGTGGATTTATTAAGACAGGTCGAAGATCCACTTGTCTACACAGTGATCGTCAACCCTATGGGGAATTACAAAACTGATCATATTAAGAAATATGGTGGTGAATATAAACAAACTGGCTGGCAAGGTTTTAGGTTTGATTTGATCATGGTATTTGATCCAGAATTTGATGAATATGTAGATAAAGCTATCGCACCAATTAGCAAATATGCTGAAGACAAGCATTTACTTGGTTATTATACTGATAATGAATTGCCTTGGAAAAATGATGCTCTTGATAGGCACCTGATGTATTTGGCTAAAGATGAGTATGGTTATCTTGCTGCAAAAGCATGGTTAGATGAACGAAAGGGAAAGAATGCGAGTATAGACGATGTTAATGATGATGACAGGTTAGCTTTTACTGCATTCTATTTTGAAGAGTACATTTCAAAAGTAAGTGCAGCTATAAAGAAATATGATCCTAACCACATGTTTTTGGGCTGTAGGTTCAACCAAGAGAAAGAGGAATTGCAGAATCCTGCGATTTTTGAGGTAGCTGGAAAATACATAGATATTATTTCAGTCAATCACTATAGAAAATGGGAACCAGACTTGGCAATGCTTGAAAACTGGGAGAAATGGTCAGGAAAGCCTTTCATTATTACCGAGTGGTATGTCAAAGGAGAAGATTCTGGTCTGCCCAATAGAACTGGAGCAGGCTGGAATGTCCCTTCCCAAAAGGATAGAGGGATTTTTTATCAAAATTTCGCAATGAAATTACTTGAAAGTAAGTCTTGTGTGGGTTGGCATTGGTTTACTTACCAAGATAATGACCCATTGGATCTTACCACAGATTATTCCAATAGGGATTCAAACAAGGGTATAGTAGATAGTGAATTTAATGCATACAAGCCTCTTATGGAATCGATGAAAACCTTTAATAATAAGGTTATTGATTTGATACAAATAATGGATAATTAATTGGGTTTATTGTTTTGACACCCTAGAGACATAGTTTCTGGGGTGTTTTTATTTTTTGCCTCAATTTTTATGGAGTAATTTCCCGAAAACCTCAATTGACTTTTATAATTCACTAAATCTTAACCTACTCAATTTCTTCACTTTCCCTCACCAGTGGCGTGCTCCACTTGAACTTAGCCGATACTGGATAATGATCAGAGTAGTCGACCTCATTGTGTGTTCTGAATTCTAATATTTCTAATGGATCGTCATAGAAAATATTGTCAATTCGTAAAAAGAAAAGAATCTTGTTATAAGTAAATCCAAAACCACGTCCGGCTTTTTCAAAAGCATTATTCATCAGTTTTCTCAACGAAAAGTAAGTGTAGCTGTAAGGTACATCATTAAAATCTCCCACTAAGATATTTGCATACGGGCTATTATTCATGTGCTCTTTCAAAACACCAAGTTGAGAAGCTCTTACAACTTGACCTCTCTTGAGTTTACCGAGGGTTTCTCTGTAGTTTTCCTTGATCCCGTCAATATCTGTCAAACCTTCTGAGGATATGGCCATCGATTCAAGGTGGGCATTATATATTCTGATAGTATCTTTCTTCACCACGATGTCTGCAAAAATTACTCCGTTATTTCTCTTTGTGTCAAACACTTTCCCCTCATTGATAATAGGATATCGACTGAATATGGCAAGTCCGAAGGATCTTTTGGAGATATTTCCATCAACTACCTGATAGGTGAATTCATATCCTCTTTCTGTGCCTATGGCTTTGATGGCATTTCTGGAAGGTGTGGTGTAGTCTTGGTAGAATTCCTGAAAACATTTGATGTCAGAGTTGTCGTCCTGAAGCCATTTGGTGATGTTTTTAGTGACCTCCTGCACGTTTTGTCCAGGCCTTGTATAATTGAGCATATGTACATTATAGCTCAATATGGTGAGGTTTGGTTCTGATTCTTTTGGAGTATTCAGCTGGAAAGTGATACCTATAAATTTCCAACCTATTGCTAATGCGATTAAGGGTAAAAAGGCTAATTTCCTTTTGGCTAAAACCAATAATACAAACAAAATAGCATTGATCACGATCAAAAAAGGGATCAATAGTGTGAGTAATCCTGCATAAGGAAAAAACTCAGGAGAGATATATACGCTGACAAAAAGGAAAACAGATACAAAAAAGATAAATCCTGCAATGAATCGCAACATAGGTAGATGATTTTAAGATCCGAAATTATGCTTAATACTCATCCTATGCAAGTATTTAGGAGTCCTTTGCATTGGTATTATCAAAAATTAAGATTTTCTATATAAATCTCATGTCTGAATAAGACTATCATTCAACATCATGTCTCTTGGGGATATCTGGATTGATAAATGTAAAACCTCTTGCATCATTGCCTTCATAAAAATCAATTTGCATCCCCATCAAAAACATGAAGTGTCGCTTTTCGATCAAAACCGGAATATCATCAAGTTCAAATTTTTGGTCTCCATCTTTTAGCTTGTCAAAACCTAATGCGTAAGACATCCCGCCACATCCACCGCCTCTGACGCCTACTCTTAAGCAGTAGTCAGCTGGGATGTTTTTTGTTGAAATGATGTTTTTAATTTCAATCTGGGCTTTCTCTGTAATACTTATCGGAATGATCATGATGTATAAATCGAATTTTTAAAGAATCGGTTCATTTGCTTCTTCAAAATTAGGAAATCCATCTTTATTTTTTCGGAATGGGGAATATTTATGATGGTCATGTAATTTTCAAACCTATTTAAATAAAAAATTAAACAAAAAATAAAAATATGGTTTTATAATAGACTAAATATCCATAGATTAACAGAAAATTTCAAAGATATGGTTTGAAATATAAGACCGTTTTAGAATATCACCCAAATATAACCTTTTTGAAGACCTCTGTGATGGGGAAGGAGATGATCTATAATACCTGCAATATTCAATATTGAATCTTTGATGAGCTAGTTAATACTCTGATATGGACAAAAACTTGTAATGAACTTATCAGACTAGACCAAAAGGCAAGGTAGCGAAATGCTGTATCAGAGATCTATTGCGTCATTTCAGTGTGTTTTCAGAAAGGTAACTTAAGACTCTATCCAAAAAAAAAACTATAAACTAATGAAAAAGTCAATCAACCGAAGATCATGGATTAAGAAATCCTTTCTTGGAATAGGTGCTATAGCATCAATGCCGAAGCTTGTAAGTGCCATGGATGTAAATGCAGCATTCCCAAAATCCAGCTTTTATGAAATCACTCCTCGGGAAGATTTCAATGCACCAAGAATGCTTGCAAGATTGTCAGCAAATGAAAATCCATATGGTCCGTCACCAGCAGTTGTCGAAGCGATAAAGGAGGCAGTAGTAACTGGCAATCGGTACGCCCATAGAGATGCATCAGACTTGATCGAAATGATCGCTAAGAAAGAAGGAGTAAGCCCGAAACACATCATGCTTGGTCCAGGGTCTTCAGATCTATTGGAGAAGATGGCTTTTGTATCATTTCCTTCTGGTGGTAATATCGTGTCAGCAGATCCTGCATACATGTCTATCATCAGTACAGCAAGAGCTTTGGGTGCAAGTTGGAAGCCTGTAAAATTAAAGTCAGATTATTCTCACGACCTCATGGCTATGAAATCAGCCATAGATAATGATACCAAGCTGGTCTATGTTTGTAACCCAAATAATCCTACGGGATCAATTACAGCTTCAGATAAGCTAAGAACTTTTTGTTCTGATGTCTCTACAAAAGTTCCTGTTTTTGTAGATGAAGCATACTTGGAGTTCTTAGATGACAGTCAGTCGCACTCTATGGTAGACTTGGTGACCAAAGGGGACGACGTGATAGTAGCGAGGACATTCAGCAAAATTCATGGTATGGCCGGCTTGAGAATAGGCTATATAGTGGCTCAACCAGAACGTATTTCAGCAATTACAGATAAGGTAAGAAGTACCATGGGATTATGCTCTACTTCTCTCAAAGGTGCTATCGCAAGCATGAGTGATGCGCAATTCACCGCAGAGTGTAAGAAGTTGAATACCGAATGCAGGAATTATGTAGTAGATAAGATTACCTCATTGGGGTACGATGTGATTCCTTCCTCTACTAGCTTTGTGTTATTTCCTATTGCAATGGACGGCATGGACTTTATGAAAGCGATGAATGAGTCAGGGGTAAGTATTCGAGTTTTCAGTATAGATGAAAAGCCATACTGTCGGGTGAGTATGGGCACGATGGAAGAGATGGAATATTTTGTCGAAACTTTCGAAAAAGTAACAGCTTAGGCCATGAGTATAGCATTACAAAAAACACTTTCTTTGATTCTACTAATTGTCCTAGGACTCATTCTAAAACGGAAATTTACCCAGCCAGAACAGCAAAAAGGGCTTAAAATGATAATATTGGATATAGCTCTGCCTGCGATGATATTCGTAGCTTTGCTTAAGATTGAGATCAATCCAGATTTATTGATTTTGCCCATTCTTGCCTTACTGTTCAATATTTTATTTTTGGTAATTTCAAAGTATGCACTACCAGTATTAGGGATAGAGCAAGGAACAGCATCTATGAGGACACTATTGCTATTGTTGCCATCATTGGCTCCTGGGCTTACATGTTTTCCATTTGTGGTTTCTTACTTAGGTGAGGATGTCCTCGCATGGGCAGCTTTGGCGGATATAGGGAACAAGTTTTTTGTATTGGTATTGGCGTACTTGTTGGCGATATCGTGGTATTACAAGCATCACCAGCTCAAAAAGGCATCAACAAAAGACAGGGTCAAACAATTATTGCTGGCGATGCTCAAAGAGCCTATCAATCTAGTGATGATATCTGCCATCATTTTGTTAAGCTTTGGGATCAATATGGAGGCACTTCCAGTATTTATTTCGGAGGCAATATTGATGATGAAGGACATGATGACCCCACTGGTGCTTTTGTTTATTGGCATAGCTGTGGTATTCAAGTGGGATCAGTTGAGGATGCTTGCTGGTATGTTATTATTTAGGGCCGGAGTGACATTTACTATTAGTGGGATTTTTGTTGCAATGGTCCCAATGCCGATTGAAGCGATTCTATTGGCTGTAGTATTTCCTCAAAGTGCGGTTAGTTTTTGGCCATTTGCACATATGTCAGCCATAAGATCAATGGAACTTGGAGATGAGTCAAAGAAAACTAAACCAACTTTTGACTTAGAGCTAGGGGTGAATTTACTAGCGCTTTCTATGCCATTTAGCACACTCTTAATTTTGGGGATATTTTCTTCTGGAACATATTTCACCAACCCATACCATATTTTCTTATTTGGAGGGATCATGTTAATCCTTTCATTCTTACCTAAAATCTCCAAATGGATCAGTACATTAGCTATGGAGGAAGAGTTGGGGAGTTTGAGCGAGCAAAAATTGAATAAAAATAACTCGATTGAGTAATTAAGTGGGGCTTATTGGAAAATTCGTCAGGAATTAGAAAGTAGGGTTTAAACTAAGCTCTACTTTCTTTTTTTATGTATTTGACCCTTGATCCACGAGTCAATTTCGGATTGAAAAAGTACAATTTAGGATTA
>NZ_JAKZGR010000016.1 GCF_022549675.1 Belliella kenyensis | reverse complement strand
CCTTAAAATACAAAAAAGAAAACCCCGAAAAAAGCTGGGAACAGCCAAATTCGGGGTTTTTGTGTTATGTTTTTGTTAATTATTTTACTGATTATCAGTTAGTTAATAATTAAGCAAGAAGCCCTAAATTAAGCGATTTTCTTTGCGTTAGTCAAAAGGCTATGACAACAGAAACCGACATAAAAAAAGACCTATCATTTCTAACAGGTCTTAGTTCTTTAACTTGGTTACGTTATCCGAGGATAAGAGGCTTGACCAAGCATCACTTCACAAAAGTAACTATATTTGTTGAATTGACAAAATAAAAAATGAAATTCAGAGACTTTAGGCAATATTTTTCAGCAGCGAGGGTAAATCGATACTTACTTGCGACTGGTAACTCGACAAGTAAAGCAGTTAAGCTATATAAGGCAAATCTTAAAACTTCACAAGCGTTTCATCCATTACTCGGGGTTTTTGAAGTTATTTTACGAAATAGACTCAATGACATCTTAACCTCTCACTTTACTGACCCTGACTGGATAATTAATCAGAAAACAGGTTTTATGTCTGACCCTTCTTTAAGATTTACATACAAACGAACTGGACAGCAAAAAACAAATGACTTTCTAAAAAGAGAAATTAACAAAGCAGAAAAGCGACTTCTAAAAACGGGAACACCAATCACAAGCGGGAAAATCATTGCAGAGCAAACTTTAGGCTTTTGGACAGATTTATTTGAAGTTCACCATTATCGTTTATTAAAAGGAAAACCTATACAAATTTTTCAGTCATTACCTGCTGGACACGGACGAAAAGAAGTAAATGATGAATTGGATAAGGTTAGACGTTTCAGAAATCGAATTAATCATAACGAACCAATTTGCTTTAATGGTAACAACATTGACTTCACAGAATCATTAGAGGTTCACAAATCTATAACCAACTTACTGACTTGGATTGACCCCGAAATCATAAAACTAATTTCAGACTTGGACAAAGTAAAAAAGACGATTGACAAAGCGAAAACAATATAGAAGCCCAGCCAACAGCGTGTATGTGGCAATAGCGGGTGAAGTGGTAAATCGAAGGTCTGTGCTTCTAAGAAACTTTGTGCTAATCGGACAGATAAGTGCTTCTAATCCGCTACTGCACATACACGCCAACCGTTGGTGGCAATTCCCCCTACTTTTAAAAAGTTGATTTCGTAAGCTAACGCAGGACAGCATCATGGCAAGATTTTTTGTAAATTACTGGTCTCTCAGCAAGGCCGATTTAAGAAATGTTGCCCTCGAGTAATCGAAGAGCACGGGCGTCATTCTGGTTGGGATGCTTGCGATGATTTCAGTGGCGGATTTGTCTTTAAAAAGCCAGATACCCCGTTCAGAATATTTTCTAGCCAAAAGCACATCCCCTGAGAGATCTATCAATTCTTAATCAAATGGAACAAGAATCTATCTCCATGGAAGTCGTCAATCCGCAGGCTGCGGGAATTATCTCCTAGTGATATTTTTAATTGGTGTCGATGAATGCTTCGCATGTGATGTCGGCAGTCGCTCCCACTGGGTAGCAGTAGGTCAAACCGAGCATGATGTTCGGGAATTTGGGGTATTCAACCAGGATTTGTTTGCTATGGCAGATTGGTTGAAGGAAAGGAATGTGAGGACTATAGCAATGGAAAGTACTGGTACCTATTGGCAAAATCTCTATGCCGTATTACTTTCACGGGGATTCCATCTGATACTCTGTAATGGTAAGTTCACCAAGAATATCAAAGGAAAAAAGAGTGATGTCATGGACTGTCAGTGCCTGCCTGCCGTCAGGCAGGGATCCAAAAACTACATACATTGGGGTTATTAACTGGAAGTTTTTTGCCTGATGGACAGACAGAGGAGTTAAGGACTTACTGCAGACACAGATCAAATTTACTTCATTCAGCTGCTGCAGCATCAAAGAAAATGCAGAGATATCTAAGGCTATTAAACTTCCGATTGGATGTAGTTGTAAATGATATATGTGGGCTTACTGGACTGCTGATCATCAGAGCAATCTGTGAGGGCGAAACAGATCCAAAGAAGCTGGCTTCACTCCGACATGGGAATTGCAGAAAGAGTGAGGAAGAGATAGCAGCTGCCTTACAAAGTAATGGAAGGAAGGATTACCTTTTTGCCTTAAAACAGGAGCTGGACACTTATGATCACCTTCGAATGAAAATTGAAGATTGTGATAAGGAGATAGAGAAAAAGCTGAATGAAATCATCGATTCGGATGATAATAAGCGAGAACACTACCTCGAATCAAAACCCCATAAAAGAGTAAATAAGAATACCCCAAAAGATATCGATATGAATTTAAAAGCCTATCAGATGTTTGAAGGTACGGACCTTCTGGCCATTGAGGGGATGAGCTTTTCTACAGTTTTGGCATTGATGAGTGAAGTAGGCATGGAGGGAATCAAGAAGTTTAAAACAGCCAAGCACTTTGCTTCTTGGCTTAGGCTTGCCCCAAACAATAAAGTAAGTGGTGGTAAAGTTCTTTCTAGCAAAATACCGAAAGGAAGCAACAGACTTAAAATAGCCTTAAGGAATGCGGCCAATGCCATCGGGAACTTGAAAGACTCAACACCCTTGAGGGACTTTTTCCAAAGGATAAGCTTTAGAAAAGGTAGAGTATCTGCCATCAGTGCCACAGCAAGAAAGCTTGCAGTGATTATCTGGAACATGGTAGTGAAAGGAGAGCCATATGTCAATCCAGAAGGATATCTATTTCTGGATCAGAAAAGAAAGTTGGGATTAGTTAAAAGAATTAAAAAGCAAATCGATAAATTCGGTCTGACTAATCAGGATTTAGGCCTCGAAATCAGCTCAAATTGAGGGATTTTGATTACGTTAGTCATAATATTAAGAACCCCAAACCTAGCACAATCAGTTTTTTAATTTTGAAAATAGTAACTTTAAAGTTACATTTGTATTATGGAAAAAGTAAGAGAAGTCATTGCTTATCAGGACCATTTTGAGAACTTTTTAAAAGCCCAGACAGAAAAAGTTCAAAATAAGATTTTTAAGGTCATTGAAGCGATTGAAACATTTGAAAGAGTTCCGGAGACTTACTTGAAACCTATCAAAACAAAGAAAGGACTATATGAAGCAAGGGTTCAGTTGGCATCTAATATATGGAGGGTGTTTTGTTTTTTTGATGAAGGAAAGCTTGTGATACTTCTCAATGGCTTTCAAAAGAAAACCCAAAAAACACCAACCAAGGAAATTGAAAAAGCTGCCAGACTGATGGATGAATATTATGCTGAAAAGGAAGTTCAAAAAGGTAAAAAGAAAAAGAAATGAATACGAAGAGCTGGAAAGAAATCAAAGATGATGTGTATGGAGTCAAAGGAACCGAACGCAGGGATGAATTAGAAAGGGATTTTGAGTCTTTCAAAATTGGTTTGCTATTAAAAAAGGCAAGAGAGGATAAGAATCTAACTCAGGAGCAATTAGCAGAATTAGTTGATAAAAAGAGAACTTATATTTCAAGAGTTGAAAACAATGGAAGTAATCTAACACTGAAAACCCTTTATGAAATAGTTGAAAAGGGATTGGGTGGGAAGGTGAAAATCTCCATTGAGCTCTGAATAGGGAAATACGCACTATAACATCACCTTGGATACAGCGGACAGTTTCGTTGAAAGAAGGAGATTCGTATATTGTTAACGATTGGGGTAGGCTGGAAGGGAGGTGCTCCGAATGCCCGCCGTCTCCAAGCTGAATCCCGTTATAGTGCATGATAAAATGACCACCGATTTAAAAAATTCGTATCTTTAAGAAAGAATAAAAATATGGAAACTATTAAAGTTGATATATTGAATCCTAAGGCCAAAGCCCTTTTGAAAGATTTGGCAAATTTGGATTTGATAAGGATTAAGAAAGACAAATCTGAGAATGCTTTTTCTGAAGTATTGAAGAAATTCAGGAGTAAGTCAGATGAAGCCCCAAGTTTAGAAGAAATTGCTAAAGAGGTTGAAGCAGTTCGCAAAGCCCGGTATGAAAAATAGAAGGGTAATTCTAGATACAAATCTGTGGATAAGTTTTTTGATCTCCAAAAGACAAAAGGAATTGGATGTCCTTCTTGAATCTGGGGCAGTAACACTGATTTTTTCGCAAGAATTGCTTGAAGAGTTCTTAGAGGTTTCAGAAAGGGCCAAATTCAAAAGATTTTTTAAAAAATCAGATATCAAAACACTTCTGATCCAAATTGAAACTTTTGGAGAATTAATAAGGGTGGAATCAAAAATCAATGAATGTAGGGATCCAAAAGATAATTTCTTATTGAGTCTTTCGATTGATGGTAAAGCAGATTTTTTAGTAAAAGGAGATTCTGACTTATTAGTATTAGGGAAGATAGAGAAGACAAAAATAGTTTCTTGGGCTGAATTCATTTCACAAGAATAAATAATCACGACACCACAACATCACCTTGGATACAGCTGGCGGTTCAGAGTAAATTGAAAGTTTGGTATCTTTAAGAAGTCTGGAGTAGGCTGGAAGCGAACGTTTCCGAAAGCCTGGCTGAGTCAGACAGTTCTGCCTGTTGGCTCAAAGCTGAATCACGTTACCACCAGTGAAAAAAAAACTGCCAATTAAAAACCTATATGAGCGACAACAAACAATACATTCAATTTTTAAAATCGTCATTTGATAAGTACTATCAAACTCGCAATGAAGCGTGGGAAGAGTTTGTTCATCATTGTTCTGTTGTCTCTTTCAGTAAAGAAGAAGTGGTTAAAGAACAGAATACTACTGAACGATACTTCTATTTTATAATTGAAGGAAGTGTGGGGCTATTTTTATGGAAAGAAAACAATTTTGTTTGTTTAGATTTTGCTTTTGAAGGGCAATTCTGTTCAGATTATATGTCTATACTTACAAATGAATCGACCCCGTTACAATTAAGAGCTCTTGAAAATTGTAGAATGCTCAGAATGTCGAAAGAGAGCTACCACAAGATTACACACACACCTCTAGGAAGCGTCATCAGAACGGTAGCTGCTGAAGCTTCATTTATAGATAAACAATTGCAACAAATAGACTTACTCACCAAAACGGCAAAGCAACGATATGAAGTTTTATTATGTCAGTTTCCAAACATTCAAAACCGTATTTCACAATCCCATATAGCATCATATCTTGGTATTACACCTCAAAGTTTAAGTAGAATAAGAAGGGAAAAATGATTTTTTACCATATGGTAATTTTAGTTATTTGAGAAAATCAGAATTTTACATCGTTTTAATTTTAATTCAAAAAAGACGATGAAAAACAAAAGATTTGGTTTAATCGGTTTATCAGCACCTTTATGTTTAGGTCTGACTTATATGATCATGTCCGCTCAAAGACCGGAGTACAGTTTTTTAACCAAAGCAGTCAGTGAACTCGGTTCATTAGACGCACCCAACAAGTGGTATTGGAATATTTTTGGCTACATTCTTCCGGGTGTATCGATATCCATTTTTTCGATAGGGCTTTATCAAAGTATGGCTCAAAAGACAAGTAGCAGATTACCCCTCATAGGCATTTTTTTAAGTGGCTTGTTCATGGCTATTTCTGGAATTTTCCCTGGTGATTTTGATGACAGAACTTCCACAACCATGATACTTCATACCATTGGGAGTTTTGGAAGCTACATTTTTTTTCTCATTGGTGCATTTACCTATCCCAAACTGATGCGAGAAAGCGCCTATTGGAGCCCCGTTATTTTTATCTCATTGACATTGACATGGCTCACGATAATTTTTGGTGCTTGGCCATTTGTCTTTACTGACATGCCAGGAGTAGGTCAAAGAATAGTGTTTTCACTATATTTCTTTTGGATAGCACTCCACGCTTTTAGGCTTTACAATTACCAGTCTCTTATGAAACAAATCCATTGACATGAAATAAGATTTTTAATATGACTTCACTGAGAACAGTTTGGCGGAATCTCATTTTAGCATCCATATGGTTTCTGTTGATTTTATTCGTGCTGATTACTTATTATTTAATAATTGGCTTGGATCAATCAGTTATTACTGAGCATATGAATTCAAATATTCCTTTTATACTTTTGTTTGCTCAGATAATGATGTTAGTCTATTTACTAGCATCTACACGAAAATATGGTTTTAATATTTTCAAGAATGGCTGGAAAACATGTAAAAGTAAGATACCCATAGATGTTATTGGAGGAATTGTAACGGGGTCAGTCATTGCAATAACTTATATTTACTTTTTATCACCTATGCAGCATATTTTACAAATGCATATTGGAGACTATGTACCTGCGGGAGAGGCTATGACATCATTAGGCAAGCATACTATGGTGTTTTTTATAGCCAATGTCATCCTAGCTCCTTTTGTGGAAGAAAGCCTGTATAGGAATTTTGCAATGACCATTTTTTTGAAAGAATATAGTAAATTAAAAACCGTAGTAATTACATCAGCTATGTTTGGTTTGATGCATTGGCTCGGGGGATTTTGGTACATCATGTTAACAGGACTTTTTGTCGGTGTGCCTCTTGCGATTATTGTCCTCAAAAGAGGGAATCTGATTTGGGTTTTTACGGCACATTTAGTTTTAAATAGTATAGAATTTATACATATTTCAAGTTTGTAAGGTACGTATTTAAATGAATGCTAGGCTAGTGACTAACCAAAATTGTGTATCAGAATACTGACAAAAACTCATTTACTATAGTCAGAAAATTCTATCTGTAAATTACAACAAGTAGAAATTTGGAAACATCAAAATTTGATATTGCAGATTATTTGGACAATACAGAAATGATTGCAGAATTTTTGAATTCTGTATTGGAGGAAGGGGATAATGATGATGTAGTTGTTGCGCTTGGGCACATCGCAAAAGTAATTGGTATGTCCAAAATAGCAGAAGAAACAGGGATGAGTAGGCCAAGTTTGTATAAAGCCTTATCAACAACAGGATCGAAGCCACAATTTGAAACAATAATGAAAGTATCAAAAGCTGGAGGTGGTCAATCAAGAATTGATCCTTTATCCACGTGAAAAGAAAAATGATGCCATAACATCATTTTGGAAGACAGCCTGCCTTTGTCGGCAGACAGGCGGGCGGTTCAGAGTAAATAGAAAGTTTAGTATCTTTAAGAAATTGGGAGTAGGTTGGAAGAGAATGGTTCTGAAAACCTGCCTGGCGTCAAACATGCCCGTCTCTAAGCTGAATCCCGATTGGCAAGAATCGAAAAATTAATCGGATATGAATTAAAGATTAAAAAATGACAAAAATTATTTCCAGCCCAACTTGTGGGAATTCACCCAAAATGGAATTTTTAAAAAAATTCAACATTGCCTTTGCAGAAGGAAATGTTGATTTTCTTAGCGAATGTGTTGTGGAGGATATTGTTTGGAATATAGTGGGAGATAGAAAAATTGATGGAATCGATAAGTTTATGGAAGAATTAGAAAAAATGAAATCTAAAAAAGTTACCGAATTAATAATTAACCAAATCTTGTCGCATGGAAAAGAAGGAGCTTCCAACGGAATTATGAAAATGCAAAACGGAAAACAATACGCATTTTCTGATTTTTATGTATTTAAGAATACCAAATCAACTGTTTTAAAATCAATAACATCATACGTAATTGAAATTTAGCCATAAATGGAAAAGCCAGTGATTATCGAATTATTTTTTAGCAACATGGCAGACAAAGAAATTTTTATAGTGCTCTTGGGGTCCTATTTGTATTACTATAAAATAGGATATCAGGCTCACTATTGCATTTTTTAAGTCAAAACTGATACCGATAAAAAAACAAAAAACATGACAACCTAAACTATGAAAAAACCAATGTTAATAACTATTCTAATTTTTAGTCTGATACTAGGAGTAGTTTTCATCCCCCAATTTATAAGGGAATTCAGAAGTTCCATTTGGCTCAAAAAGTATTCACATCTTCACTTGATAGCTGATACAGCGCATTACAAGATTATGAGAGTGACAGATCAGCAAGTAGAAGAAAACTCAGATATGGTATTATTTTCAGAAAAAGAACGAAAAGCTATTATTGATTCAGGAGAGTATCCAGGGTCAATATATTCTCATGTTTTTTACAATCCAAGTGAAGGCGTTTTCGGCATTAAGCTTATTACTGATAATCGGGAATGGGTAAAATTCAATGCAAAAGGTGAGATTCTTGGAACATTAGCCAGTGAAGAAAATCCACATCACACTTCTTGGAAAATGGTTGAAAAAGAACTAGAATCCAACTATTTTACCAAGAAACCCTCAGCGCTATACATCCGCTACTTTGCAAAACAAACGTATAATTGGTCTAGGCTCAATCCATTCGCAGGTATTGGAAGTACAACCGGAGGTGTGGAACTAAATTGGTTATGGATAGGTGAAGCCTTCATGGAGCTGAAACTCGCAAAAGAGAATATTATATTTAAAACAGGCTGTAAATTAAGTGAGTCTCATGGGTATCAAACGGTTGTGTCCTCCTACAGGGTTCCGAAAGAATATACGCAGGGAAAGGAAGTAGTTTTTTTGTATCAAAATAAATATAATGGAAATGAGGAAAATGCAGGATGGTACATTATTATTGAAAAATAGCTGTTGACTTTAGCTTTGTTCATTTTAATATCCCATATCCCACTAGTTAATTGGATAGTATAAAGAGTATTCAACAGGTTATAAAAATTAATGACAACAAAATATGGGCATACAGGATCAGATTGCAAACGCCATCTTTTCTCTTGAAATCCCAAAACACTTCAAAATTTCTTTTCACGGCGAACTTTTTTTCAATGTAACTTTAGCGAAGAAAATGAAGAAAAAAATACAATTCAATCAACCTTTTTGAAAGAATGGAAACAGCTCAAGAGAATACTTTTAGTATAGATGGCCACGAATTTTATTTTATCAATGAACCGGATCTATGCAAAAACACCAAAATTGGGATTTTTGAGCATATTAGAGGTCTCTCCATTGAAATTGCAGCAAAAACCAAGGATGCAAAAATCCTGAGAAAGAATAATGTATTAGATCGTTATAACACCAAGGGAGTGGTCACCCTGAGATTTGAACTCGAAGACATATTTAGAAATGACGGAATAGATAGAAAATTTGAAGTAGAAAGTAATACAATTCTTCATTCAAGCTACCTCACTACCTATTGGGATGGCTTATGCTATGGGGAATTTTTTGGAGTTGTTAAAATAAAAAGAAACCTCATTCAAATCATTGGCAATTGGGAGGGGGATAAAATTTTTCCGATAAACATCCAACTCTATTATGATGAAGATACCTTGGACTGGAGTAAATACATTTTTACTACCGAGGAAGAATTAATAGTTGCACCTTCAGAGAAAGTACATAGAATAGATTTTAAAAATGGCCTCACCAGATTTCCAGAAACTTTCGAGCGATTTGTGAATCTTGAAATGCTCTATATTGGGTCATACTATAATCAAGATACGCAATACAATCTTGAACTAATTCCTCAATGGATCAATAAATTCAAGAACCTAAACACCTTAGTAGTATCAAGTGCCAATTTAGAGACTCTCCCAGATCAAATTGGAGAGCTCGCTCAATTAACTCATCTCCATATCGATGCCCCCATCAAGCAAATTCCTGATGGGATAGTGAGACTGCCTAGATTAGAGATATTAACCCTTTCCTACTGCAATCTCGAATTAATACCTGAGCAAGTGGACCTACCTAAGCTCACCTCACTCAATTTAAAAAATAACCAACTTAAAACCCTGCCTGTAGCCATCTTTAATCAACCTTGTCTAAAATTTTTGAACCTAGAAGATAATCCTTGGGAGTATCTTTCCCCAGAATTTGAAAAAATACCTAACCTGGAATTGGAGCTGGATTATAAAATCAAATTCTTTGATTATGATTACAAAGGGGCAGATGGCTTGGGCACAATTACATGGGATGATGATGTGTTTTATGCAAGTGGGGATAGCGCTTTAATGAAGAGTATTTCTGATTATTGGAAAAATGCATTGCCCCGCAAGTTTCAAGATGACCTTACAGTACTTCTTAAAAAGGCCCTTGGATTTGATTTTATATCGAAAGAAGATTACCAAGAAGTAGGAAACCATCGTTTCGGGGGGTTACCTGATCTTCCCAAGGATTGGGAATACCCTCGTTTTGGTGAAAATTGGCGGGAAGGTAAGGAGTCAAATTGTTACGAGTTTATTGGTCAAATCAACTGTGCAAAGGTTTCACATTTGCAAGACTATCTGCCAAAATCTGGAATGTTGTATTTTTTCTTAAGCACCATTCATGAGGTGTATGGTGGGTCCAATGCGGCAAAGGTTTTGTTTTTTGATGGCGATATCAAGCACCTCGGGTCAGCCACTAAATGGAATTTTACAGAGGAAGACTACTTCGAGACCACTTCTGATATTCCGTACGAAGGCTATAAGGTAAACCCATATACTTTTGCTGACCTCCCGGATTTTTATGCTGTTACTTCCAACAAATACATCCTCAAAAATTCAACCGAAGGATTTAAAAATGCATTGCTTGAAGATGACCTGGGCTACGAAATCAATGAGCTCTTTGAACCCTTTCAAAAGCAAGATATAGCCATAAATTCCTATGGATTCTCTCAGCATGAATACCCAGAACATGTAGCAGCCATAGGCCAAAGAGGCAACCCGATGGATTGGATCATTTTACTGAAAGTCCCTGCTGTCAAAGACTTTCATTTTGGTGATGCAGGTGATCTGTTCTTCCTTATCCATAAAAGTGACCTTGCAAAAAGAAACTTTAATAATGTCTTTTGCACCATGTATAGTAGTTAAATCCGCAATTGGCATTAGCATTTCTAGACCACTTCAAATTACAAGGAGTGGGTTTAAAAGACGGACCGTCAACATCCCCTTGGATTCAGCGGGCCATTCAAAGTAAATAGAAAGTTTAGTATCTTTAAGAAGGAAGAGTAGTCTGGAAAGGAACAGTTCCGAATGCCTGCCTTATCATAGATTTGCAATCATATAGTATGCTAGGCCCACTCTTTCCAAACAGAATCTTATTGGCGGTAAAAGTCTGAAAACCGAATAATCGACTTAAATAAAACACAAAAATTGGAGCAGATTAGACAAATAATGAAACATATGATTTCGATATCGGAAGTCGAACTTGATGACTTCCTTGGTCAATGTTCTACTAAAACTTTCAAACGAAACGAAACAGTGAGCCTGCCGAATGCGGTACCAAACGAAATTTTCTTCATCAATAGAGGTTTGATACGAGTGATGATTACCGATAATGAAGGAATTGAACACACGGTTCACTTTGCCTTAGAGAATCAATTTATTTCGGATTATTCCAACTTTATCCAAAAGCAACCTTCTTTTTATACCTTGCAGGCACTTGAAGAAACACAGGTAGTCATTCTGTCCCGTTCGGCCATTGAATGGGGTTACAAAAATTTACAAGAAGGTGAAAAAATGGGTCGACTTATTGCAGAATATTATTTTATCTACCAAGACAATCGCATCAAAAATACCTTCTCGAGGACACCAAAACAACGATACGATAATATTACTGACGTATTTCCAAACATTCACAATCGAGTTCCTCAACATATGATTGCTTCCTATTTAGGAATCACTCCTGTTCATCTAAGCCGATTAAAAAAAGCTTCCCGATAGCTATCGGCACGAAAGTCTAAACATTTGTTATCGTTTAAAGCTTTATAGATTGCTGAAATTTGCATTATGATTTTAAATTAAATGGTAATGACAAAATTCATTTTCGCAGTCGCCTTATTTGGTGCAATATTTTCTATGCTTGCCCAAGAAAACAGAGAGGTCACCATTGAGTTGCCAGCAAAATATAAGCCTAAAAGCAGCAAATTCTATGTTGATAACCTAGTAGAATTCAATACTTCACACATAATGGATTGGCTCACATTTTTTGAAAAGACTTTTCAACCCATTAAACTAAAAAAACTGCACGACATATGGCTTGCTGAACTCAAAATTAAAAACGAAAACCTATGGTAGCGTTTATTCAAGATCTAAAAACAAGAAACGAAACCTTATTTTACTTCGGTTTAGTTTGCTTGGGAGTTGCTTTTTTATTTTTGGTTTTGACTAAAACAACTGCGACACAAGTGTATGGTGTGAACGCATACTACAAGCCGTTTAAATTTGCCTTTTCCACTTTCTTATTTGCTTGGGCAATGGCTTGGTATTGTTATTATCTTCCCAGTTTTAATGTTGCTCTTTTCAATTGGACTGTCATTTTATTGTTGGGTTTTGAGATAGTATATATCACCATAATGGCAAGCAAAGGACTTACCTCACATTACAATTTATCGTCTCCATTTTACGCTACAATGTTTTCAGTAATGGCATTGGCGGCTACTTTAGTGACACTATATACCGCTTATGTCGGGTTTTTATTTTTCAGCCAGTCCTTCCCAGATTTACCGAGTTATTATGTTTGGGCAATTCGTTTGGGTATTTTAATTTTTGTGGTTTTTTCCTTTGAAGGTTTTGTAATGGGTTCAAAATTGAGTCATACAGTTGGGGCAATAAATGACAATTCAAATTGGTTTATAGTAGGTTGGAGCAAGAAGGCAGGTGATTTGAGAGTTTCTCATTTTATTGGTATGCACGCCTTACAAGTCTTACCTATTCTCTCATTTTATGTTTTCAAAAATTCAAAAGCTACCATTTTTGTATCGATTCTATACGGACTTCTCGCATTAATGACGCTTGTTCAAGCCTTGCAAGGCAAACCATTATTTACATTTAAACAAGGAAAAAATGAAACTATCAGATAAAGAAAAAGCGAGGCTAAAAGCGAAATATGGAGAATGGGCAGTCATTACGGGGGCAACGTCTGGTATTGGTTTAGAATTAGCGGTACAATTAGCAAGTGCAGGTTTTAATCTTGTGCTTATAGCAAGGCATTTAGATAAATTGCAAGAAGTAGAAAACCGCCTGAAAGCAAACACATCTATTGAGATTAAAATTGTGAATGTTGATGTTTCCGAAGCAGAAGGAATCGACCAAATAATTGAAGCTACTAAGGGTACGAAAGTTGGGCTTTTGATTGCTTCGGCTGGTTATGGTACGTCAGGCAATTTTATTGATAGCTCACTTCATTCAGAAATCAATATGCTTCGAGTAAATTGTGAAGCTTTACTTTCATTAACTCACTATTTTGGTCAACATTTCGCTAATCAAAGCCGTGGAGGAATTATTTTAATGAGTTCAATGGTGGCTTTTCAAGGGACACCTTTTTCTGCAAACTATGCTGCAACCAAAGCCTACGTACAAACACTAGCTGAAGGAATTGCTGTTGAGTTAAAATCAAAGGGAGTTGATGTTTTAGCTGCTGCACCAGGCCCAGTTGAAAGTGGATTTAGTAAGCGAGCAAATATGAAAATGTCAATGTCGCTTACGCCTTCACAAGTAGGAGTTCCAATTTTAGAAGCATTAGGAAGAAAGACTACTGTCTTACCAGGATTATTGACTAAATTCTTGGTATATTCACTTCGGACAGTTCCAAGATGGGGAAAAGTGAAAATAATGGAAAAAGTAATGGGCGGAATGACAGAACACCAGAGAAAAAAGCTTTAATCACCAACATAACTCCCGCCAGCAAAAAATCCATGCTACCGATCCCTGTCTGCTGTCCTTGATGGATTCAATGATCTATCACACTTCTTTGTTTTAATAAAGTTTAGCCTCATAAATCCTCAGCGAAGTATGAGAAGAATATACCAAAACGGCTTTGTTTTTTATCGATGAAAAGTAACTTTTGAAAAAAAAATCAAATTTGCAAAAACCGCCTTTTGAATATCCGAATTTACTCCAGTGGAAGTAATTTATACAAATAAAATTGAGCTTCTGGATCAAATGCTATTAGTATCCAATATCAATTAATTTCTGAATCTTGAAAACATCTTAGATAACTTGATTACTAGTATCTTTGCGTTTATACTCAAATCTTAATATCATGGATAAAATAAGTCTTTTTAAAACGTTATTAATCGTTCAAACAATCGGACTTTTGACCTACACTTTTTTTGCAATTCAAACAGATGGTGTAGATTTATTTAGTGTCTTCGTTAAAAATGTGTTTTCACTGAACTGGTCTGGACAGTTTAATCTTGACTTTATGTGCTATCTTCTCCTTTCAGGTCTTTGGATAATGTGGAGAAACAAGTTTAATAATAAGTCAATTCTTTTGGGATTAGTAGCAATGGTACTTGGCATAGTTTTATTTGCACCTTACATTCTTTGGTTGACATATAAAGAAAAAGGAGACATCACACGTGTGGTAATCGGAAACAGATAAATAAGTTTGTCATGTGGAGAATTCCATGTGGCCATAAAAAACAATTGACAAAACATGAAGACAGCATTAGTTACAGGTGCATACAAAGGACTTGGTTTTGAATGGTGCAAGCAGCTTGGCAAAGAAGGTTACAAAGTAATTTTGACTGCAAGAGATTTAGAAAAAGCACAAGAAGCAGCAGAACTTTGGTGGACACTATGGCTATGTTGGCAGTAAGAACTTATTAAATGTATTGAACAAATCAATGGCAAACGAATTGAAACAAGAAAACATCATTTGCATAAACGTAAATCCGGGTTGGGTTCAAACGGACATGGGTAGACAAAAAGCTCAATTCACGACAGAGCAAGCGGTAACAAACATTTTAATCAATATCATTTCAAAAGTTTCTATGAGTGACAGTGGTAAATTCCTAAACTTTGATGGAAACGAATATCCTTGGTGAAGGCTTCATATCCTAAGCTTTTGGTATAAGCAGATTTTCAGTTATTTACAATTTTGATTATTACTGATTACCATTAGTCAGCACCACTTGGTACATACTTAGACTATAAAGAAAGAAACTAGTTTAATCAAATGTGTTTAGGAAGATTCACTTTGGGTTACCGTGTCCACCATGATTTTTTTGAGTTTTCATGATAAAAGATTTTGATATGACTAAAAATAAGCAGAAATTAGGTAAATGACTCATCCTTAGGCGGTAATGTCAATAGAGCCAATAGGGAAGTTTGGAATTCGTGCTTCCCTCAATGAGATTTGGTAAATCGAATGATCAAGATTTTGCATGAAAATCATAAAAAATTCCGCTTGGGAGTATTTGACAACCGTGAGCGGAGAATGTATCAATTACCACCATCAATCCAAAAAGTATATAAGATTATGAGATCAAAACATTTACTTTTACCCATAATCATTTTTATGCTTTTTTCCTGTAAAGAAGAAAATGACAATACTGCCTTTTATTATCCAGCCGAATGGGAGTCTCACCAAGCAATCTACATAGGTTGGGGATATGAGGCTGAGTGGAAAAGAGAGGCTTGGCCTTTTATTATTGATATTGTCTATGCCCTGAACGGAACTACACCGATCATTTTTTTAAGTGACACCAGTGAAAATGTACAAGTACTTAAAGACTTCTTGTTGAATAAAAATATTTCTCCTGATGATTATGAGTTTATTTCATTACCCATGAACAACCCTATGGCACCCAGAGATATTGGACCAGTATACTTGCTCAACGGTAGGGGTGAGAAAAAGGTAGTGGATTTCAAGTGGGCAGCTCAGGAGGCATACAAGGAATTTTTGATAGCACGTGGTATAGAAGCAAGCAAGGCAGCAGAATATGCTTCATTTTTGGAAAGGAATCAAAAAGTTGACAGTATTTTGGCAATCAAAAACGGACACGAAGTGATTTCATCTTGTCTGACACTTGATGGTGGAGCTATTGAAGTGAACGGAAAAGGGACTATCCTCCTCAATGAATATTGGATGCTGAAATACAACAATGGGATACCCAAAGACAGTATTGAAAATGAATTGAGAAGAACCCTTAATGTAAGCAACTTTGTATGGGTAGGTAAGGGGCTAATGGAAGATCCACCTGATATTGCCACCATTATTCCAGGATACTTTGGAGCAGGTACTGATGGACATACGGATGAATATATCAGGTTTGCCAATGCAACCACTATTCTTTTGGCATGGGTTGACGAAAATGAAAGGGACAAGCATCCGATCAACAAAGGGAATTATGAACGATTAAACGAAACCTTCCAAATTCTCAAACAAGCTAAAGATCAAAACGGGCAACCTTTCAATATCATAAAACTACCCTTGCCGGATTTGATTTACAGGCCTGTGGTAGTAGTCGAAGGTTGGGCGACTAGTGATACTACTGTGGGCATTTCATTGTTTACAGCATCTGATGGCTATAAAGTTGGAGATACAATTACACAGGTAGCAGCCTCCTCATATCTCAATTTTCTTGTTTCAAACGACAAAGTTCTATTGCCTACCTATCTCCATGTAGGTGGCTCAAAAGAAAAGGAGGAAGAAGTGAAAAGAATTTTCACCAAACTTTATCCAGATAAAGACCTTGTGTGGATAGACGCTATGAAATATAACTGGGAAGGAGGAGGTATTCATTGTTTTACCAAACAAGTGCCATTGTCCACTAACTTTAGGAAAAATTGAAAGCAAAAAAATAAATAGAAACGGTAAAATCCAAAACCCAGCATACAATTAATAAAGTGAAAACAATAAAATATATATCCGTAAAGATTCCAGTAATCAAGTCATATTTGAGGTTTTTAAGATCCAGTTATTAATCGATATTGGATACTTACGGATATTTACCATTAACAACCTGTTGAGCCAATGAATTGAAGTTACTGGCAAAAAAGCGTATAATCAGAAATATTAATATGGACATCGAAAAATTAAAATTTCCCATAGGAAAGTTCGTAAAACCAGTGAAGATTACATCAGGCCACCTACAAGAGTGGATTACTGATATTTCAACATTTCCAGCAAGAATTTCAAAAGAGGTTCTTGACCTGACAGACCCACAGATTGACACACCATATAGGCCAGATGGGTGGACATTAAGACAAGTGGTTCATCATTGTGCTGACAGCCATATGAATAGCTTGATTCGACTGAAATTGGCTCTAACGGAGGACCAGCCTGTAATAAAACCATACTTTGAGGAACTTTGGGCAGAATTAACTGACACGAAAAACATGCCGATACACCCTTCCTTAAAAATGCTAGAAGGTATACACGAAAGATGGACTTCCTTATTGAATAGCCTGACCAAGGATCAATTAGAAAGGGTATTTATTCATCCTGAACAAGGCAAAACGTTTAGAATAGATGAGAATATTGGATTGTATGCATGGCATGGAAACCATCATCTTGCTCATATAGTAGAAACCAAAAAACGACATAATTGGATTTAAAACCATTAAAAACAAACCCTAAGAAACCTCCAAAGTAAAAATCAGAAAAAGGTCTAATATAAGAGCGGAAACGTACCTTTAAACTGTGTACATTTACATTAAAACGGAAGAAAGATGAATACCAATTTGACTCCAATATATGCAGCTTTTTCAGATTTTTATTCATTTTTCACAGGTTCAAAATCTTTCGTTGAGCGTTCAAATTTACCAAAAAGTCTTCAAAGGAATTTGGTAAGTAACGCATCTTAAAAACAATTTTTTAATTATTAGTCCTCTTTGTGAGGGGCTGTTCACATCCTGAGGTTTAAGATGTTAGATCATCTAATGCAGAAGGTTTTTTGCCGATTACCTACCATAAGTTGTTCTATCGATCTTAACGATTAGCAAAAGAAGCTTTTTAAAAAATTTTCTTTTAATTTTGATACCAGATTTTTGAATTTTTAAAAAAAGACTGATTTCACGATTAATTAATAAGCATGTTTACGATAGAGCAAATACACGAGGCTTTCAATAAAGTAAAAACTGGAGAGGATTTCCCCCGATTTGTTCAAGACCTTAAAAGAATAGGTGTCTCACATTATGATAATTTTGTAACAGATGGTAGTACGTTGTTTTTTGGTAGGGACAATTTTGTCTTAGAAGGAAATTCTAAATATCCATCATTAACTTTAAATGAAGAAAGCTCATCCACAAAACTCAAGCAAGCGATTACAATACATCAGCAAGGCCAATCAGACTATCCCACATTTTGTAAGCAAGCAGCAGATTCAGGAGTTCAAAAATGGACTACACATATGATTAATATGACTGTCACCTATTTTGATAAGTTTGGAAATATTATGGTAGAAGAAAAGATCCCCCAATCCTAACATTTGGGTTTTTTGAAAAGTGATTTTCCTTATTATTGCCTAGACAAGTATTTTTTATAAAGCCATTTTTTTTAGTCCGTATCCATAAGACTCCTACTAGTAGTTGGGGTTTAAAAACTAGATGTTATATTTTTACTTTCATGTTATACAAATTAGCCAATTTTAATTTTTATATTTTAATTAAAATTACGGTTCTTTTTTCATACTTTGTGCTGAAAATCAATATCTTAAGAATATGAGGAATGAAGTGTTTAAAAATAGAAGCCATGATCCGAGGATTGCTTATCGTGGCCAGAATGCTTCAAGACTAGACAATTTGACGGATGCTGTCTTTGGAATAGCTATCACATTACTTATTTTCAATCTCACCAATCCCAATTCTTTCGAGGATCTATTGACTTTTACCAAAACATTACCGGCATTTTTGATTAGTATTTCATTTATCATTTTGATATGGAATGAGCACCTTTATTTCTCTGAAGTTTACACCCTGAATGATTCTATGCTTGCGTTTTTGAATACGATCTTTATAGCATTGATAATTTTTTATGTCTACCCACTTCGATTTTTGACTTTGTACCTTACCAACTATTTTTTTTATACTGATATAGCTGTAACCATAGAAGGCAATCAAGTTCCCAGCTTGATGATTTATTATGGCTTTATAGCTTTTGCGCTATACTTTATCTTGTTTTTGTTTTATCAAAGAGCATTCAAGATAAAACATGAGTTGGCACTTAATGAATTTGAAGTATTTTACACCTCTTCTCAAAGGTGGAGGTTATTTATCATGTTTTCGATTCCATTGCTATCAATTTTGGTCACACTTGTGATCAATCGATATTCATTTATTTGGGCATCTTTGGCAGGGGGTCTTGTGTATTTGCTTTATACACCATTGATAATCTGGTGGCAGATTAAGTTCAAATCAAGATCAAAAGCATTCGACTATGTATAATTTAGTAAATACCACTTTAGGATGGTTTCATTTTTTATGCGCCCTGATAGCTATGCTTGCTGGAGGAATTGTCCTTTACATACCAAAAGGAACTAAACTTCACAAGTGTGCAGGTTATGTTTATGTGATTTTTATGGTATTGGTTTGTGGTTCTGCATTTTTTATTTTCAACTTGACAGGCAGGTTTGGTGTCTTTCATGTTTTGGCCATTGTGGGTTTTGTTACACTTTTGGCTGGTATGTTACCTATTTGGATCAAGAGTATTCAGAAGCAAAATAAAGTGTTCCACCTTTGGTTTATGTATTATTCAGTTTTGGGTCTCTATGCTGCATTTGCATCTGAACTCATCGTAAGAATACCCGACCGTCCATTTTATACCATGGTTGCAATTGCCACTGCATCTATCTTTACGATAGGCTCAATTTTTATTTTTTGGAAAGAAAAAAAATGGAGCAAGTATTTTCTCAAATAGACTTGATTTTAGCATTTCTGCAACCGTTACCCACCTCTATCCAAGAGTTCTCTATCATTGTGAAGTAAAAGTTGAAGTGGCTATAGCCAAAGCAACCCAAGGAAGCAAGACAAACACTTCTTAGGTTATATGGGTTAAGTTCTTTGAATGTATCAATCATTGCTTGGTTAAATTGAATGACCCTCAAATTTTGAACCTTGGAGATGGTGGTAAATTGACTTAAATACACATTTATGAAAATCTTACTCACTGGAGTTACTGGATATATTGCGCAGCGTCTACTGCCAGAGCTGATAGAAAATGGACATACTGTCGTGTGTTGCGTGAGAGATAGCAATAGGTTTAACCTTAAGAAATACGATTCTCCAAATATCTCTGTAATCGAAGTAGACTTTCTGAAAGAAGATAGCTTGCAATTTATCCCCAATGACATAGAATTAGCTTATTATCTAATTCACTCCATGTCAACTCAAAGCGGGAATTTTGGAGATTTGGAAGAGACTTGCGCCAAGAATTTCAAAGACCGAATAGAAAGAACAAACGTGAGACAGGTGATTTACCTCAGTGGAATAAGTAATTCGGAGGAACTGTCGAAGCATCTTTCCTCTAGAAAAAAGGTAGAGACTTTACTTTCAAGTGAAAAATATGCACTCACTACTCTCAAGGCAGGTATCATTGTGGGTTCTGGTAGTGCATCTTTTGAAATCATACGTGACTTGGTAGAGAAGCTCCCCATCATGGTTGCTCCCAGATGGCTTAAGACCAAATGTCAGCCTATAGCTATCAGAAATGTTATAGAGTTTTTGATAGGTGTAATTGACAAAAACGAAACCTTCAACAAGGATTATGATATCGGCGGGCCTGATATTCTAACTTATAAAGAAATGCTTCTGCGATTTGCTAAAGCCAGGGGGCTTAAGAGGCGCATCGGTATTGTGCCAGTGATGAGCCCTACGATTTCTTCCTATTGGCTGTATTTCATCACATCTACTTCGTATTCATTGGCCAAGAATCTGGTGAACAGTATGAAAGTAGAAGTGGTCTGCGAACCAAATGATCTCGCATCTATGCTAAACATCAATCTTCTGGGTTATGATAGAGCGATTCAATTGGCATTTGATAAAATTGAGCAGAACCAAGTCACTTCCAGTTGGAAAGATGCACAGACCAGTGAGCTTTTCAAGAGTGGCTTTTCCAAATTTGTAGAAGTCCCTACAAATGGTTGCTTCAAAGACACGCGTTCGCTACCTTTAGAGGATAGTTTAGCATCTCTTGACAAAATTTGGAAAATTGGAGGTAAGACGGGTTGGTATTACGGTACAGCATTGTGGAAGCTTCGAGGGTTTATAGATCAAATATTCGGTGGCGTAGGAATGAGAAGGGGAAGAAGAAGTGATACAGAAATATTTACAGGCGATGCGCTTGATTTCTGGAGAGTAATGATAGCCGATAGAGAAGAGCGAAGACTTCTTCTTTATGCTGAAATGAAGCTACCTGGAGAGGCATGGCTTGAGTTTAAGATTGACAAAGACAATATACTCACTCAGACGGCTACCTTTAGGCCTATTGGCCTTTATGGAAGGTTGTATTGGTACGCTGTATTACCATTTCATGGTTTTATTTTTAGAGGAATGATCAATAAGCTTGCAGCTACAGTACCAGGTCATGTTGAGAACAAAGCTCAAAATTGAACACAAAAAATGCGTAAATGATATGACTGATAGTTACACATCAGACCAGACCATCGCTAGGAATAGCGATCTGCCCAAAGCTGAGTACGAAAATTGTACCTTCAATCAATGTGATTTCTCTGAAAAGGACCTTTCTGGCTTTATTTTCACAGACTGTATTTTTTTGAATTGTAACCTTAGTATGGCCAAGCTTCACAAAACCGCCTTTCGCGATGTGGTTTTCAAAGAATCTAAGCTACTAGGTGGGAGATTTGATACCTGTGATCCTTTTGGTATAGGCATTAGATTTGAGAATTGCCTAATGAATCACGCTTCTTTTTACAAAGTCAAACTTAAGAAAACCCTATTCAAAAACACTTCCTTGATGGAAGTTGATTTTGTCGAAGCTGACCTGACAGGATCTGTTTTTGAAAACTGTAATCTTACTCAGGCTGTTTTTGATCGTACGATTCTAGAAAAAGTTGATTTGCGCACCTCTTCAGGTTATTCCATAGATCCAGAAAATAACCGGATAAAAGGAGCTAAATTCTCACTATCGAATGTTGCTGGCCTTCTTGATAAATATAACATTCATATTGAATATTAATCAGTTTAACGCTTTGATAATTTTTTCTCTGATTATACGCTTTTTTGCCAGCAACTTCAATTCATTGACTCAACCGGTTGTTAATGGTCAATATCCGTAAGTATCCAATATCAATTTGTATCGGAAGTTAGATAAATCGGAATTTTGTAATGTTATTGGCAAAGTTCCGTATATTCAAAAAAACAAAATGAATATCCATAAAGATTCCAGTAGCCAAATCATATTCGGGGTTTTCAAGATCTAGATATTAGTTGATACTAATCCCGAAGTAAACTAATATTTGAATGAAATACTTCTTTTTGTACAAAGATGGATATACATGAAAAATAATTTAAAGCAACACACACAAGTGCAGCTATGTTGCACTTATGTGTGTTGTTTTTTCATAAGTCTAGCTTAGACTTTTACTCTAGACTTATGAATCAATACATTTAAGTTAATGATAGAAAAAGATTTTCATTGGTTGATACTTCATTATAAGCTTGGTCTATCAGAAGCAAAATTAAAAAGACAGCAGCGGAAATATTATAGCTGTCTTTTCATTTAAATTTGATCGATTAGATTCAAATAAGAATCAAATGCGTATTATCTATAAGCAACTACTTCTTGCTTCGCTATGCCTAATCCCTCTATTCCTAGCTCTACTACGTCACCTTCTTTGAGATATTGTGGAGGATTGAGTCCAAGTCCTACGCCTGATGGGGTTCCAGTAGAGATCACATCACCAGGAAGTAAAGTCATGTATTGGCTGATATAGCTTATCAGAAATGGGATTTTGAATATTAGATCAGAAGTATTACTGTCCTGCATCATTTTACCATTGAGTTTAAGCCATAGTCTTAAGTTCTCTGGGTTTTTTAGTTCGTCAGGAGTGACTAGGTAAGGTCCCAATGGGGCAAAATTATCAGCGCTTTTTCCTTTTACCCATTGACCTCCATGGTTAAGTTGAAAATCTCTTTCACTCACATCATTATGTAGCACATACCCTGCGATATGTTTGTGGGCATCAGCTTCTTCCACATAGGTTGCCTTTTTGCCAATCACTACTGCCAATTCAACCTCCCAGTCAGTTTTGACAGAGTTTTTTGGAATGATAATAGGGTCAAATGGGCCACAGTAAGAAGATGAAGCCTTCATGAATAAAATGGGAGCTTCTGGGATAGGCATTCCACTTTCCTTTGCGTGCAAGGAATAGTTCAAGCCCACACAGACAATCTTCGAAGGCCTAGCGATAGGACTTGCTAGCCTTGTGCTTTTGTCAATCTTGGGCAAATTTGCTTTATTTTCTTGTAACCAATCAGCAAGTTTTTCTAGTCCACTGTTCCCTAAAAACCCCTCATTCCAGTCTGAACCAAATGAAGAACAATCTAACCATGCTCCATTTGTATCTTCTATGCCTGGTCTCTCCTGACCTACATTTCCAAATCTTATTAACTTCATATCTTTAGTTTTTGATACTTACAAATCCACCGTCTACAGGGAAGTTGGTTCCCGTTATAAATTTTGCTTGATCAGAGCAAATGAAAAATGCTGCTTCTGCCACTTCTTCGGGGGTGCCCATACGACCTATAGGCTGAGTCTTAGCAAGCTTTTCAAAGACCTCTTTTTCTTGGCCTGGATAATTTTTTGCCAAAAAATCATCTACAAATGGGGTATGGATTCGAGCAGGCGACAAGCAGTTGCAGCGAATTCCTTCACTGACATAATCGCAAGCTATGGAGTAAGTCATAGAAAGCACAGCTCCCTTGGTCATGGAGTAAGCAAATCTATCTGGTATTCCCACCGAAGACACAATTGAAGCCATATTCAAAATAGCCCCACCTTTGCCTTTCATTTTTGAAATGGCAGCTTGTGCGCAGTTGTAGATCCCTTTTACATTGATGTTAAACAGCCTAGAAAAGTCTTCTTCTGTAGTTTTTTCAATATTTCCTACATGTGACACACCTGCGTTATTGATGAGTACATCGATGGAGGGAATATTGGCAAACACTTCTTTGACTTGATGTTGATTGCTTACGTCACAGGCCATGAAGTGCACTTGATTATAATCTGACCGCAATTTCTTTAATACCTCTTGGCCAAGAGTCTCATTAAAATCTAAAATATAAACACTAGCCCCTTGAGATAAGAATTTTTTCGTGATGGCCAGCCCTATTCCACTTGCACCACCTGTTACAATCACCTTTTTGTTTTCCATATTTATTTTATTCAGGTCCTTAAGTTATCTCTGTTGCTATGAGGCTTATTAAATTCAAATCTCTAAATTAGAAAAATGAAGCGTTCAAAATACACTTATTCTATTGTTTTATTTATTTTTTAGCAAGCTTATTCATAATCCTCCAATTTTGAGATTCTTACAAAAGAATATTCTTCAAAAGAGTTTAAAAATTGCATCAGGAATATTAATTTTCTATTGGTTTTGGATATGAAATAGATGATTTCCGATTGTAAATTTTAATTATCACTATTAATCATGTATTTTGCGAAATATTTCTAATTCTGATGATTCAAAAATTATTTCCTTTAGATAAAAACTATATTCTCAGACAGGCTCAGACGGCCTTGGAGGATAAAGCTTTGGACTTGATGGTATTTGAGTTGAAGAAGTCGTATACTGCATTGTACAATCCGCTCATGCTTATGGATGCTACTTACAATCAGATCATCGATACATATGACTTTCCAAGAGAGAGAATTAGATTAATTTATCGTCAGCTCTGTGGTATTTACAGGTACAAGTTTGGTGATAATCAACTCGAACTGCTTTTTGATGGCAGAAGCCATTTTGAAAAATTTCAAGAGGACTGGATTTTGCAATTTTCCACTTGGCTGCGAGAACTTGGCAGGTTCGAACCCTATGTAAAAACAATGCTACGAATGACCGTGCTTTATGATACAGAGTCTAGAGCGGAATGGTCCGAAAATCAATGCAAAGCCTTTGTCAATCAGTATTTTGATCTGAAGATTGTCAAAAGAAATGGAGAATTAAAATTGAAAATAGGTTGATAAGAGCTTTAGATATATAAAAAAACCCGCTATCATTAGCGGGTTTTGTTTTTATTCTACTGTTACACTCTTTGCCAAGTTCCTTGGTTGATCTACATTACAGCCTCTCATTACCGCAATGTGATAAGAAAGTATCTGTAGCGGAATAACAGAAAGCAATGGTACGAATGCTTCGGCGGTGTCTGGGATTTCTAGGACATGATCAGCCATACTTTTTACTGTAGTATCTCCTTCAGTGACCACAGCAATAATTTTTCCTTTTCTGGCTTTTACTTCTTGAATGTTCGACACTACTTTTTCATAAGAGTTGTCTTTGGTAGCGATGAATACAACTGGCATTTCTTCATCTATCAAAGCTATAGGCCCATGCTTCATCTCAGCAGCTGGATAACCTTCCGCATGGATATAAGAAATTTCTTTGAGCTTCAATGCTCCTTCTAAAGCAACTGGGAAATTATAACCTCTTCCTAAATACAAGAAATTTCTTGCGTCTTTATATTCTGCCGAAATTTCTTCAATATGAGGATTCATTTGGAGTGTTTCTTCTACTTTGCTTGGAATTTTTTCCAACTCATTCAATAGCTGCACATACTTACTCTCTGTAAGAGTGCCTCTTTGATAGCCAAGCATCAAAGCCATCATCGTAAGTACTGATATCTGTGCTGTAAATGCCTTGGTAGATGCTACGCCGATCTCTGGTCCAGCATGTGTATAGCTGCCAGCATGCGTAGCGCGTGCGATGGATGAACCGACCACATTACACACACCAAATATTGTAGCACCCTTTGATTTTGCCAGCTCTATGGCTGCTAAAGTATCCGCAGTCTCTCCTGATTGAGAAATAGCGATAACAAAGTCTTTTTCATTAACAACGGGATTTCTATACCTGAATTCTGATGCATATTCTACTTCCACCGGAATTCTTGCAAATTCCTCAAACAAATATTCTGCGACCAAACCAGCGTGCCATGAAGTACCGCAAGCTGTGATGATGATCCTGTCTGCGTTTTGGAACTTGTTCATATAATCCCGCAATCCCCCTAAGACCAAACGACCGTTTTTCGCATCTAATCTACCTCTAAGACAATCAGCAATAGATCGCGGTTGTTCAAAGATTTCCTTAAGCATGAAATGTTCATAACCACCTTTTTCTATCGCTTCTAGCTCCATTTCGAGCTGGTTGATATAAGGATTTGTTTCTACGTTTTCGATGGTTTTGATTTGTAGTGAGCCGTTGCGTATTACGGCGATCTCATAATCGTCAAGGTAGATTACTTGATTGGTATATTCGATGATCGGAGTGGCGTCTGAAGCAAGGAAATACTCTCCCTTTCCTACACCTATCACAAGTGGCGAACCTTTACGGGCAGCTATCAATGTATCAGGTTCCTCTATATTCATGATGACAATAGCATAGGCACCTACTACTTTGTGTAGGGCTAGTCTGACCGCCTCCTCTAGACTACAATCGTTGTTTTTATGGATATCCTCAATAAATTTCATAAAGACCTCAGAGTCTGTATCACTTTGGAATACATAGCCCCTGTTTTTCAAGTCTGTTTTCAAAACATCATAATTTTCTATGATGCCATTATGAATCATAGCAAACTTTTCATTTGATGAGTAATGAGGATGAGCATTCACATCATTGGGTTCTCCATGAGTAGCCCATCGGGTATGACCGATACCTATGGTAGAACTCAATGTTCCCTTTTCTGTAAGGTGATTTTCTAACTCAGACACTTTGCCTTTTTTCTTATAGACATTGAGCCCTTCATGATCGATCAGTGCGACACCAGCACTGTCATATCCCCTGTATTCTAACCTCTTGAGACCTTTTATGATGATTGGCAGCGCCTCTTTCTGCCCTACATAAGCAACTATTCCACACATAATTTTTAAAAATTTTTAGAGCTTAAAGGTAGTTCTTTTGTTCAAAAAAAATATAAAAACCCAAGCGAAAAATCAAAAATTCGGTTAATTTTTGATTTTTCGCTTGGGTTTTGAAACTTTTGCTTCTCAGATACTTATCTAAAATGCACGTATTTTTGAGTAGTAAATTTTCAATTTAATATCATCTTGATTTACCACGAATTCCCTAAATGATCTTTTGAAAATATCACCAGATTCTGCCTGTCCTACTGAAGGATAAAGTAGAAAATCATTTCTTTCTAATCCTAGTCTGTATAAGGCATTCATGTGGGATGTTATTTTTACCCGGTATGTGTTGGCGGTAGAGCCATATGTCAAGAAAGCAGGATTTGAAAATGCGGGTGAAACACTGCCATTTTCAGTAACTACCTGAGCTACTCCTTCTCTTTGTACAGAAAGGGAGTTATTATTTGAGTTTCTTAAAATTCTATTTTGCGCATCAGTCAAGTACATCATCAGTCCAGAAGGTGGTCTATTTGTGCTGATGTTACTACTCAATGGACCAATGGCAAGTTCAATATCATTGAAAGTCACATTTTGTAAAGTATCGAGAAAATTATCGATAGGGCTTGTGTCTAATTTTACAACAATACCCACATTAGATATAGAGCCCACTCTATTTCCTACATTATAAGCTACTCTAGGTTCCGTTATTTCTGCGGTGGGTGTGCCAGTTCGGTCGTTGTTGACAAAATTAAAATGCCTTGATTGAGCTGTCGAAATGGTATATCCTCGAGATATTGTATCGCCTTCATTTTTGTAGTAGACTATGATTGCTGTATTGCTCCCTACTCTTATAGACGTAGAAGCTTCTTCGGAAGGATCCCCCTGAAACGCTATACCTGGTATCAAGTTTCTGAAGGTGAAAATATCCCTAAAAGCGTCTCCTTTTTTCAACTCATCAAAGATAAATTCTGAAAAGCCACTTTCCATGTGTACGTTTACAGTAGTATCTTGCCTAGTAGAGAAATTGAAACTTCCTTGGGCTATTGGTTGCGCATCAAATTCAAGCCGATCACTATTGTAGTATGTAGTATCTAGGATTGCTTCATTGAGCAGGTGTACAGATAGTGTTTTTGGATTACTCAAGTCATTGCCTATCACAGATTCTATTTGAAAATTGAATTTCACAGAGTCCAGTACAGCGTTTTGTTGGGGTCTGGCAACTGTCGGACTGATGGCCAATCTAGAGAATCCTATGCCTTCGGTAGTACCAAAGAATTCACTAGTGAGACCGCCTACCACCATTACTCCTGCATTGGTAGTATTGAATGAATCTAGCAAAACCATAGAAGCAGAAAGGGGTATTTCTGCATAGAAAACCCCTATCTGGTTGTTGTTAGGATCCAGATCTAAGCCAATGCTAGATGGATCACTGCAAGAACTTGCTATGGATAATGTAAGGAATAGCCCTGCGACAGCTTTAGCCGGCCAGGTCATTATAGATGTTGTAGTAACTTTCAAAAAGTTCTTCGTCTTCTTCTTTGTTAATCTCACACTTTTTATCTTTAGAGCACTCTTCAATTAATTGCGTCAACTTATCTGAAATTTCCTCACTTTTGATGACCATGTCGGCATATTCCATTCCTATTTTCAGGAAGCCTTCATAATCTTTAGATTTCAGAGGAGCCAAAATGTTATCGTCTATGTCGACCATTTTGACTTTATCAAACAAATCGTCGCCAAATTTATGGCTAAATCCTGTATTATAAATAGCAAATACGGATTTTGTATCCTTGAATAGAGGTTCGTTTTTGTAAGTAGTCTTTAAGTACAAGGGAATCAAGCTGGTCATCCAGTCATTACAGTGTACTACATCCGGAGCCCAGCCAAGTTTTTTGACGGTCTCTATGACTCCTTTACAGAAGAAAATGGCTCTTTCGTCATTGTCTTCGTAAAACTTCTCTTGTTTATCATGGAAAACGCTTTTCCTTTGGAAATAATCTTCATTGTCTATAAAATAAACTTGAAGCTTTGCATTCGGAATTGATGCTACTTTTATAATCAATGGTTTTTCTTCCTCACCAACTGCGATGTTGATTCCAGAAAGTCTCACTACCTCGTGCAACCTGTTCTTTCTTTCATTGATCAAGCCAAATCTAGGAACAAGAATGCGAATTTCCATACCTTTTTCTTGCATCGCCTGAGGCAGTGCTCTTACAAAGTTGGCTACTTCTGATGTTTGTAGGAATGGATTGATTTCACTTGCAACGTAAAGGATACGAAGTTTAGACATATCTTGTAATTTTTGTTGAGGGTATAATACGGGACTACAAAGTTACAAAAAAAATCCCTAAAATCCATTGTTTTTCTGGATAATAACATAGCTTTGCGCCTATTTTACATTTGATAAACCCGCCCAGAAGTGGAGATCCTCAGAACCAAATTAGACGTAAAATCTAGACTCAATCAGGTAAGAAATTCTCAAAAAATAATAGGTTTTGTTCCGACAATGGGGGCATTGCATGAAGGACATTTGACATTAATTGATAATGCCAAATTAAATTCTGATCTGGTTATCGCCTCTATATTTGTAAATCCGACCCAATTCAATAACAAAGATGACTTCGAGAAGTACCCAATTACCATAGAGAAAGACCTAGATTTGTTAAAACAAAAAGGGGTTGATTTCGTTTTTCTTCCAGCAGTTGAGGAGCTATATGCGAGTAAATCTATTGTAAAATTTGATTTTGGATACCTTGATAAGACATTAGAAGGAGTCTTTAGACCAGGCCATTTTAGTGGTGTCGGACTGGTCGTTTCCAAACTGTTAAATATTGTTAAACCTCATAAATCTTTCTTTGGCCAGAAGGATTTACAGCAAGTAGCTGTCATCAAACGCCTAGTTGAGGAGCTTGAATTTGATGTCCGAGTCATTACAGTACCTACCGTCAGAGAACTCGATGGACTTGCCATGTCCTCAAGAAATGTGAGACTAAGTATAGAGGGTAGAGCAAAGTCCACGATTCTTTACCAAAGCCTTACTTTTGCTAAAGATGAACTATTGGCAGGCAAGGAATGGTTTATTATCCAAGAGCAAGTGAAAAGCAATTTTCAAAATATCTCAACCTGCTCCCTTGAATATTTCGAACTAGTAGATACCAATAGTCTTGAGCCAAAAAATAATTTAGATAAAGCTTCAGGGCTTTCCATTTGTATTGCTGCTTATGTCGAAGATGTTAGGTTGATAGACAACCTAGAGATAATTTGATTAGTTTTGCGCAAAATTTCAATCATGCATATCCAAGTATTAAAATCTAAAATCCATAGAGTAAAGATCACCCAAGCGGAGCTTCATTATGTAGGAAGTATCACCGTAGATGAAGACTTGATGGATGCTGCCAATCTCATCGAAAACGAAAAGGTTCAAATAGTCAACATCAATAATGGTGAAAGACTTGAGACTTATGTGATCAAAGGCGAAAGGGGTAGTGGGATGATTTGTTTGAATGGACCTGCTGCCAGAAAAGCTCAAGTCGGAGATATAGTAATCATCATTTCATATGCCTCTATGGATTTTGAAGAAGCCAAGAAGCATCAACCTATCGTCATCTTTCCCGATGACCATAACAAAGTCATATAAATTTTGAAAATCACTCTCAAGCAAGGGATTCAGGTAGTTGTATCATTAATCGTAGCAGTTGGTATCTTTTGGTTTTTATATAAAGACATCAGTTTTGAAGAACTTTCAGGGGCAGTCGCTGAACTCTCGTGGTATTGGCTAGCTGCCTCTATTTTAGTTGCATTGTTTGGTTTTTGGCTCAGAGCTTGGAGATGGAAATTACTCATAGATGCAAGCACTGAGTCAAACGTGCGAACCTCTCGGGCTTTTTGGGCCCTAATGGTAGGTTATCTAACAAATCTGATAGTACCTCGAGCTGGCGAAGTAGCACGCTGTGGGGTTTTGAAAAAAACTGACGGCCTAGATATGGGAAAACTTGTGGGAACAGTGATAGTGGAAAGATCCATAGACCTGCTAATGATGGTGTCATGTATTTTTCTTGCCTTTGTTATTGAAAGAGAATTGTTTGTAAGTATTTTTGAGGAGCTCGTTGCTACTGATGACCTATCAGAAAGTTTGATGAACATACTACCTATTGGCATAGGTGTGGTTATCTTTTTGAGTCTTGTTGTGTTTTTTATATTTAAAAAATTCAAAGAAAGTCGTATAGTGATCAAAGTTCGAAACTTTGGCAAAAATCTCTACAAGGGAATGCTTTCGATCAAAGATGTGGAAAATCAATTAGGGTTTTGGATGTCTTCTCTTGGTGTATGGTTGAGTTACTACCTCACCATGTATGCAGTAGCGCTGGGCATTCCTTCTACTGCCAGTTTGACAGCTAGTGCTATATTGATGGTGATGGTGATGGGAAGTATTGGCATGACTGCGCCTGTACAAGGAGGTATAGGTACCTTTCATGCACTTGTGGCCTTCATTTTGATGAAGTATGATTTGAGCGAAGAACAAGGGAAAATTTTTGCAGCAATTATACATGGATCACAAGTGTTGACAATCATTGCCATTGGCCTTTTGGCTTTAGGCATTTTTCTCAGAATCTCTGCAAAGAAAAAACCTAGGACTTCTTAAATTCGTATTGAACAAGCAGTTAAAATAAATCAAAGCTATGATTATTCTTATCGTCGTTGTATTTGGAATCTTAGGATTCGTAGTAAGCAACAGGTTAAAAAGTAAATTCAAAAAATATTCACAGATACCTCTACAGGCAAATCTGTCAGGAAAAGAGGTAGCGGAATTGATGCTCGCTGATAACAATATCAGAGATGTATCGGTGCATTGTGTAGAGGGTCAGCTATCTGATCACTACAATCCAGGTAATAAAACCGTCAATTTGAGTCCGGATGTCTACTATGGAAGAAATGCTGCGGCTACTGCGGTAGCAGCCCACGAATGTGGTCACGCAATACAGCATGCTACAGCTTATACTTGGCTTCAGCTGAGATCTGCCATGGTTCCTGTCCAAAATGCTAGTGGTAAAATCTTGAACATCGTGCTTATTGCATCTCTATTTGGGGGTTTCTTGATAGGTTTACCTTATGAATTCATAGGCGCAATCGTAGTGGGAGCTTACGGTATCATGACCTTGTTCACACTCGTCACTTTGCCAGTTGAATTTGATGCAAGCAATAGAGCATTGGCGTGGGTCAACCAAAGAAACATAGTCACCAGATCGGAATATGGAATGGCCAAAGATGCACTTAAATGGGCAGCAATGACCTATGTGGTTGCAGCATTAGCTTCTTTAGCTACATTGGCATACTACATCTTCATCTTTTTTGGAAATAGAGATTAGAAAAAAGGAAACCAAAAAACTCATTTTGAGTTTACATAAGAGGTGCAATTCGTTGTACCTCTTATTTTTTTGAATTATATTTCTAACACTAAACAAATAACCCAAATATATGAACTTCGAATATACAGAAGAACACTTAGCCGTGAGGGATGCAGCCAGAGAGTTTGCACAATCAGAATTGTTACCTGGGGTCATAGAAAGAGATACCGAAGCCAAGTTTCCCGCAGATCAAATCAAAAAAATGGGAGAGCTGGGCTTTATGGGTATGATGGTGAATCCTAAATATAATGGAGGAGGAATGGATACGATCTCCTATGTGCTAGCGATGGAAGAACTGTCGAAAATAGATGCATCAGCATCTGTGGCTATGTCTGTCAATAATTCATTGGTATGTTGGGGTTTGGAAAAATATGGATCAGAGGCTCAAAAAGAGAAATATTTAAAACCATTAGCATCAGGGGAGGTATTAGGTGCATTTTGTTTATCTGAACCAGAAGCTGGTTCGGATGCTACTTCTCAAAAAACTGAAGCCCGAAGGGAAGGGGATTTTTACATTTTGAATGGGACAAAAAACTGGATCACTAATGGCAATACGGCGAGCGTCTATTTGGTGATAGCACAGACAGATGTGGCCAAAGGGCATAAAGGAATATCTGCTTTTATAGTGGAAAAAGGATGGGAAGGTTTCGTAGTAGGAAAGAAAGAAGACAAGTTAGGTATACGAGGGTCGGATACCCACTCTTTGATGTTTACAGATGTGAAAGTGCCTGTAGAAAACCGAATAGGAGAAGAAGGCTTTGGATTTAACTTTGCTATGGAAACCCTGAATGGTGGAAGAATAGGGATTGCGGCGCAGGCTCTGGGAATAGCTGCTGGTGCTTACGAACTTGCCTTGGCATATGCCAAAGAGAGAAAAGCATTTGGAAAGCCCATCAGTCAGCATCAAGCCATACAATTCAAACTTGCAGATATGGCTACTAGTATAGAAGCTGCTCGACTCTTAGTTCTCAAGTCAGCATGGCTTAAGGATCAAGGAAAAGACTATGCTCATGCTTCAGCTATGGCAAAGCTATACGCCTCTCAAGTAGCTATGGATGTGACAGTAGAGGCTGTGCAGGTTCATGGAGGCTATGGATTTGTCAAAGAGTATCATGTCGAAAGGCTAATGCGTGATGCAAAGATTACTCAGATTTATGAAGGTACTAGTGAGATTCAGAGAATAGTTATATCTCGTGGCCTATTGAGATAGTACAATGTTTATAGGTTAAAAAGGGCAAAAAATACAATTTTTTTTCCCTTTTTCTTGGCTACATGAAATTTTTATGGGATAAATACATTGTGAATTAAAAATTTGTCCTAGTTTTACGAGAAAACTACAAAGCTTGTATTCATGGAATTTTACAATAAAGTCATAGAATCAGTAGGAGTACGCTTCTTAAAAGGCAATAACTACAAAATCACAAAACCAGCAAGTATTGCGGATTATAGTGATACCGAGAATACAGTAATTCTTTTACATCAAGGAGCATTAAAGTATTCAGACGAAAGCGAAGGAGTCAATGAAGGTGAGATGCTATTTATTCCAGCAGGAAGAAGAACGAACGTCACTTTTGGGTCTATCTCAAAGAAATCTGAAATGTCCAACGAGGAATTTTTAGACAACAAGCGAAAGTATCTTCAGACAATAAGTTTCAAAGAGATCAAAGGTGCAGAGGAAGATTGCATTACTGTGGTGAATTTTGACGCCAAAGTATTTGATGTAGTGAACTTTTTCAATTCACTTGGTATTCCTCCTTTTGCTATCAAGTTCAATGATCGCATAGCTTCTATACTAGAAGATATAGTAAAAGAAAATGAGCAAAATACACCAGGGAAAGAGCGTGTCATCAAATTGCATACGGAGCTTTTAGTTATCGAAATTGTACGCCATATTTTGAAAAATAGACTATTTGTAGAAGAACTTTCTACAAACAGCACCTATTTCAAAGATCCAAGGCTAATTGAAATGTTCAATTTCATAAAGAAAAACATTGGTGGTGACCTTTCTAATAAGGTATTGGCAAAAGTAGCCAATGTCTCTGAGGACTATGTGGGTCAGTATTTCAAAATGCTGACTGGAATAAATCCTCAAGATTATATTGAGTACCAAAGAATGGAGGCCGCCGTAGAGCTTCTACGCACATCTAAGAAAAGTATAAGAGATATAGGCAAAGAAGTAGGCTACAAGGACACTGCATACTTCTGTCGCCGATTCAAGATGATGTATGGTTTGCCAGCAGGAAAGATGCGAAGAAGGGAATCACTAATTAATGTTCAAGGATAAGTTTAATACATTTACATACTCGAGAACCTCAGTCAATAGACTGGGGTTTTTTTCTGCCCCATTCCCTAGTACCACCAGATCAGCACCACTTTCGAACACAGCCTTTACTTTTTCCAAAGTATCCAAACCTCCGCCTACAAACACAGGGGCATTGATATTTTCTTTTATTGAATGTATGATTTCATGTGGCACTGGTAGGTGAGCACCACTACCTGCGTCTAAGTAAAAATACTTCAAGCCTAAAAACGAACCAGCCAATGCAGTAGCAACTGCTATATCAGCCTTGTCTCTTGGCAAGGGGATGGTTTGTGAAATATAATGAACGCTTGTAGATTTCCCTCCATCGACTAGCATGTATCCCGTCGGCAGTATCTCTACACTCGATCTAGCTAATATAGGAGCTATCACCACATGCTGCCCAATAAGCAAATCGGGATTCCTTCCAGAGATAAGTGATAAGAAAAGTATTCCATCTGCCATAGGTGAAAACTGCGAAATACTTCCAGGAAAAAGAATAACTGGGATTTCTGGGCTAAAATCCTTTATTTTCCTTATCAGGTTGTCTTGTTTTTGATGGGATACAAGGCTGCCGCCTAAGAAAATAAAATCAAGCCCAGTAGCCACCGCATGTTCTAAATGTAACTTCAGTGTGTCAATGGACTTGATTTTATCTGGATCAATAAGCCATGCAACTGATTTTTTTCCATTCAAAGCAAAATCATCAATCTTTTGGGCTAATCCATTATTCTTCTTCAATATCACTGGTGTTGTTGAGGTAGTTATCGAGAAACTTTTTTCTTCCATAAGCGATTGCCATAGGAAGAACTATAGCGGCCATTCGTGCCATAAAACCCGCTTCTTTTTTAGCAGTGAGCTTGGCACTAATTTCCTTATCTAGCAAGCCTTCCCTTTCTAATACGGCCATGACTTGCTTAGTTTTTTTATTCTTTTTCCCTTTGAGAAGTCTTACCAAGCCAAAAGCTACTATCCCACCTGCAAGTACCCCTGAGCCTACCCTGATCCAATCCCCAGAGTCGCCTTTGAGTGCATTAAGCTGAGCTTGAAGTGTTTGCTCCAGCTCTTGTGCTTTTTTTTCTAGTTCCATAATGATTATTGCTTTTTGATCCTGAAAAGAAAACGCCTAAAAAACTGCCTAAAGGAAGTTATAATTCCATCTGACTCTCTTATCAAGAAGAGTATCACGAATATTACCAAGTATATCAGGCTGACATACAAAAAGCCCTGATAGTTCGAATACAAAATTTCACCTAAGTAAAATGCTAAAGAAATACTAGCAAAAAGCAAAATCATCAAAGATGCAAGACCCATTAATATTAAGATGAAAACTCTCGATATAATTTCTGAAAAGCTATCCTCCAACTGGCTCTTAACCATTTGAATCCTGACTTCAATCAGCTGCTTGATCGTTTGAACAATTTCTGATACGTTGAGCATATATGTAGATTTAGTTAAAATTTCAAAAACAAAGTCGACTACAATATACGATCAAAAACCGTGCTTTAAAAATTTTATAAGCTTTCTGGTTCGTTATTTTCTAAGTAAAACATATAAGTCAATACGACTTCAAGAGCATTTTTTATGGCTATATTGATAGGATACTGCTGATTTGTTAGTTGAAAATCTATATTATACAAATGAGAATAAAAATCACCACTAGATGGTACGGATAGCCCTTCTTTGATGGCCAATACTGTACCCTGGTATGCATCTGCTTTTTGTTCTTTGATGATTTTGCATGTGATCAGCTCTTTTTTGCCTTCCTTATTTCTTCTAGCGGAGCTTCCGAATAGCCTGCATATCATGCCTCTATTGCTGTAGTCAGAGCAGAACCCTGATTTTGCATCTGCTGAGAGTGATTTGTAAATGATACAATTTGAATCTTCACCAGCTTCTTCGAGTATTGATAGTGCTTTTTCAGCTTTTCCCTTTTCATACAGATCAAAAGCTAAGGGCAAAAACTCTAAAATTGAAGCATGTACATTTGGGTTTGCACAACAAGCTCCACAGCCCGTCACGCAAGACAACTGTGATGACTGCATGAAGGACTTGATTTCAATATCTAATTCATCAAATACCTTCCTGACTTCCAGAGACTTTTCTCTCAAATTCATAGGTTCATATATAAAAGCCTGCGAAAGTAACACACCTTAGATTCTAAAACAACATTTATTTTTTGGCAACTTTTTTTCTTCATTCATGTTTTAATAGATGGATTTCTTTTCAAGAAAAAAAGAAAAATCTACCTTTAAGAGCTTAATTTCATTTTTAAGCCAATAATGGATGTGTTTTTTGATAAAAGTATATAAGTTATGAGTGAAAACAATGGTCCAATAGACCCAAAACAAGAAGAAAGAATTCGTAGAGCGTTCAAAGAAAGAGATTGGAATGAAATAAAGAGTGCAGACTCTTGGGCGATTTTCAAGGTCATGTCTGAGTTTGTTGAGGGATTCGAAAAATTAGCAAAAATAGGCCCATGCGTCTCGGTATTTGGATCGGCTAGAACACCTCGCGATCACAAGTACTATAAAATGGCAGAGGAAATTGCTGCTAAACTGGTAAGGCATGGCTACGGAGTGATCACTGGTGGAGGTCCTGGGATCATGGAAGCAGGTAATAAAGGGGCTCATTCTGAAAACGGAAAGTCTGTAGGACTGAATATTGTCCTTCCTTTTGAGCAGTTCAACAATGTTTATATTGACCCTGACAAATTGATTACTTTTAATTATTTCTTTGTTAGGAAAGTAATGTTTACAAAATATGCACAGGGGTTTATAGCACTTCCAGGGGGGTATGGTACCTTAGATGAGCTATTTGAAGCTTTGACATTGATCCAAACCAATAAAATAGGAAGGTTTCCAATCGTGCTAGTCGGCAGAGAGTATTGGGCAGGACTGGTAGACTGGCTGAAAGATACCATGCTGGCAGAACGTAATATCAATGTAGAAGATTTGGACTTATTTTCTATAGTTGACAATCCAACAGATGCCGTTAAAGTCATAGATGATTTTTATAGCAAATACCTTTTGTCACCAAACTATTAATAGTGAGGCGTTATCATATATACATTATTTATGGCTTGATAATCATTCTATTCGGGCTGCTTTTGATTCAAAAATTGGATCAAAAGCAGCCTGAGATTATTTATCAAGAGGTCATTGTCAGTCCAGAAAGTGGGGAGGAATTTGTCATGAAGATTCCAGACACGAGGGCGAAGTTATTTGACATGCCTGAAGCTATCACTTTTGCCGATGAGCCCGTACCATTAGATTTGGATGATGTAAAAGAAAGGCTTGAAAGAGAGATTTATGTCAATGCTTACTGGCAGTCGAACATGATCTTGCTGATGAAAAGAGCAGGAAGGTACATGCCAACCATTGAAAAAATCTTGCATGCAAACGGCGTCCCGGAAGATTTCAAATACCTAGCCATGGCTGAATCCGGACTTATGAATGTAACTTCACCGGCTGGAGCCAAGGGTTTCTGGCAGTTTATGCCTGCCACTGCCAAGGAATACAATCTAGAAGTAACCAATGAAGTAGATGAAAGATATCATCTAGAAAAAGCCACCATTGCAGCTTGTCAATACTTAAAAAAGGCCTTCGCCAGATATGGAAATTGGACATCAGTAGCTGCTAGTTATAACATGGGTATGGGCGGATTATCCAAAAGAAAGTCGGAACAAAGACAGCATAATTATTATGATCTCTTACTCAATGACGAGACAAGTCGCTATGTATTTCGATTACTTGCATTCAAGGAGATCTTCGAAAATGCTGAAAAATATGGCTTCAATCTTTCCCCTGAAGATAAGTATGCTATGCCTAGACTAAGAGAAGTAGCCGTAAGTGGTGATATAACAAATCTGGCTGAATGGGCAATCAAACACAATACAAATTACAAAATGCTCAAGCTCTACAACCCTTGGCTTAGGTCTGATAAGCTTAAAGGAAGTAAAGGAAAGGTTTATGAAATCAAGATTCCGATGAAATAAACAATTGAAGTAGTTGATAGTTTATTTTTATGATAAATTTTCTAACTTAATAAAGTTTAAAAAATTACCCAGCTCAATTTTTATGAAAAAATGGCCAGTTGTACTGCTGATTCTCCTATTCGTTGCTATAATGGCTTTGAGAGGAGTCCCATATTTAATTAATGTCTATCTCAATCAGAATGCTGATAGAATAGTTAGTGATATGATCACTCGGACGAGTGGGTTTGATAATCACGAAGTTAGCTTTGGAAATATCAGACTTGACTATAATTACACAGGGACTTATTTGAATATTGAAGATGTAGTTATCAAGCCTACCAGTGATATCGACGTTACCCAATCTCAAATTGAATTAAAATTAGGACTTGCGAGGATTACAGGGTTCACTTGGAGTAGTTTTTTGTTCAACAACTCTATAAAAATAGACTCCGCAAAACTAGAAAATCTAGATATCAAGACAGTAACTCCACCTATCGATTCTCTGAATATAGAGACAAGTGGTGAAAAAGGAGATAAGAAAGACTATGATATGATATCTGCTAATAAAATCTTACTCAATCATTTCAACCTTGAAAATAGAGATTTAAAATGTGACTCGGTCAGAATGAAAATAACAGATCTAAGGGTAGAAGCTGCAGATTTTAGACTTTCCAAAGAAGATATCGACAATCAAGATGCTTTGTTTGATGTAGGAATGGTTCATGGTGAGATTGAAGACGTATCAGTTCATTTTGATGATTATAAGCAACACGCAAAGATCAAAGATTTGATGTTTGACACAAGAGATAAGACAGTCAAAGTGGCTGATTTTTCTTTGAATCACAAGCTGGGTAAGTTTGAGTACACTGAGTCATTCAAGCTAAGGACACCCTGGCTTGAACTTACCAATGGGGTATTGGATGTGAAAGGAGTGAATTTCGATTCTTTTCTACGCAAGGGGATTCTTGATGTGGACAGCTTGAAAATCAGTGAGCTACAAATCGAAGCGTTTAACAACAAAAATCGACCTGAGGATCATGAGCGCAGACCATCAATGGTACACGATATGTTCCAGACCATAGAATTCCCTATGGTATTGAGGAATATAGACTTAGTCAATGCTCATATCAAAATAGAAGAGCAACCTGATAATGGTGCTCCTACCACAGGTAAGCTTTTCTTCTCCGATGTCAATGCTCAGATCAGCAGATTGAGCAATTTAGAAGATGATATTGAGACAGCAAAGAATTTTGAGATTATAGCAAATGCCTTACTCATGGGTAAAGGCAAGGTCTATCTTGAGGCCTCTTATGATCTGGAAGATCCGAGTGGTAAGTTTCATTTAAGAGGCTCGCTTGGTAAGATGGATCTTACGGCAATCAATCCCATGATAGAACCTGAGGCCAAAGTAAGTCTCAAGTCAGGAATCATCAATAGATTGGACTTTAATATCTATGCCAATGATGATGATGGTCATGGTGAAGTGATCGTGCGGTATGAAGACTTACAAATCGAAATATTAAATAGGGATTTTGAAAAGGATAAAAATATCTTCCGAAAAATAGGCTCTTTCCTAGCGAGTAAAGTAGTCATCAAATCCCAAAATCCTAGAAAAAATGGGAATCTAGAAAAGGGTGTGGTCTATGCAAAAAGAGTAAAACACAAATCTATGTTTCACTTTTGGTGGCAATTGATTTTCTCTGGTTTGAAATCTACTGTGACAGGAGAGGACCTTGAAGATTTGAAATCCAAGGCTAATGATTAAGATACCTGATGACTTTATTTGCAAAAATGATTTCACCTCAAAATATAAAGTTCACTTTCCCTTCCTTTTGGGATGAGTAGATTTAAATCCCTATTTTTGCATGCTTGATATATAAAGGATTACCCTTCCATGACTGAAAAAATCACTGAAAAAGAAGAATATATAGAAATATATGGTGCTAGAGAGCACAATCTGAAGAATGTAGACCTTCAGATTCCAAGGAATAAGCTCGTAGTGATCACAGGTCTAAGCGGAAGTGGTAAAAGTTCTCTTGCATTCGATACCATCTATGCCGAAGGTCAACGAAGGTATATGGAAAGCTTTTCTGCCTATGCTAGGTCATTTTTGGGAGGAATGGAAAGGCCGGATGTAGACAAAATCAATGGATTATCACCTGTGATTTCCATAGAGCAAAAGACTACATCCAAAAATCCACGCTCTACAGTAGGCACAGTAACAGAAATCTATGACTTCATGAGGTTGTTGTATGCCCGAGCTGGTGAAGCTTACTCTTATCTTTCTGGTCATAAGATGATCAGGCAGACAGAGGATCAGATCATAGAGCAATTATTTAGCAATTTTCAAGGGAAGAAACTCTTCATCCTTGCTCCTGTAGTCAAAGGAAGAAAAGGGCATTATCGTGAGCTTTTTGAGCAAATCCGCAAAATGGGATTTTCTAAAGTTCGTGTGGATGGTGTGGTGATGGATATGGTACCCAAGATGCAAGTCGATAGGTACAAAATCCACGATATAGAAATAGTAATCGATAGGATAGTAGCAGAGGAATCCGACAGGTACCGAATCACTCAATCCCTCAAGACAGCACTTCAGCACGGTAAGGGTATCTTGATGCTGAGGGATGAGGCAGGAGAAATCCATCATTTTTCAAAATACCTGATGGACCCTACCACCGGTCTTTCATATGATGAGCCTGCACCCAATACTTTTTCATTTAATAGTCCCTACGGAGCCTGCCCGACTTGCAATGGCTTAGGTGTGATAGAAGAGATCACTCAGGAGAATATCATTCCCGATCCAAGCTTGAGTATCAGCAGAGGTGGCATAGCTCCCCTGGGAGAGTTCAGAGATATTTGGATCTTCAAAAAGATCGATGCCATATTAAAGGTATATAAGTGTAGCATCACCACACCTATTGAAAAGCTGCCAAAGGAAGTAGTCAATGTACTTTTGTATGGGGACAAACAGGAAGTAGAGGTAGATTCAGTAAAATATCCTGGTACCAAATGGACGACAACATTTGAAGGAATTATCAACTTCCTAACAAAGCAGCAAGAAGGAAGCTCAGACAAAATTCAACAATGGGTGAGTGACTTTACTACATCCAAGGTATGTCCAGATTGTGAGGGATTTAGATTGAAAAAGGAAGCACTTCATTTCAAAATTGCCGAGAAGCATATAGGCGAATTGGCAGTGATGGATATAGCCACTCTTGGAGATTGGTTTGACAAAATAGAAGAAAAGATGTCAGATCGTCAGCTACTTATAGGCAAAGAAGTACTCAAAGAAATCAAAAAAAGAATAGGATTTCTTCTCGATATAGGTCTTGATTACCTATCACTCAATAGACCGCTTCGCTCTCTTTCTGGAGGCGAAGCACAGCGAATCAGGCTAGCCACACAGATAGGTACTCAGCTAGTAGGAGTACTCTACATCTTGGATGAGCCCAGCATTGGACTTCATCAGAGGGACAATGTCAAACTGATCAAAGCCTTACAAGATTTGAGAGATTTGGGAAATTCTGTAATTGTAGTTGAGCATGATAAGGACATGATGCTAGAGGCGGACTTTGTGGTGGATATCGGTCCAGGTGCAGGTAGACATGGAGGACAAATCGTAGCTGCTGGTAACCCGCAAGAGTTTCTCAATCAAAAGAGCATTACAGCCAAGTACTTGGCAAATGAACTGAAGATTCAAATACCAGAGAAAAGAAGAGCTGGAAATGGACAGACTTTGAGCCTATTAGGTGCATCTGGGCACAATCTCAAAAATGTGAACCTTCATCTTCCTCTAGGCAAAATGATTTGCGTGACAGGGGTGTCAGGTTCAGGAAAAAGCTCATTGATTCATGAAACGCTATTTCCTCTACTCAATTCTCATTTTTACAATTCAAAGCGGGAACCACTTGCTCACACACGCATCGATGGGTTGGAGCACTTGGACAAAGTAATAGAAGTAGATCAATCACCTATAGGAAGGACTCCAAGGTCGAACCCTGCCACTTACACAGGAGTATTTACAGATATCAGAGCCCTCTTTACGGAATTGCCAGAAGCTAAAATTAGGGGCTATAAACCAGGAAGATTCAGCTTCAATGTAAAAGGAGGAAGGTGTGAGGATTGTGAAGGTGCTGGAATGAAATTGGTCGAAATGGATTTTCTACCAGATGTACATGTGCCATGTGAGACATGCAAAGGAAAAAGATATAATAGGGAGACGCTGGAAGTAAGATTCAAGGGTAAGTCTATTTCTGATGTATTAGATATGACAGTGGAACAAGCTGTAGCGTTTTTTGAGTTTCAACCGAAAATTTTAAGAAAAATCCAAACGCTCAATGAAGTAGGTCTTGGATACATTACCTTGGGTCAGCATGCTACCACGCTCTCTGGAGGTGAAGCGCAGCGGGTAAAATTAGCTACGGAGCTTTCAAAAAAGGACACAGGAAAGACCTTCTATATTCTAGATGAACCGAGCACAGGGTTGCATTTTCAAGACATTGACCTTTTGATGCAGGTTCTTCAAAGACTTGTTGATAAAGGGAACACGGTGTTGATCATAGAGCATAACTTGGACATCATAAAAGTAGCAGACCATATCATAGATCTAGGACCCGAGGGGGGGGACAAAGGAGGTCAAATCATCGCTGAAGGTACGCCTGAGCAAGTAGCCAAAAATAAGAGCAGTTTTACAGCCAAATTCTTGAAAGAGGAGCTAAAACAAGCATGAAGCTTTTAATGGAAGCTTTATGCCATTTGGCATATTAGCTGGTCAAGCTTTTAGTGAGTTGATTATCTTTGGACTATACAATGAATAGAATCAAGTTATATTGGATATTGCAATTACTGGGTTGGACAGGCTTTGCGCTGATCAACCTATTTTTTGTGTCTTTAGGAAGAGGAATTTCTTCCGTGCAAGTCGGTGCATACTTTTCTTTGGCGTTGTATTATTTCATTTCTACCCACACATTGAGGTATGTGATCAAAAAGTATCATTGGTTCAATAGGAGTTTCAATCAGCTTCTTTGGAATACATTCGTAGCTTTGCTCGTTCTGGGATTGTCTAATACCATAGCCCAAATTCTCATCAATCTTGCCTATGATATCCTCATTCTAGATGAAGATTTGAGTCCTTTGGTTTTGGCGGCGAATGTCTTCGTTAGCTTTTTGTTTTATGCACTTTGGACCATGTTGTATTTTATATTTCACTTTTTGGACAATTATAATCAATCTTTGAAGTATGAGGCCAAGATCAACGAAATTCAACTCAATCACCTCAAATCTCAGCTCAACCCTCACTTTATATTTAATGCGCTCAACAGTGTGCGAGCCTTGATAGACGAAGACCCTAATAAAGCAAAATCTGCCATAACTCAATTATCTAATATCTTGAGATTCTCACTGATGATGGATAAGAAAAGGGTGATTGATTTTGAAAAGGAAATCAATACAGTAAAAGACTACCTTAACCTGGAGATGATTCGGTTTGAAGAACGGCTTAAGGTACAATATGATATAGAGCCGGAGGCATACAGCTACAGGATACCACCTATGATGCTACAGACTATCGTAGAGAATGCCATCAAGCATGGGATATCAAATCGTGTCAAGGGAGGGCTGATCATTGTGAAATGCTATGAAGGGTTGACTGATGACTTGTATATACAGGTGAAAAACAGCGGACAACTTAAGAGCCAATCATATACAAAAAAGAGAAATGGTGAAGGCAATGGTATATCCAATACAATCCAAAGATTAAAATTGATTTATGGAAGCAGGTCATCCTTCAAAATATTCAATTCAGGAGATGATTTTGTTATCACCGAAATAAAAATTCCAAAACAAAGCCTTACATTAGGTTAAAATTTCAAAGTAATGCGAGCACTTGTTATAGACGATGAACGATTAGCAAGAAAGGAGCTGATCAATTTGCTATCCCAATACGATAATGTAGAAATCGTGGGAGAAGCAAATAATGTAGATGATGCAAAAGAAAAAATTGATAACCTCCTACCAGATGTGGTATTTTTGGATATCCAAATGCCCGAAAAAACAGGGTTTGATTTGCTAGAAGAATTAGATAATGTCCCACATGTAATCTTCACTACAGCTTATGATGAATATGCCCTAAAGGCTTTTCAAGTAAATGCACTTGACTATCTTCTCAAGCCTATAGAGCCGAAGAGGCTTGGTGAAGCACTTGAGAGATTGCAGAAAAAGATTCAAGAGCAAGAGAAAAGATCAAGCTCTGATGACAAGGACACTACAGAAAAAAAACTTACCCTCAATGATCAAGTATTCGTCAAAGATGGCGACAGGTGCTGGTTTGTGAAATTGGAGAATGTAAGACTTTTCGAATCAGATGGAAATTATATCAAAGTCTACTTCGATAACAATAAGCCGATGATTCACAAATCGCTCAATGCACTAGATGAGAAGTTGGATGAAAAGTCATTTTTTAGAGCTAGCCGTAAGCATATCATTAATCTTGGCTGGGTAGAGGCCATAGAGCCTTGGTTCAATGGAGGCTTGGTAGTGACACTAAAAGGAGGAGATAGAATAGAGGTAAGTAGGCGACAAGCTGCGAGATTTAAGGACATGATGAGCCTTTAATCGAAAGTTTGTTGATATATTTTAGTAAAAAAGCAAACTATTGATTAGTAAATTTAGATTTTGTATATAGAATTAATTAATTTTGTATACAGAAAAATTGATTTGTTCCCATTAATCACTCCAAGTTTGCCTTAGACATCTATGAAAGAGGAAAGAATACTAGTCGTCGAAGACGATGTAAATATCGCAGAGAATATTGAAGAAATCCTTGAATTGCTTGGCTATGTCAATATTGATATAGCTAATTCAGCTAATCAAGCCATCAAGATCATCAAGAAATATAGACCTGATATGATCTTCATGGACATCAAGCTAAAGGGAGATAAAGACGGTATAGAGCTAGGTGAGATCCTTAGACAGATGGTAGACGCCCCGCTAGTATTCGTTACTTCTTACTCTGATCCTACGATCATCGAAAGAGCCAAAAGAATCAATCCAGCTGGATTTATCGTAAAGCCTTTCAATACAAATGATATTCATGCCATCGTCGAGATTGTTCTTTACAACAAAAGAGTAAACCCTATCTCAGATGCAGCTATCGTAAAATCAAAAGATGAAAGCCCTTATTTGGTAACTGATGCTGTATATATCAAAGCTGATAATTCGTATGAAAAAGTGCCTTATACGGATATTTTTTATGTAGAAGCAAATGGTAACATGGTCACGATATATACAAGACATAGAAACTATACCATCAGAAAATCAATGAAAGATATGGAAGAAAAATTGCCTGCTCATCTTTTCTTGAGAGTTCAGAAGTCTTTTATCGTCCAATTAGGTCAAATCGAAAGTTTCAACACCAAAGAAATATCTTTGGAGACAGGTGCAGTAGTCCAAGTGGGTAGACAATATTATAATAGCTTTTTAGCCAAGTTGAACACTATTACAGAAAGTTAATTGTGGAGATATTTAAAAAAAAGGTGAGCATCGCTCACCTTCTTTTTTATCGTTAAACCAAACAATTCTTATATGTCTTAGCTTTTCAAGTAAAATGATTGCTTGCCTGATTTGGTGATGTAATCACATTTTTCAAAAAGACCACTGAATTTTACTTTGATCTCTTCCATCTCTCCGTAGAATTCCGCAACTACATCGCCATATTTATTGATCAGCACTGCTGTAGGCTCTTCTTTCAAGGATGGTAATTCAAGGACAAGATTCGATGATTCGGGAGCATTTGACTTTGGCGTCAATGCAGTTTTTTCTGTAGTTGAATCATTTTTCAATGTTGAGGCTTGAGCATTTGCACTCCACACGATCATGATTGCCATTACTAAGCCTATGAAGGCACATACGTTTTTCTGAGTTAAGATGGAAGTTTTCATATTTTTTTGTTTTTTGCTTTTTTATATCCTGTGTCACTTTATGTCTTATCGACAATAGGGATATGCCAAAACCTGATCCAAAAAAGTTAAATCGTTGAAAATCAGAACATAAAATTGATTTCTGACCTGCTATAGTGTACGTAATCGAACAAGTATGTTTTCAATTTGATACATATTTCGATAGAATATTTCGAAAAAATGAGTTGCGCGAATCTCAAAAAAAATAGCCTAGCGAATGCATCGCTAGGCTATTTTTAATATCAAATAAAGTGTGTCTCAGAGATCAGAGTAGCTCATTGGCGAGGTTTGCCAATTCAGAACGTTCTCCCTTTTCAAGTTTGATATGAGCATATAGTGGGTGATCTTTTACCCTATCGATAAGGTAAGAAAGTCCATTACTTTGCGAATCTAGGTAGGGAGTGTCTATTTGGTATACATCTCCAGTGAATATGATCTTAGTATTCTCTCCAGCTCTAGTGATGATAGTCTTCACTTCATGAGGTGTCAGGTTCTGAGCTTCATCTACTATGAAGAATATATTGGAAAGAGATCTTCCTCTGATATAGGCTAGTGGTTGAATTACAAGTTTTTCTTGGTTGACTAGTTCAGTGATTTTTTGATATTCTTTGTCTGTTTCTTTGAATTGATTTTGGATAAATTTCAAGTTGTCCCATAGGGGTTCCATGTATGGATTGAGCTTAGATTTGATGTCTCCTGGCAAGTAGCCTATGTCTTTGTTGCTCAATGGAACGATGGGTCTTGCCAGATAGACCTGCTTGAAGTCTCTACGCTGCTCCAGAGCACCTGCCAGCGCTAGAAGAGTCTTGCCTGTGCCTGCTACACCTTGTATAGTCACCAGCTTTACTCTCGGATTAAGTATTGCATGCATGGCAAAGGTTTGTTCAGCATTTTTAGGTTTGATATTATAAAAAAGCTGCTTATCTACTCTTTCCATTGTATTCTCCTCAGCACTGAAATATGCCAAGACGGAGTTTTTTTCACTTTTCAGAATATAGTATCCATTAGATTTCACCTTTTTTCTTCCGAAAATTTTCTTGGCATCCATTGTTCTATGCTCATAGAAATCATTGATAATCTCTGGAGCAATATCGTCAATGATAAATTTACCAGTGTTTTCTAGTTCATCAATATTCTTGATTTTCCCTGTTTCATAATCTTCCGCAAAGATGTCAAGAGATTTTGCTTTTAATCGAAGGTTGATATCCTTGCTGACAAGGATGACTTTTCTTCCTTTCTCAGTTTGTTTTAAGTAAAGTGCGGCATTAAGTATTTTATGATCATTTTTTTCTTCCCCAAATATCTCGTTGGCATTGAGTGTATTGTCAGGGTTCATCAGTACCCTAAAGTTTCCCTTAGTTTTCCCATTCAAAGGAGTCCAATTATGGATCATGTTATCTTTTGATAGGTTGTCCAAAATTCGGATAAACTCTCTTGCTTCGAAGTTCTTGGTGTCATTTCCTTTTTTGAACTGATCGAGCTCTTCCAATACGGTAATCGGGATGACCACATCATGTTCTGCAAAGTTCATGATGCTGTTGTGCGCATAAAGGATGACCGATGTATCCAGCACAAAGATTTTTCGTTCTTTATTGGATTTGGCTCTTGGCATAGGTAGATGTTTTTAGTGGTTGTTAGCTTCCAATAAGGTATAAAAAATAATAGAAGGAACACCATGTCTATAGAGAAAAATTAATAGCATATTCATGAATTTGGTGCTATCGTTTTGATATTCAAAAGGATAAAATGAAGCTGTGGGTGGCTATTTGATTAAATGCTTCATGCCAGAAGTAAAGAATGGCCAAAAAGGAACACTATCTCGGATTTTGAACTCTTCCCAGAAGCCACTCTGGTTTGCTAGAAAGGCCAAAATTCGCTCTGGATCATTTTTTTGGAAAAGACTTGAAAACAAGAATTCTCCACTTACCTTTTCTTGTAATAAAACATCTACCAGCACCCTATCATACCATTCGAACATTTTTTCTCTCAGGCTAGGTATTATTACTGGAGAGTTACCTTTTTCTAGCTGACCCAACATACGTTGAATTTTAGCTTGTACAAATTGGAAGGTATATCCTGAACTTGCTTTGGTATGGCCTCCTGCTGTTCCAATATTTATAATGCGTCGTCGAGGTCCTATAGTAGTTGGAAATTTTGCAATTGACATGGGAATCACGCCATATTCCTTATGGATTATCTTAGGGGATTTCAGACCAATGTTCTCTTCGATATAGGCTTCAAGTGCTTCCTCATAAGCATTTTTGTCTAGCTCCTTTTTAGAAAACAAGGTATATTCCACGAGAGCTTCCCTATCAGAAGTAGGCAAGACATACATGAATGTAGTACCATGATGTTGGGAGAGGGTGAAATCCATAAGAGTACCTACCTCCTTATCAAATGCAGGCTTATCAGTTTGTATAAACCATCCCATGAAATGTTGTAAAATCGTATTTTCTTCCGACATAGGTGGGAAAAACAAACCCGTCGAATTGAATATATATGAGGCATAAAATACACCATGATCAGTGTGTACTATTGGTTCTCCTTCATGTTCTTTGATAGACAAGATGTTGGTGTCTAAGAATGTTACATTTTCATAAGAAGTGGCTAGCTGACGAACATAACTATAAAAATCTCCCGACTGAATCATCTTATAGCTATATTCCTTCATTTGAAAAGTCTTATTTACCGAAGGAGACAAGAATCGGAGATTTTTCCAAGATTTGACCACCAGATGTTCGAATGGCCCAGGTTGCATTTCCCAAAAACACCATGTACGATCATTTTGACTTTTGGAGCTCTTTTCCAAAACCAATATTCTTTTATTTCTCAATTTTTCACTTTTCAAAAGCCCATCTAACAAACTAAGACCTGCTAGTCCTGCGCCTGCGATGATATAATCATATCGCTTTTCCATTGATTCTTATTCTGATGTAGTTTAGTTTTTGTAGATAAAGATGGAATGAATTTCGGGTCATTTACAAAGTTCTTTGCGATTTGCTTGTTGTCGATAGACACTGTGGCTCCGGAGAAGGGATTTCTGACAAATAGGTGATCACTTGAGGATCAAGATCAATCGGTTAGATATAGTTTGCTTGTAAAGTTTCCTATTACGAAGTTTCTTATTTTTCAGATGGGATGTTTTTAATCTTTAGGAAAAGAGACTATAAAAGTCGTTCCTTCACCTACCTTGCTTTGAACATCTATGGATCCTCCCATACTTTCAATTTGGTTTTTGGTTATGAAAAGGCCGACACCTCTAGCATCTTCATGTTGGTGAAATGTTTTATACATTCCAAATAGGCTACTTCCGTATTTTTCTAAATCGATTCCTAGTCCGTTGTCTTTGAAATGAATAAAGATTCGATCATCTTTCAGGGTAGTGAAAATTTCTATTTGTGGAGATCTTTCTAGAGATCTATATTTGATAGCGTTGGTGATAAAGTTCAAGACTATGCTGTCCATGTAGGCTGGAACTGCCAAAATCGATAGCTCATCTGAAACCTCAAAGATTACTTTACATTTTGACAAGCTCAACTGAGCTGATAAGCTTTCAAGATTTTTTTGAATAATTTTTCTTAAATAGATCTGTCGCTTGTCCTTATTGTTGAGGTTTACTTGTACAACTTCCGTAAGGTCTTCTATAGTTCCCATCAAGTTTTTCGTTGCTTGATCAAGAAGGCTCAAAAGTTCGTTTCCTTGAAGTGTTGGATTTTCTCGTGTAAAAATCTCTAACAAACCATCGATACCTGAACCGTGTGACCTGAGATTATGAGATACTATGTGTGCAAAATTTCTTAATCGTTTATTTTGATCTTGTGTAATATCTAAAAGTGATTTGATATCTTTTTCTACATTTTTCAAAGATGAAATATCAGTGGCTATTCCTAAGAATCCAGTGACCTGCGACTCTTGCTTTACCGTGGTAAAGGAGAGTAGCACAGGGAAAGTAGACCCATCTTTTCTAACAAATGTCCATTCCTTTGTAAAATGATTATGCTTAATGGCAGAATGTATGAATACTTCGAAGCCATTGATTGGCAATTCGTCAGTTAATGAAAGCTCTTGTGCAGCTTCATTGATTTCTGATTGTAGATGAATCAAGGATGGGGTAGATTTTCCTATCAATTCCTCAGCTTTGTAGCCTAGCATCTTCTCAGCACCAGAGTTGAAATGTGTGATTAAGCCCTCCTGATCTGTAGCGATGATAGATACTTGGGTACTTGCATCTAGTATTGCTTGAAGGTTTCCGATTGCTTCATGAAGTTTCCTTTTTGACTCCTTTTCGATAGTAATATCTCTAATAAATGACCAGATAAGCTTCCTTCCGTTCACATCAGTTATCAAAACACCTTGTAGTGAAACTGGGTATCTGGAGCCATCTTTTCGAATATACTCCTTTTCAAAGAGCTCATATTGGCCCTTTGTCCTCATTTGATAAAGTACATGATGTTCTAGCTCTTGGTACTCTATAGGAGTCACATCCCAATAGCTCAAAGAAAGAAATTCCTCTTTTGTATATCCTGTAGGTTCGAGAAGCTTTTGGTTGATATCTAGGAATTTGCCTGTCTCGTAATCATTCAAAGCGATACCAATTGGAGATAAGTTGTACAGTGCCTCTAGGATATTTTTATTGTATAGTAGTTCATGCTCTGCATTTTTCCTTTTGGTGATTTCTATGAAAGTACCATACATTTTCAATGCCCTTGAGGATTCACTCCAAGCTGAAATTTTGCCTCTCACATTTACCCAGATCCAATACCCTGACTTATGTTTTAGTCGCATTTCTAGCTCAAAAAGATTCAATTCTTTTTTAAAGTTTTTGACGATCATCTTATAAGCAAGTGGCAGGTCGTCCTCATGCACGAACTTGGACCAGTGCTTAAATGGAATTGCTTGCAACTCTTCTTGAGAGTATCCCAACAAATCTGCAAACTTGTCATTGATGATAACATGATCTGATTCGATATCCCATTCATAAGTTCCTGCTTGAGTGCCTTCGAGCACAGCCTTGTATCGATTTCTTGTTTCTATGATTTCTTGTATAGCTCTACCCTCAGGTATTACATAGACCACATTGTTATAGTCGTCAAATATCGGTTTTAAAGAAAAAAGAATTGAAATAGCAGTCTTACCAGCCACCCAAACTTCTACCTCATATTCGACAGATTTTCCAGAAAGAGCAATTTGAAAATTTCTTTTTAGTTCTTCTTGAGTTTGAGTCGATATTTGCCACCAATAACAATCCCAAAAGTACTTCCCAATCACATCATCATGCGTGATACCGGCCATTTTTACTGCTGTATCATTTGCTTCTAACAAAACACCATCAGTATTCAAAAACCCAATAAAGGCAAATGTGGAGTTAAAAATGCCCTTGAATTTCAGCTCTTGCTCTTTGATCTCTGTGATGTCTTGAAAACTGCCAATGAGTTTATTACCTATCTTACTACCAGTAGCTTTTACCCATTTCTGATTTTGCAGGGCTGTGATCAAGATGCATTCTAAGTTGAAAGATATATCCTCTTTGATGCAGTTTTCTATGGCTTTGTATATAATGGATCTATAATCTGGGTGATAAAACTCGATGCCATTGTACATGTTGTGGTCAAAACCTCTCGGTATTTCATGAATGGCATATACCGTTTCGCTCCAAGTTGTATTTCCAGTCCCTATGTCTAATTCCCAGACACCAGTATTGGTGTCTTCAAATATCAATTGGCTTTTTATTTCCTGTTCCTTTTGCTTTGTAAGATTAGAGAAAAATCCTATTGCCCGGTAATGATCCCCATTCGGCTCTGATATGATGCTTCCTTGGCATCTATACCAACAGGTATGGCCATCTTGATGTCTGAATCGTACAGTTTGATCGAATGAGGATCTTTTTCTATTTAAATAATCGATAAATGCATTGCTTGAAGCTTCTAGGTCTTTTTGAAAGATTATTCCATTCCAAGTTACTCTGTCAAGAGGACTTTCATAGCCTAAGTTCAAGCGCATTTTTTCATTAATCCAAATTTCTTCTGGATGGTGTATGTCCCAAAACCAAATGTTCTGAAAACACATTTCAGTCAAAAAATCTAGAACCTGATCATTGTTTTTGATCTGCTTACATAGTTCTTCAATATGATTTAAACTCTTTTCCATCTTAACAATCCCTGTTATGACAATCTCCTTCTAGACTCCAATTTTAAATTTAACTCGATAGCAATGGGTGAATATCAATGAATTTCTTGTGATGAAAACACTAAATAATTCGCATTGTTTTTTTGAATTCCGTGAACAGCTGTCTCTCGATTGAATTGAGCTTGGTTTACAATTTTTACAAACTTTTCAAGAATAAGTATAAAATGCTGAAATGATAAAGTGAGCAACATTTTATGTATTTTGAATTCAATTGTTCCTTTTTCTATTTGGATTCATGCTCAATATAGGCTCAAATTCTAAAAATATCAAAATGGATTTTTACTATAATTTAAGTTTTTTGATTTTTAATTAAACTTTATAATGATCTTTTAAAGACCAATTACAGGAAAGGCTATTCTTCCAAGCTAGATTTTTCCTAGATTTGACCGAGACATTATATTTATGAAAAAGATTATACTATTCAGCGTATTGATAGGGCTGCTTTCAGCCTGTAGTTCCCATGAAGAACGTGCAGATAAGATATTTTACAATGGAAAAATCTATACAGTAGAAAAAGATCAACCTACAGTGGAGGCTATTGCGATCAAAGATGGCCTGATCATCGCCATGGGCTCTTTGGAAGATGTAGAAAAATCTATAAGCAAAAGCACAGAGAGAATAGATCTAGGTGGTAAGACAATGACTCCTGGGTTGATTGAATCTCATGCTCATTTGATGGGAATTGGTTATAATAAATTGGAGATAGATCTGATGTATGTCAAAACCTATGATGAGCTGGTAGAAAAAGTAGCCGAAGCGGCCAAAAATGTGGAGCCAGGAGAGTGGATCACAGGAAGAGGCTGGCATCAAGACAAGTGGATAGAAATGCCAGATAAAACTGTAGGGGGATTTCAGACTCATGATGAGCTTAGCAAAGTTACTCCTGATAATCCAGTGTATTTGGCTCATGCCTCAGGTCATGCCTCATTTGTCAACCAAAAGGCAATGGAAATGGCTGGTATCACTACTTTGGGTAATGAAAAGCCTGTTCGAGTAGTAGAAGGAGGCGAGATTATTCTTGATGAGGTAGGGAATCCTACGGGTGTTTTGGTAGAGAGAGCATCTGGCTTAGTGAGTAGTTTAGTACCGAAAGATACTCCTGAGCGGGCAGAAAAAGCTCTTGAATTGGCTTTGGAAGAATTGGCATCGAAAGGCATCACTTCTTTCCATGATGCAGGAAGTGGTCAAGAGGTAATTGATCTCTTGGAGAGATTCAAGCGTGAAGGAAAACTGACAGCAAGGATGTATGTGATGCTTTCAGGTAGAATGCCAGAATTGCTCGAAACATGGTATCAAAGAGGGCCAATGATAGATTCAGACCACATGGTCACAGTAAGATCGATCAAATTGAACATGGATGGGGCTCTCGGACCTTGGGGAGCATGGCTATTGGAAGATTATGAAGATAAGCCTGGACATAGAGGGCATGAGACCATGCCGATCAATCTAGTAAGTCAGGTTGCTGAAAAAGGCTTAGAGCTAGGATTTCAAGTGAATGCTCATGCCATTGGAGACCGTACAAACAGAGAAGTCTTGGATAGGTTTGAGGCAGCTTTTGCGAAGTTTCCAAAGGAGAAAAATCACCGCTTTCGTATCGAACATGCTCAGCATCTTCACCCAGATGATATCAGCAGGTTTGGAGAGCTTGGAGTCATTGCTGCTATACAAGCGATTCATTTGAGTTCTGACAGGCCTTGGGCTATAGGCAGGCTAGGAGCCAAAAGGATCAAAGATGGAGCTTATGTATGGCAAAAACTCCTTGGGTCGGGTGCAGTACTATCTAATGGGACTGATGCACCTGTGGAGCCTTTGGATCCAATCCCTTCTTTTTATGCTTCTGTAAGTAGAAAAACACTCAAAATGACTCCTGAAGGAGGTTATGAACCAGATCAAAAATTGACTAGAATGCAGGCTTTGGAATCTTACACACTTTCAGGGGCTTTTGCTGAATTTGAGGAAGATTTTAAAGGATCACTTAAAGTCGGAAAAGCAGCCGATTTTACGATCTTCGATCAAGATATTATGGAGATTCCTGAAAATGAGCTACTCAATGTGAAGGTGGTAATGACTGTAGTAGGAGGTAAGATAGTGTATCAGAGAGAGTAATGGCAGGAAGCTAGAAACGAGAGATTAGAAACGAGAAACGAGAAACGAGAAGCGAGAAACAAGAGACAAGAAACAAGAAACAAGAAACAAGAAACAAGAAACAAGAGACAAGAGACAAGAGACAAGAAACAAGGAAATATGATGAAGAAACAAGATGCCAGTGACGATAGACTAGAAACAAGAGCGAGGTGCAATTTCAAAGAACCAAACACATTCCATCTAAAGTCTCACCTCTTTTATCTTGCATATTCAAAACTTATTGTTTTCGTGATTTTGTCGGCAACGAGACAGGTTTAGGACTACAAAATGAGGAATTTGGGAAAAATAGGAGAAGTGAGTGATTTGAAATTGGAATGTAACCTGAATCTCGTTACTTTTTGCATGGTTCAAGCTTACTAACTCAGAATTCTGGTTATTCATCTCAATGATTTTTTGTAAAAGATCGAAAATATTGTTTTAAATTCCCTCTTATGAATAGAATCAAATCTTTGTTTGTCCAATCAGAAAAAGTGTGGGTTTCTTATCCTTTCACACTTTTGTGTGCATTGCTGGCTACTGTTTCGGCAATTTTTGCTTTTGAGCTCGAAGAGTTTAGGAGGGGGAGTACTTTAATACAAGATCATCCATTTTTAGTAGTGATACCATTTGTTAAGTTGTACATGATTTTTACATTGGGGATTTCTTTATTTTTTGCAGTGGAAATTATCAAGCAATTCAGACCTTGGAAATGGCTACCTTTAGTTGGAGTGGTGTTATTATTTACTTATTTTTTGATTTTTCCAGATGATGTTAAAATCTGGTCTAGTGTGGAGGTGACAAATTTTGTCGTGATTTTTTTATTACACCATCTGGCAGTTTCATTTTTACCTTTTCTTCTACTAAAAAGAGATGAAATTTCTTTTTGGAGTTATAATAAGACACTTTTTGGAAATTTGGCTCAGACGATTTTGTTTGTAGGAGTACTTACTGGCGGTCTTTTACTTGCTATTGCAGCTATTGGAAATTTATTTAACATCAAAAGTTACTTAGAGAAGTATTACCTATATGTAGGCCTTGTTTCTAGTGTGTTTGGATCTGCTTTTGTCTTCCTTTTGTTTTGTAAAGATGGCTTTGAAAGTATGATTAAGGATTCTAAAGTGCCTTCCGTACAGCGCTTTTTTGTTCAGTATATTCTGATTCCTCTTATCCTTATCTATGGGTTGATTTTGTATGCCTATATGGCAAAGATAGTATTACTTTGGTCACTTCCTCAAGGCTGGGTAAGCTACATGGTAATAGCTTATGCCGTATTAGGTTTTGTGGCTATCTTGTTGATTTACCCCTTATTTTCTGGTACAAGCAAGCCGTGGGTTCGAATTTTCGACCGGACATTTTTCTACACGATGATACCTGTTTTGGTGTTATTATTTGTTGCAATTTTATTCAGGATTTTTGAATATGGTATCACACCTAATAGGTATTTTGTCTTCATATTAGCCTTGTGGATAGCAGGTGTGAGTTTATATTTTATTTTCTTCAAAAACTCCAAAATCTTTGTTATACCAGTTACTTTATTCGTGCTTGGTTTTTTCAGTATCTCACTTCCTTATTTCAATGCATACAGCGTCTCCAAAAGAAGCCAAATGCAACAGTTTTTGATATTATTGGACGAATTTGGACTATATCAAAATAGTTATATTCAAGTAGATAAACCTATCAAGCGCTCAGATTTGAGACGATTAGGAGATATAGCGAAGTTTCTGGCCAGACATCAAGAGATGGATTTTGTTAAGAATTTGATAGAATCTCCCGATTCACTTTCTTTCCAAGACCCACAGGATTTTTATGATTGGAATTTTACAAAGCATTTCACGAATATAGAAGAAGACAATTATAATCGTGATGTCTATGAGTTTCTGATTACCAAAGTGGATGATGAGCGAAATGCTTTTCATGATGTGAGAAATGTTGACTATTATCTTACTTCTGATAAAGTTTATGCAGGAAGTAGAATGAAACTCAATGATGTGATTCTTTCCATAGAGCAGAATCTATGGGATAAAAATGAAAAGAGAAAAATGATTTTTAAGCTTGAAAGTGAAAGCAGAGAGCACATAGATAGCTATGATTTGATTTCATTTCTAAAATCTAAATTTGAATTGAAAAATGATGTTGATTATGAAATCATGCAACCATCTTCCGAACTTCGAACTACATTTAAACTGGGAGCTTACGAGTTTACAATAGATTTTGAAGAGATCCGATTTGCCAATTATTATGCCGATAGCGTCAATGATAACGTCTGGAGTTTTGAGAATGTATCCATATTTTTGAGATACAATATTTTGGTGAGGATGAATGATAACTAATATGAAACTATGAGAAAGATGATTTTTATTTTGACTTTTATAGCATCTATCTTATTTATAGTTACATATCCAGGTATTTTGAATTATTTTGGTAGTCAAAAATGGAACAAAAAATATAGATATCTTCATGAGATTGAGCAAGTAGAAGGTTATAAAATCATTCGGCTAACAGACAAAAGATTGGAGGAGTTTTTAGAATCTTACTTTTATTCCCAAGAAGAAAATGATACATTTTTAAATGCTACAGGTGTATATCGAAGTGACTTAAGAAGTGAAGTATTGTATCACGCGACCAAGGGTACTTTTTGGATCAAAATACTTGATGAAGTAGATGATATGGAATATCCAGTAGACCAAACTAGTGAGGATGCCTATACCTCAATGAAGAAAACTGTCTATGAATGGATTGAATTTGATTATTTGGGGGGCATTATCAGTAAGGATAGCATAAATTTTAATCTTCAAGAAAGTGAGTTTCAAATTATCAAGCCTCCGTATCCGTTTTTTGACATTAGAGATTTGTCTCCTGATTTATATTTGAAACATTTTGCCAAAGAAAAATTTATTTGGAGTTGGTTTCTTCCAAATTTTAACCCAACAGGGTATGGACCACCAAAATGGATAGGAAAGGCTTACCTCACTATTGAATTAGAAAAAGGGGCTTTGACTTACAAAAAAAATGCAAATGACTATGGAGATAATAATTTTAAATTTGAAATTAGTTACTATAAAATTCCTAGAGAATTAACAGGAGGTAAAGAGGTTGTACTCGTTAATCAAGGGGAAGGATTTGCTAGAAATAATAAAGAGAGTCAGGGATTTTATGTAATAGTAGAAAAATAATGTTATCTGATTATACGCTTTTTTGCCAGTAACTTCAATTCATTGGCTCAACAGGTTGTTAATGGTCAAAATCCGTAAGTATCCAATATCAATTTATATCGGAAGTTAGATAAATCGGAATTTTGTAATGTTATTGGCAAAGTTCCGTATATCCATATAATGTTATTATACCTTAGTAAGTCTAGAACAAAATCAAATAGATTATGATCCCTACTCGAGAGCACAACGAAAGAATGGCAAAAATGACCTTTGCATCGGTCTATCCACACTATGTCACTAAGGTGGAGAAAAAAGCAAGAACCAAAGAAGAGCTTCATGAGGTAATCACTTGGCTGACTGGATTTGATGACAATAAGATTCAGACTATGATCGATGAAAAGGTAACTTTTGAGGAGTTTTTTGCGCAAGCCAAGCTACATCCGAATGCCGAATTGATCACAGGGACCATTTGCGGCTACAAGATCCAAGAGATCGATAATCCACTCACCAAACAAGTCCGATTTCTTGATAAGCTTGTCGATGAACTAGCCAAAGGTAAGAAGATGGAGAAGATATTGAGGAACGCTTAATCCCAAAATATGCATTAGAATTTGTTGATCTATGAAGGAGTACCTGCTTATTTCGAAAAATTATCGACCTCGGTTGTGTCAATCAGTTTTTCTAACTTATACCTTTCCCTGCTTTTTGGAAGTACCATGCTCCAGGTTTTGTCTTCTTTTTTCAATTTGATGATAAAATGAACATTAAGCTCGTCATTGAAAAATAAAGTGGAATCATTGATCTTAGCCAGTGCTATACTCTTATCATACCCATTGTAAAAACTGCTATTTTCTTTGAATAAAAGCTGATTTTCCTTCCTTATCAATTCAATACTCGTCGAATCTTCCTTAAAAATATAGGTTCCCAAAAATGGTTCATCCTCTAAAGCAAGTAAAAAGTTTTTTGGTGAATTAGTTTGTAAGATGGAGTCAATTTTCAAGTAATTTTCAATGCCTCGTGACCTGTAACCCCGCACCATTTTAATGAAATTATCATCCAAGGTCTTGTAGTTATACAAATCAGATTTGTACCTAGGATTATTTGCAACAAATGATAGCCATACATCATCCGAGATAATTTCGAATAGATCAAGATACTCTTTTCTTTTTTCATAGGCTTGTGTTTTTAGGATTCCCTGCACTTCCATAATGTAATCATACCAATTGACATACTGGGCACTTAGGGAAAATATCAAGTCAATGTTTTTGGAAGGCACGATCTCTTGATTTTGTAAAAGTGTACCAAAGATAGATTTATTTGCTTTGAAGCCAGAGTATGACAAATGTGGGTAAAAATCGGCTCCTTTTATCTTTTTAATACTGTCCAATGAGGCATCAAGAAAATAGTTTGCTGCAATGGTCGAGTCCCTTTTAGCATGCTCTTTGATCGAATAGTCGCAGGTTGAAATATCTAGTTCAATTTCACGCTGTAGATTTTCCAAAATTAAATGAAACCGACGTTCATTTGATTTTTTTTGATTGTAATTGTTTATTTGTAAGGCTAATAGAATCCCAACAATTACAAGAAAGATCTCACCAAAGGCATATGTTAAATAATTCCAAAATTTCCCTTTTTGAATAAATCCTCTTCTTAGATTTTTAAAAATATTAATCATATAGTTTGCTTTATTACAATAAGCTTTAGAAAAATAGGTTAATAATTTTATAAAAAAAACTTCCTTCTTTTTTTATAAAATGATATACATGGAGATGTAGTGAAATAAATAGAAATTTGGCAAGCCAATAATATAATATATCGGAGATTTTATTGGATATTGGGATACTTTATAAGAAATTGATATACATGGAAATATTGTAGAAATAAGGTGGAAATACCTTGAAGTATTTGAGCGAGGAAATTCTTTTGAATTTATCCCAAATCTATTGCCTTAAAGACCTAATTTAGTTGATCTATGAAAAGTAGAATTATGGATTTCTTAAAAACTAATGCACTTATTTAATTTCAATTTTAAATTATTTATATCATATTTTAATTGTTTATCATTAGTATCAACTTATATCACAAAGTAAATATCTACGAATATCATCAAAAGCTAATATGCACTGAGATCTTGATATTTCGCCGAACCAGTCAACCGATAGGAAGAGGCATATTTCTATTATATTTCACAAAGTATATTTCAATCGTATTTCCTCCATCATTCAACTAAACTCCCCAAATATCAATCAGTATCACAAAGTAAATATCCAAGAGTATCTTTTATTCCATACTTCAATATATTTTCGCCATACCTGACTATCGATAGGAAGAGGCATATTTCTATTATATTTCACAAAGTATATTTCAATCGTATTTCCTCCATCATTCAACTAAACTCCCCAAATATCAATCAGTATCACGAAGTAAATATCCAAGAGTATCTTTTATTCCATGTTTCAATAATATTTCACCGAAGGTATATATCTACATATTTCACGTAGTATATTTCTTTTTAAACTGCCAAAATGACATTTTTCATCCTTTGGAACAGGCATTGATAAAGCTGTATTGTCAAATTTGTTTCTAACAATTTAAAAATTCAATATAGCTATGCAGGAAAAAGGAACCATCTCGATCCATACAGAGAATATTTTCCCGATTATCAAGAAGTTCTTATACTCTGACAATGAAATTTTTCTCCGCGAGTTAGTATCCAATGCGGTAGATGCTACCCAAAAAATCAAAAGATTGGCTACATTAGGCCAATACACGGGAGAACTTGGAGATACTACTGTGGAAGTGTCTTTTGATAAAGACAAAAAGACCATCACCATCTCCGATCGTGGCCTTGGAATGACAGCTGAAGAGATCAAGAAGTATATCAATCAGATTGCTTTCTCTGGTGCTACAGAATTCGTTGAGAAATTCAAAGATGCCAAAGATGCCAATGAGATCATTGGAAAGTTCGGTTTGGGTTTTTACTCAGCTTTTATGGTCGCTCATACGGTGGAGATCAATTCCCTTTCTTACCAAGAAGGCGCCGAACCAGCAAAGTGGACTTGTGATGGAAGTACCACTTTTGAGATTGCTGAAGGTAGCAGAACAGAAAGAGGTACAGACATCATCCTTCATATCAATGAAGAGTCTGAGGAGTTCCTAGACAAGTGGAAGCTTCAAGGCATTTTGGATAAGTACTGTAAGTTCCTACCTGTTTCGATCAAGTTTGGAACAAAAACAGAAAGCGTAGAAGATGGGGAAGATGAAGAGGGCAAGAAAAAGTGGAAGTCGGTAGAAGTAGATAACATTATCAATACCACCTCTCCGATCTGGACCAAGTCACCAAGCGACTTAAAAGATGAGGATTACCTTGCATTCTATAAGGAACTCTATCCAATGAGTGAAGACCCGCTTTTCTGGATTCACCTGAATGTGGACTATCCATTCAACTTGACAGGTGTGCTATATTTCCCGAAAGTGAAAAATGACTTCGACTTTCAGAAGAACAAAATCAAGCTTTTCAGCAGGCAGGTATTTATCACAGACGAAGTAAAGGACATTGTGCCTGAGTTCTTGATGCTCTTGCATGGGGTGATTGATTCTCCAGATATTCCTCTGAACGTATCTAGAAGCTTCCTACAAGCGGATGGTAATGTGAAGAAAATCAACAACTATATCACCAAAAAAGTAGCTGATAAATTGGCTGAACTTTACAAAAAGGACAGAAAAGTCTATGAGGAGAAATGGAATGATATAGGGCTGTTTGTAAAGTACGGAATGATCTCTGAGGAGAAATTTGCTGAAAAGGGTAAAGATTTCGTCTTGTTGAAAAATACCAAGGGAGAGTTCTATACCTTGCCAGAATACAAGGAAAAAGTACAAGCTACTCAAAAGGACAAAAACGATCAGACCATCTACCTATACGCTACGGATGTCAATAAGCAAGATGCTTTCATTCAGTCAGCAAACAAGAAGGATTATGATGTCTTGGTGATGGATTCACCTATCGATAGTCACTTTATCCAGCACTTGGAAGGTAAAGAGGAGAAAACACAACTGAAGCGTGTGGATGCCGATGTGGTAGAAAAGCTGATCCAAAAAGATGATGCATATGCCAATCTTCTATCTGAAGAGCAATCTACCAAAGTGAAGGAAATCTTTGAAAAGGCGATCGACAACAAATCTTACAGTGTGGAAATCGAAGGCTTAAACCCTGAAGAGCTTCCTGTGACTGTAACAATGGATGAGTTCATGCGCAGAATGAAAGACATGGCAGCCACTGGTGGAGGAATGGGCTTCTACGGTTCACTACCTGACAGCTACAAAGTAGCCATCAACGGTAACCATGGGGTGATTGACAAAATCCTCAAAGCAGATAGCGAAGAAGAGCAGACCAAGTTGGCGAAGCAGGCTTTTGACCTGGCACTACTTGCTCAAGGCTTGCTTACAGGTAAGGACTTGACGGCATTTGTGCAACGTTCTGTTGGGATGATTTAAATACCAAACCTTTGGGGTCTTTTTCAGACCCCGAAGGTTTTCAATCTAAATTCCAAAGCCCCGAGAATTCCTTGAATGGGTGTTTTCGGGGTTTTCTTTTTCTCGCAAAGACCGCAAAGGCGCAAAAGACGCTAAGATTAAATTAATAGAACCTTCGGTTTACTATGGTGGATCGGAGGTTTTTCTTTTAGAGATTCTGTGAAGTTAGTTGGAGTTTTTTGCACGCAGAGGCGCAGGGAAGGGTTGAGGTTTGGAGATCTTGGAAATGGCTATTGGAAATATTTCTTAGGGACTTTTTTGACGAGTTTGCATGGTGTTGAGGCTTAGATCTAAAACTTAAATGTCTTTCTACTCTTTATCACAGCTTTTTTATTATGATTCAAGTTTTCAGAAATCGAGTTCATGATATTTTATTACCTTTGATACTATCATTTGATACTATCAAAAAATGAAACCACCTTACGAAATGGAGTTTATTCATCCATTTATGGATGGAAATGGTAGAATGGGTAGGCTATGGCAAACGACCATTTTGATGAATGAATATCCACTGTTTGAATTCTTGCCATTTGAGAGTCTTATTGCCAAGAATCAAAAGGCATATTATATGGCATTATCTGCAAGTGACAAAGAAGGTAAATCAACCAAATTTATAGAATACATGTTGGCCGTGATTGAAAGTTCCTTGAATGAACTTCTTGAAGAAAGTTCAAGAAAATTGACAGATGTCGAGAGGCTTGAGGTGTTTTTGGAGCAAATCGATGATTCATTTACTAGGAAGGATTACCTAAAATTTCACAATATACTTTCTACGGCTACAGCAAGTAGAGATTTGAAATGTGGGGTGGAGCTTGGTTTGATCAATAAAACAGGAGATAAAAAAACTACCCGATATGAAAAGAACTAAACGTCTCAACTCTAGATAAAATTTTTCATAAGCTTTGTCGTCTTGCTAGTTGATTTTCATCTAATTTTTCATTTACTTAACGACACATTATTTAATACTTACTCTTTAATCAAAAGCAAATTTTAATTATGAGAACATTACAGAACATTACAGATTTAATTTTGTAAGCAGATTAGGGTCAAACAGCTTGACTGTTTTTATGATGGTTGGATTGTTGTTTTTCGCATCTTGTCAAGAAGAAGATCTCCCTGATCTTTCTGAAGAAAACCCAAGTAGTGAATTAAACAGTTTTCTTGGTAAAAAATTAGAAAATCCATATTCGGTAAAAAATATGAGAAAAGCTTATGCAAGTCTATTGGCAAAAAACTCAGGGCTGACTAATAAAAATACAGGCTTAAATAAAAATGCTGCTGAATTGGAAATTGATGTTACAGATTTTTATGTGAAGTTTCACATAAAGTCTGATGATGATTTACAAAAGATCATTGCTGATTCGCTAAACTACTCTGTATTACCTTTGGATCATGAGATTGTGTCTCAAGGGGACATTGAAATAGGTGATACCAATCTCAATAGTTATTGGGTCTATACATCAGTTCCTACAGACTACAATTTCCATGAAGAAATCGAATATGAAATTTTAGAAGAGTTGTTTTTACCCGAATCAGTTGATGGTGAAAATGGAATGAATGGACGTCAAAATAATAAAGAATCATATGTAGGTTCATTTTTATATGCGCTTGAAGAAGAGTCTCTGCTATTGACTGGTAACTTAGACCAAGGGGAAAGTAAAAGTTCCAATTTGCAAATGGCAAGAACTTATCGTAGACCTCAAGGGTATATTAGAGTTCAAAATACCACCACTGGCACGATCGATCCCGTAATTGGAGTGAAAGTAAAAACAAGAAGATGGTTCAAGTGGGGTAGTGGATACACAGATAGTAATGGTTTCTATAGCGTGGATAACACTTTCGAAAGGGATGTGAACTATGAAGTTGTGTTCAAAAATTCACGAGGGTTCAAAATTTGGCCTTCCATGATTAGCATTTCTTCTGGTAGATATAATGGAGGAAAGCATAGTCCAGCAGGGCAAAATATTACTTTTACTACAAGTTCAGATGCATGGAGATTTGCTACGGTAAATAATGCCACAGTGCATTACCTAAATTATTGCAATCAATTTAATGTAGGTTTACCACATTCAGATCTGAGAATTGTAGCACAAAATGGGACTGGTTCAAGTTCAGCTCCTATGTTGAGAAGAGTTTGGGGTATGGTAGGTTTTACAACCAATTCTCAATTGGTAACTTTTCTTTCTAAATCGAGTGGAATCACAATAGCTGCAAATTTATTGCAAAACATAACCAAATTTATACAGCCTGATTTGATCATTAAATCAGCACCATCACTAGGTACTGCAAGCATATATTCCACTACCTTCCATGAACTGGCACATGCCTCGCATTTTAGGCAGGTAGGCAGTGGGTTTTGGGTGAAATACATCAATTATATCATTACATACGGTCCTTATGGAGATGGTAGTGGTATGAACAATGGCGTATGTGCTGTAGGTGAGATGTGGGGTTTTTACTATGGATATTTTCTAACACTACAACATTTTGGTAACAACAATAATAATCCAATTATAAGACCGATTGGTTTAGAGGATTTCACGCCTGTTCAGAAACCTGATAATAGGAGTATAGTTATACATAGAATTAATAATAGAATATATAGAATGGAGGGCTGGATACCAGCTGGGTTATTACATGATTTAATTGATACGAACGCCGATATCATCAGGTCGGGATTCACAGACAATGTAAGCGGTTACACGATCAGTCAAATCTTTGGTGCATTGCGTCCTGGAGTAGAGACAGTTCAAGGTTTCAGAAATAGATTGCTCCAAAACAATGGAAATCATCAGCAACAGGCTGTGAATAATTTGTTTGAAGCTTATTATTATAATTGATAACTGAGATCATGAAAAAAATAGTAGTATTAATCTTGCTCGCTCTAACTTCTTGTATAAAAGATAATTGCGTAGACTATTTGATTGAAAATCAAACAGAAAATGATTTGAATTTAATTTTATTTGAAGAAGGTTTTGAATATCGCAATATCGAAATCCTTTCAAATGGTGTTTTTAGCGAATTAAGTATTTGTGAGTCGTATATAAATTCAATTACATATGAACCTATTGACTCAATTCAATTAAAAGTCAATGATATAATCGTTAAAACCTATTATCCAGATTCTCCTGGAAAGAATATATACAATGTGGGCGATAGGGATACTTGGTTAATGGTAGTCAATAGAAAACATTACCAAAAGTTTGTCTTTGAGATCACAGAAGAGGATTTGAAGTAGGGACTATCACCAAAATAAAACCAGAAACAAATCAGTTAGTGAGATTGGCTATAAAGTGAGTATCTGGGAGTAAACTTTTCCAAAGTTCGAAACTTTGGAAAAGTTCTCCTACTTGACTTAACTGATACCAATGTGGATCTTGTCAGATCTGGATTTACGGATGATGCAAGTGGTTATTCTATAAGTCAAATCTTTGTGGCACTACGTCCGGGCGTCGAGACAGTGCAGGGCTTTAGGACCAGGTTGCTTCAAAACAATGGAAACCATCAGCAGCAGGATGTGAACAATTTATTTGAAGCTTATTATTATAATTGATAACTGAGATCATGAAAAAAATAGTAGTATTAATCTTGCTCGCGCTAACTTCTTGTGTAAAAGATAATTGCGTAGACTATTTGATTGAAAATCAAACAGAAAAAGATTTGAATTTAGTTTTATTTGAAGAAGGTACTGAACGCCGAAATACTGAAATTAAATCAAACTCCACATTAGTAGAATTTATGATTTGTGATGTTGGTCATCGGTATCTTTCATATGAGATTTTTGATTCGATTCAAGTCAGAATAAATGACTTAGTCTTGAAAACCTATTATCCAGATTCTCCTGGAAAGAATATATACAATGTGGACGATAGGGATACTTGGATATTAGAAGTCAATAGAAAGCATTACCAAAAGTTTGTCTTTGAGATCACAGAAGAGGATTTGAAATAAGGACTATCACCAAAATAAAACCAGAAACAAATCAGTTAGTGAGATTGGCTATAAAGTGAGTATCTGGGAGTAAACTTTTCCAAAGTTCGAAACTTTGGAAAAGTTCTCCTATTTGACTTAACTGATACCAATGCGGATCTTATCAGATCTGGATTTACGGATGATGTAAGCGGATATACAGTCAGCCAAATATTCGGGGCATTACGTTCAGGAGTGGAAACAGTACAGGGTTTCAGGAATAGATTGTTGCAAAATAACGGCAATCAGCAGCAGGCAGTGAATATTTTATTTGAAGCGTATTATTATAATTAAAAGGAGTAGATATGAAAGAGATAAAACTTGTTTCGTTGACTATTTTGGTTCTAAGCTTGTTTGCTTGTGATCCAGAATCATGTGATGATTATCTTATCAAAAATACTACAAAAGAAAATTTAGAAATTTATTTTTTTAGTTTTGAAAAAACTCAAAAAGAAAGCTTTGTTGAAATAAATTCCAATAGCTATTATAATCAGGAAAGCAATTGTGCTTTGGGAAATTCTTGGAGGTTTGAATATTTCATGATAGATTCAATTCAAATAAAAATTTCCGATGTCGTTGTAAAAACCTATTATCCAGATAGTCCTGGGAAAAACATTTTCAACACTCAAGATCAAGATTCATGGAGAATATCTGAGAGTAAAAAATACTACAGAAAGTTTGTCTTTGAGATCACAGAAGAGGATTTGAATTGAGGAATAATACCAAAATAAAACCAGAAACAAATCAGTTAGTGAGATTGGCTATAAAGTGGTTATCTGGGAGTAAACTTTTCCAAAGTTCGAAACTTTGGAAAAGTTCTCCTACTTGACTTAACTGATACCAATGTGGATCTTGTCAGATCTGGATTTACGGATGATGCAAGTGGTTATTCTATAAGTCAAATCTTTGTGGCACTACGTCCGGGCGTCGAGACAGTGCCGGGCTTTAGGACCAGGTTGCTTCAAAACAATGGAAATCAACAGCAGCAGGCGGTGAATCATCTTTTTGAAGCTTATTTTTATAATTGAAAGGAAAAGATATGAAAGCGATAAAAATTTTAGTGTTAAGTATTATTATTTTGGGTTTGTATAGCTGCGATCCAAATTCATGTGTAGATTATTTGATTGAAAATAAATTGAATTCAAATATAATTTTACGTTCACATGATCAATCTAATTTTATTGACCAAGAAATTAATTCGAGATCCTTTAAGAATCAACTTTCAAGGTGCGATATTGGGAGTTCACCAACCATTCTGGAGATAACAAGTGACTCTATTCATTTAATAGTTGATAACATAGTCAAAAAAACCTATTATCCAGATAGTCCTGGGAAAAATATTTTCAACACTCAAGATCAAGATTCATGGAGAATATCTGAGAGTAAAAAATACTACAGAAAGTTTGTCTTTGAGATCACAGAAGAGGATTTGAATTGAGGAATAATACCAAAATAAAACCAGAAACAAATCAGTTGGTGAGATTGGCTATAAAGTGAGTATCTGGGAGTAAACTTTTCCAAAGTTCGAAACTTTGGAAAAGTTCTCCTATTTGACTTAACTGATACCAATGTGGATCTTGTCAGATCTGGATTTACGGATGATGCAAGTGGTTACACGATCAGTCAAATCTTTGGGGCATTGCGTCCGGGCGTCGAGACAGTGCAGGGCTTTAGGACCAGGTTGCTTCAAAACAATGGAAATCAACAGCAGCAGGCAGTGAATAATTTATTTGAAGCGTATTATTATAATTGAAAGGAAAAAGTATGAAAAAGTTTTATATATTAATTATTCTAGTCCTAACTTCTTGTAGAAAAGATAATTGTGTTCTTTATTTAATTGAAAATGAAACAGAAAATGATTTAATTTTAATTTTGTTTGAAGGTAGAGAGGAATCTTTTAGTTATGAGATAGATTCAAATACTTCATTTACTCAGCTAAGTGAATGTGATAGGGGTGGTTGGTCTCTTTCATATGATTATTTTGATTCTATACAAGTCCAAGTAAACAATATAGTCAAAAAAACCTATTATCCAGAATCTCCTGGAAAGAATATATACAATGTGGATGATAGGGATAGTTGGTTATTGGTAGTCAATAGAAAACATTACCAAAAGTTTGTCTTTGAGATCACAGAAGAGGATTTGAAATAAGGACTATCACCAAAATAAAACCAGAAACAAATCAGTTAGTGAGATTGGCTATAAAGTGAGTATCTGGGAGTAAACTTTTCCAAAGTTCGAAACTTTGGAAAAGTTCTCGACTGGATAAAGGCTGATTTCTTTTTTTCTACCAATTACCAAAATGTTAGGAATAACAAAAACTATATCGGTCAGGTTAGGGATTAAGTTACATATTGGATTGAAACACCTTGTTTTGTGATGAGAAATATCATGCTGAGAAGAGGAATCTACCATGATGTAAATAATTACATATACGATCTTGCCAATTTTCAATTGGCAAGATTATTAGTTTTTTAGTTTCAATTAGAAAAAGTGGATTTAAGTAATTACTTTTATTTATTTGAATTGGTTCAAAAATGGTGTAAATTCGCACCAAATAGATAGATCATGAACAGACAAAGTATCAGTTTGACAGAACCGAATGATGAATGGTTGAAATCCCAAGTGGATAGCAAGGAGTACAGTAGCAAAAGTGAATTGGTGAATGATTTAATCAGACAGGCAAGAAATCAGCAAGCACAGATAGATTGGGTTAGAAAAAAATTGGATTTGGCGGAGAAAAGCGGTTTTACCGAAAACACTAAAGATCAGATTCTTGAAGAGTCAAAATCAAGGCTCAATGGCAAGATATAAACTTAGTCAAGCTGCTAAAGAAGATTTGATCAGAATTCATCACTATGGAGTTAGAAATTTTGGGACGATTCAAGCTGATAAGTATTTTAATTCCTTATTTATTTGTTTTGATGCGATAGCTGAAAGACCCTATTCATTTGAAGCAATAGATCACATAAAAAAGGGATATAGGCGTTGCGTGTGTGGATCAGACACTATTTATTTTAATATAAATAGTGAGGTTGTGGAGATCATGGCTATCGTTGGAAGGCAAGACGTTGGTCAAATATTGTAATTACATAGAAGCATTTGAAAACTTTAACCTATTTATTTTGAGTTAGTTATCGGCTGTCTAATTATCTCATTTCTTCCGCTTCTTTACATTGTGATTTTTCTTAAGTTCGAGAATTTCCTTGGTTTTGTTTACAACCTTGATAGAGCTATTGAAGGATAGAGCTTCACCAAATAGCCCACCACATTCAGCTCTTAAATGAAAAATTCAATATTTTTTTATTTATGAATTGATTTTTTTAATAATGTTTTATTTACTTAATAAAACATTATTTTATACTTATTCTTTAATCAAAAACAAATTTTAATTACGAGAACATTACAGAACATTACAGAACATTACAGAACATTACAGATTTAATTTTGTAAGCAGATTAGGGTCAAACAGCTTGACTGTTTTTATGATGGTTGGATTGTTGTTTTTCGCATCTTGTCAAGAGCTAAAAGAGGAGCCACTGGCGAAGGAACCTGAAAGTGTAGAACAAAAGTTTGACAGGCTCGTGTTTTTGGGAGCGGTCAATAAAGCCACTAGATCTTATGAGGAGGAAGCAAGAAATTCCAAAAAGGGCAAAAATTTTAGATCGATTTATGATAGTGAGAAAAGGATAGAGAGGTATATTGGGGATATAGCCCAAGGGTTTAATACCAGTGATTCTTTTTTCAATGTAATTCCAGAAACTTCATGGGATGCCCCCTTTCAAGGGAATGTGCTTGCAAATGAAGCAGTGTTAGACAAAAGTAGTTTGAGTCCTAGAGTAAGAATGCATATTGATCAGTTTGAAAATGCAATGAATCAAATTGCTGATAGATATGAGAAGGGTTTTATGTCTGAAAATCAGGTTAGAAATGAGTTGAAGACCATTTGTAAAAGTAGGGGGAACATTATTAAATCTGACACTAATCTTTCGACAACTGATAGAGGCGATTTATCAGATGCATTTTATGTATTCGATGAGATTACCGATGAACTTTCTTTAATTCTGCAAGATCCTACTACACTTGAAAATGGATTTATAAGAACAAGGTTTGGAAGAGCTTTAGTTAGAACCTTATTAGTAGCTGCAATTACAGTTGCAGTAGTCTATACTGTTGGACTTGCTGTTCCTGCCATTAAATTGAAAAGTCTATATTTAGGTCATAAAGCGGGGTTGGCAGCAGTAACAACTAAAACCACGGTAGCAGGGGGTAAAATGTATGCAGCATTAACATATGGTTTGGGTAAAGGAATGATTGGGGCTGTCCAAAAGTGGGACGAGGAATGGAAGGGATTAGGAAAAGAGTCAATTTATGCAGCAGTTAAAGTCGCTTGGTAATATGAAAAAAACAATTTTATCATTCATTGCGCTTCTGATATCATTTTCATCAATTGCGCAAGAATCCTTTTGGAATACCGTCAGAGATGGACCTGATTTAGATAGAGGGTTTAGTGTATCTTTGATCATACCGTCATTCATGATATCTAGTCCAAGTAACCTGAACTCATTGTTGGTAGAGAATTGGTATCCCTATATCCCTCGTGGTAGTTTCAATTATGGGATTGGCGTTTCCTACAGAATGAAGCGTTTTGAAACAGGGATTAATGCTTTGGTTGGATCACAAACGGTTTACATTGATCAATTGAACTCACAAATAAACCGAACTCCTCTTACTGCAAATATCTTTCTGCAGTATCATTTGTTCAGGAAGGGTTCATTCACATTTTACCCATTGATAGGAATCTCTTTGACTGATACCAACCTTATATTGTCTAAGGAGATAGAACCTGATGATATAGGGAATTTGCTACAAAACCCAGGTACTTCCATGAACCTTCAGCATTTTTCGGAAGGTATTTTGGTAGGGTTTGGGGTTGACCTGGCAGAACATTGGGTAGAATCTACAGGCTTATTTAGGTTGAAGTTTGCATACAGAATACCTACAGGTAACTACCCTTGGGAGTCTTATTTCACAAACCTTGGTAGTCCTCCAAAGGATTCATTTCCTTACTTTTCTGTGCAGTTTGAAATGGGGCTACCGTTCAACTGGAACAAGGGGAGTCTCAAATAAGCATCTGAAATACAGTTTTTGTGAATGAAGGTTGTAAAATTACGGCCTTCATTTATTTCTATTTTTAAATTATTTGATTCTTTTTTTCCTCTTGCAAAGAACGCAAAGGTGCAGAGGTCGCTAAGATTAAATCAATAGAACCTTCGGTCTGCTATGGTGGATCGGAGGTTTGTTCTATTGTAGATTCTGTGAAGTTAGTTGGATTTTTTTGCACGCAGAGGCGCAAAGATGGGTAGGGGTATGGAAACCTGCATATGTATAGTGGATGTTTTCTTGGTTTTCTTTCATACAAAAGATTAACCGCAGAGGCCACAAAGTTTTCGTAAAGGACGCAAAGGAGATTCTGTGCTTTGATGAAATCAATTCCCCTTAGCGTCCTTCACGTAGCCTTCTAATTCTTTGCCGTGAACATTGAGTTTACAAAATTGTACTAATAATTCAATTGCCTTCATTGGTACACCCCCATCTTACTCAAATCCGACTTTTTGTAGCCTACATAGTTTTACTTCTTTTTCAAAGTGATCACAATTACTCCATTTGCTGCCCTAGAACCATAAAGATTGATTGCATTAGCATCTTTATGGACTGAAATGGACTCTATTTCATTTGGGTCATATTGATCAATGTCTTTCACAAATGTTTCCTTACCATTTTCGACTATTACAAATAGGGGTTTGTTTTCTGGCGAAAGGGTGGACTTTCCACTGAGCTTAATGCTAGTGCCCGAATTGTTATTTGCCGTGTTGTTGTCTGTCCCACTTGCTTTAAAGGATAAGACTGACTTGTTGAGATCAGCAAGTGACTTTGTTTGGCTATCATTGAGCTCACCTCTGATTGCCAGTAAGTTAGTGAACTGCTTTTTCTTCAGTTGGGTCTCCAAGTTCAGGATTTTGTCCATTTGTTTTGATGCAGCATCTGTGTTGATCTTTGGTTCTTGAAGCATTTTTTTGAGCTTTTCATTCTCTGCATCTAGGTCCCATTTTAGTGTACTGAATTCCCCAGCGTTTTTGCCATGGATTGCTTTAATTTTATCTGCTTGTTGATCAGTAAGGGATATTTTGTCCCTGTTTTTCATGATATGGTCAGCAGAAAATAGCGTGCCCTGAAACAAATCTTGCCCTTGTGCTATTCCAGCAAGAAGCAGAAAGTATATGGTGATCAAATTTTTCATGTTGTTGTTAGTTTAGTTCTAATAATGAAGCTGTAGGAGATTCCCAAATATCCATGGAAGAGGTGGTCTCTATGATCAGCTGTTGTTTTTGGTTTTCATCTTCTATCAGGGAAATGATGATCACATCTTTTGCCAATGTTTCATCCTTTTTGTCACTTGTACCCATCCAGATGGCTGCGACAAGTGCTGCAGCTATGCCGGCGGGTATCCATCGCCATATTTTGTAAGATTTAGCTTTGAAAGCAGGCAAGGCTGGAGTAGAGATACCTTGGTCTTTTGATTTCAATTCGGAAAAGAACAACTCCAACTCCTTTTCCTCTTTATCTAGCATTTTCATGTTTCTTTTCAATTAATACCTTCAAACTCTTCTTTGCTCTCTCATAGTGCGTTCTTGCAGTGCCTAAGCTTACTTCCATGATTTCGGCAGCTTTTTCGATGGTCATCTGATGATAGAAGACCAATAGCAGCACTTCCTTTTGTCGGCTAGGGAGAAGATTGAGCATATCTTCTTGACTTTCAACTGGCCTATCAGGCTCTATATCTTCTACTTCTACACCATCCAATGTTTGAGTGTGGTTTGTTTTGCGTAGCCATTCCATAGCTGTAAACCTGATCACTGCAAAAAGCCATGTTTTTGGACTGGATTGATGACCGAATTTTGCTTTTCCTTCCAATACCTTGAGATAAGCATGTTGAAGTATGTCTTCAGCAAGTGAGGTATCAAAACCACAGCATTGCCTAGACCAGAGAAATGCTTCTCTGTGATGCGCTTTGATCAAAACTTCCAATTCCTTTGATGTCATAACTACATGTTGGTGAATAAATTTACTCATTATATGACAAGCATTTCAAAAGAATTTTGATAAGCTGTTCCAAAAGCCAATTTCTTCGCCTACTTATCAAGAAGTTTATTTATTTTTGCGCCTATGGCAAAAAACGAACAAGGAGCAGAGAATGCTCAACTGAAAGATATTATTTCCCATGCCAAAGAGTATGGATTTGTGTACCCTTCATCTGAGATTTATGATGGACTGCAGGCAGTGTATGATTATGGTGCCTATGGTGTGGAGTTGAAAAACAACCTTAAGAGACTCTGGTGGGAGACGATGACTCGTCTCAACGAGAATATCGTAGGGATAGATGCGGCGATTTTTATGCACCCTACTACTTGGAAAGCTTCTGGTCACGTGGATAGTTTCAACGACCCAATGATCGATAACAAAGATTCTAAGAAAAGGTATAGAGCGGATGTGTTGATAGAAGAGAAAGCTGCCTCTTATGAAAATGCTGGTGATATAGATCGTGCTCAAAACTTGCTCCAAGCCATGGGGAGATTGCTTGAAGCAGAAGATTTGGCTGGCGTAAGGGACTTGATCATTCAAGAGGACATCAAATGTCCTATCTCTGGTACAAGTAACTGGACAGATGTAAGACAGTTCAACTTGATGTTTTCTACACAAGTAGGATCTGTAGCAGAAGATGCTTCTACGATCTATTTGAGACCAGAGACAGCACAAGGTATTTTCGTCAACTTTCTGAATGTACAGAAAACAGCACGTATGAAAGTGCCTTTCGGTATTGCACAGATTGGAAAAGCCTTTAGAAATGAAATCGTAGCGCGACAGTTTATCTTCAGAATGCGGGAGTTTGAGCAAATGGAAATGCAATTCTTTGTACGCCCTGGATCTGAACTTGATTGGTACAAAGCTTGGTCTGATACCAGAATGAATTGGCACTTGGCACTTGGAGTGCCGCAGGATAAGCTAAGAAGACACGATCACGAGAAGTTGGCACATTATGCCAATGCTGCAATGGATATCGAGTACCAATTTCCATTCGGCTTCAAAGAAGTAGAGGGTATTCACTCGAGAACAGACTTTGACTTGAAGAGTCATCAGGAGTTCTCTAAAAAGAAGCAACAATACTTTGATCCTGAAATCAATCAGAATTATATTCCATATGTCATTGAGACTTCAATTGGAGCAGATAGGTTGTTTTTGATGACGCTTTGCAATGCATTTGTGGATGAAGAAGTGGAGGGGAAAAAACGTACCTACTTGAAATTCCACCCTGCAATCGCTCCGGTGAAAGCAGCAATTTTACCATTGACCAAAAAGGATGGGCTTCCTGAAAAAGGAAAGGAAATCTTTGAAGCATTGAAGTATGATTTCAATATCATCTATGAAGATGCAGCGTCGATCGGTAAGAGATATACCCGACAAGACTTGATAGGCACACCATATTGTATCGCTGTGGATCATCAGACACTAGAAGACAATACCGTGACGATCAGGCACAGAGATACTACAGAGCAAGAGCGAGTGCCAATTTCCGAATTGCATGGCAAACTTGCAGAGGCATGTAGCTTCAGAAGGATATTTGAGCGTGTTGGCTAAAAAGGGCGTGCTGAAAATTGCTTCGAGAATAATTTCTATAAATTTTGTCGTAAATCCTTTAGATCATCATACAGTCAGGGAGTAAGCTTTTGAGCTTGCTCCTTTTTTGTTGAATCATATTTGCAGGAATTGAAAATACTTTTACGATTTTCATGGATATAGCCGTAAATTAGTTGCTCAATCAAAACCCGAAATTGATGAAAAAGACATTACTTGCCAAGCTGTTTTTCTTCCTTACAATCACTAGTCTCTCGGCCCAAGAAGCGATCTTTCGTGCAGGGCAATTAACCTCTCCCGAGATCGAAGGGGATGTAGTTACCTTTAGATTTTATGCTCCTAATGCGGAAAAAGTTGAGATTACCGGAGATTTTTTGCCTACAGAAAAAGTAGAATCACCGATGGGCAAAGTAGATAGTCCAGGCAAATCGGAACTTACTAAAAAAGAAAATGGCGTCTGGGAATTCAAATCAGGTAAATTACAACCAGAACTTTATAGCTACTCTTTCCTTGTAGATGGCTTGCCAGCTACAGATCCCAACAATCCATTTCTGATAAGAGATGTGGCTTCTGTTACCAATATATTTATCATCGAAGGTGCTCATGCTGATTTGTATAGGGTACAAAAAGTCCCTCATGGAACTGTGGCTAAAAGATGGTATCCTTCAGATGGATTGCTAATGGAAAGAAGACTGACTGTATATACTCCACCAGGGTATGAGTCTTCTGCTGAGAAATATCCTGTATTGTACCTTTTACACGGTGCGGGAGGTGATGAAGAGGCATGGATTTCTTTAGGAAGGACAGCTCAAATCATGGATAACCTAATCCAACAGGGTAAAGCAAAACCCATGATTGTAGTCATGCCAAACGGTAATGTGATTCAAGATGCAGCACCTGGAGAAGGCACGCTAGGGTTCTATAAGCCACAGTTCATGATACCAAAGACCATGGATGGTACCTATGAGGAGAATTTCATGGAAATTGTAAATTTCATAGACAAAAACTATCGAACTGTTCCTCAAAAGTCTCATCGTGCCATAGCTGGTCTATCAATGGGAGGGTTTCATACAATGCATGTTTCTAGGTTTTTTCCTGACACTTTCGATTTTATTGGTCTATATTCTGCAGCCATTATGCCGCGAGAAGATGCCACAGGAAAAGTATATAAAGATATCGAAGGGACCTTAAAAGTACAGCGTGATAATGGATACAAGCTATATTGGATCGCGATAGGCAAAACAGACTTCTTATACGATGCCAACCAGGAGTTTAAGAAATTGCTAGATGGGATTGATATGTCATATACCTATGTAGAAAGTGAAGGAGGACATATTTGGAGAAATTGGAGGGTATACCTAAGCCAGTTTGCACCACAGTTGTTTTAGTGAATAGTAATTGGCTTTTAAACGTAAATTCATCGGTTGGACGCTGTTAGGTTAATTTGATCATGCATTGTGGTTCATAGTAAAAACTCCAATGCACTTCTAGCATCAGTATACCATCATCAAGTCTTTAAAGTTCTTAATACCCTTCTTCTCTGCAAGTTTCAATAGCTTCATGAGAAGTTGAGCAGTGAGAAAAGCATCTCCCGAAGCTGTGTGCCTGTCATCGAGTGGTATGCCATAACGCTCACAGAGTGCATCCAAAGCATATTCTCCTTTTCTCATGAGCCTGCGGTCAAAGTGTGGTCCTTGTTCTAGTCTTATAGCCAATGCTTGTGTATCTAAAATAGGGTTGAGGATTTGTTTTAGGCCAAAGCTTTTCAATATCTTTTCCAACATTCCCAAATCAAAGCCTATATGGTGACCTACGATAATATCTCTATCAATGTATTTCAACAAATCTGCTGCAAAGTCTTTGAGAGGAGAAATCTCAATGGGATAGAGGATTTCATGAACTTTCAGTGAAGCTTCATTTTGCAATGGAGCATCTAGGTATACTTCCCAAGACTGTTCTAGATTGAGTCTATAGCCTTTCATTTTGACAGCACCGAAAGAGACTATATAGTCTTTCTTAATATCTAATCCAGTAGTCTCAGTGTCCAAAATCGTAAAGTTCAACTGATCTATAGGAGTAAATTCTGCCTGTTTTTTGATCATAAACTTCTCATACTGCACTACAAAGTTAGATTTGCTAGGCTTATTTCTGAATATAAAATCTAAGAATCCCATATCACCTGTTGAAGTATTCCATTTGAAACCTGACGCTCATGATACGCTGAAGCTCATCTATAGGAGCAAAAGCATTTTTGAGTAATTGTCTTTGGAGCTTTCCCAGAGCATCTGGCTGTATGTATCTTCCAGACGAACCAGACTTAAGCCCTTCAATGGCACGCATGCGCATGAGAATCTCATAGGCCTTGCCAGCCTCTAGCATGAGTTCTTTGTGCTGAGGTTCTAGGGTTGCAATTTTTTCAAATCGTCTAAAAGTATTGTTGATTCCCACGACCCTATGACTAAGGACAAGCAATCTACCTAAGTCGGCTAAAGGCATCATTGCCCTGAGTTTGATGTCAAACTTGTCTCGATGTTCACCACTTTTTTCTACTATAAAGTTCTTAAAGAATCCCAATGGCGCGGGGTTTAGCAATGCATTTTTTGCCAGGAAATTGAGAAAAACAGATTTCCCAGCTATTTCTTGGTAAATATGATCTGTCATGGCATCTGACAGGGCCTTGTGTCCATACACAGGCCTATAGTCAAAAAATATGGTGGCATGCATCAAGGCCTTCTGATCAGGAATCAGTATCCAATCTGAAAAATACTGCTTCCATTGGCTCAAGGATTGACACCATTTGGGATTGTTGGCCATCATATCGCCTGGACAGGGCTCAAACCCACAATGCAGAAGGATATCAATCACTTCGTTGCCTATTTGAAGCATGTATGCTTGAACAGCTTCTGCTTGATCAGCGGGGACATCTTCATAGACAATTGCATTGTCCAAGTCAGTCCTCAGTAGCTGCTCTTCTCGACCTTCACTTCCTAAGGAAAGAAAGCAAAATTTAACTTTTGAAGCTTCTGGATGAGCTTCATCATATTTCTTTTTGGCGATTTGAACAGCCCTTTGGATGATGATGTCATTGATCTCTGAAATGATGTTGGCGATGAACTCCATCCCAATTTCATTTTCCAAATAATACTTCAGTAGTCGCTCGGCTCTATTTCTCACTTGAGCCATTTCGCTTACTTCCCAAGTGTTCATCAGTGCATTGATCAAAACTGCTGGGCTATTGCCTTGAGAAAGTAAGATGTCATGATCAGATAAGATGCCTGTCACAGGACTCTGATCACTACCATCTTCTGTGAATATCAAGTGATGAAGCCTATTTTTGATCATGGTAAGGTATAGTGGCGCAAAACCTGCATCTTTTCTTCTCGTGATCACTGGTGTAGTCATTACTGACTCGACGAGTACATCATATCCTAACCCAGCTGCAACCACCCTATTTCTTATATCTTTGTCTGTTATAATTCCCACTGGAAACTGTTTCGCATCTGTGATCACTACAGAGCCCACTCCTTTGTCAGACATTGCGATAGTCGCTTGTCTTATACTTGTGCCCTGCTGGACACAAAGGACATCCTCCGAAAACTTCATATCGGATTGACCTGTAAATATCATCAGTCCATTGTCCTGGGAAATTTCTTTGAATTCACTTCTTGCTTTTTGTACCTGAGACAAATCTCGCCTAACTACTACTTGCCCAGATGCAAATCCAGCAGCAAAATATAGACTCACTCGACTATTTTCTTGCAAAATTTTATCAAATGTACTTACAGGAATAGCATATACTAAACTATCCTCTTTAGCCAAAGCTTGTAGTATGTAGGGACGTTTGCCTAGTAAGGCCAATACACCAAATACATCACCTTCATCACACACCTCCACAATGATGTCTTTCCCGTCCTCATGATCGATCAAGTGAACGGAACCTTCTCTTAGTACAAAGAAATAATCTTGTGCTGGATCACCTTTTTGGAAAAGTCTTTCACCTGCTGAAAAGTATCGAACCTCCACTACTTGTGCTACAGCAAGTAGTGTGGCACTATCCAGAAAATGAAATGGAGGAAAACGATTCAAGAACTCCTTAACTCTATTGAAGATTACGTTGGACATGTTTTATTTCATTGCTATAGAATGCAAAATTAAGCTCTTATGGTTTGAACTTGATATATATTAGGAATATGGTAGAGAAAAGATGGAAATAATGTAGAAATAAGCCTTCGGTGAAACATTATAGCAATATTTTAACAAATTGAAATATGTTTATTCTGATACTTTTATTTCAGCCTGTAGGTGTACTATAATTTATCGCCGAAGGCATATGTAAATCACAAATTGCGTAACTTATACCTGATTTATTGCCTGCCTTCTATGATTTCTTGAACTACTTCTGGATCCAGTAAGGTAGAGGTATCACCTAGGTTGTCTACAGTTCCTTCTGCTACTTTTCTCAAAATCCTTCGCATGATTTTTCCAGATCTAGTCTTAGGAAGTCCAGAGACAATTTGGATTTTGTCAGGCTTAGCAATCGGGCCGATGATTTTTGATACTGTATCTTTGATCTCATTGGTGAGGTTCTCCTCTGTCCTATTTTTCATGTCACAGATTACATAGGCATAGATTCCCTGGCCTTTTACCTCATGAGGGTAGCCTACCACAGCTGACTCCACTACCAGTGGGTGCTCATTGATAGCGTTTTCCACCTCTGCGGTACCCATACGGTGTCCAGATACATTGATCACATCATCCACTCTTCCCAGTATTCTGTAGTAGCCATCGTGATCTCTTTTGACACCATCACCTGTGAAGTACATACCTTTGTAAGTGGAGAAGTAAGTTTGCTTGCACCTTTCATGATCTCCATAGGTTGTTCTTATCATGCTGGGCCATGGGAATTTCACACATAAGTTGCCTTCTACAGAGTTGCCTTTCAGTTCATTGCCTTCTGCATCTACAATGCAGAGCTGAATACCTGGGAGGGGAAGTGTAGCGTAAGCTGGCTTGGTAGGTGTGATCCCTGCGATTGGTGAAACTAGGATTCCGCCAGTTTCTGTTTGCCACCAGGTATCTACGATAGGGCACCTAGATTTTCCGACGTGTGTATGATACCAATTCCATGCTTCTTCATTGATCGGTTCTCCAACTGACCCGAGTACCTTGAGCGAACTCAAGTCGTATGGTTCAATAGGCTCTGTACCGTGTGCTTGTAGCGCACGGATTGCTGTAGGCGCTGTGTAGAACTGATTTACTTGGTGCTTTTCTACTACAGACCAAAATCTACCTGCATCTGGAAAAGTAGGAACTCCCTCAAACATCAAAGTAGTTGCCCCTGCCAAAAGTGGCCCATAGACAATATAAGAGTGACCTGTAATCCATCCTACGTCAGCTGTACACCAATATACATCTCCTGGTGTATACTGAAAGACGTTTTCGAATGAATACTTGGTATAAACCATATATCCCCCCACGGTATGTACTACACCCTTTGGTTTTCCTGTAGACCCAGAAGTGTAAAGGATGAATAGCATATCTTCACTATCAGTCTCTACCGCTTCATGCTGTTCAGAGACTCCTTCGACAAGTTCATGCCACCAGAAATCCCTTCCTGATTTCATGCTAACTTCTTGATGAGTTCTTTGATATACAATCACCGTGTCCACTGTCGCTTTTTCAAGGGCTTCATCTACTACTGCTTTGACAGCAATTTTTTTACTTCCTCTGAAATTTCCATCTGAAGTTAGTACAGCTTTCGCTTTACAATCTTCGATTCTATCAGCCAGTGAGGAAGAACTGAATCCAGCGAAAACTACAGAATGTACAGCTCCTATTCTGGCACAAGCAAGCATTGCAATGGCAGCTTCTGGAATCATAGGCATATAGATGATAACCCTATCCCCTTTTTTGATTCCTTTCTCTTGGAGCACGTTTGAAAATTTACATACCTCTTTATACAATTCCTTGTATGTCAAAGTACGACCTTCTTCATTTGGGTCATTGGGCTCCCAGATGATAGCTGGTCTATCTCCTATGGTGTAAAGGTGACGCTCTAGGATATTTTCAGTGATGTTGAGTTTGGCATTGACAAACCATTTCACATCTGGTTCTTCAAAGTTCCAGTCTAGCACCTTGTCCCAGCGCTTTTTCCAATGAAATGAGTCTGCTATTCTTGCCCAAAATTCTTCTGGTTGGGTTACTGATTTTTGATATTCATGAAAATACCCACTAAGGGTGTGAATTCTGTCGCTCATAGTTTTGGTTATTTTGATGAGTTGATTATGTGATTTTCGTTTTATTTCAATGTTTTATTAATGGTTGATTTATGCTTTAGCATGTCAATTTTCTAATATTCACTCCAAACAAACCTTAGATTTGTAAGTAATGTCAATTGATTAGATTCCTCACCTTTGTGATCAAATCCTTGTTGGTAAATGGCTTGGTTAAGTATAAATCAGCACCAGTTTCAAGCCCTTTTTCAATGTCTTGAATTTTGCTTTTAGCTGTCAAGAATACGACTTTGACTGCTTCGTTTTTTTCTTTGATATATTTACAAACTTCATAGCCATCTACTTTAGGCATCATGATGTCTAAGATCACTATTTCTGGAAGATCCACATCGATGATCTCCATGGCTTCTTCTCCATCTCGTGCTATGTAAACCGTGAATCCCTCTTTTTTGAATAGGTATTCTAAAGAGAGCAGAATGTTGGGTTCGTCATCTACTATTAGAATTTTGTTCATTGGTTTTTATTTGAGTTTGTTGAAATTGTATGGGTATGCTGAATTCAAAACATGTCATGCCATCCAATCTCTCTACTTTTATATTTCCTTGATGATATGTTATAATCTTTTTACAAATCGCTAATCCAAGTCCACTACCTATTGGCTTTTTACTCGTTTGGTTTTTAGCTTGGAAAAACTTGTCGAAAATGAATGGGACTTCTTCCTCTGGTATTCCTTTGCCATCATCTTTGATTGTCACTATCAATTGATCTTGATTGATCTTTGCTTGAAAATAAATGTCTCTTTGGGCAAATTTTGAAGCATTTGACATGAGATTCAAGATGACTTGTGTGATTCGATCTTGATCCATTATCATTTCTATATTTTCCAATTCAATAGCGACTGTTAATTTAAGTCCTTTTTCTTTGATAACTTGAGCTATGCTATTTACCGCTTGCATCAAGATTGACTTTACTGCTACATTTTCTAAGTTCAATTCCTGCTTTCCAGAGTCAAACCTTTCCAAGTCAAGGACTTGATCGATTAGTCTGGTCATTCTATTGGTTTCCTGTATGATGATGTCTAAGAATTTTCTGCTTTCATCTTGAGACAGACTTCCTTCTTCTTCAAGTAGGATTTCCGAAAATGCCCGAATAGAAGTAATCGGGGTTTTCATTTCGTGAGTGACTGTAGAAATGAATTCGTCCTTCAGCATATCATTTAGGCGAAGTGTTTGATTGAGGTCTTGGAGCTCTTCTGTAGCCTTCTTTAAGGCTTGACTTTTGGCATTGAGTTCGTTATTCAATGATTTGAGCTCTTGCGTCTCTTTGAGGATGCCCAATACTTCATCCATCGTAATCTCCTCTTCTTTCACTACTGACGATACCATGATGCGCGCAGAGGCAGCCCCAATGATTCCTGACAAAAGCCTTTCGGAATAATTGACCAATGCAGGGTCTACCATTTCATTTTGGTTTAAGCTTTTGCCCGTACTCTTTTCAAATTCCTCCAAAACTTGATCTGTTCGCTCTTTTCCAATGAAACTGCTGAGCAATCTCTTCAAATCATAGAGGTAGGCTTGACCCTTCCAAATCACAACATCATCCATTGTCTCGCTGTGCTTGAAGATATCAACAAAGACCGCTGCCTGATTGTGTTCCTTTGAGCTTTGATTTGCCAGGAGGCTTAATGTCCCGTATAACATTACATTGATCGAAAGACTGAAGAACAATCCATGAGTGATGTAACTCAAGTCCTCGAACCCGAGCAGTCCATGTGGCTTTAACCATCCTATTCCAAGAAGGCCTTCGGTCATCAGGGATTCATCAATATAACCAGTTGTAATCATAGTAGGTATCACTAAGGTATAGAACCAAATGATAAATCCTCCAATAATTCCTGCCAAGGCACCTACTCTAGCTCCTCTTTTCCAGAATATACCTCCTATGATAGCTGGAGCAAACTGGGCAATGGCCACAAAGGAAATCAAACCTATGCTGACCAAGGTGAATTGCCCAGCCACATGCCTATAATAAAGATAAGCCGCTAGAATAATGCCGAAAATGGCTAATCTACGAGTCCAAATCAAGATTTTCCCTAGTTGGTGCTGATTTCTTGCTTGAAAATGCTTACTCAATAATAAGGCAGGCATCACTAAGTTGTTGCTCACCATGGTGCTCAATGCTATCGTCGAAACGATGATCATCCCTGTAGCTGCCGAAAAACCTCCAAGAAAAACCAACAATGCTAACCATTTCTGATCAAATGCTATAGGAAATGCAAGGACGAAGGTATCCGCTTCAAAACTCCCAGATGGAAAGTAGACCAATCCCCCGAGGGCTATTGGCATCACAAACAAATTAATCAGCAAGAGATACAATGGGAAGAGCCACATCGCTGTATCAATATGTCGTTCATTTGAGTTTTCGATCACACTCATTTGAAACTGTCTGGGCAGAAATAATATGGCCATCATGGATAGGGCGGACATCCAGAACCATTCCGTTGGGCTTCCATCTCCCTTCATCTGAAAAAGCGTACTTAGACCAGCTTTTTCTGCTTGATCAAAAATCTCAACAACTCCATCAAATACGAAAAAGCTTACAAATATCCCCACCACCAAAAAGGCTAGCAGTTTGAAAATAGATTCAAATGCTACGGCCATGACCATGCCTTCATGCTGTGCAGTGGCTTCGATATCTCTTGTACCAAAAAGCACTGTAAACAATGCTAGCCCTATAGCCAAATAGAATGCAGTATCTTGATAGAATGGTACAACTTGCAAAAGAGCAATACTTGAAGCACCTTGAAGAATCTCAAAAGAACTTGCTACCCCTTTGATTTGAATCGAAGTATAAGGTAATACACCAAGAAGACACACCACGGTCACTACTCCACCTAAGGTGATATTTTTCCCATACCTGCTGGAAATGAAATCGGCTATAGAGGAGATCCGCTGTACTTTTGATATTCGGATGATCTTCCTCATGATCAGCCACCATAAGGGAGCTATCAGACTAGGGCCTATGTAAATGGTCAAAAACTCTAGTCCATTAGTAGCTGCTCTTCCTACCGATCCATAATAGGTCCATACGGTACAGTATACAGCCAAAGTCAATGCATAAATCGCTGGATGGTTGGACAGCCTTTTGCCTTGCTTGGCTTTCAGTTCTGAAAACCAAGCTATAGCAAAAAGCAAAGCCAAATAGCCGAAGGTAAAGAAGATGATGATAAGGTTGCTAAACATCTTTTTTGCTTCTCTTGATGATGATGAAGGTCAGCACGATAAGACCAATCCAAATACTGAATACACAAAAGTAGAGTACAGGTATACCAAGCCATCTGCTTGGTATATCATATATTGCCATCATGGGATAGTTCAAAAGAAACAATCCAAGAAGGAACAGTGCCCATAAATACTGTGACTTCAGACCTTCCTTCATTCTTAATTTTCGTGATTATTGATTAGCATGATTAATTTACACTTTTTGATTGGATGTGTCATCATCCTTGGCTGTCTACTTTTTAGTTAGTGTGGTTTTATCAATGATCATGCGCACTTCCTGCACCTCTTGGAATCCTGATCTCTTGAATCATTTCTTGAACTGCCTGTGGTGGTGCAGGCGTGAGCTTGGACACTATATAGCAAACTATAAAATTCAGCAGCATACCTACACTTCCAATGCCCTCTGGTGAAATTCCAAATAAATAATAATCAGAACTAACCAAATCAGGAGATATACCAAAGAGTGTAACACCGAACTTGAAATATACAATATAGACTAGAGTAAATATCAAGCCTGACAACATGCCTGTAATGGCTCCTTGTTTGTTCATCCGAGTAGAAAATATGCCCATGATGATCACAGGGAAAAATGATGCAGCTGCCAGACCAAACGCAAATGCGACCACCTCTGCCACAAATCCGGGAGGATTGACACCAAAATACCCAGCAAGTATCACAGCTCCTGCGGCTGAAATCCTGGCTATCCAAAGTTCTCTTTTTTCAGTCATTTGAGGTCTAAATGTCCTAAAGAGATCTCTTGAGACTGATGTTGATATGACCAATAGCAGACCAGCAGCAGTAGAAAGTGCCGCAGCCATTCCTCCAGCTGCTACCAGACCAATAACCCAGTTTGGTAGATTAGCGATCTCGGGACTTGCAAGTACCATGATGTCTTTGTCAATGCTGAGTTCATTAGTTTCAGGATTAGCGGCATACTGCACTATACCATCTCCGTTTTTATCATCGATCCTAATGAGATTCGTTTTTTCCCAGTTTTCTACCCAGTCAGGTAGCTCATCTATAGGTTTGCTTGCCACTGTGTCTATGGCATTATAAATCCCAAAAGCTGCCACTGCTGGAGCAGTAGTATACAATATAGCGATAAATACCAACGCATATCCAGCTGAAAGTCTTGCATCTTTGACCCTTGGCACTGTGAAGAATCTCACTATAACATGAGGAAGACCAGCTGTACCAACCATCAAAGCCAAGGTAATGGCAAATATGTCGGATATACCTTTTCTCCCTGAAGTATATGCTGCAAAACCTAATTCGGTAAGTACTCCATCTAGTTTATCCAACAAATACGATCCATCTGCCACTGTACCTCCCAGTCCCAACTGAGGAATAGGATTACTCGTCAGTTGCATCGAAACAAATATCGCAGGTACCATAAAAGCAAAAATCAATACGCAATATTGAGCCACTTGGGTGTAAGTGATTCCTTTCATACCACCTAATACTGCGTAAAAGAAAACGATGCACATTCCTATGATCACACCTGTATTGATATCGACTTCTAAGTATCTTGAAAAGACTATTCCCACACCTCTCATCTGTCCAGCTACATAGGTGAAAGAAATAAAAAGGGCACAAATTACAGCCACCACTCGGGCTTTATTAGAATAATACCTGTCCCCAACAAAATCTGGAACTGTAAATTTCCCAAACTTCCTAAGATACGGGGCGAGTAGCAACGCAAGTAATACATAGCCACCGGTCCATCCCATCAGGTATACAGAGCCATCATATCCAGAGAAAGAGATGATTCCAGCCATAGAAATGAATGATGCTGCTGACATCCAGTCAGCTGCGGTTGCCATGCCATTGGCTAGGGGAGACACACCACCCCCAGCAGTGTAGAATTCTTTTGTAGATCCAGCTCTTGTGTAGATTGCTATACCTATGTATAGTGCAAACGATAAGCCTACAAGTATATATGTCCAAGTTAAAATATCCATTTCAAAGTATTTAGGTGGTTTATTGTTCGTTTACATCAAATTCCTTGTCAAGCTTATTCATCATGAATACATAGATGAATATCAAGACCACGAAAGCATAGATAGAACCTTGTTGTGCAAACCAGAACCCCAACTTGAAACCTCCGATTCTAATATGGTTTAGGGGCTCAACTAATAGGATTCCAAATCCAAATGATACTGTAAACCAAATTGTTAAAAGCACTCCGAGGAGTTTTAAATTTTTTTTCCAATAGGCTTCTTTACTTGATTTTGATTGTTTCATGGTTATTGGGTTATTGGTGAATATTATAGGAAAATATGAGTTTGTAAGATAAATTCCGAAGCGGATCCAGACCTTCTATATTGTTCAAAAATAGGTCTTTGACTATATTGTAAGGTTATTTTGGCTTGATGTGAATTGATGTAGTAATTCAAGCCCAAGTCATATTGCCAAGATCCTTCGTCAAAGTATTCGAAGTTTTTGTGGGTGAATGCGGCATAAGGTTGAAGCTTGCCTTTGTCCTTGAGTATTTTTTTGGGGAGTAAATAGCCACTTTGAATGTAGAAGATATTTCCAGTACCAATGGTTGGTTGGGCATTTCCTGGTCCATTTTGTGATGATCCTGATCCCATTCCCACATTCATGATTCCAATGTTTCGGATATAGTTAGGGCCGAAGTCATAATGATAAAATACAGCATAGCTTGTCAAAGCAGTTCCAGCTGATTTGTTTAAAGGCAAGTCTAGAAAGCTATCTAACCCAAAAAGTTTCATGTCATGAAACTGGATCTGGTTTGAAGCATTGGAGGAGTTCATGGCTTTGGGATGGTGGTGCCATCCTCCACCGATATTGAAAACCCTCTTGCTTCCCAAATATGATCCTACAAAATAGGGTAGCTTGTTATTCTCAGTATCCCAAAATTGATAAGCAATATATCCTTGTGTAGCCCAATTATCATTTACAATATGATTTGAAACGGATCTATTTCGCTCAGTGTCAAAACTCCCGCCATTACCCACTGCAAATGGCTTATTGAGTGCGAGCCTATAGTCCCATTTGTTGACTTGACCCTTTGCATAAAAGCCAAACTGACGAGCAAACTGATCTGTCATTTCAATTAGAGGCCAATTGAAAATTGGAGCATCAAGTGTCATGAAATTCAAAGTACTTGCACTAGACATTCTAGAGATTCCATTCCAGTAATGAAGCCCAAGTCCTGCATACAGCTCTGGTATGATTTTGAATTCTGTCCAGATATCATGAAAAAAAAGTTGAGGCTTTTTTGCCGACATTCCATTGGCTGTGCCTATACCGTTGATTGGGTCCACTTGAACAGGGATATCCCCTGGATTTCCAGTGAATCCACCACCAGGTACCCCGCCTGTTCTAAATGTTTGATTGTTGATACCCCAGTGTGTCAGAATCATAAACCTGGGAGAGATCTCTGCATATGCCAATACCCTGGCTCTTCGGATTCCTATATCGGTGGTGTATTTTTGTGGATTTCCAGCAAAGTCGAGTGATCCTGGATTGTTTTGGATTGCTCTTGTCCACATTTGATTCCAAAATAGAAACCTGATGTACTTATTTCCCTCTTCATCAAGCTTGAGTGTAAGAGGCTTGTATGTGTGATCTACAAAATCTTCGTTTCCTTTTTCTGAAGGACTTTTGCTAGTTATTTGTTGGGCTGTGCCTGTGGATGCCAGGAACATCAATGCATAACCAAGTATGGAGGGAAAGTGATTTTTCATGGTTATTGGCTATTTGGGTTTTTTCACACCATCGAGGTAATGATGTGAAGTCCAATTTGAAAAGAAGCCCATGAAAAGAAAAGTTGATGATAGATTTTTGTTAATTGAATATAGAAATACATCTATGTGAATCTATCAACCTGATTTTTTAATGAATTGATATCAATTTCGAAGAGGTGGTGAATAGTCAAAAAATTGTTAAAACTACCTATTTTTAAACCTTTCCCATTTGATAATCATAAACTTGTCACCAAGTTCTGTGATCAGCATACCCGTATCAAGAAGGTTTTCTTTGATAGCCATGAATTTGACCAATTCTGTATGGTTCAGTACTTTGTAGGTGGGACGGTAATCATAGCTTTCTGGGGCTTTGATTTTATATTGCTTTACCCAGTTCATTACTGAAACGTGGCTTACGCCCAAAATTCTTTCTATTTCTCGATATGAAATCCCTTCGATGTAGAGTTGCAAAGCTTTGACTACGTAGTATTTATCGATCGCTTTTCCTATTTTATTCACCGTGAAGTGATAGCTGCAGCGTTTGCATTTAAATCTCTGTCTTCCTCCTACTATACCACTTTTGACTACTTTGGTATGATCACATTTGGGACATATTGGCTGTTCCATAGTTGAATTTTGGGTTCGATATATCAATTTAGCGAAAGTATAATATTTTAGCAATAATACAAGCTCATCAGCCATATAATTTACTAAACATGAATACGATACCCAAAAATTTGCACAAACAATGAATACTAAGCTAATAATTCAAATCCGATGGCAAGCCCAAATGCTATCATAGAGATGATCACTTTATTCAAATGAAAGCGATGGTCTGGACTACTTTCAAAAAAGATGGTAGTAGAAATGTGTAAAAATCCTCCTGCTACCATTCCGTAGAACACATTCAATGCACCTCTGCCAATCAAATCTGTTTCATAAAGGAATGAGCTGGCCCACATACCCAAAGGGCTAGCCAATGCAAAGATTACTAAAAGCGCAAGAACCCATCTTTTTTTCAATGCAGTCATTAATACTGCTACCAAAGCAAAAGCTTCTGGACCCTTATGCAGCATGATGCCAAAAAGGAGATTGTTGCTACCGTGGTGGTGATGGTGGTGATGCCCATCGTGACTGTGATCATGAAGAGCAAGCATACCATCATGAGATAAGAGTGTCCCTTCCAAAAAGGCATGTAAGAAAAGACCAATCATCAAGGTCCATACACCTGATTCTATTCCATGATGATGTCCATGATGGTGAATATGTCCATGCTCTACTCCTGAAGATAATAATTCAAGTATCTGCTGAAGTAAAAAGCCCAAAAGAATATACAAGCCCATAAACCTTGCATCCTCTGTGCCAACAAATAGTTCAGGTAAAATATGCATTACTGTGATGGCAAACAAATAAGAACCAGCAAATACCAATACCAACTTGAAGTAGCGCTCTTGCCAGTTGGGTAGAAAATAAGCTAAGCCACCCGCTATCAGGGCAGTAAAGAAGAGCAAAAGGAAGTTGAATAACATATAAGGAATAATCCGTGATTTATACTAAATGGTTCAATTAAGTGAAAAGGATAAAAATGGCTTGATCCCCTCACTAGCATGAGACTTGATCTCTCCTGATTCATCACTATAAATGAGGTAAAATTCAAAATTTGATTTGGCTTGTAATGCAATAGCTTCTTCTTTTCCCATAACCATGATCGCAGTGGCTAATGCATCAGCTCTCATACAGTTTTCAGCGAGCACTGTGGCACTTAGTAAGTTATGCCTTACAGGTCTGCCTGTTTTGGGATTTATGGTATGAGAGATTTTCAAACCGTCCACTTCGTAGTAGTTGCGATAGTTGCCAGAAGTAGCCATTCCTCTGTTGTCCAAAGCAATGATTCCAAAGAGCTCTTCTGAGTCTATACCTTCTGTTGGGGTACTCACACCCACTTTCCACAATTCACCATTCTCATTGACACCACGTGCTACAAGTTCTCCCCCGATTTCGACAAGCATATTTTCTATTCCCACGCTTTCTAAATAGGATACTATTACATCTACCCCATATCCTTTGGCTATGGCAGAGAAGTCTAGGTGCATTTCATTCATTGGCTTCCAAGCTTTTTCTTGATCAAAAGAAATCAAATCAAAGTTTACATACTGTAGCATGTTATCGATATTCACACTGTCCCTGAGTTGAGGGCCCTTTGGACCAAAACCCCATAGGTCAGTAAGTGGTCCCACCGTAGGATCGAAAGCACCTGCTGTGATCTCGTGAATCGTTTTACTCTCTTCTAAAATGGGCAAAAAATAGCCTGACTTGAAGTATAATGTGTCAGTTTGATTGAACTGGCTGATTTCGGAAGTTTTGATGTAAGTGGACATGGATTGATTGAAATCCACAAGAACAGAATCAATCTCTTTTTTGAAATCTCGCTCTGCCATATCTAGATAAACTATTCTATAGCTAGTCCCCATGGTGCTTCCTGTCAATACTACCTTGCCTGTCGCCAATTCTACAGTTTCTTCCTCTGGCTTATTTTGATTTTGTCTGTAGAGATATACTACAGCTACAAGGAGCAAAAGGATGATGGAATAAATGATATTTTTATTGGCGTTACTTCTCATTGTCAAATTTTTTGCGAAAGTTAATGCTATTTTTTCAAAAGTGAGGAAGTAGGTATCAACAGATTGCAATCACATTGCAGTTTTGATTACTAATAGAATGTTTATTCCCCTTCACCGTTTTTTTTATCTTTGTAGCTAGACCAGTTCAAAGTATGCGAGAAGATTATTTGAATGGTGATTCCGATCATCTAAGTTCATCTGATAGAGAGATAGAGAAAGCATTGAGGCCGTTGAGCTTTGACGATTTTACGGGGCAATTTAAAATTGTAGAAAACCTAAAAATCTTTGTGGCAGCGGCAAAGAGAAGACAAGAGCCACTAGATCATGTTTTGCTTCATGGACCTCCAGGTCTAGGCAAGACCACACTTTCCAATATTATTGCCAATGAGCTGGAAGCTGGGATAAAGATCACTTCTGGACCCGTTTTGGATAAGCCTTCTGATTTGGCTGGACTGTTGACCAACTTGGAGGAGGGTGATGTGCTATTTATAGACGAAATTCATCGCCTCAATCCAATCGTGGAGGAATACTTGTATTCGGCAATGGAGGACTTTCGCATTGACATCATGCTTGATTCTGGGCCAAATGCCCGTACAGTTCAGATATCTCTGAGTCCATTTACACTCATTGGTGCTACTACAAGATCTGGTTTATTGACTTCTCCACTAAGGGCAAGGTTTGGGATCAATTCAAGGCTTGAATATTATGATGCCAAGCTTCTGACAGATATCGTGACAAGGTCTTCTGGAATACTTAAGACGCCAATAGATGAGGTGGCGGCTTATGAGATCGCCAGAAGGAGTAGGGGTACACCAAGGATCGCCAACATGCTCTTGCGAAGGACGAGAGATTTTGCTGAGATCAAAGGAAATGGAAAGATTACGCTCGAAATAGCTAAGATGGCATTGGATGCACTAGATGTCGATGAAAATGGCCTGGACGAAATGGACAACAGAATACTGCTGACCATTATAGAAAAGTTCAAAGGTGGCCCTGTAGGTCTCAGCACTATAGCTACGGCTTGTAGTGAGGAAGCGGAGACCATTGAGGAAGTCTATGAACCGTTTCTGATTCAGGAGGGCTATCTCAAGAGAACTTCGAGAGGTAGAATGGCTACAGAGTTAGCATACAAGCATCTCAAAATCAAAGCCGACTTCGGAGGTCAAACAGGTAACTTATTTTCGTAATGCAACTAAAATGAAATAGGTAGAAATATTGCTCTACCTACGGCAGACAGGTTCGCTGAGATATTATTGAAATAGATATTGGTAGATATTTGATATTGATTGATACTTGGGTTTACTTTCAAGACAGGGCTGGAATAAACTTTAGCTATTTAGAGTAAGGTTTGGCTGAATATCACTTTATTGAAATAAATAGAAATATAGCTTCGCTGAAATAATGTTGAAATAAACTCTAGCTTTCTAAAGTAAAGCTTGGCTAAATAGAGATGTCGTGAAATAAACAGGAATGAACTAGTTCGATTCATATCTAAATTAACCCAAATATTTCTACAATATTTCTACCTTATTTCTACTTTATTTCAAATTAAGATATCGTGAAATAAACAGGAACATACTAGTTCGATTCCTATCTATTAACCCAAATATTTCTACCTTATTTCTACTTTATTTCAAATTAAGATGTCGTGAAATAAACAGGAACATACTAGTTCGATTCATATCTAATTAACCCAAATATTTCTACAATATTTCAACCTTATTTCTACTTTATTTCAAATTAAGATGTCGTGAAATAAACAGGAACACCCTAGTTCGATTCATATTTAATTAACCCAAATATTTCAACCCTATATCCACTGTCCTTTCGAAAAAAATCAACCTTTGTATTTACCATAAATGAGCTTAACAACTTCTAAAGAAAAATATGCCCAAATCATAAAATCCCAGGCCAAAAGTCTGGGCTTTGACTTTTGTGGGATAGCCAAAGCGGAATTTTTAGAGGAGGAAGCACCGAAACTTGAAAATTGGCTTAATCAAAATTACCAAGGTCAAATGGCCTATTTGGCCAATCATTTTGATAAGCGCTTGGATCCCACGAAGCTGGTGGATGGTGCAAAGACAGTCGTGAGCTTAATTTATAATTACTATCCAGATAAGCCAATAGCTGAGGAGGAGGGAACGTATAAGATTGCAAAGTATGCTTATGGCAAAGACTACCATTTTGTGATCAAAGACAAGCTCAAAACATTGCTGGAAAACCTGCAAGAACAAATTGGAGAGATAGGAGGTCGTGCCTTTGTTGATTCCGCTCCCGTGATGGAGCGTCAATGGGCGCAAAAATCAGGTTTGGGCTGGACAGGTAAAAACAGCCTTCTGCTCAACAGGCAGATGGGGAGTTTTTTCTTTTTGGCTGAATTGATCATTGATTTGGAAGTGAGCCCCGATATTCCGATGGCAAAGGATTATTGCGGGACATGTACCAAATGCATTGATGCCTGCCCCACAGATGCGATCGTCCAGCCAGGAGTGGTGGATGGCTCCAAATGCATCTCCTACTTCACCATAGAGCTCAAAGACCAAATCCCTGTAGAAGTCAAAGGCAAATTCGAAAATTGGATATTTGGCTGTGATATCTGTCAGGATGTATGCCCATGGAATAGGTTTTCAAAGGCTCACCAAGAGCCTGCATTTTTGCCCCATCCAGAGTTGGAAGGATTCACATCAAGAGACTGGGAAGAAATTACCCAAGAGACATTCAATAAAGTCTTTCAAAAATCAGCTGTAAAGCGAACAAAACTTGAAGGCTTGAGGAGGAATATTTCGTTTGTGAAAAAGTAAAAGGTGTTCTTAGAAAAAAGCTAAAATATTAATCCTAATTTTTCAAATTCATTGCCTAAGGGGTAAAAAAGCATCTTTTTCACCCCTACCCATTAAGATTCCTCCCTTATTCCTACTTTTTTCCACCCTTAGCAATACCAATTTGGTGGAATCCAGAGCCTAGTTTTGCTGAAAATAATTATTAACAGTTAAATTTATCGTTATGAAATCGAGCTTAATCATTTTGATTGTCTTATTGAGCAGAAAACTATTTTTTCTGGGCGAACTTACCATCAACTTGATAGTTTGAAGAGGAAGTTTATAAAAAGCCTGATTATACGCTTTTTTACCAGTAACTTCAATTCATTGGCTTAACAGGTTGTTAATGGTCAATATCCATAAGTAACCAATATCAATTTATATCGGAAGTTAGATAAATCGGAATTTTGTAATGTTATTGGCAAAGTTCTGTATATCCATAATAAATAATTTTATTTTGGAGATAAAAAGGGAAAAATCTAACTCAAGTGAATTTAGTTTTGTTTTTGGTAGTGATATCAACAAGGCACAAAATCAAGTCACGATTCATCAAGATTGTATAAGGTCATTTGGCTTGAAAGAATTTGAAATTTCTAATTATCTAGAATTGAATAGATCTATTCCTTTTGCTCTCTATGGTGCTTTTTGGGAGTTTGATTTCAATGGAATGAAGGCTTTGAGATTTTGTTCGACTAATGAAAAATTAATATCAAGAGAAGATGCTCAAATTCATGGTAAAAGCCCCTTCTATTATATTTTTTGCTATCGGTTGACAAAAATAAATCTGTAGATAAAAAACCTATTAAAACTGGCAGTATGTATATACAAACTCCAAATCTCTATCCGCAATAGTGTAGGGTTTAGTCGGATTTACTCCCTTTTGTATAGCTTGATTATGGTTTTCTTTTGTTTTTACCTTGAAAAATACCCTGTAGTTGGTATTTTATGATAAGTTAGGAATGGTTATGTTTGGAGATATTGTAGGAATAAGCGCCATAATGGCGTCTATCACGCCGATTTGGAATGCTATTCGCCACTATGGCGTGAAGAGATTTGTTACCACCAATTGTAAAAGACAACGATGAACAGAACAAACAAGGACATACGAGACCAATTCGACTTTTTTAGAGAACTAATCACGGTCGACAAAATTGTTTTATCAAAGACAATTCACTTAGAACCAAAGAAAAGTAACGCTAAGTGGCTGACTGGACAAAGCTCAGTTCAACACGAAACAATAAATGAAGAAATTTCCTTTACCGTTGAAAGAAGCAAAAGAGATTCAAAATATGGCGTCAAATTACGTTGTCCATCGCTGACAGGAGAACCATTTTTTCGATTCGACTCAGATGGACCAGCACATAGAAATGATTTTCCTGAAATACCATTAGAAGAACAATCAGTAACGACACCACATTTTAACTCTTACAAAGAAGATGGTAAACCTATAGCATATAAAAATGAGACTTTAAAAAACGAAAAAGAAGCTCAAATAATTGCTGAAGATGTGAACTTTGGAGTTTCTCTTTTCTGTATGGAAAGTAATACAAAGCTTTCAACAGGCGACTTTCCTAGTATCATTGATAAAGCACCAGAATTTGCGTTTACTGCCGTTCAAAATATTAACTTTGACAACATTTCTTTTGAATAGCAATGAATAACCAAGAAATCATAGACAGAATAAAATCATCATTTTGCAACCTGACAAATTTTAAGGTTAGAAATAATGCTCTTGAAGTTATTACCGCATATTCAACAATAAACAGCAAATTCGTTTCAGTTTTTATAACATTTACAAAAAACAAAATTGTTGTCACAGACAGCGGTTGGATAGACCAAAACTATTATGACACTCCTTTGTATTATGATTCCGAATTTATAATTAACAGAGTTACAAATTCATTTCAATCTTCATTTAATGTAAAATCAACAGTAGACAAAGAAGGCGTAAACTTTTACTACAAGACTTGCGACAATATTGAACAAATACCGAGTGCAGTTTTTGACCTTGCTAACTTTATTGTAGGCGTTGTGAATGCTTTCTGTATTCAGTATAAAGACGAGAAGGAAGAAAAAGAAAGAGAAACGTTTAGAAGAGATGCAAACGATTATTTGAAAGCGAACTACACCGACAAAGTAAAATTACGTTCTGCACTTGACGACTTTCAAAGCATTAAGTTTAATGCTATAATTAACAAAAGTTCAAAGCTTTACTTATTGACTTATGTTACCGGCTCGACACAGACATACTTTGAAAATGACTTGAGAAAGTCTATCGTTAATTTTGAAATTGCCGTTAAATCAAAATACACCGACTTAATCAAAGAACGATTAACAATAGTAAATGATACGTCAGATGGTTATCTGCCAGATAAATCAGCCTTTATCTTTGAATTACTAAGAGAAAAGACAACTAGAGAGCCTGTAAAATGGACAGAAAAAGAAAGACTACTTGAACTAATATGAGAAGAACAACTTGTGGTAACAGGCGTTTGGCTCAATGGCGGGTGAAGTGGTTCATTGAACATTCTACCTCGCATCAATTTTTGTGGTGTATTGACAGTTTTGTGCTCCGAAATCCGCTACTGCGCCAAGCGCCAAACCGTGTGTGACTTGAATCGACCTTAAAAGCAGGTCGAATGCTTTGAAATGGATGGAGGACTATTAGGTAACTAATAGAGAGGCCCTCCGATGGTCCCGAAGCTTCGGGAAAGCAGCTATCAAACTACCTTACGCTGCATATCTGGGAAACCAATATGTAGTGAGCGGTAAGGAAAAACGGGGGCTTTGATCCCTGTAGGTGAGTACTGAAGGAGCTGATCCGCCGCGGCGGAGAACCAGTGACGAAGCCTCGATAAAGCAAATTACGATGTGAAAAATAGGTGGTTATCCCGATAGCTTGGGATAACTATGACAAAGTGTGGCGGATGATCGGATATACTGGCCACATCGCATCCGGGGTTAAGCTGGCAGGAACGCAGTACAGGCCATTTCAAGGAACAAGTGAACTCCATATCGTCAGGTCAAATCGAGAGAGGAAACCTGCACCCGTGGTTGGGTGAGGCATGGGGGGCAGATCCAGTCGTAGTAGCGATAAAACACCTGTAACGGGAGTGGAGCCAAGGGCTGGACATGTTTAGTTTCAAACTAGTTTACAATCCGCCGCGGCGGAGATGACAGATTATTATGAAACAAAATCGCAACCAATTACCAAGCTGATGGTGTGGCAGGCGTACAAGAAAGTGAAATCCAACATGGGAAGTGCAGGCATAGACCGTATGGACTGGGAGGACTTAGACAGCAATCTATCCTCAAACCTGTATAAACTATGGAACCGACTGACCTCAGGGAGCTATTTTCCTGTGCCAGTCAAGCAAGTTAAGATACCCAAGAAGGATGGAGGTGTCCGCAAGTTAGGCATACCCACACTTCTCGTCCGTATTGCCCAGCAAGTAGTAAGAGCGCATTTGGAGAGAAAACTCGAGCCACTGTTCCATGAGAGTTCATTTGGCTATAGACCGAATCGTAATGCTCACCAAGCAGTGAACCAATCAGAGCGAAACTGTTTTGGGCATGACTTTGTAGTAGACCTTGATATCAAAGGAAAGGGGATGTTGCTACCTAGGACATTTGTGAGTATCAAGTCCAGAACTGCAATACTTGGCAAGTTCAGGGAAATGCGAATCCACAAGTGGCGCAAACCCATAAAGGAAGTGGCCAATCGTTTGAATCCTGTCATCAAGGGACTGCTCAATTACTATCACAAGCTTAGGGGAGAATCCATACGTGAAGTATGGAACCAACTCAACCATCGTTTACTCAAGTGGGTGAAATGGGAGAAAGGACTATACAAATGGGCGGCAGTCAGATGGCTAAAGCAACAATATAAGTCTACCCCCAACCTGTTTGAACATTGGAATTTGGTTCAATCTTAGGTACATTAGAACCGAAGCGATTTACAAACATGAAGAGTCCGCCGCAGCGGATGAGAGTCTCACGCACGGTTCTGCGGGAAGGTAGGGGTGAAATTCCCTCGTCTGACCCGATTATAGGGCATTTTAAAAGACGACCCCACCGACAAAGACAAACATTGACAAAATGAATAAATTAAAATTCTCAAAGGACGAAGGTTCTGACTTCTACAAAGAACTGAACGAAAGAATCGAACAGTACTTTTCTGAAAAAGGAATTCGTAAGACAGGCAACAAGACAATGATTTTTAAAATCATACTTTATTTCATTCTTGACATCTTGTTTTATGGACTTATGATTACAAGCACAAATACATTAGCTTTTTATACTTTTTATCTGTTAATGGGTATTTCTGTTTTGCTGACAGCATTCAATATTTCTCACGATGCAGCACACGGAGTTGCAGTTAAAAGTAAGTTTTGGAACAAATTACTTTTCTCATTAAGTTTTAATCTTCAAGGAAACAACGCCTACGTTTGGGGAAAGAATCATAACGAATCACATCATTTATATACCAACATTGAAGGAAGCGACATAGACGTTTTAAATAACCCACTATTCCGAATGACTGAAAGTCAAGAATTAAAATGGTTTCATCGTTATCAGTTTATTTACGCACCATTCCTTTATCTACTCTATTCATTAAACTGGTTTTTCTTTCGTGAAACCTTAATGCTGTTTAATCTTTCAAGTAGAACCATCAAAATAGAAATACCTAAAAATGAAGTAGTCAAATTGATTATTTATAAAATTATGTACATCGGATATATGATTTTACTTCCAATTTACTTCTTGCCTTTTGGTTGGCAAACAGTTTTGTTGGCATTCCTGTTAAATCACTTTATGGTTTCAATACTATTTGTTGGCGTGTTAGGAGTTTCTCATTTATCAGATTTTGTAGAGCATCCAATACCAGACCAAAACAATAAATTAGATATGAGTTGGCCAAAATTACAAATGTGTACTTCAGTTGACTATAATGCAGACAGTAAATTTTTTAATTGGACATTGGGTGGTTTTAATGCTCACGCTTTACATCATTTGCTACCCAACATTTGTCACGTTCACTATTTAGAAATTCTTCCAATATTCAGAGAGTTGGCACAAAAACACGGTCTGAATTATATGGAAATGCCCTACGGAAAATCATTAGCATCTCATTTCAGATTTTTAAAAGGAATGGGTACACAACAAACTTTTAAACCAATTCCCTTTGAGAGATAAACATATTCATATCGCACAAGATAGCGAATTGCTAAAAACTATTTACAGACAAGTTGATGAGCAACTTATTATTGACAAAAATATGTTTTTGTTGAAGATATGGGCTAAATTCATTTTTTACTTTTCATTTTCGGCTTTAGCTTATTCATTGTTGTATTTGGTTGATAAACCGACATATTTCATACTAAGCTTTGTGTTATATGGCTTTGTGTCGTTATTATTTGCTTTCAATTTTTCACACGACTTTTCTCATAACACGATTTTTAAAAATAAAAAGCTAAACAACATTTGCTTTATTTTCATTTACACAATCGTTGGAGCGCACGCAGAAGCTTGGAAACAAAGACACATTAACTCACATCATTATGCACCAAATGTGGAAGACTATGACTCTGATTTGAAAATAACAAAACTGATAAGAGTAATTCCAAATAGTGAACATTTTTGGTATCACAAGTTTCAATACATTTATGCTCCGTTTGCCTATACTACTTATTCGCTTTTTTGGGTTTTTATTAAGGACTATGTAATTCTGTTTTCAAAAGACGAATACTCAGAAAAAAAAGGATTAAAATATCATCTTTCCTTTTGGACGCAAAAGACTGTTTATCTGACTTTCATTCTTGCTTTACCATTACTGTTCTCTGTTCAAGTTTGGTATATTGTATTGCTTGGTTTTTTATTAATGCACTTAACACAGTCTTTGTTTTTACTTTTCACTTTCTTTATGACACATCACGTTGAAGATACTGAATATCCAACGACAGACGATAAAGGTTATATCAATACATCTTGGCTGATGAACCAAATTAAAAGTTCAAATGATATGCATCCATTTAGCGAAACAGCGAACTTCATACTTGGCGGTTTCAACAATCACATTGCACATCATTTGTTTCCTCATTTTCATCATATTCACTACCCCAAACTTAACAGAATACTGTATGATATTTTAAACAAAAACAATATAAAACCAAATCAGACAACTTATTGGGGCGGTCTTATATCACACTTGAAATTATTAAAACGAATGAGCTATGCGGACAAGAAAAACGCCCTTTAACATTTAGCCCACTAGCCAAAAAACCTTGGGAAAAATCCCTGATTGATGCATTCACCTATCAGATTTTTTGGTAAGTGACTGACTTGTGCTAGTGGCGTACATCCGTAGGGTGAAGGGCTTGCAAGGTGGAATAGTAGGCTGGTTGGTGGGTTTTAGTAAGTGGTTGTTTCTGTTTTTCGATGACTTTGGGAGTTTTTGCTTTGGTTTGGGCATGACTTCCCCTACCCAAGATATGGGGATTTGAATTTTCGACATGTCTTGGATCCAACCCTTGTTTTCTTGAATCCTGTAAATGGATCAAGAAGGTGCGGGATTTGGTTTGAAAGGTTTTGTGAAAGAAAGTTGGGCTTAGTTAAGAGAATATAAAAGCATCCCGAGGATCGGGACGGTCTGACTAATGAGGATTGGAAATCAGCTCAAATTGAGGGATTTTGTTTACATTAGTCAGAATGGCAAAAAACCAGTTCCAAAGGAGAAATACGACTGGAAAAACATAAATTTGTAGCATATAGAAATAAATAATGGACAATCGTTTTACGGACATAATTCAGCTAATTAAACAATCTCGGACTAATGCTATAAAAGCCGTAAACGCTGAACTGATAAACCTCTATTGGAATATTGGAGAATATATCAGCAAGAAAATTGAACAATCAGAATGGGGTGACTCAGTTGTGACAGAGTTGGCAAAATTCATACAGGCACACGAACCAGAAATTAAAGGTTTCTCCGATAAAAATATTTGGAGAATGAAGCAGTTTTATGAGACTTACAAGGACTTGCCAAAACTCTCAACACTGTTGAGAGAAATTAGTTGGTCTCATAATCTAGCTATTTTCTCCAGATGTAAAAACAATGAAGAAAGAGAGTTTTACTTAAAATTAGCTAAACGAGAAGGTTACAGCTTTCGGGAACTTGACCGACAAATCTCATCAAGTCTTTTTGAGCGAACAATGATTGGAAACTCAAAACTCTCGACAGCGTTGAGAGATAATAATCAGGACTTGATAAACACATTTAAGGATAGTTATGTTTTTGAGTTTTTAAATCTACCTGAGCGCCACAGTGAAATGGATTTACAGCGT
>NZ_JAKZGR010000015.1 GCF_022549675.1 Belliella kenyensis | reverse complement strand
CCTTCAGCGCATCCAAATACATAGAATATACCTACGATGCCAGTGGCAGCAAGCTGTCCCAGAAAACGGTAGATGGAGGAACTACCAAGGTTTCGGATTATGTAGGAGGCTTTGTATATGAGGACAATAAGTTACAGTTTTTACAACATAATGAAGCGGGTAAGCCCTTAAGAAACAGTCCAGTGGACTGTTTTAGGCTTAAGCCAGGTTGCGGGAAGGAGTAGCCAAAAGAAATGAATCAGGTACATTCTAAGACCACAAGTATCAGCATTAAACTTCCAATCTAATGTTGGTTATATTTCCTCAAACTGTTTTTCATGCTTGCGGGTGGGATGACGGAGATCCGGGCCAGTGGTGGCCTGTAGCGTGGATAGGATTTCTCCGTCTTGACTTTTTTGTTACTTTTTGTGTCAAGACAAAAAGTAAGAGGAATTGATCAAGATAAACTTCACCATTTCACTAACTGTCCAAAGTTTCCCTATTATATTTTTAGTAAGAAATAACGATCATTTACACACGATCCAACAATCGTAAGGATTCAATTGATGCGGAAGTTTATGTGAAATATCTGGATCCGAGTACCACAGGAACCCCAGGGTCAGCCTTTGCACAGCTGATCACCAATTTGGCAAACAATGCCTCAAGTGTAGTGATAGATGGAGCCACGGCTGGAACTAACCCGATGCCCTTTGCAGGCTTGAATTTTTTTTAGCAAGTTTGCTTAGGTATACCATCTTCTTTATTTATTCAAATGATAAGCATACATCTTCATTCGGCTATTTTGAACAAGACTGGCTGGTTTGTTGCCATACCCGAGACTTTTTTAGCAAGCGCCATTTAATACCATAGCTCTTATATTCTTAAAAAAAAAGAGACTCCCAAGAGCCTCTTTTTTTTAAAAATGACAAAGATTATGTGTGTCTTAAGGGAAAATTCCCAAATCCATATAACTCACGGCTATTCTTTCTATAGCAAGAATAAATGCAGCAGTTCTTAAACTTTGGATGTTTTTGTCTTTTCGGGTTTTGTTCATTGCATGATATGCTTCTACCATGGTCTCTTCTAGTCCTGAAAGCACCAAATCCCTTTCAGAAGCCCCTTTGATCAAGAGGTCTTTTTCTTGATCCGTGAACCTTTCGCCTGTAGCATTTTCTATTGTTTTCAAAAGCTTATCATACTTCTCCATATCATATCGCTTTTCAAGCTTTCCGAAAGAAACTCGCGAAAGATTTTTTAACCACTCAAAGTATGAAACAGTAACACCTCCTGCATTCAGGTACATGTCTGGAATAACCATTATTCCCCTTTCAAGCAGTGTTTTTTCAGCCTCTTGCGTTACAGGACCATTTGCAGCTTCGGCAATGATTTTGGCTTTGATAGCTTTTGCATTGTCTTTGGTGATTTGATTTTCCAAGGCAGCAGGTACTAAGATGTCGCAATCATAGGTCAACATTTCCAAGCTGTTTTTTATGAATTCTCCTTTGGTATATCCCTTGAAGCCTTTGTTTTTTAATTGAAATGATTTCAAAGCTTCTACATCTATACCGTCTGGGTCATAGATTCCACCATTCCACTCTGCTACACCAACTATTTTTGCACCTGCCTCTTGAATGTATTTTGCAGAATAAAATCCTACATTTCCTAAGCCTTGTATGATTACAGTCTTACCCTTCATGCCAGTGCTCAGACCCAAAACTTTCATATCTTCTTCTACTCGTACGGCCTCTCGTATTCCAAAAAACACCCCCTGACCAGTAGCTTCTGTTCTTCCGTCTATCCCGTGTTGTGATAGAGGCTTACCTGTTACACAGCCTTTGGCATTGATAAGTTCAGGGTTGAAAGCTTCATAAGTATCCACTATCCACGCCATTTCTCTAGCACTTGTGCCATAATCAGGAGCTGGGACATCTATAGCTGGACCTATGAACTTTTTCTTGATCAATTCTGAAGTATATCTTCTTGTGATTTTCTCCAGCTGATTTTCATTGTATTTCAAGGGATCTATCCTTACCCCACCTTTTGCTCCTCCGAATGGGACATTTACTAACGCACACTTGTACGTCATCAAGGCAGCAAGTCCTTTGACTTCGTCTTCATTGACATGCTCACTGTATCTTATACCGCCTTTTACGGGGAGTTTGTGGTGTGAATGCTGAACCCTATAGCCAGTCAATGTTTCATAGGTTCCATCTTCATGCCTGAGTGGAAAGTTGAACTTGTAGATACTGTTACACTGCTTGATCTGTTCTATCAATCCAGGATTTAGATTCATGTGTTTTGCAGCATCATCTACAAAGCCACATACATCATTGAACAAACTATACTTTTTTTCTTTACTCATAAAAATTAAATTAATTGTGAAAGCTTTAATTTACGAATCATTTGGAAAATCTTATGTGTATCATGTGAAATTTCCTATTTATCTAACAGGAATTACCGCTAAATGTTGGGTTTTTAAATATGTATTCGTGTTTTCTTGTTTGTAATCAATCAAGTTTTTTACTTGCATCGTTTTTGGACGGTATTTTGTTCAAAAATCAAAATCGAGCTCATCGTTCATATTATATTTAAAACCAACTTGAAACTTAATAGTAAAATTTTCAGAAGACTTGTTTTAGCTATTGTCGTATTAGTATTTGTGCAGGCGTGTAAAACTACCAAGGCACCAGTGACTTCTACACAACCACCCAAGTCAATCGGTAGTCCAAATACACATCCACCTATAGTTCTCCCTGAGAAAATTCCCAATTCGAAATTTTACGAAACATATGAATTGAATCTAAAACCTAGAGATAGAGAGTTTAGAGGAGTTTGGATAGCAACTGTCGCAAATATCGACTGGCCAAAATCTGGTTCTGATAGTTGGGAAAAACAGAAAGCTGATTTTATGGCTATTCTCGATTATTATGAATCTCTGAATTTCAATGCAGTGATAGTACAGATTCGCTCGGCAGGAGATGCATTTTATCCATCCAAATATGCTCCATGGTCTAAGTACCTGACTGGTCAGCAAGGGAAAAAACCATTTACTACAGAGGATCCGCTGTCATGGATGATTTTACAAGCTCAACAACGAGGTATGGAATTTCATGCTTGGATGAATCCATATCGTGCTACATTTGATTTGAAGACGGATCAATTGAGTCCTGAGCATGATTTTAAAAAGCATCCTGAGTGGATGATAAAATATGGCCCAAAGTACTATTACAATCCAGGCTTACCAGAAGTTCGGAGACACCTTGTAAATGTAATCAAAGAGGTAGTTCAGAACTATGATATTGATGCCATACACTTTGATGATTATTTCTATCCTTATAGGATAGATAAAGAAGTTTTCAATGATACTGAAACTTACAAGAAATATGCACAACCCAATCAACGTATAGATGATTGGAGAAGAGAAAATGTGAATGCCTTAATCAAGGAGGTATACACTACGATAAAAGGAGAGAAGCCATGGGTGCAATTTGGTGTTAGCCCATTTGGAGTTTGGAGAAATAAAAGCGCAGATCCCAACGGATCGAATACTAAGGCTGGAGTGACAAATTATGATGAACTTTTTGCTGATCCTCTCACTTGGATCCGAAATGGCTGGGTAGATTATTTGATACCGCAACTTTATTGGTCTATGGATTACAATTTGGCCTCGCACAGAGAATTGATCAATTGGTGGGCAAATCACGCAGGAAGGACTAAGATTTACATTGGTAATGGCCCTTATAAAATTCGTGACAATGCTGATGTGGCTTGGAATAATCCTCAAGAAATTCTTCTTCAAGTCAATCATGCACGGAGGACAAAAGGGATTTCAGGTAATGCTTTCTATTCTGCTACTTCTCTTTACACCAAAAATAAAGACGTGGCTCAACTTCTAAAATCGAATATTTATCCACAGAAGTCAATAACTCCAGCTGTCTTACTTCACCAAAATAGTATAGTCGCCAAGCCTAGTTTGGGTGAATTGGTCAAATTTCAACAGGAGTACCAATTTTACTTTGAAAAAGGGCTAGATTCTTCTTTTAGGTTTGCTAATATTTACGGATCCAATAGTCTCGAGCAACTGAATCTCAAGCCTGAAGATTTTCAAATCAAAAAAATCCGACTAAATGAAAGACATGGTAATGTAATATCTTTGAATGCTCAAGATCTCAATTTTAAGTATGTAGTGCTTACTTTCATAGACAGGTATGGGAATGAATCTAGAGGTCAAGTTTTTGAAATCAAGTCTCTACCATAGAAACAAAACTAGATTTGAATGAATTTCAGAGAAGCTCAACAAGAAGATATCCCCCAAATTGTAGAATTATTAAAAGCAAGCCTCGGAGAAGGATTGATTCCAAAGTCTGAGGACTTATGGAGGTGGAAGCATGAGCGTAATCCATTTGGAAAGTCATTGGTAATAGTTGCTGAAGTCAATGAAAAACTAGTAGGAGTTAGGGCATTTTTGAGGTGGAGATGGCTTCAAAACTCAAAAAGTTTGGATGCTTTAAGAGCTGTAGACACTGCTGTTTTACCAGAAATGCAAGGTCAGGGGATTTTCAGTAGGCTGACCAAACAGCTTGCAAAGAAAGCAGCAGATGATGGATTTCAATTTATTTTCAACACACCAAACAAAAAAAGTCTACCTGGATATCTCAAACTAGGTTGGAGGAAATTAGGGAAGGTAAATCTAGCAATTCAGTTCAATCATATTTTTCCTAAGAACTCGCAATCAATAGATTGTCAGCCTATTGTTGACTTTGAAAAATTAGGGTTTTATGATTTTAATAATTCAAAATGTGGAATAAGTACTTCATATTCTTTAGCCTACATCAAGTGGCGATATTTTGAAAACCCTCTTTTCAAATATGAATTTGCTACTGATTATGCTACTTATCTACTGATTTATAGATTCAAAATATCAAAAGGTTTACGAGAATTAAGAATTGTTGATTTTTTTGTCTTAAAAAATGGGGTTGAAATTGAGCTAAATTCTTTGAGGGATAAATTAAGAAAAATTCAAGAAACGGTTCATTTTACAAGTTGTGCACTTAATGGCGATGTGCATCTTTTTCAAAAACTTGGAAAGTTTTGGAAAATTCCCTTTGGGCCTGTTTTGACTGTTAAGGCTCTGAATTTTGATCTTAGTCAAGTTTCTGAACTTTCAAAAGAATGGAATTATAGTATCGGAGACCTTGAGCTATTCTAGCAGCGGGATTAAGAAGTGTGTTGTTTAAATGTTTGAATTATTAAGAAATCTAAAATCAGGAATTTTTTTCTTATTAATAGTTAAATCTGATTATAATTGATTGATTCACAATGTCCTTTATCAGATATTGGTTCAGCAATAAAGTCAGATATATGTTGAATATTATACTATTGATGCTTTTTTTTATCCCCAATCAAGAGGAAAAAGTCTGGAACGCCAAAGTGATCGACCAAGTGACAGGATTACCAATTGAAGGGGTTCATGTTTACTTTCCAAATGGTCAAGATGTATCAAACGAAAAAGGTGAGTTTACATTGAAAGTAAAAGACCAGGCAAAGATTACATTTAGTCACGTTAGCTACGAATTCAAGCAAATGGAGATTAGTTTGGATGCATTGGCTAGTGAAGTTATACTGATTCCAAGAGAAAGTGAATTGGATATGATTGAAGTTAGGCCTTTTCCTACGGAGGATGAACTCAAACGACAAGTACTTTCTACACCAGTGTACAAGACTAGACTGGAAATGAATCTGATGAAAAATACTTCGATTATGAAAGCAAGTTTTCCCTACATACCAAGCCTTCCGGCAAGCTCATACACAGCGTTCATGAGCCGAGTTATTCCTGATGGTTCCGGAGGAGTAAATATTTTTAATTCAAGTGGAGGTGGATTGATTCAAGTATTCAGAGAGATAGGGAATGGATATCAAACACCAACTTCTTCCTCTGAACAAATCCTTTATGATACGGCTAAAGTAAACCTACTTTACAAGCCGAAGCGGATTTTTTGAAGTAGAACAGAGAGCAGCCTGTTTCTATTTTAGATTTTCTTTAATACAAGGATATAAAAAAAAAGACCCTCATGTCTGAAATATGGCGGACATGAGGGCTGTGAATTTTAAGACAAGGACTGATTCTCCTGAGAAGCAAGCTCAAGAATCTTCTCGTATTCACTAGGCTCTAGGTCTTTGAATAAATAGTGAACTGGATTTACAAAGTTCCCATCTTTGATCACTTCATAGTGAACATGTGGTGCCGTAGAAGATCCAGTATTCCCCACTGTTCCTATTTGATCCCCACGTTTTACTTTTTGTCCTTTCCTTACTTTGAATTCGTGCATATGAGCATACCTAGTTACGAAGCCAAAACCATGATCGATCTCAATATATTTACCATAACCACCAAAGACAGTTTTGACATCAGAGACTACACCATCACCTGTTGCATAGATAGGAGTGCCTTGAGGAGCAGAAAAATCCACTCCAGTATGCATTTTTCGAACTTTTAGAATAGGATGCAATCTGCTTCCAAATCCCGAAGCTAGCTGGGTCAATTCTTCATTGACTATAGGCTGAATCGCTGGGATGGAGGCCCAATACTCCTCCTTGTTCAGAGCTAGATTCGAAACTTCATCATAACTGACGTTCTGTACATACAATTGTCTCTTAAGATTATCTACTTTTGACCTCAGATCGATTATCAACTTTTCTGGATTCAATCCTTTCTCTCTAATCTCTCTGTAGCGATCTACTCCACCTATTCCAGCTTTTCTAATTTCTGAAGGTATTGGCTCTGTTTCAAAAATCACTCTATACAAGTTATCATCTCTTTGCTGGAGATCACTGAGCATCTTTGACATTTGCACTACATCAGTCTCCATCAGCTCGTAATAATAGCGAAGTTCTTTATTCTCTTTTTTAAGAATCAATTCTTTGGGACTATCAAAATAAAAATTGAAAATGATCAATATTCCAACAGCTAGAATTAAGGATGAAGATAAGAAGCCGAGTGTGTTTAAAGTTATGTCCCATTTGCTACGCTGATACCTTTCGTATTTACAGGTCTTTGGGTCATAGTAATATTTTATTCTACTCATTATAATTTCAATAGTAATTATTCTAATTTTGCAAGCCTTGGAGGCTTCTTCGTCAATTAACGCTGAGAGGACTGCAAATATATAAAATTTGAAAATATAATCCGAACATAGTCAAAAGCTTACATGGAAGCAAAGAAAGTTAGAAGTACCTACATTGAGTTTTTTCAAACCAAACAGCATCAATATGTGCCTTCCTCACCGATAGTGGTCAAGAATGATCCCACGCTGATGTTTACCAATGCAGGCATGAATCAATTCAAAGATTTTTTCTTAGGAAATGAAATACCAAAAGTTAAAAGAGTCGCAAATAGCCAAAAATGTTTGCGTGTATCAGGGAAGCACAACGACCTAGAAGAAGTTGGTGTGGATACCTACCATCATACCATGTTTGAGATGCTTGGTAATTGGTCTTTTGGTGATTATTTCAAGAAGGAAGCGATTGAATGGGCTTGGGAATTGCTCACTGAAGTATATCAATTACCCAAAGACAGGCTCTACGTCTCAGTTTTTGGTGGAGATCAGCAAGATGGATTGGATAAAGACTTGGAGGCCTTTGATCTTTGGAAACATATAGTTTCGGAAGACAGGATTATTTTTGGTTCAAAAAAAGATAATTTCTGGGAGATGGGGGATACTGGTCCTTGTGGTCCATGTTCAGAGATTCATATTGATTTGAGATCAGAAGAAGAGAGGAGTCAGATCAGTGGATTTGATCTAGTCAATAATGATCACCCACAAGTAATTGAGATTTGGAATTTGGTCTTCATGCAGTTCAATAGGCTGAGTGACGGCTCCCTAAAGGAACTTCCAGCAAAGCACGTAGATACTGGTATGGGTTTCGAGCGTTTGGTGAGAGCCATACAACAAAAATCTTCGAACTATGACACTGATATTTTCATGCCTTTCATCCATGTCTTGGAACTTAAATCGGGCAAGGAGTATGGTGAAAACGAAAAGATAGATGTCGCTATGAGAGTGATTGTAGATCACATCCGAGCGATTGCATTTACCATAGCTGATGGTCAATTGCCATCCAATAATAAGGCTGGATATGTGATTAGAAGAATTCTAAGAAGGGCAGTGAGATACGGATATACATTTTTGGAATTTCAAAAGCCATTTATGCATGAGTTGATGCCTTTGATAGCGGAGAGTTTTGGAGAGATCTTCCCTGAGGTGGCTTCTCAGCAAGATTTTATCGCTAAAGTAATCCAAGAGGAAGAAGCTTCTTTCCTCAGAACATTGGACAATGGATTGAAAATACTCGATCAAATCACAGAAGATTTGAAGAAGCAGGGGCACGGTATCATCAATGGAAAGACCGCCTTTGAATTGTACGACACATTTGGTTTCCCATTGGATTTGACTTCATTGATTGCCAGGGAGAATGGGCTCTCTGTAGATGAAGCGGGTTTTACAGCTGAAATGGAAGTGCAAAAGAACAGGTCACGTGCCGCAGCTGAGCAAGAGACAGGTGACTGGGTATCAGTAAGAGATGAAGAAGGTGTGATGTTTGTAGGATATGATGAACTATCCTGTGAAAGTCAATTGGTCAAATTCAGAAAGATCAAAGATAAAAAAGGCGATCGTTTCCAATTAGTATTGGACAAAACACCATTCTATGCGGAAAGTGGTGGCCAAGTAGGTGATACGGGGATATTGATCAGTACCAAAGAAAACATCAGGGTAATAGATACGAAAAAGGAAAATGACTTGATCGTGCATTTTGTCGATAAATTGCCTGAGGATCCATCTGCTACTTTTGTCGCTCATGTCGACGTTCAAAAGCGAAAATTGACAATGAGCAATCATACAGCTACACACTTGCTACAAGCTGCCTTAAAGCAGGTATTGGGTGATCATGTGCAGCAGAAAGGTTCTTTTGTGAACGATGAGCTTCTTAGGTTTGATTTTGCTCATTTTGCGAAATTATCGGAAGAAGAAATAGCCCAAGTAGAAGGTATTGTAAATGAAAAAATCAGAGAGAATATTTTTCTCAATGAGCAGCGAAATGTCCCTATCGAAGATGCTAAAAAGTTAGGCGCAACGGCTTTGTTTGGGGAAAAATATGGTGACTTTGTGAGAGTTATTACATTTGATCCAAGTTTTTCTGTTGAGCTTTGTGGAGGTACACATGTGACTTCTACTGGTAATATAGGTTTATTTAAAATTGTATCTGAAGGATCTATTTCCTCAGGAGTGAGGAGGATTGAAGCTATTACTTCATTAGCAGCTGAAAAGTTTTACAATGATCATATTCAGGTAGTTAAGGAAATTCAAGAGTTGCTCAAAGCTCCTAAAGACCTGAGAAAAGCTGTAGAAAGTTTGATCGCAGAAAGAAATGATTTGAGAAAGGAGATCGAAGTGCTTCACGCAAAGCAAACCAGTTCATTAAAAAGCGAATTGATAGGCAAAGTAGAGATAGGGGAGTCAGTGAGTAAACTATTTGCTAGGATAACTTTGCCGTCTGCGGATGCATTGAAGAAGCTTTCTTTTGAGTTGAAAAATGAAGTGAAAAATTTGATAGCTATCCTTGCAGCAGACATAGATAGTAAACCACAGATAGCTGTCATCATTGATGAGCATTTAGTCAGTACTTTAGGGCTGAATGCAGGTCAGATTATAAGAGAACTTGCTAAGGAAATTCAAGGTGGAGGAGGTGGACAGCCGTTTTTCGCAACTGCGGGGGGAAAAAAACTTGAGGGTCTTGATCCTGTAATTGATAAGGCAAAGACGATGTTTGAGTCCATTTAACTCAATTAGATGGCAGCTTATTTGGTTTTAGGTGTTTTCTAAACCATTTTTGAGCTTCGGATTACCATAATTTTAAAATTGAAACACATAAAAGATGCTTTCAGCAGAGATAAAAGATAAATATGAACTAGTTGTAGGCCTTGAAGTGCATGCTCAGTTGCTTACCAAAAGTAAAATGTACACTTCAGACTCTACCGAATTTGGTAATCTACCCAACACGCACATTTCGGTGATTACTTTGGGACACCCTGGTACACTTCCGAAGGTGAACAAGAAAGCCGTAGAATTTGCTGTGAAAATGGGTATTGCTTGTAATTCGGAGATCACTAGAAGGAATATCTTCGCTAGAAAAAACTATTTCTATCCAGATCTTCCAAAAGGATATCAGATCACGCAAGATAAAAATCCCATTTGTGTGGGTGGTCAAGTTCCTTTGACTTTACCTGATGGATCCACTAAATCGGTGGCTTTGACGAGAATACACATGGAAGAAGATGCAGGTAAGTCTATGCACTTAGCTGGCGAAGTTGATACTTTAGTGGACTACAATAGAGCAGGAGTTCCTTTGATAGAAATAGTTTCTGAACCTGATATCAGATCTTCCGAGGAAGCATATGCTTTTTTGGTTGAGATCAAAAAGCTAGTTAGGTATTTGGATATATGTGATGGAAATATGGAAGAGGGTTCACTGAGATGTGATGCTAACATTTCCGTAAGACTGCATGGAGCAGAGGAGTATGGTAAAAAAGTAGAAGTGAAAAACATGAATTCTTTCAGAAATGTAGCTAGGGCAATCGAGCACGAGATGGAGAGACAGATCATCATGATAGAGGCTGGAGAGGAAATCATTTCAGAGACGAGGACTTTTGATGCCACTACAGGCACCACTGCTAGCATGCGTACCAAAGAAGATCTCAACGATTACAGGTATTTTCCTGAGCCAGATCTTAGTCCTGTAGTTGTCTCAGAGGAATGGCTAGAAAGCGTAAAAGCTGAAATGCCTGCTTTGCCACGTGAATTGCATGCAAAATTTGTCAATGAATACGGCCTACCTGAGTATGATGCAGGAGTATTGACCGACTCAAAGGAAATTGCACTCTTCTTCAATGAACTCTGTGAAGCAACTAGTAACTACAAAGCTGCTTCAAACTGGATGATGGGACCTGTGAAATCCTACTTGAATGAACTTACTTTGCATATTACTGATTTCCCAATCAGACCAATTCGCCTTGCAGAGCTGATTGGAATCATCGATGAAGGAAAACTCAACTTTTCAGTAGCTTCACAGAAAGTATACCCAGTGATGTTGAAGGATTTAGATAAAAGTCCTTTAGAAATAGCTCAAGATCTTAACCTAATTCAAGAAAGTGATGAAGGATCACTGAGACCAATAGTAGAGCAAGTAATGGCAGAGAATCCTGCAAAGGTTGAAGAATATAGATCAGGCAAAAAAGGTCTTTTGGGGATGTTTATGGGGCAGGTAATGAAGAAATCTCAAGGTAAAGCAGACCCTAAAGTTGCTACAAAAATATTAATGGAATTACTTGAAAACTAAGAAGATGAAGTTTATTAAATTATCAATATTACTCTTTTCTACACTGTTGTTTTTCTCCTGTGCGGAGGAAAAGAGGGCATTTGATGGAAAGGTGAAAATTTCAGGAAAGATTACAAATGCTGAAAGTGGGAAGCTGATATTGTCTAAATACTTGGATGATAGAGCAGAAGTGATAGACACTATAAAGATCAGTGGAAATGGAAAATTCGATTATGAAGTTTCATTGGACGGTCCTACTTTCTTTGAGTTGAATATCTTAGACAAAAAATCAGTAAGGCTTGCTTTATATGATGAAGATATTGAAATAAGCTATGATATAGAAGATGAGAGTAGCTATAAAATTTCTGGTTCAGAGGATTCTAAACATTTGATGAAGATAGATGAACTTGCCCAAGCATATCAAGAAGAAATTAATAATTTGAATTCTGCATATTATGAAGCCATGACCAATAAAGATCAAGCTGCAATTGTAGAGATTCAAAACAAAGCGATGGATTTGGAAAGTACACATGCAGAGAAGGTTAAATCTGCGATCGCTGATATGGATGGTAGCTTTGCTTCACTTGCTGCCTTGGGAATGCTGAACTTTAAGAATGATTTTCTCTTTGTTGATGAGTTGGTAGAAAAGTTGAATGAAAAGTATCCGAATACTAAGATGATCACCTCCTTGAAGTCTCAATTAGACGATATGAGACTGCTATCTATAGGTCAGGAAGCACCCGAGATATCTCTTCCTAACCCAGATGGAGATTTGGTGAGCTTGTCAGACCTTAGAGGAAAGTATGTGTTGATTGATTTTTGGGCGGCATGGTGTAGACCCTGTAGAGAAGAGAATCCCAATGTGGTCAGACTTTTCAACAAGTATAATGATGCAGGATTTGAAGTATTTGGTGTCTCACTAGACAGAACCAAAGATGCCTGGGTGAAAGCCATAGCAGAAGATGGATTGACTTGGACACACGTTTCAGATTTGCAATATTTCAATTCGGCAGCAGCAGCTACCTATCAAATCAATGCGATTCCAGCCACTTACCTCCTTGATCCTGATGGTAAAATCATTGCAAAGGATTTGCGAGGATCAAGCCTAGAGAAGAAATTAGAGGAGATTTTTGGTTCTTAAAATTCAAAAAGAATATTTGGTCGCCAGCAGGTAGTTGGCGACTTTTTTTTATGAGAAAAAATATTTTCTCATAATGCACTGAGGCGTATTTGAATGTTGAGTTTTTCATATACATTTGCGCCTGAAATTGACTCACTGAAATTCAAAAAAGCACATTTCAAGAAATAAAATCTGTAACAGGGTGATTATGGAATGCTTTTTGAAAAGGTGATGTCGTTCATACTGAAAAATCATAAAATTATAATTCCAAACATGAAAAAAAGAACCTTTCAATCACCTATGAACAGGATGGTAATCATTGCGCTGTTCGGTTTGCTAGCCATGGGAGCTTGTAAAAGTAAGAAAAAAGTTGTGGCAGAACCTGCCCCTGCTGCTCCAGTAGAGAGAGTAGAACCAGCTCCCGCTCCAGCACCAGCACAGCCTTCTGCTGAAGAAGTTGCTGTAGGTAAGCTAGAGAATTACTTCAGTAGTGTAGCTAATTCTACAAATGTACAGGCTGCTAACAGCACAATCCAAGAAGCTTTGGGTATGTTTTCTAATCAAGAAACTCCAGTCTTGATCGTAATTCATGAAGAAAGTGGCATCAAAGATTATGATGAACCTACCACTATCGTTAAGTATTTGAATTACTTAAAAGACACAAAGAAAAACTTGAACTTCATCAGCGATATCAGACTAGATTCAAATGGTCGAGTGTCTGAGCTTGAACTTCGTCGCAAATAATTATCATTTAAGACAAAATTTTAATCATGAAAAAATACATTTCTCTATTCCTATTCTTGTTTTTGGCTGGAACGTCAGTTTCTATGGCTCAGTCAGAGACCATTAGTCCAGCAAGAAAACAAGCCATCGACTCTTTGGCTTTGGAAAAAGTAAAAGATTTAAGTAAATATATCTCTATCATTGGAAGCAAAGAAACACAATTTTCTGAAGCAAATAGAGTTATGGACAGAGCAGAAGAGCTTTTTGCTCCAGATGCGGAAATGGGTGTCTCTTCATTGAACAGAAAAGAAATCGCTTACTACAAAGTAAGAAGATACTTCGAAAGATTGATGGCTTTGAACTATGATAGAGTAAACATCACTTGGTACGACATCCACTACATCTCTGATCTAGAGAGACAGCCTGATGGAAGATACGTAGGTGTTGTTACTGTTTATCAGAGATTTGAAGGTACTTCTCTCGAAAGTGGTCTGAACTACAGAGATACAACCAAAAAAGATATTACAATCTACGTAGAGAAAAAACAAACACAAATTGCTGGTAGAACTATCGAATTCTGGGATGTGATGCTTGGCGATATTAGAGTGACTGAAACTTCAGCATGAGAAAACTGACAATAATTATCTTATTAATTATTTCATCATTTGAGTTGGTATCGGGGCAAGGATTATACAGCCCCGGTTCCCCTCAAGATGATGGAAGATTCGCTTCATCAACCAAACAAGTGAATCAATTTTTTAGAAGATTCAATGGAGAGGAAAGTGCCGATGGATCCAAAAGGTATTACGATACCGACGCAGAATACAGAGATCGTACTTTGAGAGGGAAGTTTATTAGCATTCTTTTTGATAATGAGACCTCCAATGTAGAAAGTCAATTAAAATCAGATTTCCTCAAAGAGGTTTTATCCGAAAATTTACCCCAATATCTAGCATTCCATAGAGGTGAATGGTTTTCAGAAGTAGAAACCACTTTTATCTATAAGGGTAAAAGAGAAAATGTAACCTTATTCATGAAACTTCAGCCAGAGGGTCTCGGATATGAGTGGGTTGTTGATAAGGTGAATTTTGCACCATTCAAAAATTTGTTCAAAAAACCAGTGGGAGATCAAAAAAGCTTCTTACATCCTATGAGTCATGAGATAGGATTTATGAATCTGAGAAAAGCCTTTCAGGATAGTAAATTACCAGAAGCTTATACACCTAAAGAGTATGAGCCAGATTATTTGACATTGTTTTTGTATGAAATCAAAAACGGAAATTTGAAATTTGACAATGTTTTAGATGTGAAATTTCATTTTTTCCAAATTGACAATTGGTACTTTGAAGTCAACCAATTCAACAGACCAGGATTCAATACCGGCTGGTTGATCAGTAACTTGATCAAACTTAAGCCAGGGGAAAAAGATGTAGTTCAAAGATATATATATGACCAGAAATAAAATACCCTTTATTTTGATCGCTTTGATGTTTGTGAATAGTCTAGTGACTAAGGCACAGCAAGCGATAGGTGATTATTCTAAGCAAGAAATCAAGGATCTCAGCCAAAAGGTGGAAGATCAAGTTACTTTCTTAGAATACTTTTTCAATACTGTAGGTAGTAAAGATACACCTGCAAGAGACAAAGATGTGATCATTCGTGAAAGCTACAAGAAAATTTTCAGGGACCATTTGGTACAAGTAGAAGATGACCTTTTACTTGATCGTAAAGTGATCACCAACAAAGACATCACAGCATATCTCAAGGATATTGAATTCTTTTTTAAAGATGCCTCTTTCAAATTCAAAGTTAGAGAGGTGAAACCATTTCTTAGAGACAATGGTGAGCTTTCTTTTTTGGTTTCCATGGACAGGACTTTGAATGCCACGGGTCTGAACAAAGAGAAAATCACAAATACTAGACAAAGATTTGTGGAAGTCAATGTTGACAAAAAATCAAATGAACTAAAAATAGCTAGTATTTACACCACTAAATTGAGTCGTGATGAAGAACTTAAGGAATGGTGGGGTAGACTTTCGTATACTTGGGAAAGTTATTTTAGAAGCAAAATTGGTGTTTCAGAACAAGATTCTATTACACTTGATCACCTTTATAAAATAAGCAATATTGATTCTATCAATCTTGCAGGTAATCAGTTTGTGATGGATTTAGAGCCGATAGAAGCTTTGAGGGAAATTCGTCATATTGATATCAGCAATACACAGATTGAGGAATTGAATCCAATCAGCAATGTCACCTTCCTTACTTCTTTGAATATTTCCAATACACCTACTAGAGATATACAATTCATCAAGTATTCGGATAGACTTACACATTTGGATATTTCTAATACACAAATAGAGGATATCAGTGAGTTAGGTAATCTTAAAGCACTCTCATTTCTAAAAGCTCAAAATACGCCAATCATGAGTTTTGGTGTTTTAAATTCTTTTAGTGCTTTGAGAGAGTTGGATTTAAAAGCTAGTGGATTCAATAACCTAGAAAATGTTCAAGAACTCTCAGATTTGAAATCACTTGATATTAGCTCAAATTACTTGATAAATTTTGAAGTGCTTTCAAATTTGGAAAGTCTTGAATTTATCAATCTTAAGGAGACAAACATAGTAGATTTGACACCTCTGAAAGCGCTCAAAAAATTAAACACTGTCAATATCGATCAGACAGAAATTTCAGACATTAATGCTTTAGACGGTCTTCCTGCTTTGAAAAGAATCTATGCCGATAGAACACGCATCGAAGAATGGGTGGCTGATGAATTTATTCGTAGAAATAAGAATATTTTACTAATTCATCATGTAGAGAACCTACATACTTGGTGGGGTGGACTTTCTCAGCCATGGAGGACTGTATTTGAAAAAATAAATCCAAGACTGTCAAGACCCAATATCAATGCAGAAGATCTTTCTACATTAGTCGCGATGGATTCTTTAGATATATCAGGTAGTGAAGTATTGAATTTAGGTCCAGTTTTAAAATTTAAGAAAATCAATTTCTTGGCTTTTGATGATACTGAGATTACTGATCTTTCTCCATTGTCTGATATCAAGACACTTGTGAAAATTTCAGGTAAAAATACGCCTGTGAGCTCTTTACAGCCGCTCACGAATTTGCCGAATCTTGAAAATTTGGATTTTAGAAATTCTAAGGTTGTTGAAATCGGTCCTTTGACTCAATTGAAAAACCTGAATTACCTAAACGTAGATAATGCTCCACTGGATAGGGAAGATGTGGTACCACTATTGACTTCCAATCCTGACCTTACCTTAATATACAGAACTGATGAGGTAGAACAATGGTGGGACAGATTAGATGATACTTGGAAAGATCTTGTAAAGAAAAATTTTGAATCTAAATCCGATCCTAATTCAGAAGACCTTCATGTCTGGACCTCATCCCCTAAGTTTGAGATCGTCAAAATATCTGTATCAAGTTTCGGTAATTTGACGGATTTTATTAACCTCAAGGAATTGAAAATTTCGGATGTTCCTGCCATGGATTACAGTGCCTTGAATGAATTAAAACATCTCGAGTCGCTTACCATCAATCAGGCTCCTATCTCTGATTTGTCGGTATTATCAAATTTAAATAATCTGACATATTTGAATTTATCCAACACTGGAATTGCAGACTTGAGACCTATATCATCTTTGAGAAATCTGAATACATTACTTATTCCAGGTACAAATGTCAAAAATCTTAGAGGTCTTGATCAACTTTATGAGCTTCAAGAATTGGATATAGCAAGTACCAATGTCAAATCATTGAAGCCTGTTCAAGGACTTACTAATCTAGATAAGTTGATTTGCTTCAATACCAGAATCAAGAAAAGAGCAGTAGATAACTTCAAAAAATTGAATCCTGATTGTGATGTAAGGTTTTACTAGTCAGTTTGGGAAAATGATTTTGGACAGCAATTTTATAGAAATATAAAATTGCTGTTTTTTTTATAGGCTAGTCCTTTTTTGTTAATACTTGATCCAAACTTTCCCTCAAAATAGCACCCATATTTTGGCATTTCAGGAATTTGGGATAACTATAATGTTTTGCCAAATCATTTTTCAAATGTTCAATGTTTTCTGGTTTGGAGATACTGTCATTTTCCATGCTATGTAGTATACCTTCTATTTCCTTTGGAGAGGATTTGAGCCTATTGGCTATGAGTGCACGTTCTTCTCTTTGATATTGTATCATAGATTCGGCGGTAATGTGCTTGATTCCAAGTTGAATGAGTGCGTTATTTTCTTTGAAATACTGTGGCAAGTAAATGGATTTCTTTCCCTCATAGGATTGTTGATCAAAGTCTATAGCTCTAATCCTGTAATGTGTCTCTTCAAAATCTGGCGTCACATCTATGACAAAGTTGGAAGAATGCATATCCCCAAGCAACCTGACAAAGCAGCGCTCATTAAATTTCACAAATTCTTTGGCCAGTCGGATAGGATTCAGGGTATGGTCATGGATATGCAGCTTCATGAACATTTCACCTGGAATACCAGCTATATGCTCTTCTATGAGCGTGTTATTATGCACCAGGTATGAGATCCTGTTTGGAGATAGAAGATGCTCTAATTCTAAACCGTAGACCCTTGAAGCATCAGCATTTTTTACATAAAAGTAATCAAAGTTGTCATTGATTCTATTAACAATTCTTACTCTGAATGGCTGAGTATTTCCATATACACAAAGATCAATCCTATCTACATAGAGGTGATTCATCACAGAAATATCTCCTTCCGCTTTTAGCAATGCATAGATTTTTTTGATGTTGTAATGAATTTCTTCTCTATCAGATTCATTGAAAAATACTGTTTCCCATAGAGTATCATTTCCTTTGGAATCGTAGAGTGGGATAGAGCTACTATACCTTAGCAGATCCTTGTAATGTATCGGAAAATCTACTTCTCTACCATAGGCATTGAGATATTCTCTCAATTTTGAACTTATAGGGAATACTATTTTTTTCTTACTGATCAAAGCCATAGCAATTCACTCTAGTTAAAAATCATTTAAGATGAAATTACTTCTTTTTCTTTTTTCTTTAGATTTCGATCAAAAATAAATGGACCAAAAGGTAAGACCGAGGCAATGAGTCCAAAAAGGGTTTTGCCAAAAGACCAATCCAGTTTTTTGGCAGTGGGAAATATCACATAGATATATATGACAAATAGAAGACCATGAATCCAACCTACCACTGTCACAGCCATAGGCACATCAAAAATGTACTTCAAGGGCATAGCAATGAAAAGAAGTATCAAAAATGACAATCCTTCAGCGATACTTATTTTTCTAAATCTTTTAAGCCACTTAGTTTGTGCGTCGGTGTAGTTCATGTAAATATTAATTAGGATTTGATTCCAAAAAGTACTTGTAATGCAGTCCAAAGAGACTTTTTTAGATTCACATTGGTATTGACATCTTTGAGATCATCTGCAAATAGATATTCTACTCCATTATCATTGATGATTTCGTAGAAATTTTGATTGAATTTTGATATTGGATGATTTAGCTTGCCAAATACAAGGATTTTATTAGGGCTCAAGGCATCTACGCTTTCTGCACTTACTTCTTCAACTGACTCTGATGCTGCCAGGGCAATGTCTTTTAAGGAACAGCCCACTGCACCTAGTATTTTGAAAAGAAACGCTCTCAGGTCTGGTTCAAGGTGACTTCCTTGATAGATTATCATGATCGCTTTTTCATAATTTCCCTCAAAGATAAGAGCATCAGACACTGCTTCATCTTCCATATCATCAGAATCATAACTTAAGGTTGTATTGATCATGTTTGCGAGTAGCTTTGGGATTTCTTCTTTTACCAAAACTGTATGATCATCAAGAAATAAACTGAAGTGTTTTAAATTCAAATTTTCCATTGTACAGGATAGCAATTAGCTTAGACATTTCTAAAAGTCTAAGCTAAGCATTATCCTTTAAAACTCCAGTTAGTTTGAAGATTTGTCATCAATTTCAAAGATGGATTTGAGCTCTACGGCATCTTTGGGGTCCATTCTTTTAGCAAGTACGAGTCTCAGTTGTCTTCTTCTAAGTGCTCCTTCATATAGTTCAATTTCTTCCTCAGATATTGGCTCAACTTCAGGAACCTCTATTGGTCTTCCACCTTGATCTACAGCCACAAAAGTGAAAAAAGCCCTGTGGGTTGTTATTTTTTTATTTGCTGGAATATCCTCTGCAAATACTTCAATAAAGACCTCCATGGACGAATTGAAAGCTCTTGTTACCTTAGCTTTAAGGGTAACCACATTACCCAATGCGATAGGATGCTTGAAGGAAATACTATCGGCGGCAGCAGTTACTACGATCCTATTGGAATGTTTTTGAGCAGCGATGGCAGCTACTATATCCATCCAATGCATCAATTTACCTCCCATTAGATTATTCAAAGTATTCGTATCATTAGGCAGGACCATTTCGGTCATAATCACTTCAGATTGTTGGGCGAGTTTCTTACGTGTCATAAAGATTGTTTTTTACAAAAATACAAAATTTAAATTCACTATGCTTTTAAAATGAATTTAAATCAAAATATTGTTTTGAATCACCTGTTTGTTTTCCATCCGTCAGCTCCAAGTAATGGAACAAAGGCAAAGTTGTCAAAAGATTCTTGAATGATTTGCTTTTCAGTTTTTTTCGTGAGTTTCATCATTTTTTGACTTTTTCTATCTCCTACTGGTATGACCAGAATCCCACCTATTTTCAATTGATGAAGAAGAGCATTTGGAACTACTGGTGCTCCTGCTGTAACTATTATTTTGTCGTATGGAGCTTGAGAAGGGAGTCCTTGGGATCCATCTCCATGATAGAAGTGAATAGGTATAGCTAGTTTGGTGAGAAATTTTTTGGTTTTTTCATACAGCTTGATTTGATATTCTATGCTGTGCACTGTACCTCCAAGTAAATGCAAGATGGTGGCTTGATATCCAGAACCTGTCCCGATTTCCAAGATTTTGTCTCCATGTCTTACATCCAAAAGTTCTGATTGGAAAGCTACTGTGAATGGTTGAGATATCGTCTGTCCTTCTCCTATAGGAAATGCTTTGTCTTCGTAGGCATGAGAATCTAGTGCTGTGTCAAAAAAGAAATGTCTTGGCAGTGTATTGATGGCGTCTAATACTGCTTCATTTTTGATGCCTTTCTGTCTAAGAAGGTTTACTAATGCATTGCGTTGTCCCTTGTGCCTATAGGTATCCTCAAGTTTGAGCATGTATAAATTGAATGTATTTTGAGAAACTTAAATCGAAAGTGCTAAGTTAAGGTTAAAAATGGCTTAATTTGAATCAATATTGATCAATCTGGCTTAAAAAGTTAAATCACTAAGCTTAAAAATACCATATAGATGTTTACAGGAATCGTAGAAACCCTAGGAGAAATCAAAGAAATCACGCAAGAGGGCACAAACTTTCACTTTGAAATTCAATCAGCTATAACCAATGAGTTGAAAATAGACCAATCTGTCTCCCATAATGGAGTTTGTCTTACAGTAGTAGCAATAGAAGGTGATATTTACAAGGTCACTGCCATAGATGAGACTTTGAAAAAAACTAATCTTCAGTCTTGGGGTGTAGGTAAAAAGATCAACTTGGAGAGGTGTATGCCAGCAAATGGAAGGTTTGATGGACATATTGTTCAAGGACATGTCGATCAAACAGGAGTAGTAGAGAATATTTCGGAAGTTGACGGTTCTTGGATTTTTGATTTTTCTTTTGATGCATCTTCGGGAAATATTACTGTGGAGAAGGGCTCGATTACAGTAAATGGAACGAGTTTGACGTGTTTTAACTCAAAAAACGGAAGGTTTTCTGTAGCTATTATTCCTTACACTTATGAGTTTACTAACTTTCACCAACTGAAAATAGGCGATATGGTTAATTTAGAATTTGATGTGATTGGGAAATACATTCAGCGAATCATAAGGGGTTATGAATCTTGATCTTTTTCATGGACAATATACTGGAGATATACCGTGTGGATAGCATGGTATGCCAACCATGCCGATAGGATACCGACTAGTCCACCTACTATGATGTCAGCTGGATAATGCACACCTAAATACACTCTAGTGTAAGAAAAAAAGAATGCCCAAAGAAGCAACCATTTAATTTTCGGGTACTTTTTTCCTACTGAAAGCATCATAAAGGTAGCGATGGCAAAACTATTAGAGGCATGAGAAGATGCAAAACCAAATTGCCCACCGCATCTTCCAAAATTATGTACTATACCTTCCCACTTCGGGTCATGACATGGACGGAGTCGTTCAAAAAATGGTTTCATGAATCCGGATGTGAATTGATCAGCTATCAATATTGTCAATGCTAAACTTATCAAAACCCACCAAGAAGCCCTCCCGTGGGTTTTGAGAATAAGTATCAAAAGGAGAATGTATAAAGGAATCCAAGGCCATGTATGGGTAAGTTGGAAGATGATGGGATCAAAAAAATCATCATGAAAGCTATTCAAGTAAATGAAGAGCGATTCATCCCAGTTCTTAATAGTTTCTAGCATGGCGATTGATTTATACCCAGTCTATACCCTTTTTCAATAATGAAAGCGTATGTGCTTCCCTCGAATTCAATTCGGGCTCATGCATGTATTGCCAGTTGGCTATCGGAGGCATGCTCATCAGTATACTTTCTGTTCTACCGTTGGTATCAAGACCAAACTTGGTGCCCGCATCCCATACCAAGTTGAATTCCACATACCTACCTCTCCTCAAAGCTTGCCATTGTTTTTCCTTTTCTCCATAAGCAATCACACTGTTCTTCTTCATAAAATGGCGATATACTGTAGGGAACAGATAGCCAATTGCTTTGGCAAATTCAAAGATTTGAATCATTTCTGCCTCATCATCTGCACTTAGACGATCAAAGAATATCCCTCCGATACCTCTAGTTTCATTTCTATGTTTAATGAAAAAATAATCATCTGCCCATTTCTTGAATTTTGGGTAGTAAGAGGTGTCGAATTGATCACATGTATCTTTCACTGCTTGGTGAAAGTATCTGGCATCAGCTTCATCTACGTAATGCGGGGTAAGGTCTATTCCACCTCCAAACCACCTTACTCCATTGCTCATTTCGAAATACCTAATGTTCATATGTATGATAGGTACCATTGGACTTTTAGGGTGAATGACTATGGATACGCCAGTAGCAAAAAAATCTGCATCATCAAGTTGAAGTTTCTCGAGAATTTTTTTCGGAGTAGGGCCTTCTACAGCAGAAAATGCCACTCCTCCCTTTGCTATGATATTACCATCTTGAATAATTCTCGTTCGCCCACCTCCGCCTTCTGGTCTTGACCAAAGGTCTTCATGAAACGTCGCTTTACCATCTTCCTGCTCTAGCTCTTTGCAAATATGATCTTGAATTTTACGAAAGTCTTCTGCTATTTTTTCTTTATTCATTTTTCTGTTCAGCTGAGGATTAATCTTCGATTTCCAATGATTCTAAAATATCTGCCAATTCATCAAAATCCCTTATCCCAGGTTTGATTTCGTCTCCGCCTTTGAGACAAATGCCTTTTATATTTGTCTCATCTATGATATTTGTGATGTTTTTCGTTTCTATACCAAAACCTAATAAAACATTGCAAGATGAAGCCAATGATTTTATTTTTGAAATTATGGCATCATCTAATTCGAGTGTATCACTAGACAAGTGCAAGACCACGTCAAAGTTTTTGTAAGATTCGGCTTTAGCAATCAAATCATCAAAATCATCAAGAGTTTTCACATCTACTTTCCAAATTATACCATATCCAGAATTGACAAGCATTTTGATATGAAATTCTTCCTTGACCTCTATAGATGTCAAATTTGGGTAAGATTTTACTAATTCTAAAATAGAATCTGGGTGAGATGTTTCGAACTCTGCAACAAAAGCCACACCTGAAATCCAGTCTGTAATTTCTTTATACTTTTCAGGTGCAACAAAATCTTTGTGATTGTTTTCAAGGTTGAAGCCCATCAAATCTACATACATACCTGCACAGTATCGTGCATCACTTAGATTGTTGATATTGCTGATTTTAACAAAAGTCTTGAGAGCCATGCTATGTTTATTTTTATTTTCTATCTGCTAAGGTAAAGGTTTTCGTTCGAATAACGTATTTTTAGCCTTCAGAAGCCTTGTTTATGTATAGATATTTAGTCCAGTTCTTGTGTGTTTGTTTATTCTTCTTGGGTTGTAGGGAAGTTGAGCAGCCCAATTATGATATCGGACTTGATTTTCAACCATTAGAGGAAGGGTTGTTTTGGGAGTATGAGGTAGACGAGAGAATTGTATTTGGTGAAAATGATGAAGAGACCAATTCATATTTTATAAAAGATAGGGTCGATTATACTTTTATCAATGATGAGGGAGTTGAAGTATTTGTAATATTAAGGTCAAAAGGTAATACGCGCAATGACTACGAAGGTGTAGGAAACTATGCACTTTTTGTCAGAAATAGGGCATTGATAAGGATGGAACAAAATGAGAGGGTTGTAAAATTCCCATTTCCACCCAGACAAGGGAGTCAGTGGGATGCGAAAATTTATTCTTCTAATCCTTCTGAGATTTTTCAAATTGATTTATTAGGATCTTATGATTTAAATAATGTTACCTATTCTCAAGCGGCAAGAGTTTTGCAAGAGGATGACGATGACTTGATCACATCGAGAGACATTCGCTACGAAGTTTTTGCCAAAGGAATCGGGATGATTGAATACTATAGTGAAGTAATAAGCTATTGTACAAGAAACGATTGCTTAGGGCAGCAAATAGAAGAGTCTGGAAGTATGATCCATATGAAAATTATCAACTATGGGAAAAATTAGAATTTGCTTATTTTTAATCTGCTTTGGTGTAAACGGAATGGTTTTTTCCCAGCATAAGTATGCAGTGCATTTTAAGCATAAGCCTCAAGAAACTTTTTCACTTGAAGAACCAGAAGCTTTCCTTTCTCCCAAAGCAATCGAGCGCAGGACAAAATACGGAATAGAACTAGATTCTTTAGATTTACCAGTTTCTCCAATTTATATTGAAGGAATTAGACCTTTTGTTCATGAGATGCTTTATCATATAAGTTGGCTGAATGCTTCACTAGTAACATTGAATGATGAGCAACTAGCGGATGTGGCCAACTTGGAATTTGTAGATAAAGTAGTGCTGGTAGCACCCAACCAAGGAAATGGTGGCAAAGCAATTCAGAAAATCAAAAAAGGTCTGCAATTCAAAATTAATTTAAAAAGTAATAGGATCAATGAGCAAGTTTATGGATTTCAAAACGGAGTTTTGGGCATAGATGAAATGCATAATTTGGGTTTCAAAGGAAACGGCATTTTGATTGCAGTTTTTGATGCTGGATTTCCATCCGTAGATACGATAGATGGTTTGAAACACTTGGTAGATAATAAACAGATCATTGCATCAAAGGATTTTGTTGATCTTTCAAATGATAATATTTACACCAAGCATCAGCATGGAACTAACGTCCTCTCACTTATAGGTGCAAATCAAGAAGGTTCTTTAATGTCTGGTGCTCCAGAAGCTTCCTATATTCTATGTATCACAGAGGATAATGATTCCGAGTATCGAATAGAAGAATATAATTGGGTGAAAGCAGCGGCTTATGCGGATAGCTTGGGAGTAGATATCATCAATTCCTCACTTGGATATTTAGATTTTGATGATTCTAGTATGGATTATATACAGGATGATCTGGATGGCAAGACAGCGGTAATTAGTCAGGGTGCTGCTATAGCAGCAAGTAGAGGTATCTTGGTAGTCAATAGTGCGGGTAATTACGGAAGAAGAGGAGCTTCCTCAATTACTGCTCCTGCGGATGCTAGCGGTATTTTGAGTATCGGTGCTACAAATTCTTCAGGAGAAATGGCCGCCTTTAGTTCACAAGGTCCTACAGCAGATGGAAGAATCAAGCCAGAACTTTCGACTTTGGGAGAAGGAGTTTTTTTATACAGATCCAGCGGTGCTGTCAATAGAGCCAATGGGACTTCATTTTCTGCCCCACAAATCGCCGCATTGGCAGCCGGATTGTGGCAAGCAAAGCCTGAATGGAACAAAGATCAATTGATAGAAGCACTGATTCAAAGTGCTACTCAGGCTGATTCTCCAGACAATAGGCTTGGATATGGAATACCGCATTTCCATTATGCCTATTATGGAAGGGTATTAGATATAGAGAATCCCAAAGAGGAGGAAGTATGGAAGGTTTATCCAAATCCTATCTCAGGAAACAACCTGAATGTATTGATTGGAAATGAATATTCAGGAAGTTATGTCTTAAAGAATCTCTCTGGGCAAGTCGTAATAGAGGGAAGCATGCAAAGAGATCGAATTGATGGACCATTTGAAATCGAACTTCCTATGCTCTCTCAAGGAGTATATATCATAGAAGCACAATCTGGTAAGGTAATCAAGCGGACAAAATTGATCAAAAAATAGGGGAGTAATGACTTTTTTGTTTCCTTTGCAGCAAAATAAAATTTGCTAAGCATGCCAGTAAAAATTGCACCTTCGATTTTAGCCTCAGATTTTGCCAATCTTCAAAAGGAGATAGAGATGCTCAACGCATCCGACACGGATTACATACATGTAGATATCATGGATGGATTGTTTGTACCCAATATTTCTTTTGGTATACCTGTAACCGAGGCAGTCAATAGACATGCCAAGAAGCCACTTGATGTACATCTTATGATTGCTAATCCAGATCAATATCTTACTGCTTTCAAGGAGGCAGGTGCTGCCATCATTTCGGTTCATTACGAAGCATGTACACATTTACACCGGACCTTGCAGGCAATCAGGCAATTGGGGTGTAAAGCTGGGATTGCTATCAATCCACACACTTCAGTAGAACTACTCAAAGATGTCATCAAAGAAACTGATTTGGTTTGTATCATGTCTGTCAATCCAGGCTTCGGCGGACAGAAGTTCATTGAGAATACATATGCAAAAGTAAGGAGACTTAAGGAGATCATTATTGAACAAGGCGCAAGCACAGAGATAGAAATAGATGGTGGAGTAAATCAACAAAATGCGCCATTACTCATTGAAGCAGGGGCTGATGTATTGGTTGCAGGCAGCTTTGTTTTTAATTCTTCTGATCCTATAGATACTATTAGAACATTAAAATCTCTATAAATTTTATTATAAAAATCTTCCTTCAGTCAGAAGTATTTGCCTTTTAACAATTTTTAAGGCAAGGTTTTTGTACAATTCCTTGTGAAAATGAGCTTTAAACATTTTCTTGTAAATTGAATTTTATTAAAAACTTAATCTGAGAATTGTCATGATGAAAAGAGTATTTGTACTAGCCTTCTTGATGTTAGGAATGATCAGTGTGCAAGTGAACGCACAAGGAGATGCAGAAGAAGTGACTGTGGAAGAAATGGAGAAGTTTGCTTTAATGGAAGCGAAGTTTGCGAAATTTATTCAAAATAAGCAGGCAGAAATGGAAGAAATGATTAAATCAAATGACATCATTGAAGGAGGTGGGGCAAGATATAACGAGATCAAAGCCGCTTGGGGAAACGAAGAAAAACTTGCAGAAATCAATGTGACGGAAGAAGAGAAGGCAGAATTTCAAAGAATTCAAGACTTTATAGCTTCTATTGGTGACGATGCGAGACAATACAAGACTGATTTGATCATGGATCAAGAAGTGCTAGGTGCAGCCACTTACAACAAAGTCAACAAAGCGATAAAAGAAGATCCGGAAGTGAAAGAAAAAGTAGATTCTTTGATAGCTGAATACAAAACTAAAGAAGTTGATACTACATCTGAGGATGAGTCATTATAATCAATGATATTGTATCTATCTGCAAAGATTCCTCTGTTCTAAGTAAAGCTATTTTTACATTAAGAGCTGATTGGATGTTGATTCAGGGGTGATGTTAGTATAATTTAACAACACACTTAAAAAATTATAGCGGATACATACATTAAATATTCAAATTTTAAAAGGTCTTCAACCAGAAGACCTTTTTTTTATGCATTTTTACCACATTAAAATAAGAAATCTACCGTTGTAATCGGGTATGAATATGAAATCGAAAATTCTAAGCATCTTATTCTTTTTTCTTTTATCACAATCTCATGGGCAAGAGGATTATTTTGGCATTGATACCAAAGCCAAAAAAGGGAGAATGAGTGATAGTAATTTAGGAAATACATTTCGAAAAGCTATCAGTAATTTTAGTTTTGAACTTTCTTCTGGGGGAAACTACTTAATGAATAGCATGGACTTTAATACGAATCATCCTGATGATTTTCCAATAACACAGGTACGCAACACGGATGTGAGAAGAGATATCACTATGAATGATACAATTAATTTTTCTGGGTCAGGATTTAATGTACCCATCAATGTTGGGGTAAAATTGAATCTCTTCGACATATTTGTAGTCGGGGGAGGCTATGGGCGTGAAATGGGGCAGCAGTCAGTGATGATAGGCAGTGATTATGATTTTAGCTTTGACCAGCTAGGATATACTTACGATAAAGTCTTTGGAACCTTTGGCTTGGTGCTTTACGATGCCAAAAGGAGAATAAGTTTTTTGAAATGGAAGTATAAAAAATATGCTACTCAAAATACGTATATGCAATCAGAAAAGAACCAAAGAATGCGTCAAAACTATCCATGGAGATTTGTCTTGGAAGGAGAGTATGGTCAACTTTATCCAAGGACTTTGCCCGATCAGAGGCTGGTTGTAAACAATGAACCCTACTATGGGGTGGCTTTGAGGATAGAAAGGGAGTTTTCTGAGTATGCTAGATTCTTTGTCAAAGGAGGGGCAGAGTTCAGGAGTGCATCTTATTCTGGTCTGATCATAGAAGAATTTCAACCTATTAAACAACAACTTTTTGGGTTACAAGTTGGGATGTCTATCAGTATGCCAGGGACAAAACGATGCAAAGTGCAAGGTTGTGGTGTGGTAATGAAGCACTTACATGATGGTGTCGAATACAGGGGTAGCTCGATCTGGAATCTCCAAAATAGGAAAGTTGGTCAATGGTACTAAAAATCTAATAAAACCCAATTATTAGTATGTAAAATTCATGTTTCAAAACCATATACTTTTTATTATCTTGCAAGCTTATTGAGAATAGATAAATATGGCTCAAGGAGAAAACGAGAATATCATACCAATTAACATTGAGGAAGAAATGCGTGGAGCTTACATCGATTATTCGATGTCGGTCATTGTTTCCAGAGCACTTCCAGATGTCCGAGACGGACTAAAACCAGTTCACCGAAGGATTTTATTCGGAATGCAAGAATTGGGAGTTTTACACAACAAACCTTTTAAGAAATCTGCTAGGATAGTAGGGGAAGTGCTAGGTAAGTATCACCCTCACGGTGACTCTGCGGTATATGAGACGATGGTCCGTATGGCTCAACCCTGGTCCTTAAGATATCCACTCGTAGACGGTCAAGGCAACTTTGGATCAGTAGATGGAGATAATCCCGCTGCTATGCGTTACACCGAAGCGAGGTTGAAACGAATTGCCGAAGAATTGTTGATTGATATCAATAAGGAAACAGTTGATTTTCAATTGAATTTTGATGATTCTTTGAAAGAGCCAGTTGTTCTGCCTGCAAAAATTCCAGCTTTACTACTGAATGGAGCTTCTGGAATTGCAGTAGGTATGGCTACTAATATGGCTCCTCACAACCTTGGAGAGGTAGTAGATGGTATCATTGCTTACATTGACAATAGAGACATTACTGTTGCTGAGCTTATGGAGCACATTATTGCTCCAGATTTCCCAACAGGTGCTACTATTTATGGATACAACGGAGTAAAGGCGGCGTTTGAGACAGGTCGTGGACGCATAGTCGTAAGAGGTAAGGCAGAAATCGAAACTAAGGATAGCGGTAAAGAAATGATTATCATTACCGAAATTCCATATTTGGTGAACAAAGCCAGTATGATCGAGAAAACTGCCCAACTCATCAATGAGAAAAAGATTGATGGGATCTCTGCGATAAGAGATGAATCTGACCGTCAAGGAATGAGAATAGTGTATGAACTGAAAAGAGATGCTATCTCTAATGTAGTATTAAATAATCTATATAAGCAGACGCAGTTACAAACCTCATTTTCAGTAAATAATGTGGCTTTGGTAAAAGGTAGACCACATACCTTGAACCTAAAGGACATGATCGTTCATTACGTAAGTCACCGCCATGAAGTCGTAGTGAGACGTACGGAATATGAACTAAGAGAAGCCGAGAAGAGGGCTCATATTTTGCAAGGTTACCTGATAGCTTTGGACAATTTGGACGAAGTGATTTCTTTGATCAGAAGCTCTAGAGATCCAGAGACAGCAAGAAATGGCTTGATGCAAAGATTCGAGTTGAGCGAGATACAAGCCAGAGCAATCTTGGATATGAGGCTGCAGAGATTGACGGGTATGGAGCGTGAGAAGATCCAAGAAGAATATGATCAGATAATGAAGTTGATCGAAGAGCTGAAGGAGATCCTTGCCAATGAAGACAAGAGAATGCAGATCATCAAGGATGAACTTACCGAGATGAAAGATCGATATAGTGATCCAAGAAGAACTGTCATAGAGCATAACGCTGAAGATTTCAGTTATGAAGATATGATCCCAAATGAAGAAGTGGTAATCACTGTATCTCATCAAGGATATATTAAAAGGACTGCCTTGACTGAATATAGGACTCAAAGTAGAGGAGGGGTAGGCTCTAGGGGTGCTACCACGAAGGATGATGACTGGACTGAATACCTCTTTACCGCTTCCACTCATAACTATTTGTTGATTTTCACAGATCTCGGGAAGCTCTTCTGGTTGAAGACTTATGCTATTCCTGAAGGTGCTAAGGCCTCCAAAGGTAGGCCTATACAAAATCTCATAAATATCACCTCAGAAGACAAAATCAGATCAATCATTCAAGTGGGTGATTTGAACGATGTGGACTACATCAATAATAACTTCTTGGTCATGGTTACCAAGAAAGGGATTATTAAGAAAACCACACTTGAACAATATTCAAGACCTCGTACCAATGGTATCATAGCACTGAATATCAGAGAGGAGGATCAATTGATGCAAGTGGAGATGACAAATGGTGATTCGCACATTATCATTGCGGCTGGATCAGGTAGAGCGATACATTTCCACGAGTCTACAGTAAGACCAATGGGAAGAACAGCTACAGGTGTCAAAGCCATAACGTTAAGTAATGTTAATGACCATGTAATTGGCATGGTATGTGCCTCGAGAGAAGATGCCAACCTTTTAGTAGTCTCAGAGAAAGGATATGGAAAAAGATCTCCTTTGGATGAATACAGGATTACCAATAGGGGTGGAAAAGGAGTGAAAGCTATGAATGTGACTGAAAAGACTGGTTCATTGGTAGCGATCAAAGAAGTAGTAGATTCTGATGACCTGATGATCATCAACAAATCAGGAATCACGATAAGGACTCCAGTTTCAAATTTGAGGGTAATGGGTAGAGCGACTCAAGGTGTAAGGTTGATCAAATTGGGTGAAAATGACGAAATTTCCTCAGTTGAAAAAATCAGAAAGGATGAGTCTGAAGTTGAATTAGAAGATGAATCGAATGTTAATGTTGATGGAGAAAATCCAGCGACTGATGGCAATATAACCGAGGAACCAAACAATTAAGTTAAGTTAAAGAAAAAAAATGAGAAAATTAATCCTATCGTTCGCATTAGCAGGTCTTGTTTCTGTGAGTTTTGCTCAGAAAAAGGTTGCGAAATCTGCTGAGAAAAATTTCAAGAAGGGAGAATTGACTACTGCCCTAGATGAAATTAATGAAGCTTTACAAGACCCAGAGACTAAAGACGATCCTTCCAATTATCTCTTGAAAGGAAAAATCCAAACAAAAATGTTTGAATCTGGTGAGGTAGAGGATATGTCCACTGTAGATGTGGGTAGAGATGCTTTTGAAACTTTCAACAGCACTATGAAAATGGTCGATAATGATGAGAGTTCAAAAGTTGGTAAAGAGGTCTACAAAGAAGATATAGATGGAATGCCTGAAAATCTTAGACCTTACGGTATTTATACTTTGAAAAATGTATCATTTAGAAAAGCTATAGATACTTATGAAGATGACAACTTTGAAATGGCATATGAGTATTTCGCATTAGCTGCGGATATTGATCCTACAGATACTACGATGAACTTCAACGCTGGCTATTTGGCAAATGATCTTGGTAAATCAGCAGAGGCTAAAAAGTTCTTCACCAGGTTATTGAAAGTAGAGGAGTATAACAAATTGAATGCTTACTATTTCTTGATCCAAATTGCCAATAGCGAAGACAATGATCCTGAAGAAGCATTGAGACTTATCGGTGAGGCAAGAAAAGCCGATCCTTCTGATAAAACATTAGCAGAATATGAAATTCAACTTTTGTTGCAGCTAAACAAAATGGATGAAGCCTTGACTTCTGTGGTTTCAGCTTTGGAAAATGATCCTAAAAACCCTGGTATCCTTTTAAGATATGGCTACTTGCTAGAGCAATCTGGTGATCTTGATGGTGCATTGGAACAATACAAAAAATCAGTAGAAGCTGATCCTAAATTCTTTGAAGGTAACAACTATGCAGGTGCGATCTACTTGGAGAAAGCAAGAATAATCATCAATGAAGTAGGTGCTCTTTCTGATGAAGAATGGGAGAAGAAATCAGATGCAATGAATAAAGAAGCTGAAAACCTTTACAAAGAAGCAGTTCCTTACTTTACAAGGGCTTCTGAAATTCAGCCTGAATCTACCGACATCCTTCAGATCCTATTCCAAATCCACGAGAGACTAGGTAATGAAGCTGAAAAAGAAAAATATAACCAAAAGTTGATCAAACTATTAGGTGAAGATTGGCTAGATGAAGGTTGATATTAGATCAAAATCATAGAAAATTAAAGCCACCCATGATGGGTGGCTTTTTTTTTACATAATTCAAAACCCTTTGGTAAAAAAATGTTTTTATATCTTTAAATCTTCTATTAGCTTTTACCGTTCAAATTAACCTAAGTATATGTTTAGAAAATTAGCCTTTGGCTTGATTGTAGTTCAACTGGTATCAAGTATTGCTTTTGCACAAAACCCTTCGTCAAAACTTTATCATGATCTGCTTAAACTTCAAGAAACGAAAAGAGTACTTTTTGTAGCTGCACACCCTGATGATGAAAATACAAGATTAATTTCATACTTGGCTAATGGGGAACATGCACAAGTAGCCTACCTCTCACTTACAAGAGGAGATGGAGGACAAAATTTAATAGGAAAAGAGCTAGGTATACCTCTAGGTTTAATAAGAACACACGAGCTTCTTAAGGCACGAGAAACAGATGGAGGTCGTCAATTTTTTTCTAGGGCTTTAGATTTTGGATTTAGCAAAATCCCTGACGAAACCCTAAATAATTGGGATAAAGAGAAACTTTTGGCTGATGTAATTTGGGTAATAAGGAGTTTTCAACCTGATATTATCATAAATAGATTCAATTTGATTCCAGGTACTACGCATGGGCATCACACTACTTCGGCCATGCTTTCTTATGAGGCCTTTGACTTAGCTGGAGATCCGAAATCTTTTTCTAATCAGCTCTCAAAGGTCAAAATATGGAATCCAAAGAGATTGTTTTGGAATGCATACAGCTGGGGTGGACAATATGAGGCTAGTGAGGATAAGAAATACCATATATTTCCAGTTGGAGACTATAATCCTTTGTTAGGAACCACTTATTCCCAAATAGCTGCCGATAGCAGGACCATGCACAAGTCTCAAGGATTTGGCTCTACACCACAGATTGGAATGGGACAAGATCACATTGAGCAGTTGAAAGGCGACACTTTTAAAGATGATCCGTTTGAAGGAGTTGAAAGCAAATGGAGTCAAGTTCCCAATGGTAAGGTTATACAGGATAAACTAACTGCAACACTGCAGAATTTTGATTTTATTAATGTTTCAAACAACATAGAAGCACTACTTGAAATCAAAAAATTAATTGATAGCAATGCTGAGAATGAGATTTGGTACCTAGAAAAAAAAGAAGCTATCAATCAGTTGATTTTGGATGCATTGGGAGTCAAGGCAGAATTCAATGTGAATAAAGAAATTGCTTATTCAGGTGAAACCATTGCTGGGGAAATTATCTTTAACAATCCCAGTCAAATATCAGTCGAATTATTAAAAGCAACGCATCAACTTTTTAACGTGGATTTCAATACCTCTACCAAACCAAACCAACCTATCACAAGACCAGTATCTATAAAAATTCCAAAAGATTATCCTGTTTCTCAACCATTTTGGTTGGAAAAGCCAATCGACAAAAACCTATTTGACATCTCCGACTTGACCAAAATAGGTCCTCCTATTAATCATCCTTCTATAGCTGCAAATTTAGAATTAAATATCCAAGGTCAGAAGATAGAACTTATCTTGCCTCTGAAGTACAAATACAATGATCAAGTGGATGGGGAAATCAACCAACCACTAACCATAGTGCCAGAAGTGAATGTCTCATTAAATCAATCTTTGGTTTTTCTAATGAAAGATCAAAAACCTTCAATAGAAGTAGAAGTGAGTTTCAAGCAAAATATTTTGAAAGGAGTGCTGTTGTTGGAAGGCTTAGATAAATCTCAATACAAAATCATTTCTGAAGAGAGAGATGAAAGAAGAAAGAAAATTAATTTTAAAGTAGAATTGATTGCATCCAAGGCTGAGAAAACCAAAGTCACTGTGGCCTATAAAGCTGAAGATGGAAGGCTATATAACCAAGATATCAATAGGATTCTTTACAAACACATTCCAAATTTGACTTATTTCACAACTGCATCATTTGATTTGATAAAGTTTGATTTTACTACATCTGCTCAAAAGATAGCCTATATAGCGGGAGCAGGGGATGATGTTCCAGAAGTATTGAGATATTTGGGCTATGAGGTCAACATCATAGATAATGGGGGTATCAATAAAGCTAACCTTAAGCTTTATCCTACTGTGATCATCGGTATCAGGGCTTTTAATACCAATCAGAGTTTAGCCAATAATGTCGATCAATTGATGGACTATGTAAAAGAAGGAGGAAACTTGATCGTCCAATACAATACATCGTCACCACTTTTGACGAGAGATCTTGGTCCATATCCTTTTGCTATATCAAGGGATAGGGTCACTGTGGAAGAGTCACCTGTAATTGCAGATTATGATCATCCAATACTAACCTCTCCAATACAGATTACCTCCAAAGACTTTGAAGACTGGGTTCAGGAGAGAGGCTTGTATTTTACCGCAGATTGGGATCAAAAATACACCACACCTCTAGAGATGCAAGACCCAGGAGAAGCACCATCCAAAGGAGCTTTGCTACATGCAAAATATGGAGAAGGAACGTATACCTATTCAGGAATTTCATGGTTCAGGCATTTACCAGCGGGGGTGCCAGGCGCAATCAAACTTTTTGTCAACCTGATAGAGCAAGGAGATGGAAAATAAGCAAAATTGGAATAACTGGTATTTTATCTTAGCAGGAACACTATTGCTTTTGATTGCCTTGTTTTATTGGTTAACTAAGGCATACGCATGAGTACGATAGATTGGATAGTATTGTTTGCGACCCTACTACTCATAGTAGGATATGGAGTTTATAAGACTTACGGCCCAAAAAGTATGGATAACTATCTTCGTGGAGATAGTGATATGAACTGGTGGACAATAGGTTTGTCAATTATGGCAACGCAAGCTTCTGCGATTACCTTTTTGAGTACTCCAGGTCAAGCCTATGAAGACGGTATGCGCTTTATTCAATTCTATTTCGGATTGCCTATAGCGATGATTATACTTTCAGTGACATTTATTCCTATTTATTATAAGCTAAAAGTGTATACAGCTTATGAGTTTTTGGAAAATCGATTTGATCTCAAGACTAGAACATTAGCGGCACTTTTGTTTTTGACTCAAAGAGGGTTAGCAGCGGGAATCACCATTTATGCACCAGCTATTATTTTGTCCACCTTGTTAGGGTGGAATTTATTTTGGACCAATATATTCATTGGAGTATTGGTGATACTCTATACTGTATCAGGAGGAACTAAGGCAGTCTCTATCACTCAAAAACAGCAAATGGCAGTAATGATGGGGGGGATGATTTTAGCAGGAATCTTTGTGGTAAAAATGCTACCAGTAGGATTCTCTGATGCGCTCCATGTAGCTGGGAAAATGGATAGATTGAATATCATCAATTTTGAGTTCGACTTGGCAGATAGGTATAATGTATGGTCTGGTATGACGGCTGCGTTGTTTCTCTTTCTTTCCTATTTTGGAACAGATCAGTCTCAAGTGCAGCGTTATTTGACAGGAAAGTCACTTGCAGAGAGTAGGATGGGGCTGATCATGAACGGTCTCCTGAAGATTCCTATGCAGTTTATCATCTTGTTTATTGGGGTGATGGTATTTGTGTTTTATCAGTTTTTCCAACCACCGGTAGTATTCAATAAAGTACAAACAGAGCGCTTGATCAACTCTGAATATGAAGAGCCATTTTCAAAACTAGAAGATGAGTATAGTGAAGCTTTTGAACAAAAGTCAAATCATATCAGTGAACTACTCGCTGCTGTCAAGGCTGATGATGAACAAGGAATAAGGAATGCCCAATCAGGAATGAAAGCTTCTCAGAAGCGTCAGGAAGAAATTCGAAATGAAGTTAAATCTCTTATAGTACAGAATGAACCTAATGCTGAGACTAAGGATACAGATTATGTGTTTATGCGATTTGTAATGGACTATCTACCTATAGGCATTGTCGGATTGCTATTTGCCGTGATTTTTTCAGCTGCCATGTCGTCTACGGCCTCAGAATTGAACTCTCTAGGTACCACCTCTACGATTGATATCTACAAACGTTCGCTTCGAAAAAATGAATCAGACAAACATTACATGCTTTCATCTAAGTGGCTTACTGCTTTGTGGGGAGTTTTTGCCATATTATTTGCTACTTACGCCTCTCTATTTGAAAATCTCATACAAGCAGTAAACTTACTGGGCTCATTGTTCTATGGGACGATTTTGGGTATTTTCTTGGTTGGGTTTTACATGAAATGGATCAAGGGGCATGCTGTTTTCATAGCAGCTTTGATTGCAGAGGCGATTATATTAATGCTCCATTGGTTTAATGGCGAATCAATAATAGGCATAGAAATCAATATAGGTTTCCTTTGGTACAATGCCATAGGCTGTATTTTGGTGATGGTATTGGCTGCTTTGATTCAGTTGTCTCAAAAGAAAATCGTCAAAGGTTAAGTTATTTACCTCGTAATTGGCTGAGGAAACACTGCTAAACTCTCATGTCCATTTTCTCCAACGGCTTGTACAGCAAAGAAATAATTGTCTTTGGAGTATGGAATAGTCATGGTTAAGTCTTCAGTATAAAACTTCTTCTGCCACATGGAAGCGTCAGTTTCTCTAAGGAGTACATAGTAGCCTCTGGCTTTTCCAGTTTTAGGAGCATCCCAGCGAAGCGTAGAAGTATTGCTGAGCTTTCTTACATCTATACCTACCATGAGTGGTTCTGAAGGCGCTGTTGCTAGATTTGCTAGTACTGCTAAATTGATACCTGTGGCTTTTCTCATATACTCGAAATCCATAAATTCTGGAAGGTCGCCATACTGAATACCATCCTCCAACCTTACATCCTCGTGCTGTGCGTAGTAGTTTTCATTCATTTCACATACCCGAATAGCCGTGAACCCTTCTCTTGCAAACGGCGTATGATCACCACCTCTCAAAAATCGATCATTTCTGTAAACCAATTTGACTTCTAACTGGTCTACATATTTCTCACCTATTTCTTTGATAAACCTTGCCAGTTGCCGTGATTTGCTATCATTTTCGCCGTTGGTATATCTTCTGATGGCAGCCATTTGCTCTGATTCCGCCATAGGAACCCCCTCTGAGAAAATCCGGATTCGGGTATTGTCTGCAATTTCTGTTTCAGATGATCGACTGTTGCCAATCATGTCATTGTTCAGTACCGCAACAAGGTTCCAGTTTTCTTCTTTGGCTTTTTTTGCGAGGTATTCAGCTCCCTTAAGCCCTTGTTCTTCACCGCTCACCACAGCAAACTTGATCGTAGCTGGGAATGATCTACTAGACATGATACTTGCCAATTCCATAATAGCAGCTACACCAGATCCGTCATCATTGGCTCCAGGGGCATCTATCTTGTTATTCATCACATCTAATGCACGAGAATCAATATGTGCCATGATTAGGAATACTCTATCATCATTTGGGTCAGTACCTTTCAAGGTGGCTATGACATTCCCAAGCTTGCTATCTGTGGGAATCCTTCTATTGTCTGCCGGTATGGTAAAAAAGTCTATTTCAGAGCTTAATCTTCCAGTACTTTTAGACTCCATTGATTTGAAATGAGCCAGCACATAATTTTGAGAAGCTAAAATACCACGGTTTACTTGCTGATCACTTAGTGTATGCCTAGTGCCAAATTCAGCCAATTTTCTAACATATTGTTCAAGATTTTCAGCCTTGATTTCCTTTACCATCTTTTCAATTTCAGGATCTCGTTGGATGATAGTGGTTTGACTGAAGCAATCTAAGCTCGCTATGAGTGTAAGTAGAAGTAATATTTTTCTCATTTTTCAACAATATGATGGTATAAGCATTAAATTTACCAAAGGAGAAACTTTCAACAAACTGATTTTACATGAACGATACATTGAAGCCTAAAGTGGGAGAATATGCACCCTACTATGAGAACTACATCAAAAAGGTTGTAAATGAAGACATAGAAAAGTTATTATTGACCCAGATTCAAGAAGTTAGAAATTATTTTGAAGCAATGGGAGAGGAGCAAAGCTTGAAAACATATGCTGAGGGTAAATGGACTGGAAAAGAGGTATTGAGTCACATCATAGATACAGATAGGGTCATGACCTTTAGAGCTTTATGTTTTGCCAGAGGAGAGAAATCTCCCCTTCCTAGTTTTGACCAAGACGAATATGTAGCAAGATCTATGGCTAATGCAATTCCTTTGAACAAGCTCATTGAAGATTTTGAATTTTCTAGGTATGCTTGCCATTCTATGTTCAAAACCCTACCGATTGAATCATGGTCAAATATAGGGGTCGCCAGTGGATTTGAGGTCAGTGTGCGGGCATTGTTTTACATTATAACTGGCCATGTTGCGTATCATTTAGAGATCCTTAGAGAGAGGTATTAATCTTTAAGTTTAGATTTAATCATTTGAAATTTTTCAATTTATGAAATAATGTATCGATCTATTCAAGCAAATGTGTTATATTTGCTGAATTTATCTAATACAAAAATTTGTAAAATTGAAACTTGAGCTTGCTTCTGAGATGCAAAAGTGAATAAAAGCCTAGTCATACATAGTCTATTATACCTCAAAATCAGTCAAGTAAAAAGGCCATTTTACAATTGAATAAAACTAAAAACATATGAAAAGAACTAGAGCACAAGAATCACGCGCAGCCATTGAGAAACTATACATTACTATGAGACACTTGTTTATGCGAGGGTCTTATAAACCGATGGGAGTTTCCGGGGAGTCGCTAGTGAGTTCACTTTTAGTTTTGAGTCCAGAGATCTACGGGTTGGTGGTAGATGACGAAAAAATCGAACTAGATGGCTTATTGTATGTAATGGAAAGGTTGCCCAGAGGAATAGAGGAATGTCGCTATGTAAGATTGATCAGTAGAGAAGGATATGAGCATTCTGATTTCCCTACGTTTGTGCCTGCCAGAAGAAAGAGAAATTGTTATAGGGTAGATGAAGAGCAGATGTATGTAGAGATGACGAGAGGCAAATCTGACATATATGATATTTTAACGCACTTAACATTTCTATATATTGAGGCAGAAAAAATTCGAGAGAATGCCACCGATCAAAAAGGTAGGATGAATCTCAATTGGAAAATGCTCGAAAATATAGTAGAGAAAGAGCGAAGAGGTGAGGAGTTTGACAAAGAAGCAGCATGTTCTTATTTGAGCCATATCACTGGTAGAACATTTGATGAAACCCACAGTGCAATTGAAAAATTTGATCATTCTTCCAATTCTAACAGCCTATTTTCCATAATCTATCATTTAGGGAAGTTGTCAATCGATGAGTTTGTAGAAGAGAAAGATAGAGAAATTTCATTTTCTGCGACTTTGAGGGAGCGTGTAGGACACCATGTGTATGGTGAATTATGGGCTACACGAATCAAGCAAGTCTTGGATGAAAATGATTTGCTTGAAAGACCTATTCATATCATTTCGGCGAATTTGCACAGTGTGGTAAACACAATCTACGGGCATCAAGCCATGGGACTGAAATCTTATGAAGAAATCGAAAAAGTAGCCATGGAGATCAGTACAGGGGAGAAGAAAACGCATGCAAAGGAAATTCAGACTTTTGCAAATATCAATGGATTTATTGATTTACCAGATTTATCAGGAACCAATATAGGTGCTCAAATCATTGACACTGCACAGATGTCCAAAGACACAGTGATACCTGGGATTGCTTTACCTAAAGAAAAAAAGGATAGACCAGTCATTGTGGTGATGGATTATGCATTTGGAGAGCAAGCATATGAGTGTTTTGATGAATTGCTCAAGCCATATGAAAAAGAGGGTAAATCTATACCACTTGATGTAGTCTCTGCATCTATAATGGGCAAAGCGGGGATTCTAGAAGGCAATAAGGGGGATATTATGATTCCAAGTAGTCATGTTTTTGAGGGAACTGCTGATAATTATCCATTGAAAAATGAACTTAAGAAAAGTGATTTTGAAGGCTATGGATTGGGAGTATATGATGGTCCGATGATCACAGTATTGGGTACTTCCTTGCAAAATAAAGATGTCTTGAAATATTTCATGGAATCTTCATGGAAAGCTTGTGGTCTGGAGATGGAAGGAGCTCATTATCAAAAAGCTATACAGTCTGCAAGTAAGATTAGAAATTCAATAAGGAAAAGTGTAAAGGTACTTTATGCTTACTATGCATCTGATAATCCTTTGGAAACTGGAAGCACATTGGCTTCTGGTGCTTTGGGTATGGATGGTGTGAGACCTACTTATTTGATTACATTTAAAATACTAGAAAAGATCTTTTCTTAAGATTTTAACAATTAATCCCTTTTACATTTAGGGAAATTTCAAAGGTCAACAGATTAGCTTCTGTTGACCTTTTACTTTTTCTATTCTTTTGTCTTGTTTAAAATCACCCTAAAAACTGATTTACATCATGTTTTTAAAATGATTGTGATTATACCTTTGAGCCATAATCAAAAACAAAAAGCCATGAAAAAATTTAGCTTTTCAATCATCCATATCATGTTCCTAGCGGCCATGATGATATTTCATAACTCAACATTTGCACAAACTAACTATACGATCGCTTCGGGTTCTACCTTAAAAGTATCTGGTACTTCTACCCTTCATGACTGGGAAATGGTATCAAATACTGCGACTGGTAAAGCAAAGTTTTCCCTAGAAAATGGAAAAGTTATGAATGCAAAAGATCTAATAGTGACTATGCCAGCCGAAAGTATCAAAAGTGGAAAAAATGGTATGGATAAAAATGCTTATAGTGCTTTGAACACCAAGACGCACAAAGAAGTGAAGTTTGTTCTTAAAGAGCTTGTCACTTTGTCCTCTGGTTTTCAAGCAGTAGGAGATTTCACCATTGCAGGGGTCACTCAATCAGCAAAATTCCCAGTAAACTATACGGTATCAGGTGAAAAGATCAATTTCAAGGGTAAATATGATTGCAAGTTGACTGATTATAAAATAGATCCACCAACTGCCCTTATGGGTACTGTGAAAACTGGAAATGAAGTAAGCATTCATTTCGATATCTCCTTCCAACCAACTAAATGATTTGATTAATGATCCATTTTAAAACTTTAAAAAGTTAGAGTAATTACAATGGACCTATTGTAAGACAATTAAAATTAAAAAAAACCTATGAAAAAGCACGTATTATCACTCATTGCCATTTTTGCTAGTGTAGCATTTACAATGGCTCAAGGTCTCCAAAGAGATATGCAATATTGGAGAACTTATGATCAAAGGGGAATCAATGTCTTTGAAACTGGTAAGGCTGATACAGTTTCCTTTGATGGAGTAAGTGTAAGAGTGGGCGGTCACTTCACGCAACAATATCAAAACTTAAGCCATAGTAATGCTGTAGGTTCACCTGATTTGATTGAAATTGGTGGTGGAACAAACTTAGCCACTGCAAACCTAAACATAGATGTGGCTTTGGCAGATGGTGTAAGACTTAATTTGGTGACCTACCTCAGTTCAAGGCATCACCCAGAAACATGGGTAAAAGGTGGATTTCTTCAAGTCGATAAGTTGGGATTCTTGGGTATAGGAAATACAGATTGGTTTGACAATCATTTCACAGTGAAGGTAGGTCACATGGAAATCAACTATGGTGATGCTCACTTCAGAAGATCTGACAATGGAAATGCAATCTACAATCCATTCGTCGGTAACTATATCATGGATGCTTTCACAACTGAAGTCGGTGGAGAAGTGTACTATCAGAACAGTGGATTCTTGGCGATGGTCGGTGTCACTGGCGGCGAAATACAAGGGGGTATTACTAGACCTGATGATAGAAAGCTAAATTTCCTCGGAAAATTGGGTTATGATAAAAACTTGACCGATGACATCAGGGTGAGGTTAACTGGATCAGTTTACAGCACTGCGGGTTCTGCTAGAAATACACTATTTGCAGGAGATAGAGCAGGATCAAGGTACTACTTAGTAATGGATCCAGTGGGTGCGACTACAGCAGCTAATTTTACTTCAGGAAGATTCAATCCAGGTCAGACTGATAACATTACAGCGATGGTATTGAATCCATTTGTGAAAATAAAAGGATTGGAACTGTTTGGTAACTTCGAGCAATCTAAAGGAAAAGCAGCCAATGAGCAAACAGACCGAACCTGGAATCAATTAGGTGCAGATGCTGTGTATAGAATAGGTCAAAAAGAGCAAGTATATCTTGCAGCAAGATACAACAAAGTGAGTGGTGAATTGACTGGTGGTGCTAATGTAAGTATCGATAGGGTTCAAATCGGTGGTGGATGGTTCGTAACTAAAAATATCCTTGCAAAAGTAGAGTACGTGAGTCAGCAGTACAACGACTTCGCAGCAGGCGATATCAGGAATGGAGGTAAATTCAACGGTCTCATGATCGAAGGAGTTATAGGATTCTAAAATATTCTTGACCATGCATATCCTTCTAGCTTTGATTTTCATCACCTATCAACTCTTCCTTCCTGATAATCATTTGATTATCAATAACAAAGTGATCACTGTTCATGGGAACACTTCGCTAGGAAGCTTCAAATGTGATTATGTCAATCAAGGCTTGAAGGATACGCTTTATGTAAATGATTCATATTCAAAAAAAGCTATAGAATTTGATATACTTGTTAGAGAGTTTGGATGTGGGAATTTTATATTAAATAGTGATTTTAGAAAGACTATAAAAGCAGAAGAATATCCAAAAGCCAAAGTTGCAGTGACCAACTTAAGACAGCATGGAAAAAATTACACTTGTGATTTGACTGTAAACTTGGTAGGTAAAAAGTTGCAGTATAATAAAATCGCTTTATCGAAATCTGACAAACAATTGACAGCTAATATTATTCTTAATTTTGAAGAATTAGATCTGTCTCCTCCTCGCAAAATGGGAGGATTAATCAAAGTTGAAGAACAATTGGCCCTAGAAATTAAACTTGGATTCTAGTCTAAATGACTAGAATCCAATAGTTTTTTTAAAGCTTTATCTATCTTATCAAATTCAAACTTAGAGATGGCAGCATTCATTTTTCCTCTTATCTCATCGTTACACAAGTTACCTATGCTACCCTCATGGGTATGATTAACCTGATCCTGATTCGGAGCAAAATCATCCCTTTCTATAGCAAGACCCACTTCTTTATAAGCATCTCTGAAAGGTACTCCTTTTAAAACAAGCTCGTTGACCACTTCGACAGAAAATACATGTTTAAAAAATGGATCATGCAGAATCTTTGACTTGATTTGAACTTGTTTCAACATCATGGTACTCATATGAAGACAGTCGATCAACTCGTCTAGGCCAGGAAATATATGCTCCTTCAAGAGTTGTAAATCTCTGTGGTAACCAGTCGTTGTGTTGGTAAGGATCATTATGATAGCTTGTGGAATAGCCTGTATTTGATTAGTCTTTGCCCTGATCAATTCAAATACATCTGGATTTTTCTTATGAGGCATGATACTACTGCCGGTAGTCAATTCATCTGGAAATGATATAAAACCAAAGTGCTGATTCATAAAAATGCAAACATCAGCAGCGAGTCTATTGAGTGTTGCTGCTATTCCTGACATCGCAAATGCCAAAGTTCGTTCTGTTTTACCTCGACTATTTTGAGCATTGATCACATTATGGTGAAGGTCTTCAAAGCCCAGTAATTCGGTAGTCAGTGTGCGGTCCAATGGGAAAGAAGAACCATATCCAGCAGCAGAACCTAATGGGTTTTTATTAGCAAGTTTGAAAGCGGATTGCAACAAATCCATGTCTTCTGTAAGACCCTCAGCAAAGGAGCCAAACCAAAGCCCAAATGATGATGGCATGGCTAATTGCGTATGTGTATATCCTGGCATCAAGTCCGCCTTATGCTTTTCAGATAATAAAATCAACTGATCAAATAGACCTTGCGTGGACTCAACCAATGCTTTGATTGCAGACCTATAATAAAGCTTCAAGTCAACCAAAACTTGATCATTACGTGACCTACCGCTATGTAACTTCTTACCAACTTCACCATAACGCTCTGTCAATAAAAATTCAACTTGGGAGTGAACATCTTCTACACCTTTTTGGATTTCAAATTTGCTCAGCTCTATTTCATCAAATATTTCTCTGAGTCCCTTTATCAGAACTTCCAAATCCTCAGCAGTGAGCAAACCTATTTTTTGTAACATAGTCGCATGTGCCATGGAACCAAGTACATCAAAAGGTGCTAATAGGATATCAAACTCTGGATCTCTTCCAATGGTGAATTTTTCTACTTCTTTACTACTGGTCTTGTCTTTTTGCCAAAGTTTCATAACTGATTGTTCGGATTTTCTAAGTGTAAGTATTGTCTTAATAATTCAATGTAAATATTGATCCCATCATTTATTTCTCGGAGATAAATAAACTCATCAGCAGTATGTGATCTTGCAGAGTCTCCTGGACCAATTTTGATAGAAGGATAGGGGATAAGGGCTTGATCTGAGAGTGTTGGGCTTCCGTATTGATTGATACTCATATTGTAAAGTACCTTCATGATCTTGTGATCTTCAGGAAGTCTACTGGATTTCAGCCTTGTAGATCGTGGTGTCAGTTTTGCTTTTAGCTTGCTTCCTAGCTCATACAATGCCTCATCCAATGTGTATGCATCCGTGACCCTAATGTCCATGGTATAAGAGCAGGTATCTGGTATTACATTGTGTTGTGTTCCTGATTGAATGATGGTTGCGCTTACTTTTGATTTCCCCAAGTATTTTGACTCTCGTTCAAACTGGTAGTGTCTTAGCAAGTTTAGATCATCAAGTGCCTCATATATGGCATTGATACCTTCTTCTCTTGCCGCGTGACCAGCTTTACCATAGACGACTGCATCGACTACCACGAGTCCTTTCTCAGCAACAGCCCCTTGCAATAGGGTCGGTTCACCTACTATGGCAATTTCAAAAGGAGGAAGTGAGTCTAAGGTACTTTCGATGCCATTTTTTCCAGAAATTTCCTCCTCAGCAGAAGCCACATAGACTAAATTATATCCCAAGTCTAGCTTATAGAAATGAAGAAATGTAGCTAGTAATGAGACTAGACATCCTCCAGCATCATTGCTTCCCAAGCCAAAGAGCTTTTCGTCTTCTACTTCTGGAGCAAAAGGATCTCTAGAATATCCAGCATTTGGTTTTACTGTATCATGATGGGAGTTAAGCAAAATTGATGGTTTAGAGACATCAAAGTGATAGTTTTGAGCAATGATATTATTACCAATTCTATGGAATGGAATATCTTTTTCGGATAAAAATTGTCCAATAAGATCGGCCGTCATGTGCTCATCTTTACTGTAAGAAGGCGTTCTGATCAAGGATTTTAAAAGGTTGACGACTTCCTCAAAATATGGCGCTGTGAAATGGGGCATTTTCTAATAAAGGTCGTATTTGTGATTTTCTATATTAGTACCAGACACTTTTCCTTTCACTGCCAGAAGTAGGTTTTCTGCTTTTCCTATCCATACATGATTTACACCCTTATGCAAGGCTGCAAAGGCATTGTCAAGCTTGGGTATCATGCCAGAATGTATCACTTGTTCATTTTTAAGCTCTCTATAAATTTCTTCGTTGATGAGAGGGATGATGGATTCATCATTTTTTTCATCAATCAATACACCTGCTTTATTGAAGCAATAGTACAAGTTTACGGTATGCTTACTAGACATTGCTACCGCAATTTCGGAAGAAATGCTATCAGCATTTGTATTTAGCAATTGTCCTTTTTTATCATGAGTAATTGCGCAAATGACGGGCACAATGTCCTTTTCCAGAAGTGATTCTAATAAATCTGTATTGACAGATTTGATATCGCCTACAAAACCATAATCTATTTTTTTGACAGGACGCTTTTTCGATTGAATGAGATTGCCATCTGCTCCTGTCATTCCCAATGCATTTTGTTTCAATTTTTGTAGCTTGGCTACTATTTGTTTGTTGATAAGTCCAGCATAGACCATGGTTACAATATCTAAGGTGTCTTTATCTGTAATTCTACGACCATCAACCATTTCAGGCATGACACCCATAGATTCTCCAAATTTTGAGGCGAGTACACCTCCTCCATGAATGAGGATTTTTTTGCCTGGGAATCTTGAAAAAAGGAATAAAAATTCATCCAATTTTTCTGGAAAGTCAATGACATTTCCTCCAATTTTGATGATGCTGATTTTCATGGTTTTATAGGTTTGTAGTTTACGCTTCTAATCTCTATTTTTTATTTCTTCATCCCGCAGTATTTACTCTAGGATAGAAGGATTGCCTAAGATTAAAGATCAATATATTTTTGCTAGCTATTGATTTCTAAATTCACGTCAAATTTTGTTGATCTATGAAGAAGATGCTCTGTAAGGTTTTGCGCTTTTATTCCTCTAAGATGTCACTTAGAACTGCCTGCGCTGCATAGATTCTATTTTCTGCTTGTTTTTGGACGATGCTTCGATCACCATCAAGTATTTCATCAGACAGCTCGACGTTTCTTCTTACAGGTAAGCAATGCATCACTTTGGCATTTGGAGCATTTTTGAAGTGATTTTCTGTCAGCATCCATGATGAATCTGTACTATGAATCTTGCCATAATCATTAAAAGCCGACCAATTTTTCACATATACAAAATCAGCATTTTGGAGTGCTTCTTTTTGATCAGATGTAATGATAGCACCTTGGGTAAATTTTCTATCTAGCTCATAGCCTTCTGGATGTGTGATCGTAAGTTCATGACCACAGCCGATTGCCCATTCTGCAAATGAATTTGCGACTGCATGTGGAATTGCCTTGATATGTGGTGCCCAAGTGAGTACCACTTTAGGATTTTTACCAGCTATCATATGCTCTTGTATAGTGATCATGTCTGCCAGACTTTGAAGAGGATGCCTGATTGCACTCTCTAGGCTCACGACAGGTATGCCAGCATATTTGATAAACTGACTGAAGATAAAGTCTTCTATATCTTCTTTTTTATTGGTTAATGAAGGAAATGCCCTTACTGCAAGCACGTCGAAATATGTACCTAAGACAGCAGCAGCATCTTTGATATGCTCGACTGTGCCTTTGTTCATAACAGCACCATTTTGCATTTCCAATGCCCAACCCTCTTTGTCCATGTTCATCACTATGGCCTCCATACCCAAATTCATCGCTGCTATTTGGGTGCTGGCTCTGGTTCTCAATGAAGGATTCAAAAATATACATCCTACTCTTTTACCTAAACCTTTGGATAAATCTATACGCGGATTCTTCTTGTAAGCCAATGCTTTATCTATCAATCTATCTGCTATTGATCTATGCTCAAATTGTGTAAAATGCTTCATGTTATCTAATAGATTGCCGTTACGGGTAAATCGTTCTAAAATGAGTCTAAAGTGAGATTAAATTATATTCAATCAGTTTTAAAACAGTTTGATTTGTTAAGTTAGAATCTCCTTGATACTGTCTATAAACGAATATAATTGATTTGTTTCAATATTTAAGGGCGGAAGTAATCTAATCGTTTGTTTTCCTGCTGAACTTCCTGTGAAAATTCTGTATTTTTTTACTAATTCAGTACGTACAGGTGCGGCATCTCTATCTAGATCTATGCCTATCATTAGTCCTCTTCCTCTTACTTCTTCTATACCTTTTACTTCACTTAAGGCTTTCATGAGCATTATGCCATGTTCATGAGCTTTATCCATCAATCCTTCGCTTTCAATTACCTCCAGTACTGCGAGTCCTGCTGCACATGCGAGGTGATTACCACCGAATGTAGTACCGAGTAATCCATAACTTGCTTTGATATCAGGATGAATTAGGATGCCACCTATTGGAAATCCATTTCCCATACCTTTTGCCATAGAAATGATGTCTGGTTGAATACCTGACCACTGATGTGCAAAAAACTTCCCAGTCCTTGCATATCCAGATTGAACTTCGTCTAGTATCAGTTTTGCGTCGTGCTTTTTGCATAATACAGAAAGCTCTTGGAGGAATGAGTCTTCTGGCACAACAATTCCTCCAACTCCTTGAATTCCTTCAATGATGACACCTGCGATATTGCCAAGCAACAACTGTGTTTCCACTGCGCTGATATCACCCCATGGAAGGATAAAGGTATCAGTTCTCTGATTATTGGGAGCTACTATTTTTGGATTATCCGTAAGTGCTACAGCTGCTGAAGTTCTTCCATGAAATGCTCCTGAAAATGAAATAAAACCAGATCTCTTAGTTTCAAATGAAGCTAATTTTAATGCATTTTCATTGGCCTCAGCTCCAGAGTTGCAGAGAAAGAGGTTGTATTCGTCATAGCCTGATACTTCTCCAAGTTTTTTAGCAAATTCTTGCTGAATTGGGATTTGGACGGAGTTTGAATAAAAGGCAATATTTGCCAGTTGTTGATTGATTTTTTTATTGAAATGGGGGTGGGAGTGACCAATGGATATCACTGCATGACCACCATATAGGTCTATGTATTCATTTCCTTCATCATCCCATAGCTTGGCACCAAGTGCTTTAGTTGGGGTGACATTCATCAAAGGATAGACATCAAATAATTTCATCTGTTTTTATTTTGTGCTTTAATCGTTTTCACTTGTATTTTACTCATAAAGTAGATTCATAAGATTCGTCTACTTTTGGAAGACTAATTCTTTTTATAACACAAGTATATTTGATTTTGGAGATTAGAAAGCTATGCTTTTGAGCTTAAGTCCTGTGGCTTCAGGTAAGCCAAAAGCTAAATTGAAATTCTGAACTGCTTGTCCAGAGGCACCTTTTAGTAGATTGTCTATTGCGGAATAGATTACCAATTGACCTTTTTCTTTTTTCAAGTGCAATACACATTTATTGGTATTGACTACCTGCTTTAGATCAATGTCTTGATCTGACACTATGGTAAAAGGGCTATCCTTATAGAATGATTTGTAAGTTTCAGATATGTCCTCCAAGCTTTTGTCACAAGGGAAGTAGGCAGTTATCCAAATTCCCCTTGCAAAGTTTCCTCTGTATGGTACAAATAAGATGTCTGAATCGAAATTATTACTCACTTGTCTGAAAGTCATATTGATCTCCGTGAGGTGCTGATGTGTGAACAGCTTATAAACAGAGAAATTATTGTTTCTATAACTGAAATGAGATGTCTCTGCTAATTTTTTACCTGCTCCAGTACTCCCAGTGATACCTGATACGTGAATAGGGGACGTAGTCCATCCTGCTTTTACAGCTGGAAGTAAAGCCAACTGGATGGCAGTAGCGAAGCATCCTGGATTGGCTATTTTCTTAGCTTTGGAGATTTGATGATGATTTGTTTCGGGTAAACCATAAACAAAACCTTCGCTTTCATCTCTATAATCGTTACTCAAATCTATGATTACTGTTTCTTCAGTAAATTGATGTTTGTCCAAAAACGATTTTGTTTCTCCATGTGGTAAGCCTAAGAATACTGCATCAATACCAACTGTTTTTACTTCATCTGTGAAGACTAAATCTGTATCACCTAGCAAATCAGGATGAAGTGAAGAGATAGCTTTGCCTTTTTGACTATTGCTATGAACATATACCAAATCTACCTTGGGATGATGGATAAGTAACCTTAATAATTCTCCTCCTGTATACCCAGCACCTCCAATGATCGCTACTTTGATTTTCATGATTCGGGCTGATTTACTTGGTGGAAAATAGCTGTTTGATTACCCAAAATCCTTGTGAAACCTTTTACATCATCTGCTGTATAACCTTTATTCATTTCTCCATAGCTGCCAAACTTGGATGCCATCAAATCATGTTTTGATTCGATTCCTATCAATTGGAATCTATAGGGATGTAGAGCTACTGTTACATTTCCACTCACTTGTGATTGACTATCAGTCAAAAAAGCCTCAAGATTTCGCATCACAGGATCTAGATAATGTCCTTCATGAAGGTGATTGCCATAAAATTCAGCAATTTGATTTTTCCAATACGATTGCCATTTGGTAAGGGTGTGTTTCTCAAGCAATTGATGAGCTTTGATGATGATGATAGGAGCTGCGGCTTCGAATCCTACTCTTCCTTTAATGCCAATGATAGTATCTCCCACATGAATATCTCGTCCGATTCCGTATGGAGCAGCTATTTCTTGTAACTTTTGAATAGCTTGAACGGGCTCATAATGCTCGTCATTGATAGAAACTAGCTCTCCTTTTTCAAAACCTAGAGTGATGGATTCAGAATCATGTTTGGTAATCTGTGTGGGCCAAGCTGATTCAGGAAGTGTTTGACTTGAAGTTAATGTTTCTTTACCACCTACCGATGTACCCCATATTCCCTTATTAATAGAATAAGCTGCTTTTTCAAAATTCATACTAACTCCATGAGCTTTTAGATAGTCAATCTCTTGCTCTCTGCTAAGCTTCAAGTCACGGATTGGGGTGATGATTTCGATATCTGGAATGATAGTTTGAAAAATCATGTCAAACCTAACCTGATCGTTGCCAGCACCAGTACTACCATGAGCTACACTCTTTGCCCCGATTTTTTTCACATATTCGGCGAGTGTTTTGGCTTGAAGTATCCTTTCAGCGGATACAGATAGTGGATAAGTTTGGTTTTTTAATACATTTCCAAAAACCAAAAATTTCAAAACTTCTTGATAGTATGTTTTGGTGACATCAAGAATTTGGAATGATGCAATGCCCAAGCTGTGTGCACGATTTTCGATTGTCTCTAATTCCTCCTTTTCAAAACCGCCCGTATTGATCAATACAGCGTGGACTTCATAGCCAAGTTCTTTGGAAAGATACAATGCGCAATATGTGGTGTCTAATCCTCCGCTGTACGCTAATACTACTTTTTTCATTTTTATGGTTGTTTGTGAGCACCTAAGTGCGATATTTTAGAATATGTTGAAAGTTTTATCTTTGGTTTTTTTGAGGTTGAGCATGACATATTTTTTCAATCTCGTCCATCTCTCAAACAGCTTGATGTTTTTCTTGAAATCATCTCGAAGCGCGACATCTTCTTGGGCTGGTTGTTGTGGTTTGGGTACATAGAGCATGGCTGTACAAAGACAGTTTTGTCTATTCTTGCTTTGTAGGATTTCAAAATTCACACAGCTTTGACAGCCTTTCCAGAATTGTTCATCATCTGTCAGGTCTGCATAGGACACGGGAATGTATCCCAATTCTGAATTGATTTTCATAACCGCTGCACCTGTGGTTAGTCCAAAGATTTTGGATTCAGGATATTTTTCCCTGCTTAGCTTGAAGATTTCTTTTTTGATCAATCTGGCTAAGCCATATTTTCTAAAAGGAGGTGATACAATTAAGCCTGAGTTTGCCACAAATTTCCCATGACCCCAAGCTTCAATGTAGCAAAAACCAGCCCATACACCATCACTAGTAAGTGCAATTACAGCTTTACCTTCTTTCATTTTCGTCTGAATGTACTCTGGAGATCTTTTGGCAATACCAGTTCCTCTAGCTTTGGCAGATTGCTCCATTTCATCGGTGATGATGGATGCATAGTCTAGATGTGCCTCTGTGGCTGTTGTGATTTTGAAAGTTATATTGTCCATTTCTGGAAAAGATTGGATTTCAACAGTGAAGTTTAAGAAATTGAAATGATGATCATGCTATTGCTGGCTACCCACTTAAGGTGTGCCATAAAATATAGAAGGGACTATGCCCTAAAGCTGTTCCTAAACCTCCTGTATGGAGCTAAAAATAACATAGCCAAAAGCATATAATCTTTTGTTGTCATGGTGTTCGCTATGTTTATTGTTTTTTTCATTTTCAAATTTGCAATGCAAAGGTTATAAGAATGATAAAAATATGCAAGGTAAATTGTGAATTTTCCTAAAAATTAAGAAACTAATTGTTGTCTGGCAAATTCAATTTGGAAAATCCAAAAAATACTTCATTTATAAGCCTTTGAAACTAGAGGTTTTGCATTTTTGACAAAACAGCTTGATGACATATGGAACTCAAATACTTGAAATTTCATTAATCTTAAGAATATTTAAAAAGCATAATCATGAAAATAGAGATTTGGTCTGATGTAATGTGTCCATTTTGTTATATTGGCAAGAGAAGACTTGAGGCTTCTTTGGAGAAGTTTGAACATAAAGATAAGGTAGAGATTGTATGGAAGAGTTTTCTTCTCAATCCTGATCTCAAAACTAATCCTGACCTATCTACTTTAGAATATTTATCTGAGTCAAAAGGCTGGTCAAAATCACAAACCGAACAAATTATGAGTCAGGTTGTTGATATGGCGAGTCAAGAAGGGTTGACATATCACATGGATAGGACTGTAGTGGCAAATGCAAAGAATGCCCACCGAGTGTTACAATTTGCAAAAGCCGTGAGACTTGGTGATGACATGAAAGAGCGACTTTTCAAAGCTTACTTTACTGAAGGGGAGAATATAGATGATACTGCTACCTTGCAAAGATTAGGTGAAGAAGTAGGTTTAGATCAAGAAGATTTAAAAGATGTGTTGGCCTCTGATCAATTTATAGAAAAAGTAAATAGCGATATCCAAGAGGCCATTCAAATTGGTGTAAGAGGAGTTCCTTTTTTTGTTTTTGATAATAAATTCGCAATATCTGGCGCACAGGCATCCGAGACGTTTGACCAGACTTTGATCAAAGCTTGGGAAAAATTTATGGATGCACAAAAGCCTCATGTAATTGGATCACAAGAGTCAAATAATTCTTGTGACTTAGAAGGGAATTGTAATAATGATTAAAAATGTCTTACTTTAAGTACTAAATAATCTTATACAAATGATAAAAAGGATAAAAAAATTAACACTGTTTCAGATACTCAAGGATAGCGTTGTCGATTTTGGTAATAGTGATTCAATGAGTTTTGCTGCTAGCACAGCCTTTTACACGATTTTTAGTATGCCTGCTTTGTTGATAATTCTACTCAACATCGGGACTACTTTTTACAATGAATCGGAAGTAAGAGATGAGATCATCGTACAAGTTCGAGAGTTGGCGGGAGAGGAAAGTGCTCAGACTTTAGAAGATATAATGTCAAACTTCTCCATGGAATCGGATGGCGTCTTGTCCAATTTCATTGCATTCGGGATATTGGCTTTTAGTGCAACGACCGTTTTTGTAAGTATGCAAAATGGTATCAATCACATATGGCATATCAAAGCAAAGCCTGAAAAAGGCATACTAAAGTTTATTGTAAATAGGCTTCTGAGTTTTTCAATGGTAGCTTCTATTGGATTTATCATGCTAGTATCTCTGGTGTTAGATGCAGTAATCATTGTTATCTTCAATTATTTTTCCGAGTTCTTTGAAAACGGAGCTATTTTGTTGGCATCAATTACCCATTTGATAGTCGGTCAAGGTATATTGGTCGTGATATTTGCCTTGATGTTCAAGATATTACCAGATGCCAAAGTTAGATGGAGAGATACTTGGATAGGGGCAGTAGTTACTATGTTGCTATTTGTATTAGGTAAATATTTGATAGGCCTATATATGGGCAATTCTGATATGGGGTCTGCTTATGGCACGGCAGGATCTCTCGTAGTGTTGTTGATTTGGGTTTATTATTCAGTCGTTATATTTCTATTTGGAGGTCAGGTGACTTATTATATTGCCGAAAAAGTAGGCAAAGGTGTAGTCCCTTATCCTCAAGCTGTAAAGGTAGAATTGAGAGAAATAGAGAATGATAGATCTGATGCCTAAGGGGAAATTATGCCCAATTGTTAGATCAAAGTTAAGAAAAGTTCAAGGTGAATTGGAATAAATTCAACTTATAAAATTAAAAAAGGCGATCAATTTTGATCGCCTTTTTCTTGATTGGTCTGTTAAGCAAAAAAACTTGTCAAACCTTCAATTCTCTCTTGGAGTGATTTTTCAACAGCTCGATAGGCTTCTTTGTTAGGAAGCTTTTCATTGACTGAGAAATAGTACTTTATTTTTGGCTCTGTTCCAGATGGTCTTGCTGATATTTTGCTACCATCCACCAAGTAAAATTGAATTACGTTGGACTTTGCCAAATTCAATTCGCTTTCAGTATGGTTGATCATGTCATATACCTTACTTTCTTTCACATCGACAATCTTACTTACTTTCACACCTTTGATTTCCAAAGGTCTGTTAGCCCTAAATCCAGCCATTAAGTTTTGGATTTGTTCTGCGCCATCTTTTCCTTTTTTGGTTACAGAAATCAAATGCTCTTTGTAAAAACCATATTGCATATATATTTCTGCCAAAACGTCCTGAATAGATTGACCTTTAGATTTGTAATAAGCTACAATCTCTGCTACAATAGCACATGCGGATACACCATCTTTGTCTCTTACAAAATCGCCCACCAAATAGCCGTAGCTTTCTTCACCTCCTGCGATGAAAGTTTGTTTGCCTTCAAGCTCTCTGATCACCTCTGCGATATTTTTGAATCCTGTAAGCACCGAATAGCAAGTGACACCAAAGCTTTTGCAGATTTCATCTATTAGTTCGGTTGTTACAATCGTATTGACCATAAATTGATCACCCGTGAGTCTACCGAATTCTCTCCATTTATTCAATAAATAATAGGTAATAAGTGAACCTGTTTGATTACCATTGAGAAGTTCAAAACCTCCAATACCATCAGGTACACAAGCTGCATATCTGTCACCATCTGGATCGCAAGCAAGAACAAGGTCAGCATTTACCTTCTTTCCTAGCTCCAAGGCCATATTTAGTGCTTCAGCTTCTTCTGGATTTGGATAAATGACTGTAGGGAAGTTTCCATTTGGTTCTGCTTGTTCTTCTACCACATGGATATTTTCAAAGCCAAACACCTTAAGTGCTGCTGGAACCATTTTACCCGAAGCTCCGTGGATCGGTGAAAATACAACTGGCATGCTTCGCTGCAGCATGATCTCGTTTGGAGAAAGACTTAGCTTTTTCACTTCATTGAGATAGATGAAATCGAAATTTTCATCTATGTATTCAATGAGTGCGTCATTTTTGTTCCAATTGACATCATCTACTGAGGTGATTTTCTGCACCTCAGTGATGATATTGACATCATGAGGAGCAACGACCTGACCACCATCTTCCCAATATGCCTTATATCCATTGTATTCTTTTGGATTGTGAGAAGCTGTTACCATTACACCACTTTTGCATCCAAAATGCCTGATAGCAAACGAAAGCATAGGTGTAGGTCTCATTTCTTTGAAATACTTTACATGGATACCATTTGCAGTGAATACATTTGCTGTAGTATCAGCAAACAGGGTGTTGTTGATTCTGGAATCATGGGTGATTGCCACTGCAATTTTTTCTCCAGGGAAAGACTTCAAAAGGTAGTTTGCAAGACCTTGGGTAGCCATAGCGACCGTATAGACATTCATCCTGTTGGAACCTACGCCCATCAAGCCTCTAAGTCCACCTGTACCAAATTCCAAGTCTTTGTAGAAGGAATCCACAAGCTCATTGGTATCACTTGACATTAATAAATTTCTGATTTCGACTTTGCTTTTTTCGTCGATGTTACTACTTAGCCAAGACTCAGCTTTGGCTATTATTATTGGATCTACGTTGGTCATTTTAATAAAAAGTTTGAATGAGCTCTCAAGTTATAAATTTTAGTATTCAATGTAAAAGGAATGGCTGGATATCATTAATAAAAAAGATACATTTTGAGGCGTTTTAATGGTTTAGTAAAGTCATTTGCTCAAGAAGATCATGTTTTACCACTAGACTAAACTAAAAATCAAAAATGAATTGTTTAAATTTACACGATGGATTTTTCAGGCATTAGCTATTTGCTTGAGGGAAGTGAAAGGCATAGGAGTGCTTTCAGTTTGTTATTGTCACTTGATGTTTTCGGTGTATTCCATAGTTTTGAACCAATCTTAGTGGGAACATTCCCGATCAATATTGATATAGAAAGTAGTGACTTGGATATCATTTGTTCTTTTGATAATGCAGAAGATTTCAAGCAAAAGCTAATTGATAGCTTTGGTTCATTTTCAGGCTTTGAAATCAGAGAAACTATGAAGCATTCAGGGTATTCAGTGATTGCTAATTTCTTTGTAGCTGATTTTGAGATTGAAATTTTCGGACAAAAGACACCAAGCAAAGAACAATATGCCTATAAGCACATGCTGATTGAGCATGCCTTGTTGCAAAAAATGGGGGAGGAATTTAGACAGGAAATTATAGCCTTGAAAAAGCAAGGCTTCAAGACTGAACCTGCATTTGCTAAGGTTCTAGGGCTGAAAGGTGATCCTTATGAAGCGCTTTTAGCTTTGGACCATGAGCTTTGCTTATTGAAGTAAAAAAGCTGTCTCACCTGAAATAAATCTTAATTGATGAACTCAGAAACACAATTCATCACATGCAGATCACAGCTGAGACAGCAAAGCACAATTTATAAGTTACCTCTCAACTCTTGTTCTCGCTCAATGGCTTCGAAGAGTGCCTTAAAATTACCTTTACCAAAGGATTTGGCACCTTTTCTTTGGATGATCTCATAGAATAAAGTTGGTCTATCTTGTACAGGCTTGGTGAAGATCTGAAGCAAATAGCCCTCATCATCTCTATCTACCAAAATGTTAAGGTCTTTGAGAGGCTTAAGGTCTTCGTCGATTTCTCCTACACGCTCTAGTAGATCATCATAATATGTGGAAGGTACTTCTAGGAACTCCACACCTCTTTTTCTCAATTCTGATACAGTATGTACAATATCGTCCGTAGCGATTGCCATGTGCTGTACACCAGCACCATTGTAAAAATCCAAGTACTCCTCAATTTGAGATTTTTTCTTTCCTTCTGCTGGTTCATTGATCGGGAACTTGATGAAGCCATTTCCATTGGACACTACTTTGGACATCAGTGCCGAATATTCTGTGGAGATGTCTTTATCATCAAAAGTGATCAATAGCTTGAATCCCATGACATTTTCATAGAAATCTACCCACTTATTCATCTCTCCCCAACCTACATTACCGACACAATGATCTATGTATTTAAGACCAATAGAAGTACTTTTGTATTCTGATGTTCTGGGTTTGTAGCCAGGTAGGAATATCCCATTATAGTTTTTCCTTTCTACGAAAGTGTGAATCGTTTCGCCATAGGTTCTGATGGAAGCTACTTTTACTTCTCCATTATCATCTTTGAGGATTTTAGGCTCTTGGTAAGAAACGGCACCTCTTGAAGTGGTCTCTTTCCATGATTTCTCGGCATCGTCTACCCAAAGGGCAAGTACTTTGACACCGTCACCATGTTTTTTGATATGATCAGCTATAGGATGATCTTGCTGCAAGGGGGTGGTGAGTACAAGTCTAATTTTGTCTTGCTTCAGTACATAAGATGCTCTGTCTCTGATGCCCGTCTCTGGTCCTGCATAAGCAATCAGTTCATATCCAAAAGCGTATTGATAATAAAGGGCTGATTGCTTGGCATTGCCCACATACATTTCAACATAATCTGTCCCGTTGATTGGGAGAAAATCTTGTTCCATTTTGTTCAAATTTGGGTTTATACTATTGATTACAAAGATAAAAAAATATGTTAGACTATTTTTGTGGGTTCTTGTTTGTCAAAAGGAATATGACTGCAAGAAGCAGATAAGTAAATGCCCAATCCTTATGTCCTAGTGCAATACTTGCTAAAATAAGGGTAAAATACCATGCTGGTAACCCTACCAGTCCAATGATAAATTTAAAGGTTGCGATAAAGGTAGCGTCTTTGATTTTATTTGATATTCGTAACCAAGTCCAGTAGAGGGGCAGATGGAAAAGTTTCATTAACTTGTTACGCAAATAGGTAGGTTTTGAAAGCTTGTTCTGAGGTTGTTTGGCTTCAATAAATTGGTCTACAGCAATTTTTGAAGTCAGATCAACTTTATGATCGATTAATTGATGAAGTAAGTTCTCATAGTTTTCATCGGGAATATTCACCACAAGTTTTTCCAATGCTTGATGTGTAGTTTTGATTAAGCTATCAAAGTTAGGATAATGCATTTTTGCTTCTATATATTCACCAAATGAAATCCGGACTTTGCTTCCAGAATGAAAATGATTGGAATAATTGATCCCTACTGGGAGGATTACAAGATCCAAGTCTGGATTTTTTTCTAAGGTTTGAAATGCTATTCTAGCAAATCCTTTTTTCAAAGGTCTAAGATTTCTAAGTGTACTGTGACTTCCTTCCCCGAAGATCAGCATAGAGCCTTTTCCAAGCAATACATGAATGCTTTTGTCAAAGGTTTCTTGGTTTTTCTCCATGTTTTTGACGCCGTCTCGGACGCGATAGATTGGAATCATCCTAATGTAATCTAGCAACTTGGCAAAAAATGGATTCCGAAATGCAGATGCACGTGTGAGAAAATGTGGTTCCAATCGCGTATGTGTAGCTATCATCAAGGGATCAATCAGTGCATTTTGATGATTGCTGACGATAATTACTGCCTTGTCTTTTGGGATATGCTTCTTTCCATCTACGACTATTTTGTGATAAAATAAATGTAAAGCAAATTTGACTATTAGTCGTAGAAAGTAGTTGAACCAATATTTCATTTTTGTTGCTGTTGGGATACTTAAAAAAAGTGGAGAGATATCTATCTCCCCACTTTTTCTGTCTTGAATATTGTCTATAAAGTTATCCTAAATTTTCATGTTTCTCTTAAAGATGTTGATCGACTTTCGTTCTGATATTGCCTGATGGTCTATCAGCAGAAGGATCGATGATTTTTCCTTCTTTGTCTAGTAGGATGAATCTCGGGATGGCATTTACCATAAAGTGTTTTGCAAGTTCTGATTTCCATGCATTTTCAGCAAACCATTGCAGACCTTCCATATTTTTTGATTTGACCATTTTCTCCCACGGATCCTTTGAATCGTCTATAGATACTGTAAGGAATGCAATAGATTTATCTTTATATTCTTCTTTCATTTTGTCCCAATGCGGATGCTCAGCGATACAAGGTCCACACCAAGTAGCCCAAATGTCAATGTACACCAAGTTACCTTTTAAATCACTCAAGTTAACCTCTTCACCCTCAATGTTTACAAAAGAAAAATCAGGGACTTCTTTGCCAGGCATGATTGGTTCCCACTTATCTTTTAATGCTTCAAGTTTGGCAGCCAGTTTAGGACTTTGATTTTCCTTCATGAATTTTTTGTAAGAAACTTCGGTATGCTCAGGTCCCCTATATTGCATGTTGGATTTGATGTAATCAAAGAGGAATTTGTCTTTGACCACTTGATTTTCAATCATATCTTCCAACGCTGTGAATCGAGCTTTTTCGTAGCCTGAAGGATCTTTTAGCAAGCTGCTATCGGATTTCATCATTTCAGAAACCCTATCTCCAATTCTTCTATCTACCACATTGGTATATGATCGAGAGTCTAATAAATCTTCCCTGCCGAGGTGGACTTGCCCGAATTTAGCTTTTACTTCCTCATGTGGGAAATCCACAGAGTCTTGACTCACTTTATTGATATAAGCATAATACATTGGATACATACCATCATAAATCAATGGCTCGTATTCATAATAAGCATCTTCTAAGGTGACAAAGTCTCCGTCAAAAGCTCTTTCGGTTTTGATACTTTCATATCTTGATCTGGTCAATCCAAAGGCGCTGTCTTTTTTGTGGAAATAGGCATCTTTATCTAATCCCATTAATTCCATGTAATTTGAAAGTCCACTTTTCGTATTTATATTATCTTTTTCGTACAAATAGGTATTCTCAGCTTCGTGGTCTCCTGAGAATACAATGGATTCTTCGAACTTCGCGGCGTCACCCTTGATGTACAAACTATCACCAGGGCTCAAGAAGAGGTTTAATCTTTCTCTACCGATGATAAGCATATAGTTTTCAAATTTGTCGGCATCGAAACTTAAATGAAAGCTACCGTCATCCGCAAGGTTTGAACTGGCAATCTCTTCATCTAAATACAATTTGATTTCTTCAGTATCTAAATTTGAGAGATTACCGGCGATGATTACTTTTGGATTGAAAGCATTTTCTTCTTTACAGCCAAAAGCAAAAACTGCAAATACTATCAAAAGCAAGGATTTTGTTTTCATGTTGTGGTGTGTTGATAGGTTGAAATTATTCAAGTTAAAATTTAACTATGTTTTTTTGTAATTCATAATTTTCAACTTATTTACAAAGCATGAAACGTTAAAATATGATAATGATCTGGAAATAATTATAAACTAATGAGATAAAATTCAAATTATAAAAGCAGCACTATGTGGTAGTAAATTCAAGAAAATAATCCATGAATCTCTCTATCTACCATGTTTACTATTGTTGAAAAATCTTCGGGGTTAGCCACAAAATCCATATCATTTACATCTACGATGAGTAATTTTCCTTTATCATATCCACCGATCCAATCTTCGTAGTGTGAGTTTAAATTTTTTAAATAATCAATTCGAATGGAATTTTCGTAATCTCTTCCTCTCTTCTCGATTTGCCCAACAAGCTTTGGAATATCTGCTTTTAAATAGATCAACAAATCAGGTGCTTGAACGAAAGCAATCATAGAGTGGAATAGGTTCAGATAATTATCATAATCACGTTGAGAAATCAGGTTTGATTTATGAAGATTAGCGGCAAAAATATAAGCATCTTCATAGATCGTTCTATCTTGAATGATAGACTGCTTACTTTCTCTGATTTTATTGATTTGGTTAAATCTACTGTTTAGAAAGAATACTTGAAGGTGGAAGGACCATTTCTTCATATCTTCATAGAAATCTGCCAAATATGGATTATTATCTACGGATTCAAATTCTGCTTTCCACCCATAGTGTTTTGCCAATTTCTCTGTCAATGTGGTTTTTCCACTTCCTATATTTCCTGATACTGCAATATGCATGATGAAATTTTAAATAAATAAAACGCTAATATTACTTCAACTTCGAATGGGAAATGCTTCCCCTAGATTTTTAACTTTTCCAAAGTTGGAAACTATATAAATACAAAAACTATGTTCAAGTTTTAACTTTGTAAAAGTCATCCAATTTGAATGAAATTGATGTTTACTTTTTGAACTGTGCGGATACTACTATTTCTTTGGATCCAGGAGTATGCTTATAGAAACCTTCTCCAGTTTTCACACCTTTGTATCCTGCTTGAACCATATTTACAAGTAGCGGACATGGTGCATATTTGGGGTTTCCAAAACCTTCATAAAGAACACGTAGGATAGAAAGACATACATCAAGACCTATGAAATCAGCCAATTGTAATGGCCCCATAGGATGAGCCATACCTAGTTTCATCACGGTATCAATTTCTGATACACCGGCTACTCCCTCGTACAAGGTATATATGGCTTCATTGATCATTGGCATCAAAATCCTATTGGCCACAAAACCAGGGTAATCATTAACTTCCACGGGCTCTTTGTCTAGGTTTCTTGAAAGCTCCATGATTTCACTGGTGACTTGATCTGAAGTAGCATAGCCTCTGATTACTTCTATCAGCTTCATGACTGGTACAGGGTTCATGAAGTGCATGCCTATTACTTTCTCTGGTCTCTGTGTAGCAGCTCCTATTTTGGTGATAGATATGGAGCTGGTATTGGAAGCTAAGACGGTATGTGATGGACATAATTCATCTAGCTCCTTGAATATTTTCAGTTTGATGTCTACATTTTCTGTTGCAGCCTCTACTACCAAGTCTGCCTGAGCGACACCATCTGAGAGCTGGGTGTAAGTTTTGATGTTGTTAAGAGCAGTTTCTTTTTGTTCTTCATTGATAATTCCCTTGGAAACTTGTCTATCAAGGTTTTTTTGGATGGTGGCAACCGCCTTGTCCAGCGCTGAGGGATTGACATCTATCAATGCTACCATGAAGCCATGCTGAGCAAATACATGTGCGATTCCATTGCCCATAGTTCCAGAGCCTATTACTGCTATATTTTTCATTTTTATTGGGTTTACATTTACTTTTAAATCTAACAAGATCAGAAAAATTTCAGATCAAAGCCAAATCTAAGCCGATTAGCTACTTTTTCCAATTTCTACATCAAGTTATTTCTTTACCTTTGAGGTATGAAAGAATTAGGAAGAATCAACAGCCTATTGATCAATAGATTTACAGCCCATGGTGCTTATTTGGCCTTGCATGATGGGGGAGAAGTACTTTTACCAAAAAGTTATTTGCCAGAAGATGTGGAAACAGGTACAGAAATAGAGGTTTTTGTATACACAGATAGTGAAGATAGACCTGTAGCTGTCACCACGCCCCCTGTAGCTTTACTAGATGAATTTGCAGTGATGGAGGCTAAAGAAATCACCAAATTTGGTGCTTTCATGGATTGGGGACTGATGAAGGATCTTTTCGTCCCCAAGTCTGAAATGCGCGAGGACATGGTCGTAGGGGAGAAGTATCTGATAAGGGTATGTATTGATTTCAAGACAAATAGACTTATAGGAGTCAATAAATATGATGATTTTTTGGAAGAAGATACCCGTGGATTTGAAGAAGGACAAGAAGTGGAAGCGCTCGTTTTTGCTCAGTCTGACCTTGGTTATAAAGCTTTGATAGAGCAGGCATTTGAAGGTTTGATCTATAGAAATGAAGTGTTTGAATCTATTGAGTTGGGTCAGAAAGTGAGGGCATTTGTCAAAAAGAAAAGGGAAGATGGTAAGATAGACCTTAGCTTGACGCCATCAGGAAGAGAGAAATACGAGGAAGGGGCTGAAAAAATCCTTGCTTTATTAAAAGTTAAGAAGTTTTTGCCCCTTCATGATAAATCATCCCCAGAGTCCATCAAAGAATTATTGGGTATGAGTAAAAAACATTTCAAACAATCCATCGGCCAACTATATAGCGCAAAATTAATCAATATCCGTCAGGACGGTATTGAGTTGCTTTAAGTCAGTTTAACCGGAGGATCTGGTTGGGTGATGTGCAAAGCACCGCTTTATCTTTCATAATGGCTATGGGAGCCTTGATTAGGTGCGGGTATTTAATGAGAATTTGTAACCAGCTTTCGTCATCCCAGCTTTTGCCAGCAATATGGGATTGGTAATCTGGATGAGCTCTATTCAATAGATCTTTTGGTCTCAAATTGAGTTTGTTAAGAATAGACCTCCAGCCTGTAGAGGTAATCTTCTCTTTGTCAATATTGATTTCGTTGACATGTTTGGCGACTGCATGGGCATATGCCCTCACTTGTTTGTCTACATTGTGAGAAGGATTGTAGTAGAAGAACAATTCGTTTGGATGCATTTTCATGACAGTATGCGTTTGGTGTTGGTATAAGTTAAGGTTAAAATTTTAAAAATAAAAATTATAGGTCGAATAATTTGTGGAAATTAAAATTTATTCGCTGTTTTATACTAAAATGGATTTAGAAAATTTTAAAAATCAATCAAAGGCAGATTTCACTATTCATAAAAAGACGAAAGAGAGACTAAGAAAGATTAAGCCCAAGGCCTTGGATAAAATGTTTTTAGAAGCTCATGAAGAGAAATTTTCAAAGATAGATTGCTTAAATTGTGCAAATTGCTGTAAGACAACAAGCCCGATATTTATTCAAACTGATATAGATAGAATAGCCAAAGTCTTTAGAATGAAATCTTCAGCTTTTATTGATGAATATCTTTACCGAGATGAGGAAGGAGATTTTGTTTTGAAATCATCGCCTTGTCCATTTCTCAATGAAGATAATACCTGCTTCGTCTATGAAGAAAGACCAAAAGCCTGTAGAGAATATCCTCATACAAATCGAAAGAATATGCATGGAATCCTCAACCTAACTTTAACAAATACTCAGGTCTGTCCTGCTGTACATGAAATATTTCAAGACTTTGGTAAAGATTTTAGGAAGTAAAGGATGTAGTTTACTATTTTAGCAACTTAAACCTATTGAAGAAAAAATTATGAATAACAATGACGAACTTTTTTTAGGAGTAGATGTAGGAGGCACTCACTTAAAAATTGGCTTGGTCAATAGATCAGGAGAATTGGTTTCTTTTGATAAAGAAGATACGACTCCGTATAGAGATGACCCAAGAGGATTCAACCAATGTTTTATAGAGGGAGTTGGAAAATACCTAGAAAAATATCCAGAAGTAAAAAAAGTTGGTATTGGATTACCAGGGCTTATTTCCAAAGATAGAACCACTACACTTGAAATTCCAGCAATACCAGCTTTGAATGGGTTCAACCTGAAGCAAGGATTGTTGGAAAAATATCCTGATAAAAAGTTCTTCTTGGAAAATGATGCAGCAGCAGCAGCTGTGGGTGAATATAGATACGGCAAAGGAAATCCTTCTCCAAACTTCCTGTTTATCACCATGGGAACTGGTATAGGAAGTGCGCTGATTGCAGATGGGCAGGTTTTCAAAGGATCAAGAGGCAATGCCATGGAGATGGGCCATATGATGTCCAGAGGTAATGAAGGACTTGAAAGAATCATCGGAAGAGATGGGATTTTAAGAATCATGGACAGAATGATAAGGGCATACCCTGACTTGGCGGGTGAAGACCTGATTGGGAAAGAACTTGGTACGCACCTGCTAGTAGATACAGCGAAGAAAGGCAACCAAGTTTCTATTATGGTTTTTGAGGAAGTAGCGCGCGTTTTGGGTGAAGCAATTGTATCAGCGATTAGGATTTTGGATGTGACGGAAGTTTACTTTGGCGGTGGAATATCTGCTGGCTTGGAATTTATGATGCCTGCATTGGATAAGACCGTAAGACAGTTTCTTACCAAATATTATGTTGACGACCTCAAAATGGAAAAGGCAACATTGGAAAACAACGCAGGTACTTTAGGGGCTGCTGCCTTGTGCTTCTTGGAAGAGTAATATTCAGTATTTGACTGATAAAAAATAGAAGCCTGATAGCTTTATTGGAAGTAAAGTGTTTTTATCCTTTACAAACCTTAATAGCTGTCAGGCTTATTTTATTTAAAGCGTGTTAATATATTGACTCATGGCTTTTCGAACGTAGCGACGGTATTGCTTCGTCCGACCTTGGAAAAATCATAGTCAGTGGTGGCTTTGCAAACTCTTTGGCAAAGCTTTGGTTGTAGCGTTGGCTTGTGCAGCTTTCGTCCCGATACCAATCGGGATGCCTGCAAATAGCATTAAATCAGTTTCAATCCTAACTCTTTCAAATATTCGTTATGTTTTTCTGTGTTTACTTTTATGCTTTTATTTATTTCTATCAATTTATAGTTTACATCTTCCAAGTCAATTTGTATTTCGTCTTCTGAAGTACTCACATATCTTGAAATGTTCAGATTGTAGTCGTTTTTTTTTATTTCGTCCATTGAAACCCTACGAGCGTATCGTTCAATATGCTCAGGACGGAACTGATAAGTTTCAACAATTTTTTTGATGTCATTTGGTTTACTTCCCTCTCCTTCCCTGAGTGTATTTTGGCGCTTACCTTTTTCGTAATGCTCACTGGCGTTGATGAACAATACATCATCTTGCTTTTTACACTTTTTCAATACCAAAATGCAAACGGGAATACCTGTTGAGTAAAACAAATTAGATGGCAAACCGATTACGGTGTCAATGTAATTTTCTTTCAATAATTTTTCTCTTATTCTTGCTTCTGCACCACCACGGAATAAAACTCCGTGAGGCAGAATAATAGCCATAGTTCCCTCTTTAGATAAAAAGTGAAAGCCGTGTAAGAGAAAAGCAAAGTCGGCTGCTGATTTGGGAGCTAAACCATATCCTTTGAAGCGAAAATCTTCTGCTAAAGTGTCGGTTGGCTCCCAACGCAAACTAAATGGTGGATTGGCTACAATAGCATCAAACTCAATTTTTTTACTCGGATTCATTTCGTTGAGTAAATCCCATTGGTTGAGTAACGTATCTCCGTGGAATATCTCAAACTCGGTATCTTTCATTCCGTGTAAAAGCATATTCATTCGGGCAAGGTTGTATGTGGTAACATTCTTTTCTTGACCGAAAATTTTACCGATAGTGCCTCCACCTTTCTTGATTTTAGTGCGAATGTTTAGAAGCAATGAGCCTGAACCGCAAGTAAAATCGAGAACTTGATTGAGTTTCCTTTTTGGTCCATCTGGGTGTGCAGGGTTTTGACCGTCTAATATCACAATACTTGAAAGGATAGAAGAAATTTGTTGAGGGGTATAATATTCGCCTGCTTTTTTTCCTGAACCTGCTGCAAATTTTCCAATCAAATATTCGTAAGCATCTCCAAGCGTGTCGGTATCGGTTGAAAAATCGGCAATACCCTCTGCTATTTTTCTTATTATTTTACAAAGTTTATCATTCCTTTCTTTTTCTGTCTTGCCGAGCTTTTCCGAGTTCAGGTTGATTTCAGAGAACAAGCCTTTGAACGAGCTTTTAAATGATTCTTCTTCTATGTGACGAAACCCATTTCGAAGTGTTTCTAATAATTCATCATTTTGAGTACGGGCTAATTCGGTTATGTTGCTCCACAAATATTTAGGATTGATTACATAATGCACCTTTTTACGCATACTGTCCTCAAACTCTGATATATCCTCCTCATTGTCATTGTACCAATCTTCCAGAGGATGAGGGACAATAAAATCAGGTCTGTTATCTTTAGACCTAATTGGCGGATAATCTTTGCCTAATTCCTTTTTTGCTGCCTCCTCATAATTGAAGGACAAATACCGAAGGAAGAGAAAGGAAAGCATATAATCACGGAAGTCATCTGCATTCATTGCTCCTCGCAAATCATTGGCAATATCCCAAAGTGCATCCCCTAATTTTTTATGTTGTTCTTTTTGTGTCATTGACTTCTATATTTTATGCGAATATTTCAGGCAGTTGGAATTCGTATTTTTCCAAAAAGGCTGTCAATATTCTGTTGAATAATTCTTTATTGTCTTCATTCATTTCCACTGGTTGATAGATTGAATATTTACCGTGACTTAGCAAGTTTAAAGCGCGTGAAAAAAGCATTTCATCTTCAACGCCATTGATGCAACTTGAAAAGTCATCATAGCCAAAGAATGTTGATGTCTTTTCAAGGATACCTCTGAGCATATTGAAATGATAGGTGTTGATACTGCCGTTTTCTGATACTTTCTTCAATTCGGCTAACATAGCAACGTGGTGAAAGAATGGCGTTTCATCAGTAGCTCTCAGAACGTAACCGTCTGCACCGTTTTTATGCAAGAAATGGCTTTTATGTTCAATTTTCTTTAGCTCATTATACATCACATTGTAAAACAACGAATGATGCGAGGAGATAACCACTTTTACTTTATCCTTACCTTTTTTCAAAAGTTTGGCTAAATCACTTGCTACTCCAATGGCATTATTGTCATCCAATGATGAAATGGGGTCGTCTATGTAAATGAATTTGACCCAATTGTATGGACCATTTCCATCATCATCAATGGCAAGTTCGGCTATTGCTAAGAAAATACACCAGATAAAGATATTTTCTTCACCTCTCGAAACTTTGATATGGTTATTTTCTTCTCCTTTGTTGAAAGTGATTGTCCACGCATCATAATCAATTCTAAAATCAAAATCTGCGTAACGTTCCAAAAAATTGAAAATCTTTTCTTCCAATGCCAATTCTCTGAAACCTTCAAAAAAACGTGAATTTCTGTTGATGATTAAATGCCTTTGTGTATCGTTTTCAAGGTCATTGTTCCAATGGAAAAGGTCTTCTGTAAAAGCATTGTAATATAGTGTGTCAGTTACAGGATTTTTCTTTTTCTTCTTGCTGATATTTTTAAACTCCATTGAAAGGCGTGTTTTGCCTGTTCCATTGTAGGCATACAGCAAAACAAAGTGATGATTGTTTAAATCGTCCCTTAATCTTACTGCCACATTTTTCAATGTTTTGTATTTGTATAGTTTCTTTTTACCGCTCATTTCTAATCAATTACTTTAGGAAACAAACCCTGCATCAATCCTTTTTTATGCTCCTTCAATTGTTCTATTTTCAAAGCTTGTGCAACTATGCTTTTGTCTAAAGAAGAAATGCAATTAGCAATTTTTATTTGTTCAGATATTGATTTAGGCATAATCAATTCTATATTTCTTAATTCATCCAAACCGATTCTTTTCCTTGTGGAACCTGTAGCTTTATTTTCAATAGCTTCTCTTATGGGTTTTGAATTTATTAGAGAATAGACAAAATATTTAGAGTATTTCGTCTCATTTACAACCAATCTAATTCCATCTGATGCCATTACACATCTTTTCAGCTTATTAGGTATAATACAAGCCCTTCCTACTGGGTCTCCCATTTTGGATAGAATTATTTCTCCTGCGTAAATGTTACAACTTAGTAATTCATCAGCTTTTTCTTCTGATGTGTAAATTTTGTATTCATCATTAAATTCACCATCGCCAATATTTTGCAATTGAATGATTCTAATACCTTCACTTGTATAATCACTTGCTTTAAGGTTTGAACCAAATGGACCACCAGTAAAACTCCATTTTACTTTTTTATCTGCCGTATCAATTAATGACTTCTCCACCCAATTTCCGTCTTTCTCAAACTCCTTAAACCGATACTTTGGCACTTTCTCATCCTCTTGCGGAAAAAGATTTTGCATCAAGCCTTTTTTGTGGTCTTTGAGTAATTCCAATTTTTGGCTGTGGGCTTCAATCAAATCGTCTAATGATGATAGGCACGATGCAATTTTTTGTTGTTCTAACTTTTTTGGAAATGGAATAGATATTGACTTTACAATATCACCCGAAAGATTTCCTTGCCCTCCTTGAATATATTTTGATACGATCCAATCCTTTTTTAAAGTCAAAAAATTGTAGGTAAATGCATTGCTATATTCAGATTGTAAACACAAAATTGCTTGGTTAATTGCCCCATTAATTTTTGAGATGGCTGAATCACCACTATTTGCACCATATAATGCAACAAGCAAATCTCCTTTATTGACAAGCTTTGCAGATGAATTTTTCAGACCTTTATCAGTTATAAACAATTCCGTTGCGTCCTTATTTATTTCAGCGGAACGGATAAATGGTATATCGCCACCATAATATGCTTTTTCAGAAGTACTTGGCGTTCCACCACTAAACGATTTAAAAACTTTCCCAATAGAATTAGTTTCCCATTCCCCCTCATTCTTAAAGTCAGGAAAACGCAACTCGGGTATTAGCTTTTTTTTCTTACTCATACCCCAATTTCTTTTAAGATGTTAGCTATTGAGTTTTTATCCAACTTGGAGAAAGCAAACCACTTTTTGCCCAAATCTTTCAGAGAAGCACCTAAGTGATATACTTCCGTGTTGTCTATAATCAGAAAACGGTCGTGGCTTTTGGTAAAGATTTTCAGCTCAAAATTGCTGTATTGTTCGTTGGCTTTTTTTACGTCCAAAGTCAATTGCTTAGAAATGGTTTTGGTCAATAAAAGCACCTTTACCACTTTTGTTTTCTTGGATAGATGTGTTAAGGCGCTTTCGTCTATATAATTATCAATCAACACAATATTTTTCTTGGCAGAGCGGATGATTTTGGAAACCAATTCGTAAGCATCAAATACTTGTCCGTCAAAAAATACGCCTTGGGCGGGAATGAGGTCTTTACTTTCGAGAGCTTTAAATACTTTCTCAAATTTTTGGTCGGTTTCCAGTTGTTTGCGTTCAATACCGTCCATTCGCTGCAATAGTCCACTATGGTTCGCAATGAGTTTTCGCATTTCTACAAAAGCATTGATGATTTGAATGCTTACTTTTACAGCCACATCACTACGCAACACAGCAGAAAGCATTGCCACGCCTTGTTCGGTGAAAGCGAAAGGATTAGTTGAAGAATGTTTTAAAGATTCGAACCGGTCACAATTTGTGACCAGTTCCATTTTTTCATTGTCAGTAAGTTGAAAACGAAACTGTTTCGGAAACCTTTCTATATTCCTCTTGACGGCTTGATTTAAAACTTTAGTCTCTACCTGATACATTTCTGCTAAATCACGGTCAAGCATTACTTGGGAGTCTCGAAAAACGAAAATTCGGCTTTCAATTTCCTTTTGTGATATAGTTAGTTCTTTACTCATAAGCTGCTAATCCTGAAATTTCACGCCCTTGGGCAAGTTTTTTTAATTGGGGTACTAAGTCTTCCATCAATGCCAATTCTTTTACTCTACGTTCCTTCCAACTCAAATCCAACGGAGCTAAAAGGTCAGTCAATTTTTCTCCATCAAAAATCATTCGGCTTATTATCTTTTCAATAAACTTTTTGAGGTCAGCTGTTTGTAAACCGTGTTTGTTTGCAATATCGGCTATTTCTTTATTGTACTTGTTGTCTTTAAACTTGTCATAACCCTTGCGAAGTGTTTCAACATCTTGTCCGCTTTCCCAATCCAAACTATTGATATACTCGGTTAAATCTTCTTCCTCATCCATTAAGTTGGAATTAGATTTCAACAAGCTAATCACTTGTGATTTGGTCATTTTTTGCCTGGCAGGTTTCTTCTGTGTGCTGTCTGCAATCAGATTCATTATGTAGTCATAATCAATCACGGCAGAAGCAAACAACACAAATTCAAAATCGAGTTGTTGAATTTCGGGCGGTGCATTTTCACCATCTTTTTGTTGTATTTCCCTTAACTGCTTTGCTGTTTCTATGTAAGAACTTCGGAACTCTTGCAAGGTATCATCAGGCAAAATGGCTTTGATTTTAGCCTTTTGTTGTTCGTCTAAGTCTGTGTATTGGTCAAGCTGTGTTTTGAGACGTTGCACTTCCTTAAAGTTTTGTACAAAAGCTATTCTTGCTGCATCACCTTTCAAATTGTAAACTTCTTGTGGCTCGTTCACCAAATTATGCTCCTGCATAAACACCCCTAATTTCTCAACTGCTTCTTTGTATTTGTCAATCATTACAGGGGCAGGGTCAACCAACCAAATTTCTCTGGCTTTACCGTTGTCCTCACCAGAGAACAATGCTATGGCTTGATTTACGGCTTCTTGTTGCGAACGGAAATCTAAAATATTTCCATAAGGTTTAGTGTCATTCAATACACGATTGGTTCTTGAAAATGCCTGAATCAATCCGTGGTATTTCAGGTTTTTGTCTACATACAGAGTATTCAAATATTTACTGTCAAAACCTGTGAGCAACATATCCACCACTATGGTAATATCAATCTTATTTTCATGCGAATAGTCTTTATTGCTGTATTGTTGGTCTTTTATGCGTCTTTGCACATCCTGATAGTACAAATCAAATTCGTTGATATGGTGATTGGTTCGAAATTGTCTATTGTAATCTTCAATAATTTCGGTCAGTGCTTTTTTCTTCTCTTCGGGATTTTGTTTATTATCCTCCCGCTCTTGCGTCAAATCTTCCTGCAATTGCTTGATGTCGGCTGCATTTTTCTGACTTTGTTGGTCTCCCTGTTTTGCAATAAGTTGTGAGGGCGGAGAAAACACACAAGCAATATTTAACGGAACATATTCAGGATTTTCACTTTGTTTTTTCTTTTGTAATTCTTTGAAAAGTTCATAGTACTCAATGGCATTATTGATTGAAGCTGTTGCCAAAACAGCATTGAACTTTCTTGAATTTGTCGCAGCATTGTGTTTGTTCAAAATGGCTTCAACTACTGCCTGCCTTGAAATTGCTTCTCCGGGTTTTTTGTCCCGATAGCTATCGGAATTATTTCCTTTGAAATAGTCAATATGAAAACGTAAAACGTTTTTATCATCTATTGCGTGGGTAATAGTATAAGAGTGTAGCCTTTGTTGAAAAATGTCCTCCGTAGTTTTGTACGAAGCATATTCTCCTTCTCTAATGCTGTATGTTGCGTTTTCATCAAAAATAGGTGTACCCGTAAAACCAAATAATTGAGCATTAGGGAAAAACTCTTTAATCGCTTTGTGATTCTCGCCAAATTGTGAACGGTGACACTCGTCAAAGATGAAAACTACACGTTTTTTGCTTAATGGCTCCAATCGTTCTTTATAGTTTTTCTTGTAAGTACCATCTAATGCTAAGCCCAATTTTTGAATAGTAGTTACAATTACTTTGTCGGCATAATCCATAGAAAGCAAACGTTTTACCAATGTCTCTGTATCTGTGTTTGCCTCCACACTTCCTTCCTGAAATTTATTAAATTCCTCTCGGGTTTGTCGGTCAAGGTCTTTACGGTCAACTACAAATAAACATTTTTCAATTTCGGGATTGTCCTTTAAAAGGGTAGAAGCTTTGAAAGAGGTCAAAGTTTTACCGCTTCCAGTTGTATGCCAGATATAACCGTTTCCTCTGTTTTGTTTCACGCATTCTTCAATTGCTTTTACTGCATAAATCTGATACGGTCGCATTACGAGCAATTTTTGTTCGCTCTCTACCAAAACCATATACTTGCTAATCATTTCCCCAAGTGTACACTTGCTTAGAAATTTCTCGGTGAATGAATCAAGGTGTGTAATTTTCTTGTTGCTCTCGTCTGCTAATTGATAAATCGGCAAAAACTGTTCGTCAGCATTGAATTGGAAATGCTGAATTTTGTTGTTAGCAAAATAATAGGTATTTGTTCTGTTGCTCACGATAAACAACTGCATAAAGCAAAGCAATGAATTTCCGAAACCGTTGCCAGGTTCGTTTTTGTAATCCACAATTTGTTGCATTGCCTTTCTTGGTGAAATATCCAATTTCTTCAACTCGATTTGCACCACTGGCAATCCATTTATTAATAAAATGATGTCGTAGCGTTGATGACTGTTTTCTGTGTTGATGCGTAATTGACTGATAACTTCAAAGTCATTTTTGCACCAATCTTTGATATTTACTAAAGTATAATGCAAAGGCGTTCCGTCCTCACGTTGAAAGTATTGTCTTTCACGTAATTTTTTGGATGCAAGGAAAACATCTGAATTAATGATTTCCTCTCTAAGTCTCAAAAACTCGCTCTCAGACAAGCGAACACGGTTAAGAGCCTCAAATTTAGCTTTGAAGTTTTGTTCAAGCGTTTTTCTGTCAACTATGTCAGGACGTTGAATGTATTTCAGACCTTTCAGTTGCTCAATGAGGTTTAGTTCTATTTGATTTTCTTTGCTCATTCTTCTTTCAATAAATCTTTGGCGTTAACGTCCAAAATTTTTGCAATTACTCACGAATTGAATAATTATTTTTTGTGTTCGTGAACTTCGTTTCGGTACAAATCTTCAAGGCTCGGTTGTCTCACATTGCGAGAATACTCGTTAATTGTGTTGTAACTTTTGTCCAAATCTTAGCAAGCCAAGTTTGGGAAATGCCTTTTTCTTTAAGTACTTCTTTAATCCGGTTCATTGAAGCCTAATTAATTTTTAAATGGTTAAATATAGTAAAATCACACTGTCTGATAGTGTTAATTTCCACAATATTATCGTGGGTTTAGGAGCAAGCTCTTTTGGTTTTTCAGGGTTGGCTTGTGCGTTGGTAAAAACCAAATGTACTTGACAGTACAACTGGACAAAATTGTTTTTAAATAATGTGCAGTGGGTAAAAAAAAAAAAACATTGGGTAGGCCAGTGTCTCGGCTTAATTACTCTCCGTTATTATTTTTTCTCTGTCTTTGGTCACTTGTCAAAATAGTTTACTTTTTCTTGTTTCAGTCTGTTCGTTTTTTTATTGTCGTGTCCTCCCTTTAAACTTGCTGCAAACATCGTAACAGTTAAAGTTACGGCTCCAGTCGACTGATTGTAACTTCACTTACTTTATTGATGGCATTGAGTCTAAACATCACTTTCAGTGGTTGTGTCTCTTCTCCTTCATAAGCGGGACATTCTTTGCTTGAACTAGGTTCAAAAAAGTAGTAAAAAAAGCTCTGACTTTTATCAACGAGAATAACCCGGTCTGGTCTTCCGAAGGTTTTTATCAAGCTTTGATTATTGGCGCCCAGAAAGCTATTTTTAATTTTTTGAAATTGATCAAGTTGCTGAATTCTCAAACCATTGCAGCCATAGCGATCATTTTTCCAATCTTCTAGGTTTATGCCTTCTACTTCTAATTTTCCAGAACATGAAAACATGACCATAATGAATAGCCCACCGATTATGCATCTATACTTGCTGTACATTTTCTATTTGATTTGAAACGGACTTTTGAAATCTTTGGATCGTCCTATGATTTTTCCAAAGCCAAAAATACGAGCATAATGCGTAGCCTGAAAGCACAATCCATATTATATTTTGATCTATTTCGGCATTTGTAAGGTAAATGATGTAAAATGAAAGCATAGCTATTCGGATGATCTCTTGTATTTGATACCATTTATTTTGCTCAAAAATCGCAGAGAAACTCACCGTACTCCATATAATCAATACTGAAAAGCTGACTTGCTGTATGATTTCAAGATTATTTAAATTGAAAAGAAAATAGGCTGTCAATCCCATAAGGATCACATATTGGAAGAAAGTGTAACGATTTAAAACATCAGGGACAGCAGTATCGAATTTTTTATAGTCAGGATCAATGTCTTTTACTGCTCTATAGCCTCCGAGCTCATCAGGAAGCCAGCCTGGCTTGTAGAAAAGGTACTTGAGCTTATTTTTCCAACTCTTGATTTGCACAAGCTCTTTTTTCATATTGAAATAGTGCGATAAATTTACCCAGACAGGATTCCAGCTATTGACCGGAGTAGTAATTCCGTAGGTAGGTTTTTCTTCCTCTTCTTGAAAAGTACCAAACCACTTATCGAAAATGATAAATGTACCTCCATGATTTTTATCTATGTATTTGGGGTTTCTACCATGATGAACCCTGTGATGAGAAGGAGTGTTCATAAATTTCTCCAAGAAGCCCATTCGATCAATTGCCTCTGTATGAATCCAAAATTGATATAAAAGATTCAGGCCAGAAACCAAGATGAGTTGGATTGGGTCAAAACCAATGATGGCAAGTGGTAGATAAAAGATAAAAGTCCAAATCGTCTGTGTGGAACTTTGTCTCAAAGCTACCGAGAGATTGTATTCTTCAGAGGAGTGATGTACTACATGTCCTCCCCAGAACAAATTGATCTCATGCGACATACGATGTGCCCAATAGTAGCAAAAATCATAAAGGAAAAACAGCAGTAAGAAAGTCCATAAAGTGCTCGGAATAGAAAGAAAAGCGAATTTTTCAAATATAAAAGTGTATACACCAATAGAGAGGATTTTCAAGAATACGCCTGTGACTTGCGATACAACACCAAGATTTATATTGGTGATGGCATCATTCATTCTATAACTGGGATTTTTTTGAAATCTCAGGACAATCAATTCAATAGCCATCAAAAGAAAATACATTGGAATAGCTATGACAACAGGGCTTAGATTCATCTTATTATCAGCTTTTTGGGTTAATTGCTGGCAGAAAACTAATTATAAAAACTGAATAAACGAAAAATCAGATTCGATTTTGCTTAGCATAAATCTTTATATTAGCACCTTAATTTGATAGACATGATGTATTATAGATTTGGGAAGGTATTCCATTTTGCAACGGTTTTGTTATTTGTGTTGGTGTTCTTGTATATATATGCTGCACTTGCAGACATAGTGGCATATCAACTAGACGAGGGTGGTGGGTTTGATAAAGTTTTGACTAAAGAAGCATTTTTCTATGGAGGTGTTATCACTTTCATACTTTTGAATATTATCCTTGTGGTTCCAGCGAAAGTTATTGAGAATCAAAGTGTGGCAAGCTTGAGGAGAATTTTTCCAAAAGGGGAGTTGTTGACAGATTACATTTTGGCATGGATGTATAGTTTTGTGGGTGTTGTAAATATTGCAATGATCATCATGGCCTTTTTTGTACATAGTATCAATAATCAACATGAAATAAGTGCAGGAGACTTCAGCTTCTTCTTTTATCTTGTACCAATTTTATTTACAGTTTGGATAGTTGCATTATTTTGGATTCTGATAAAGAAGTTCAATTCCGTTAAATTAGGGCAATAACTGTGGGTTTATCATAATCAAATAAGTGGATATTTAGAAAATGGCAGAAAACGTTCAGTATACAGAGGATAGTATCAAATCTTTGGATTGGAGAGAGCACATCAGGCTAAGGCCAGGGATGTATATAGGCAAATTGGGAGATGGAAGTGCTCAAGATGACGGTATCTACGTGCTTGTCAAAGAAATCTTGGATAATAGCATTGACGAACACATGATGGGACATGGTCGCACGATTGATATCAAGATTTCGGAACATAAAGTAGAAGTGAGAGATTATGGTAGAGGTATTCCATTGGGAAAGGTCATTGATTGTGTTTCCAAAATAAATACAGGTGGGAAATATGATTCTGGAGCATTTCAAAAGTCTGTAGGACTCAATGGTGTCGGTACAAAAGCGGTAAATGCATTGTCAGATTACTTCAAGGTACAATCATATAGAGATGGTGAAACGAAGGTGGCAGAGTTTGAGAAAGGTGTATTGATCAAAGATCAACCCATAATCAAAACTTCTGATAGGAATGGTACTAAAATCATCTTTTCGCCAGATGCTTCGGTTTTCAAAAACTACCATTTCATTCCAGAGTACTTAGAAAACCAAATTTGGAACTATGCATTTTTGAATGCTGGTCTGACGATCAATTTCAATGGAAAGAAATACTTTTCTGAAAAGGGACTATATGATCTCCTTCAGAGAAAAGTAGATGAAGAGAGTAGTAGATATCCAATCATCCACCTCAAAGGGAATGATATAGAAGTAGCAATTACTCATAGCAATCAATACGGTGAAGAGTATTACTCTTTTGTCAATGGTCAGTTTACTACACAAGGAGGGACACATTTGGCTGCTTTTAGAGAGGCAATTGTGAAGACCATCAGAGAGTTTTACAAAAAAGACTATGATGCTTCTGATATTCGGCAAAGTGTGGTAGCAGCCATTGCCGTGAGGGTTCAAGAGCCAGTCTTCGAATCACAGACCAAGACCAAACTTGGTTCTCAGACGACAGGGCCAGATGGTCCTACCTTGAGGACATTTGTCAATGATTTTCTCAAAACTGAGTTAGACAACTATCTACACAAAAACCCTGCGACAGCGGATGCATTATTGAAGAGAATTCTTCAATCTGAGCGCGAGCGTAAGGAAATCTCTGGTATCAAAAAGTTGGCAAATGAAAGGGCCAAAAAGGCCAACCTTCACAATAAGAAATTGAGAGATTGTAGGGTACATTATGATGATCCCAAAAGTGATGAAGATAAGAAAAATAATACCATGCTCTTTATCACAGAAGGTGACTCAGCGTCAGGCTCTATTACCAAGTCAAGAGATGTGCAGACTCAAGCGGTATTCTCTTTGAGAGGTAAGCCGTTAAACTGTTTTGGTATGACCAAAAAGGTGGTCTATGAAAATGAAGAGTTCAATCTCTTGCAGCATGCATTGAATATTGAAGATGGGATAGATGGTCTAAGGTATAGAAAAATCGTGATTGCAACAGATGCAGATGTTGATGGCATGCACATTAGACTTTTGATCATGACTTATTTTCTACAGTTTTTTCCAGACTTGGTAAAAAATGGTCATTTATACATCTTGGACACACCACTATTTAGGGTGAGAAATAAGAAGGAAACGATCTACTGCTATACTGATGAAGAAAGGCAACGTGCCATTCATAAGCTAGGGAAAACTGCTGAAATCACACGATTTAAGGGTTTGGGAGAAATCTCTCCAAATGAATTCGGAACTTTTATCGGTGAGGATATCAGGCTTGAGCCTATCATCTTAAATAAAGAAACAAAGATAGCTGACCTATTAGGCTTCTATATGGGTAAAAATACACCTGATAGACAAACATTTATCATCGATAACCTCAAAATCGAGAAAGATATAGTCCATGATGATCCAGCAGGAAGAGGATCTGATGAAGAGGAAGATACTGCGGCTTGAGAAAAGAGAGGCGAGAGACCAAAAAGTATAAAGTACAAAGTATAAAGCACAAAGTACAAAGTATAAAGTATAAAGTACAAAGTAAATTCAATCTAGAATCTTTTATAGAAGGAAGAGACAAGAGTCATGAAAGAGGCGAGAGGCGAGACAGAGACAAGTGTGTCAAATCTAAAATCTAATCCCAATAGCTATCAGGACTAAGATTAGCAGCTTCGGGAGGGATGTTAATAAGAAATTGTATAATAAGTACATTGCATGAGCGAGGAAAATAAAAATACACCAGAGGAAAATGAAAAGAGCTTGCATGAATCCATTCCTGTCACTGGAATGTATAAGGAGTGGTTTTTGGACTATGCTTCTTATGTGATTCTTGAAAGGGCAGTACCAGCCATAGAAGATGGCTTGAAGCCAGTGCAGAGAAGAATTCTTCACGCCATGAAGGAAATGGACGATGGCAGGTTCAACAAAGTGGCAAATATCATCGGTCAGTCTATGCAATATCATCCCCATGGGGATCAGTCCATAGGCGACGCTATTGTCAACTTGGGGCAGAAAGATCTATTGATAGAGACTCAAGGAAACTGGGGAGATATCCGTACAGGAGATGGTGCTGCTGCCTCAAGATATATAGAAGCAAGACTTTCGAAATTTGCTCTTGAAGTAGTCTTTAATCCACAGACTACAGAATGGCAACTTTCGTATGATGGTAGAAAAAAAGAACCAGTCACCCTCCCAGTCAAATTCCCATTATTACTTGCTCAAGGCGTGGAAGGTATTGCGGTTGGTTTGTCTACCAAAATTTTACCGCACAATTTTATTGAACTTATCCAAGGTTCAATTCAGATTCTTCAGGGTGAAAGGACTAACATCCTCCCAGATTTCCCCACAGGTGGCATGGCAGACTTTTCGGAATACAATGAGGGTCTTAGAGGAGGAAAGATTAAAGTTAGAGCAAAGATTGAAGAAGGTGATAATAAGACACTATTAATCAAAGATATACCATTTGGTACTACTACCAATTCTTTGATAGATTCTATCATCAAGGCCAATGACAAAGGCAAGATCAAGATCAAAAAAGTAGTAGACAATACTGCGGCGGAAGTTGAAATTGCAATCCAGCTTGCACCTGGTCAGTCTCCAGATATGACGATTGATGCACTTTATGCATTTACGGATTGTGAAGTGAGTATCTCTCCAAATGCTTGTGTGATCATTGAAGAAAAACCGGTGTTTCTTTCTGTCAATGACATCTTGGAGTATAATACCAAGCAGACAAAAGCTTTGCTCAAAAGAGAGCTAGAAATTAGAAAGGCTGAATTGATGGAAAAGCTTCTCTTTTCATCCTTGGAAAAGATATTCATCGAAAATAGGATCTATAGAGATATCGAGGAGTGTGAAACTTGGGATGCGGTGATCCAAACTATTGATAAAGGTCTGGATCCATTCAAGCCAGATTTCTACAGGGAAATTACAACCGAAGACATCATCAGGTTGACTGAAATTAGAATCAAGAGAATATCTAAATTCGACGCTTTCAAAGCAGACGAATTGATGAGAAAACTCCAAGAAGAACTCAAAGAAGTCAACCATAACCTCAAGAATTTGACTGCATTTGCAATCAAATACTATGAGAATTTATTAGCCAAATATGGTAAAGGTAGAGAACGCAAGACAGAGATCAGAACTTTTGATCAAATAGAAGCGACTGTAGTAGCTGCGAATAATGCTAAACTTTATGTCAATAGAGCAGATGGGTTTGTAGGATATGGTCTAAAGAAGGATGAGTTTGTCTGTGATTGTTCTGATTTAGATGATGTGATCGTGATCAGAAGAGATGGAGTGTGCATGGTCACCAGGATTCAGGAAAAGGGATTTGTAGGTAAGGATATATTATATGTTGGGATTTTCAGAAAAGGGGATGAACGTATGGTGTACAATTTGATCTATCTTGACGGTACTTCGGGAAGGTCCATGGTCAAGCGCTTTCAAGTATTGGCTGTGACTAGAGATAGAGAATATGCTTTGACCAAGGGTACCAAGGGATCAAAAGTTCTCTACCTGACTGCAAATCCTAATGGCGAGGCTGAAGTAGTCACCATTTACCTCACTCAAGGAGCTAAAGCTAGAGTAAAAGTATTTGATTTTGACTTTAGCACAATTGAAATCAAAGGTAGAGGAGCTGGAGGTAATATCTTGACCAGATATCCAGTTAGAAAAATTCAGTTCAAAATGGAGGGAGTCTCAACACTGGGGGGCTTGGATGTATATTACGATCCTTCTGTAGGGAGGTTAAATACAGACCAAAGAGGTACTTTAATTGGTAATTTCCTAGGTGAAGATAAGATAATCGTATTCTACAAAAATGGAGAGTATGAGTTGACTACATTCGAGCTGACCAATAGGTATGACTCTCAGCAAGTTCTCTTGATTGAGAAATTTAATCCCCAAAAAGTAGTTTCTGCGATCTATTTTGATGGTGCATCCAAAAATTACTTTGTGAAAAGGTTCTTAATCGAGACTTCTACACTCAACAAAAAATTCAATTTTATCTCAGATCATAAGCATTCTACACTTACCTTGATCACAACTGCAAAGGACCCACAAGTCAAAGTGGAACTTCAAAAAGGTAAAGAGAAGGAGTTTGTAGAATATGATTTTGACATGCTGATTGATGTCAAAGGATGGAAAGCACTTGGTAATAAGGTTTCTTCGCATCCTATTTTATCACTTGAACTGATCGAGCCTAAGAAAATTGAACGGGTAGAAGAGGACGAAGCGGAATCTGAGGATGAAAATGACGATTCCATTCCAGTGGGGACAACCTTAGATCTTAAGATTCCTAAAGATGATGATGATCAGTTAGGTCTATTTTAATTCAAAATAATGGAGGAGCAAGAAAAACAATTCTTAGCCTATTTGGCCACATACATTACCCCTCACAAAAGGGCAATGATGGAAAAAGTGATGGCAAAGCGAACCAGGTATTTCACCATTGTACTGGAAAATATATACAAGTCTCACAATGCTTCAGCCGTCCTCAGGACGGCTGATTGCTTTGGAATCCAAGATGTATATATGATCGAAGATGAACAAGAATACAAGGTCAATCCATATGTCACCCGAGGGGCATCCCAATGGGTGGATATTCACAAATACAGCAATTATGGAGGCAATGGGGTTTCTTGTTGTTTGTCTGATTTAAGAGCAAAAGGATTTAAAGTATACGCAACAAGTCCACGTACTGGCAGCATATCGATTCACGATCTACCAGCAACTGACAAAACTGCTTTGGTTTTTGGCAATGAACATGAAGGAGTTAGTGAAAAGATGATTGCGCAAGCTGATGGATTGGTTCATATTCCAATGGATGGATTCACAGAGAGTTTTAATATATCCGTGGCTGCCTCTATATTTTTGTTTGATTTACAGCGAAAGGCTTTGTCTTTGCAGATACCGGATTTTTATATTGATGAATCTGAGAAAGAAAAGCTGAGATCAAAATGGTACAGAGCGATTGTGAAAAATGCTGACATCCACGAAAGAGAGTTTTATAGTAAAATCAAATAAAAAAAGCCCGAGATTGGGCTTTTTTCTAAAGTTTCAATGGATCGGGAATAATAATTTAGGTATTGATTGCTAAGTTTTGGTTCATTTAAAGCCGTTTTTACATGAGTTCGAAGATGGTAATCATAAAATGGTTTTCCGTCAAGTATCCAATATCTACAAATATCTACATGTTTTCACCACAATTTTACTTTTACAAATTAGGCTTATAAAATTCAAACTACTTAAAAGCTGGGATTCCAGTGATAGCATGACCAAGGATCAATAAATGAATATCATGTGTGCCTTCGTAGGTGATTACAGACTCTAAGTTCATCATATGCCTCATCATTGGATATTCTCCAGTGATTCCCATACCACCATGAATTTGCCGTGCTTCCCGAGCTATTTCCAAAGCCATGGCTACATTGTTACGTTTTGCAAGGGAAATTTGTGCGGTGGTTGCTTTGCCTTCATTCATCATTTTCCCAAGCTTCCAGTTGATTAGCTGTGCCTTTGTGATTTCGGTGAGCATTTCAGCAAGCTTCTTTTGAACAAGCTGAAAAGAACCTATTGGTTTGTCAAATTGAATCCTTTCCATTGCGTACCTGCGGGCAGCATCATAGCAATCCATAGCAGCCCCTACAGCTCCCCAAGCGATTCCATACCTAGCAGAATCCAAGCACATCATTGGAGCTCCAAGTCCAGATTTTCCTGGAAGTAAGTTTTCTTTTGGAACTTTTACATTATCAAATACCAATTCACCAGTGCAGGATGCTCTAAGAGACCATTTTCCATGCGTAGTAGGTGTGCTGAATCCCTTCATACCTCTCTCGACGATCAGTCCATGGATGCGACCTTCTTCATTTTTGGCCCAAACTACCGCTACATCAGCTTCTGGTGCATTGGATATCCACATTTTTGCACCATTGAGGAGCAAGTGATCTCCCATATCCTTGAAGTGTGTGACCATTCCACTTGGATTGGAACCATGATCTGGCTCTGTCAGACCAAAGCAGCCTAACATTTCACCAGCGGCAAGCTTTGGAAGATACTTCCTTTTTTGTTCCTCACTGCCAAATTTATAAATAGGATACATGACTAAAGAGCCTTGAACTGATGCAGTACTTCTCATTCCTGAATCTCCTCTTTCGATTTCTTGCATGATGAGGCCATAAGAAATGTAATCCAATCCGCCACCTCCATATGTATCTGGAATTTGTGGCCCAAATGCACCAACATCCCCAAATTTCTTGACAATCTCTGAGGGAAAATGACCCTCTTGAGACCATCTTTCGATATTAGGACTGATCTCTTTTTTCACAAAGTCTCTTATTGAACTCCTGATGAGTATGTGCTCTTCTGTAAGGAGGTCATCAACACCATAAAAATCAACACCTTCAAACATGTCTTGCTTAGAAGATTTAGCGTTTACTTGATTTGGATTCATATCTATTTTGGTTTTATGCTAATTATAATGGATTTTTGCCATAGCTAATGCACCATTCTTGCCATGAATTAAGCAAGAAGCAAGATAAAAAACTACCTTAATTGATAAAATTTTAGCACATGAGCCCAGTTCCTGATCGAAAAGACGTTTTAGATAAAATAGAGCTACTTCAAGAAAAATTCAAAGCTTCTGGACAAGATTTGACTTCTTACCTTGAAGGCCTATTGTATGCGGATTATTTGACTTACTGGGATTATATCAACTTAGACGTCTTACTCTCTTTACAGCAGCCTAAGACTTCTTTCAAGGATGAGAAAATATTCATCATCTATCATCAAATCACAGAGCTCTACTTCAAATTGATCATCTGGGAATTGGAACAAATCGCCGATCGGGATGCCATTGAGAATAAATTTTTTACTCAGCGACTTGAGCGCGTGATTATGTATTTTGATCATTTGATTTCCTCTTTTGCTGTGATGTGGAAAGGAATGGAAAAAGAGCAATTTTTAAAATTTCGGATGTCTTTATTACCTTCTTCAGGATTCCAAAGTGCTCAATTTAGAGTGATCGAAATCATGGCTACTGATGTAAAAAACCTTCTTCACGTTGAAAAGAGAAACCTCGAAAGTTCCTCTCATTCGGCTGAGGATCAGTTTCAGATGCTTTATTGGCAGCAAGGAGCCATAGAGTTGGCTACTGGTGAAAAGACCCTGACACTTAAGTCATTTGAAGAAAAGTACGGTAAAATGCTCAAGGACTTGATAGCAGATTTTAGTACTAAAAATATTTGGAAGAAGTTTGAATATTGCCAAGATAGAGATCAAGCGCTTATTGATTTGATGAAACAATTGGATTTGAAAGCAAATGTGTTTTGGCCCTTGGCACATTATAAATCTGCTGTTAGGTATCTTCAAAAAGACCCACAGGATATAGCTGCCACAGGAGGCACAAACTGGCAAAAATACTTACCACCTAGATTCCAAAAAGTAATATTTTTTCCAGAACTATGGACAGAAGATGAAATGAATGACTGGGGTAAAGGCTGGGTCGTAAAGGAGATTTTTGGAGAAGATATTGGAAATATAAGGGAATAGAGGAAGAATTAAATGTAAAGTACAAAGTGCCAGGCACCATGTACTAAGTACTAAGTACTAAGTACTAAGTACCAAGTACCTGGTACCATGTACTAAGTACCATGTACCAAGTATCATGTACATTCAATCTAGGAGCGGTCTTAGGAGACTTGAGATATGAAGCAAGTAGCTTGAGTCGGTATGCGAAACAGAGAGATTAGTGGCGAGAAGAGAGACAAGACAAGGATTTAGATATGCTTGGTAGGGGAAGAGATTCATGAATTGAGGATAGGCGATGCTAATGGTCTTAGAATCTATTTCAAGGAAACTGAAGCGTATATTATTATTCTTCTAGAAGATTTTATACATATGATATTAGAAGATGTGTCGATTTTTTACTCTTTGACCAAACGATAATTGTCAGCTAATTCACCTGTGATCCTATTACCATCCATATCTAAATGGAAAAGTACATTTTCTCCAACTAGGTATTTATTTGGTTCGTCTTCTGTTTCGAGAATTATGGTGTTCCCGTCTTCCAGCCATGAAAAAGTCCCACTAGATTCAATCACTTGTTGATCCTTTTTACCAAGATAGATTGTCTTTTTGACGTAAGAATTCCCACTTTCTAATTCAATTATAGTCTCGATTCCTTCGCAATCAGCACAAGGTAAAACTCCCTTATAGACTCCCATGTAATCAAGAGAATTTAATGCATTGTGATGGTCAATAAATCCCTGTCCCAAGTCTTCACCCTCAAATACTTCATCATCCACTACAATCACTTCGGATTGTGTAGATTGCTGACAACTGCCCAATAAGAAAAAGCTGAATAGAATGAATATACCTATTGTGTTTTGTTGATTTTTCATGTGATTAATTTTAGGAGAAAACTGAAAGTATTACAATCGGTAAATTTATACTTTTTATTGAGATAATTTAATGCCTCCGAAAATACATTTGTTCAAATTTAAAAGCTTTTTAAACCACTCATCTTTTCTTTTATCCCTGCAAAACAAAGCGTGGAACTCATGGTTGATATTTGACTAGTGGTTTGATTGAGGCTTGTGCTACGTTTAATTTTGTTATACTATCTACAATACTACAATTAACCTTGAACCTATTAAATTTTCTGAAATAATGCTTAGAACAGCTTTCCTGTTTGTATTTATGCTGCTATGTGCTGCAAGTCTGTATGCCCAGTCTATTTCAGGTAGAGTACTTGATCAGGAGACAAAAGAATCACTTCCTGGAGCCTATGTCTTTATCAAAACTATCAATGGTGAAACTCTCCAATCCACCTTCACAGATGGAAATGGAAAATTTTCATTCCAAAAACCAAATGTCAGCATATTCAATCTAGAAATATCTTTTGTAGGGTACAGCACAAATGTGATCGAAATAGATAAAATAGAAAACAACAGTGTAGGTGATATAGAAATTGCGGAAGATGGTCAGTTATTGGAGACTTTTGAGATTAGAGCTCAAGTCCTAACGGGCGAGGTCAAAGGTGATACTGTAGCATTCAATGCCAATGCTTTTAAAACAAGACCCCAAGCCAATGCTGACGAATTGGTGAGAAAAATGCCTGGTGTAGTCATGCGAGGTGGGACGATAGAAGTTCAAGGAGAAGTAGTGGGTAGGGTGCTAGTAGACGGTGAGCCATTCTTTGGAGACAATCCTGCTATGGCCATGGCTAATATACCTGTAGAGATCATAGACAAAATAGAGTTTTTGGATCAAAGAAGTGACCAAGCTGTATTGACAGGATTCGATGATGGAAACACCACAAAGACTATCAATATAATCACCAAAAAAGAGGTGAAATCAGGAATGTTTGGTAGATTGACAGCTGGCTATGGTTCAAATAATAACTACCTAGGGAGTGGAGCACTCAATTTTTTCAAAGGTTCCAGAAGGACTACTGTACTAGGACTTACCAATAATATCAACCAACAAAACTTCTCTTCTGATGATCTTGCAGGTGCTTTTGGGGAAGATGGGGGTCAAGCTGGTGGGGGAGGAAGGGGTGGAAACCCGCTTCAGACTTGGGAAAGACCTGGTATTACAGTCACAAATGCCGCAGGATTCAATTTCTCAGATAAGTTTGATCAAGGAAAAGCTAAAATCACCGGTTCGTATTTTTTCAACGACAATAGGAATACCTTGAGCCGTGTGTCTTCCAGAACTTATGTATTACCGAGTGATAGCCTTCAACTGTACAACCAAGAAACAAATGACATCAGTCATAGTCAAAGGCATAGACTGGATTTAAGATTGGATTATGATATCTCAGATAAACATGCCATCATTTGGAGACCTAGATTCAATACACAAATAAGGGAATTCACCAATTCTACAGTTGCTCAAAATCTTGTAGCACAGAACAATCCGATCAATGAAATAGAAAATATCACCGTAGGAACCAATCAGTGGTTTAGTTTTGATAATGATTTTACCTACAGATTCAAATTTAATAAGCCTGGAAGAGTACTTTCTACAAGTGCTACTACTAGATTGAACAGCAATGAAAGAATAGCTAATTTGACTTCAGTCAATACTGATTTCGAAACGGCTGCTATAGACAGCCTGATACAAAATACTACATTCAATTCTAATAACTTCAATTATCGTGTTAGTTTTGATTTTAATGAACCAATTTCAGAAAAATCACAATTGAGACTTCAATACAGAATTGGTAATGATCTCGGGGATACAAAACAGGAGGTAAGACAGCGATTGGCAGAGGCCACCGTTTTTCAGCTTGACTCAGCATTATCTAATACTTTTGAGAATTCCTACCTACAGCAGCAAAGCGGTGTAGGATACAGATTCAATAATGAGAAATTCAGGATATTTACGTCAGTGGATTATGAAGTTTCAAATTTGGATAGCGACAGGATATTCCCTGGATTTGAAAATACCAAGAGGACTTTTAGAAATGTAATTCCACGAGCTGTGGTGAATTATAATGCGTCTGCCAAAACAAATATTAGACTAGACTATAGAACCAGAACAGATGCGCCTTCTATCAGACAACTTCAAGAAGTGATAGACAATAGAAATCCAATCCAAATATTTTCTGGAAATGCTGATTTGGTTCAAGAATATGAGCATAGGGTATTTGCGAGAATCCGAAACATTGATACTGAGACTTCACGTTCCTTCTTTATGTTTGTATCAGGATCAAAACGGAATAATTATTTGGGCAACTCCACACTTGTAGCCTCGGCGGATACCTTAATTGGAGGAGAAGTGCTCTTGAGGCAAGGTGGACAATTCAACAAACCTGTAAATCTAGATGGATATTGGGATGCCAGGTCATATGTGTCTTATGGCTTTCCTATTTCCGCTATCAAGAGTAATTTGAACTTAAGTACTAGGGCAAATTATGTAAATAGACCAGGAATCATCAATGGTGAATTGAATGTAAATAGGAATCTGGCTGTCTCACCTGGTCTAGGTATCAGCAGTAATGTAAGCGAAAGACTAGATTTCAATCTTTCTACAGAGGGAAGCTTCAACACGGTCAAAAGCACCATTCAAACATCCTTAGACAATAATTTTTATACGCAAAACACTAGATTTGATTTTTATTGGCAGCCCTTAGGTGGTTTTTTTGTAAGCTCCAATGTGAATCATTTGATTTTTGAAGGACTTGGAGAGGGCTTTGATCGTACAGTGATTTTGATGAATGCAGATATGGGGTATAGATTTGGTGCAAAAGAAAAACTTGAAGCTAAAGTAACTGTATTTGATCTACTCAATCAAAATACCAGTATTAACAGACAGGTAACAGATGTCTTCATAGAAGATCAAAGAACAAACGTATTGACAAGATTTGTCATGCTCAGCCTTACTTATAATTTACGAAGCTTTGGCAAGCGTGACTCATAAAAAGTATATGTGATGATCTGTTATTTTAGAAGAAGCAATATTCTTCAAACTTGCTTACCTGTAAAAAGGTGGGATTATCTAACTGGAAATGGTTTGGTGATTCTCTCTCGAACCATTTCCTTCAATGATTCACCCAAAAGTATGATAGAAGCGATTGCAAGAATTAGATCTTTCAGTACCCTCAATATGATCATTTGAGGCATGGCCTGTTGCTGTATTTCAATAATAGCAAGCACCACCACGATTACCAAAAAACTCACTGCTGCAATTGCTCCTCCTAGAGCTGCTAGCTTTGGAGCTTTGAAATGTGTCAAAAGAAGTACAGCAGTAATAAGCGAAATGATAAAAATAAGAATTCCCCATCCGCTATTTGTTTGAGTAGTGCTCAATGCACTCCATAGGTTCATACTACCAAAATATAAGAAGTAAATCGCTAGGCCAATTCTTAGCGCTAGTTTTGCAAGTTTTTCAATTTTGAGAATATTGTCTATCATATTTTTTAAATTTTACCAGTCATTTTCTCTTTTTACATGGGGCCATTCTTCTATCAAAATGCTGTAGTAAATGGTATCCCTTCTTCTTCCTTTAGTCATAAGGGTATGGCTTCTCAATACGCCTTCTTCAATTGCCCCAAGATTTTTGAGAGCTTTTCTAGCAGCCATATTCAATACATCGGTCTTGAACTCTACTCTTTTTACTTTCAATACTTCGAATGCATAATTCAACATCAAGCCTTTGACCTCATCATTAAGTCCTGTTCCATGATGGGAACTTATGATCCAAGTCCAGCCTACTTCAACTCTTTCATCTCTCAAAGAATAATTACCAAAACCAGAAGAACCCAAGATCTTACCAGAAGAATTATCTATGATCATTAATTGTAATCTTTCGCCGGCTAAAGCCGGATTCATCCACTTTTCTAATTCTTCAAATACAGATAAATCTTGTGTGAAATATTTCCAAAGATTTTCATTTTGACATATTTCTTGAAGTTCTGCTTTATCTTTCTCTTCTATAGGTCTGAGCAAGATGGTCTCATTGGATAATAATAACTGTCTATCAAGGGCCATAAGTAATAAAATATACTAGTTTGATTGAAAAGGTGTTTGGAGTGATAGTGATCAACCATATATCGAGATCATGGCATCATTAAAGATGCTAACTTCTTCTATGGTACCTGTACTTATTCTACACCAGTTATCAAAGGGAGGAAATGGCCGTCCGACAATAATGCTTTTACTCATCAATTTTTCTGCCAAAGATGAAACTGGTTGTTTTGAATCAAAGAAAACAAAATTTGCTTGGGAAGGTAAATATTCAAGTTTCAGTTCCCTTAAGGTGGTTTCGATCATTTTTCTTGCTTGCAAGTTTTTTTCTAAACTGAATTTGTAGAAATCCTCATCCTCCAGAGCGGCTTTGGCAGCATCTATCGCTAACATGTTGAGGTTTGCAACCATTCTATCAGAGAGCATTTTTGCGATTTCAGGTTTGGCAATCAAATACCCAATTCTTATTCCTGCCAATCCATAGATTTTAGATAAAGTTTTTGAAACGATCACATTTTTACCTTCCTTGACTAGTTCTACCATAGAAGGATAGTTTTCTTCTTCTATATAGTCATAATAAGCCTCATCACTGAAAACCATGGTTTTGGAGCAAACTGATTAACAAAAATCCTTTACACGTTTCGCTGGAAGTAATCTGCCTGTTGGGTTATTGGGATTGCAGAGGAAAACCAATTTAGTCTTTTCAGTTATTCGATTGGCCATTTCTTCTAAATCAAATTGCATTTCATCGTCTAGTGGTACCCAGTTGATCGATGCACCCCAGATCTCTGCATAATTCATCAAGGATAGGAATGTCGGCAAGCCAGAGATAATTTCGCCACCATTTGATGCATAAGTCAATCCTGCAATTTTCAATCCCTCTGTAGAGCCTGCTGTCAATACAACATGCTCTGGACTTACTCCTTCTTTGGTTGCGATCATTTCGGCAAGTGACTTGGTGTATGCCCAGGGATACCTACAACAGTTTTCAAATCCAGCAATCATTTTTTCCTTCACTAGTGCCGAGGGGCCATAGGGGTTTTCATTTGAGCCTAATTTGATTACTGCTTCTAATGGACGGGGATTGAATTTGGAACTCTCTTCGTTCGTAATCCCAAATAATGGTTTAGCTTTTCCGACCAAAGCCAATCCAGTACTCATGGAAGTCAATTTTAACCAATCTCTCCTCGATACTTTCATATGTGTACAGGTTAAATTTTTATAAAAATTAAACAATGTGGTGAACTTTTCCTAACTCTTGGAGATAATACTTTGTCTTTTGGTTTTAATGACAATGTTCTGAATTTCAGAAAAATAACTTGGTTAAAATATGGGTAAATTTATTAAATAAAAAATATTATGCTTAAATTTTAGATATTGAATAAACAATCTTTAACCCAAAATGCCATATTATGAAAAAGTTACTCATGATTATCGTTTTTGTGCCGATTTTCAATTTGACATCATTGGCCCAACAAAACAAATATTTAGTTTTTGAATTCATTAAAGTAGAGTCATCAGAGATGTATGATTTCATAACTTTCAAGGATTTTATGGAAAAAGTGTATCAATCGGCAATTAACGATAAAAAAATCACTGGATGGGACTTCTGGGTCATACAGTCTGGTGCAGAGCTAGGGGAGTTTCAATATATCACTGTCACATACTACGATGACCCAGTGAAGATGATGGATGGTATAGCAAATGATGATTTGATCAAATATGGAAGAATAGGTTCTCCCCATATGAATGAAAATCAAATCAAAGAAATGATCAAAAAATCTCAAAGTGTCTTTGACCTAACTCAGCGCTTTTACATGAGACAGATTGCTAATAGCAAGGACGACTTCAAATATAAAAATGGAGCTTTGGCGTCGTTTGACCTGATGAAAGCTGTAGAAAATAATTTTCAGGAATATGAGACTGCTGAGAAGAATGTTTTTCTCCCTATTCATCAAAGTAAAATTGAAAAAGGGCTAATGGGTAGTTGGGTTCTATTAAGAACTGCCTTGCCATTTGGTAGTGAGGCCAAATCCACACACCTCACTATGAACCTGTACAAAGATTACGTTCAGTTCTTTAATGCACAGGAATATGAGGATATGGAATCTACAGCTGAAGAAAAAGAAAAAATAGAAACAGGTCTAAAGTCCAGAGATCAAAAATGGGTATACCTCGCTAGACTTGAAGGTGCTGTGAGGTGATTTTACTCTTTGAAGCATAAAGTATAAATGTCTCTTTGGTTTTCCTGGTAAAGACTCAACTTTATAGGTGAATGTAAAAAATATCGATTTAATTCAGTTTTGATATTCATCGATATTTACCAGTATCAAATGATTTCGCCAATGAATTGATGTCACAAGCAAGCAAGCATAAAATCAAATTGCTTTTATTATACTTTATGCTTTTCATTATGTGAATCAATTCATTGGTTTTTTGTTGATTTTGACCCAAATCCATGATTACTCAGAGCTTACCAAAATCAATACTTTGATTAATAGGTAAGTATTTCGCTCAATGGTAAGGTTTCTTTATGTAAATATTTTCAAGTATCCTTTCCAAATTATTGGACTGACCTGTTTTTAATGAGCTTTGTTACTACATCGTTGATTTTAGAAGGATTGTCTTTGACATATTTGATACCAGCATTTTTCAAAGCTTCCAGGTTTTTTTGGCTAGCATCATCCATATCCGGGCTTGCTTCGTGAAGCTCTGGTTCAATACGAATAAAGCCTTCCTGATTTTTGCCAGCATCAAAAAGCCATTTCAACTGATGAGAAACAGTTTCTGAATTTCCCGACATCATGATGTCAATAAGTGGCTTGATCCACTGTACAAGACCAAACTTCTTGGCTTTTTCATATGGAAATGGTTCTTTCACAGAGCCAGTTCCAAGGGATATCATTAACATGTCTTTTGAGGTAGGGTTTTCAATCGTACCAAAAGTACATTTGCGAGCTTCTGCATATGCACACATTGCGGGATTATTGGCAAATACTCCTCCATCAATCAATGGATATGATACTCCGAATCTTGACTTGATTAATGCGGCTTCAAAATAAGTGGGAGCAGCAGCAGTAGCTTGAGCTACATCTTTCACAAAAAAGTCATGAGCTTCATCAGTGCATGCATATCCATACTTGAAAAACTTTGCCTTTCTACTTTCGATGTCATAGGAAGTAAAAAGACAAGGCTTTATCAGTTCGCTCAGGTATACATTTCCAAAATACTTGTCTAAAGCTTTGAGTAAATTAGTATTTGGATATTTCTCTTCTCTAATTCCAAATATAGTCCTTAACTTATGACCAAGTGGTTTTCTAAAGATAGCAGCACCATTTTCATGATACAGGTTTACCACTTCTCTCAAATTATATCTTGGCCGGCTCGGATCAAAAGGATCAGGAATCAGCATGCCACATCCTATGATCCCTCCCGTACTTGTGCCAGCGACGAAGTCTACATAGTCTACGAGCCGTGCTCTAGGATCTTGAAGTCTTTCCTGAATTTTCTCCTCAATCAATTGTAATATAGTCCCTGGAATTATCCCTCTGATACCTCCTCCGTCTATAGATAGAATTGCAACTCTTTTCATGTTTTTTTAAAAATAAAGTGGTTGGAATATGATGATTATAAGCACTTTAAATATAAGTAAAACAAGGAGAAAAATCTATCGATTGTACTCTAAAAAACGTATATTCCAATCACTACTCCACAAGAAGCGATAAAGAAAACAATCATAATAGGCTTCCAAGAATATATAATCCACTCTTTGTAAGAAACCCCAGCAGCTGTCAAGATTGCCATGAGACCTCCATTACTGGGTGTTACCATGTCCATGATACCTGCTCCATATTGATATGCCAAGATTACTACCTGTCTAGACATACCAATCAAATCCGCAATAGGAGATAGCAATGGCATGGTCAAGACTGCTTGACCTGAAGTACTTGGCACTGGAATATGTAATATTGCTTGGGCTATCATCATTCCAAAGGCTGAAAATGCCAAAGGCAAGCTTTCTAATGGAGTAAACAATGCATAGATAATTGTGTCTATGATTTGTCCACTCTGAAGCACCAAATAGATACTCCTCGCTAAACCTACAATGATTCCTGCAAATACCAATTCAGCAAATCCTTCAGAATAGGCTTTGGCTGTACCATTGATCCCTAATTTCCCAATAATGCCGACGGAGAATCCAAAAACAAAAAACAGTGCGGACATCTCATTGTAATCCCATTCCCAATTGCTTAAGCCATAGATCATCACTGCAAATGTAATGGCTAATAGCACTAGAATGACTTGATGGGAGATTGTTAGCTTACTAGGCTTATCGAACTGCAAGGAAACTTGATCAGACTCTTGATCTTTTCCAGTTCGGATGATATAGGTAATCCAAAATGAAAGGGCAATCAATAAAAAAATCATTCTGTACAAACCTCCAGAAAATGCAGGTACTTCTGAAATTTTTTGAGCAATGATAACCGAAAAGGGATTAGATGGACCGAATGAGCCACCAATCAACGCACTTCCCAAACTAATTCCAACTCCAGCAATTTTGGTATATCCAATTCTTTTGGATAGAATCATGAGAACTGGCACCATAGCTATGATCTCTTCCTGCAATCCATTCAGAGCACCTGCTGTTCCAAAAAATACGCCCACAAGAATCAGAAGCCAAGACTTAGCATGATCAAACTTATAAATCAAACTTTCCAATCCAGCTTGAAATGCACCTGTCTTTTCTACTACGTAAAATGCTCCTCCTATAATCAATATAAGCACCACCACTTCAGCTCCTTCTATGATTCCTTCTGGAACACTCAAAAATGCTCTTCCAACACTTACGGGATCACTTGAGATTTGCTTATAACTACCTTCTACTACAACTTCTCTTCCAGTCGATTCATCCAAAACCCTGTCATAAACACCAGCTGGTATGAAATAAGTTAGTATTGTTGCTAGTCCTATAAATAGCAACATGATTATCATTGGATGAGGAAAAGTTAATTTCATATGGATTTAGATCTTATTGACACAAAGGTAATGATTTGATGATATAGAGTTTCAAAGATGGTAATCTCTAGTGTTTAACTTCGCAAATGTATTTCATCACCTTATTATTATAACTCATCCTGAGCTTCAAGAGTAGGAGGGTCTAAAATATCCCTTTTATAAAGATGGTATCTCTCTTTCTCACAAAATTAAATAATTCAATGAATTGTGAAAAATAAATTTGAGGGATAGAAATGAAGCTAATCTTCGTTTTGAATTAAAATATTTAGATAATGAAGTTGAAATCTTATTTCCCAATCAAAGGAATGAATAGAAATATTCAAAATATGGTTCAAAAAATAAGTGTTTGAATTAAGCTTTAAAAACATAGTTTAAAGTGCTTTTTGCCAAACAAAGTTTTGAATGTTTGATTTTATGCCTAGTTTCATCCCTTGATTGATTGACATGAATGTAATCGATTATGACAAGCGCTAATAATAAACCCTACTTTAATATTTCTAAAAATGAAGATCTCATGACTCCTGTTGATCAGCAGTTCAGAGATTCAGATTTGTGGAATGATTTCCGCAGTGGGAGTGAAGCTGCATTCATTACTATCTACACAACTTATTTTGACTTGCTATATGCCTACGGTAGCAAAATGGTCAATGATAAAGACCTCGTCAAAGATGCAATTCAAGATCTTTTTATAGAATTGAGAAATAGTCGAAGCAGATTAGGGGAGACCAATAGGATTAAATTTTATTTGTTCAAAAGTCTCAAAAGAAAAATTTTTAAAGAAGAAAATAAGCATGCAAATATACTGGAGACATTGGATGATGAATATTATTTCAACTTTAGCTTTTCTCCAGAGCAATTGTTGATCAATAGGCAAATAGATGAAGAGGTTTCTAAAAAGCTAAATCATGCCATTGACAAGCTAAGTCCTCGAAAGAAGGAAGTGATCTATTATTATTTTTACGAGCAAATGGATTTCAAACAAATTCAAGAAATGATGAACCTGGACAATGTAAAGTCAGTTAGGAATCTGATTTACAAGTCATTAGATTTTTTGAGAAATATTTATTAAAAAAAGTTAAAATTTTAAGGTGTCATTTTGAAGGTTTGTTGCTTTATACTTTTAGAGACCAAAGTATAAAAACAATTCAAACCCCAAGATGTATAGAAAAGAAGATTTTTTACTCGATCCAGAATTTATCAAATGGGTTAAAAGTCCAAACAAGGAGTTGGATTTATATTGGGAAAACTGGATAGCAATAAATCCAAATGCTAAATCGGAGTTTTTACTGGCAAGGGAAATCGTCCTTGGGATTAGATTTGATGAATCAGCACAACTCCAGCAGGAGGAAAAAGATAGGATTCTTTCTCAAATCATGCAGCAGTCAAGCACGCTAGAAACAAATTCGAATAAAAATTTAGGACAAAAGAATAGGTTTTTTACATGGAATTGGTTTCGAGTTGCGGCAATTTTAGTTTTAGGAGCATCTTTGACATTCTTATTATTTCAAAAGGAGGTAGAAAGTGAAGTCGAAGGTTTTGCTCTTGTAGAAAAGCTTACAAACAAAGGAGAAAAGCGAAGTTTTGGTCTGCCTGACGGAACTAGAGTTTGGTTAAATAGCAACAGTTCAATTATTTATCCAGAGCAATTCACAGATTCAATGAGGGTAGTAAAGCTTGTTGGGGAGGCGTTTTTTGAAGTTTTTGAAGATAAATCCAAACCTTTCAAAGTGGAATCTCATGGTGTAATCACCACAGCACTGGGTACTTCTTTCAATGTGCGAAGTACAGGCAATTCAAAAACTATGGTTGCTCTACTTACTGGGAGTGTAAGTATTTCGAGCAATACGCCTAATCTCAAAAGTCAAATCCTTATGCCATATCAAAAATTAGATTATGATGCTGGCAAGGATGATTTCCAAGTTTCTTCATTTGACCCAGAAAGTATTACAGGTTGGAAAGATGGCAAATTGATTTTTGTTAATGAAAGCCTGAAAGACGTCATGGAGAAATTAGAATTATGGTATGGAGTACAAATTGTGGTCAACAAAGCACCCAATAAGAAATGGAGCTTTTCTGGAGAGTATGTAAATCAATCACTCGAAGTTGTGCTCAAAAGCATGTCTTTTATAGAAGACTTTAAATTCGAAATCAATGATAAACAAGTAAATATAACCTTCTAGCTTATGAGAAAACAAGTGTAATGTCGTCATCAAGTATCCAATAGACATAATAATCTATGGTGTTTTTCGGTAATGGTAAAAAGCAAAATCCAAACCGATATGAAAGTAATTCAATACAATAAACCGATTGAAATATGAAAATAAATTTAACTAAAGTCATGTACAAGCTATCGAAGTACTTTGTGTACTGTATAGCATTGCAATTATTGACCTTGAATTTTGTAACTACGACTTCTGCAAATGGCCAATATAAGCCAGTGGATCAAGTTGTAATTCAAATGAAACAAGGCACGCTTACCCTAGAGCAATTCTTTAACCTTGTAGAAAGCAAAACACCTTATGTTTTTGCTTACGACAAGAGAGACGTTAAGCTATCTACTCCTATCAAACTTACCCAATCATCAGGTACGGTGGAGTCATATTTGGCAGAAGCTGCTCAGCAAGCTGCTGTGTCTTTCAGACAGATCAACAACAGCATCGATGTAAAGAAAAGTGACAAATCAAATGCTTATTTGGTGTCAGTGACTGAGGAAATCACAGTTCGTGGGAAAGTTACTGACTCACAAGGAGAGCCACTACCAGGAGTGACTGTAGTCATTCAAGGAGCTACAAGCGGAACAGTTACAGATATCGATGGTAATTATTCCATTACTGCTCAAGCAGGTCAAGTGCTTCAGTTTTCTTTTGTAGGCATGGAAATGAAACGTGTCACTGTAGGAAATTCAGAAGTAATCAATGTCACTTTGGAAGAAGACCAAAAGACGCTTGAGGAATTTGTAGTAGTAGGTTATGGTACGCAAAAGGTGAAAGATTTGACCACGGCCATTTCTACAGTGAATAATGATGATATCATAAAAACGCCAAATGCTCAAGCCATGCAATCTTTACAAGGTAGGGTAGCAGGTGTGCAGATCGTTTCTAACGGTGCTCCAGGTGCTTCCCCAACTGTAAGAATTAGAGGTATTGGCTCTATCAATGCTAGTAACTCTCCTTTATATGTAGTTGACGGAATGTTCTTTAGTAATATAGATTTTTTGAATCCTGGAGATATTGAGAATATCAACATATTGAAAGATGCCTCTGCAGCGGCAATCTACGGTATGCGAGGTGCCAATGGCGTTGTTCTGATCGAAACAAAAACAGGCAAATACAATCAAAAGGCTGAAATCATTTATGATGGCTATGTAGGTATACAGAATCCTCAGAATGTGTTGAAAATGGCTAATGCGCAGCAATTTGTAAGGTATATCAATGAGACTGGAAGTGCTGCTGATATGGCATTTATCGATGCAGCCATACAACGATACGGTAGAAGTAGAATTGACCCAAGCTTACCAGATGTGAATACGGATTGGTATTCAGAAGTGATGAGTCCTGCGGCTATTCAAAATCACTCTTTGACTTTCAATGGAGGAAGTGAAAAAACCAGATACTCTCTAGGAGGTAGTTATTTTGACCAAAATGGCCTTCTCAATGAAGCTAGAAACGAGTATAAGCGATTAAACTTCAGAGTAAAGGTTGATTCTGATGTGAGAGACTGGTTGAGAGTAGGTGCTAACGTTAACGTGAGTACTGCTAGACAATACAATGCGAGCAACAGTGCTTGGTTCAGGTCTTACTTTGCTGTGCCGATTCTTCCTGTTTTTGATGAGTTGAATACAGGAGCGGATGCACCAAGACTGGCCAATGCACAGCAGCTTGGATATAGAGGTAACCAAAACCCTTTCTACAGCTTGCTATACTCTGATAGTAGAAACCATGTTTCTAAAGTTATGGGTAATTTCTATGCTGATTTTGAAATGGTTCCAAACAAACTACAATTTAGAACTGCTTATAATTACAATATTGATTTGGTAAATGTCAGAGGAGTGAATTTCGCTTTTAATGATGGAATCACACAAAATCAGTCTAGTATAAGAAGAAGTAGTGCTGCGAGTTATGGTCAGATTGTTGATAATTACTTCACATATACTGATGGTTTTGGAAAGCATAATTTCACCACGGTATTGGGTCAATCTTTTAGAATAGAATATGGGGAGAACTTATTTGCTTCAGGCCAGGCATTGAATCCAGAGCCTATGTGGGGTAATGAACAGTTCTGGTATTTATCAAATGTTACTAATTTTAATGTAGATGGCATCGGTGATGGTGGGTATAGAGAGAATTACCTCTCTTTCTTCGGAAGGTTTGCCTATAATTATGATGATAGATACTTATTATATGCCACTTTCAGAGGTGATGGATCAAACAAATATCAAAAAAAATGGGGCAATTTTGCCACAGTTGGTGCAGGATGGGTTTTGTCATCTGAAAAATTCTTCGATGTAAATGGTATCGACTTCTTGAAATTCAGAGTTTCCTGGGGGCAATTAGGTAATGATGGAATTGCTCCATCAGTCGGACGTCCTACATTACAAGAAAATAGTGTTGCTTTGAATAATGCATTTGTATTTGGTAGAAGACTAAACCCAACATTTGATTTGATAGATAGGTGGGAGATGGTTGTAGAAACTAACATTGGAATCAATGCAAAATTCTTAAGAGATAGATTAAGTTTGGACGCTGATTACTTCATAAGAGACTCTAAGAATTTGGCAATTCAAATTATTCCTCCAGTTATCAGAGCTTCCGAAAGAAGAAGTGTAGGAGAAGTTCGAAACGAAGGTTTGGAATTAAGTCTTGGTTGGGATGATCAATTGACCAACAACTTCTCTTACTTTATCTCAGGTAATTTTGCAACATTGAAAAATAGTGTGTTGAGCCTAGGTGGCCCAGAATACTTAGATGGTGGATCGGCAGAATTTAGACAGAGATCTATTCTTGGTCAACCTATCTCTGCATTCTATGGCTATGAAGTCATAGGTGTATTCCAAAATCAAGCTGACATCACTAATAGTGGATATAATGAAGCATTCATTGCAGAAAATAACCTTCAGCCAGGTGATTTGATCTTCAAAGATCTTAATGGTGATGGAATCATCAATGATGAAGATAGAAAAGTTCTAGGATCATATTTACCGGCGCTAACTTATGGATTCAATGCAGGCTTCAGATACAAGAACTGGGATTTCTCAGCATTGTTCCAAGGTCAATCAGGATTTAGCATTTTGAATAGGAAAAGAGGTGAGATCATCTTCACCAATGATACCAATATAGATGCTGATTTGGCTGAAAACATGTGGAGAGGGGAAGGTACTTCAAATCAATATCCTTCTGCTGCCGGCCTGAGAAAAGGATGGAATCAAAACATGAGTACTTATTTCATCGAGGATGGCTCATATTTCCGTATCCAAAATGTAAGAATGGCATATACGATCAAGGATAAGCCGCTTTTTGGAAAAACTTTCCCAGAAACAAGAATTTCAGTAACAGCAGAGCGTCCATTGACCCTATTCAACTACAATGGTTTCAATCCTGAGGTGGCAAATGGTATTGACCGTGAGGTTTATCCTATCCCAGCGATTTACACTGTTGGTTTAAATGTTAAATTTTAATTAAGGAGGTAAATCATGAAAAATTTCAAAATTATAAAAACTGGACTTGTGATGATCTTGGCTTTGAGCTTGGGTCTGAGTTCATGTGATGATTTTCTGGATCAGCCTCTGGAAAATCAAAATATAGCAGAAGAGACAGATTACACACAGACAGAGAATATGATCTTGATGCTGTATGGTGCTTATGCAGAGCTATATAGTCTTCAATGGGAAACTTTCCCAACCATTGCAACAAGAGGTGATGATGTGATTCCTGCTGGTGATCAAAATCCTTTGATTGAAACTGATTTATTCAGGTATGACAGAAGTTTCTGGTTGTATAACTCTTCTTGGCTAAACCTATACACGGATATCTTGTATTGGAATGGTGCCATGGAAGAGATCAGAAAATACCAAGAAGCTGGTGCTTCTGCTAGTACAGCGGAGCAGTACATTGCGGAAATCAAAGTTATGAAATCTTTTGAATTGATGTTTTTGGCAAAGCTATGGGGATCTATTTTGATTCCAGAGAGTTCACAGCCTTCAGCATTATTCAATGTAGAATTGTCAAACTTCGATCAAGTAATGTCCTACATTTCTGCTCAAATGGATGAAGCTATCCCAATGCTACCAAACGTACATCCAAACCAAAGATCAGACATTAGAGGTGGTATTACGAGATATACAGCATTAGCGATCAAAGCACAAGCAAATCTAGAGTTGAAAAATTGGCAAGGTGTAGTAGATGCAACGAGTCAAATCATATCTTCTAATGCCTTTGCTCTTGAGTCAGATTACTACCAGCTTTTCAAAATTCCTGGGAAATTGAGTAGAGAGAACGTGTTTGAATTCCAGTATTCAGACTTTGGAACTGCAACAGGTACTTCTACTGGGTACAATTTCTCATTCTTTGGCCCTTCTAGCTGGACACCAGCAAGAACTGGTGCTTCTACTGGATGGGGATTCTGGGCACCTACTCCAAAGTACATCAAGTTTATGCTAGATAGAAATGAGCGTACCCGTCTAGAGACCACAGTTCTATTTACTCCAGCTGGAATTGCTGAAATCGCTTCCGATCCAAATTATTCGCCACTTCCTACATGGATTACCAATTCAACTCCTGATGGCGATGTATTCAACAATCACCCGAGGTACAATTTCCTAAGTGGTAAGCATTACCTACCTAGCACACAGTTGACACCTGGTAGATTTACCTATGGTACGAATAAAAACATGACAGTAATCAGGTATTCTGAAATCCTATTGATGCATGCAGAAGCAGTAGTCAGTGGCGCAAGTTCATCAGGACTATCTGCCTTGGACGCCGTCAATCAAGTGAGAAGTCGAGCTGGGTTGAATCCAGTATCGTCAGTTACTATCGATACAGTATTGGATGAGAAATTTGCGGAATTCGGTATGGAATGGGGTATCAGATTTTATGATTTGGTAAGACATAACAAAACCAATGAGTTGAATTTCGGAGGAAGAAATTTCCAGCCAGCGATTCATAGGTTCTTGCCTTATCCATTGGAGCAGATCGATATCTTGCCTCAGTTATCTAATGATACACCTCAAGGTTGATCATTTCCAATCCTTAAATAGAAATCATTATGAAAAATTTAAAATATACACTCTTTGCACTTGGACTAATTGTCTTCGGTTGTGATGGTACTTATACGGATGATATCATTCCTGTAGCTCCTGGTACAGATGTAGATCCACCTTCTATTACTATTAACTTCCCGCTTCAAGGTACATTGATCAGAGTAGCTGAGGATGTTACTCCATTGAATATCAACTTTGAAGTCAAAGATGATATAGAAATAGAATCGGTAGTTTTAAGATTGAACGGTACTGAGATATTGTCAGTAAATGAATTCCTAGACTATAGGAGACTAGTGAAGACTCACAGGTATGAAGAGCTTGGAAATGGGGAGCATACACTTGTAATAGAAGCTAGAGATACTTCTGGTAAGACTACTACACAGACTGTAAACTTTGAAAAAGTAGAGCCTTATACTCCAGTCTATGAGGGGGAGGTATTCTATCTTCCTTTCGACGGTGATTATATGGAACTCGTAAGAGTAAGACAAGCTACCATCAATGGTTCTCCAGGGTTTGCTGATGGCGTGATCGGTAGAGCATATAGAGGAAGTAGCAGTGGATACCTGACATTACCTACGGACAACTTGAGAAATCAAGAATTCTCAGCTGTATTCTGGTACAAAGTAAATGCTGATCCGAATAGAGCGGGAATCTTGGTCATGGGGCCTCCTGATACGGTTAATCCAAATAGTCAAAATCTGAGAACAAAAGGTTTGAGATTGTTCAGAGAAGCAGCAGGTGCCAACCAAAGGATCAAAATGAACCTAGGTAATGGATCAGGTGAAAACTGGTTTGATGGTGGTGCAGCGGCTGATATTAATCCTACGGCTGGTGAGTGGGCACATATTGCGGTAACTGTATCAAGAACCAATGCAGCTGTATACATCAATGGTAACGTTGTAAGTCAAGGATCATTTGCGGGTATTGATTGGGAAGGTTGTGATATTCTTTCTATCGGATCTGGAGCTCCTAGATTTACAGGATGGAATCACCTTTCCACACAAAGCTTAATAGATGAATTGAGAATTTTCAATGTGGCTTTGACACAAGAGAAGATTCGGGAAATTATGAATGCTGAGCGTCCATAATCCTACTTCATGAATGTATTTAATGGGAGGGAAAGGGATAACCGACCCTCCCATTTTTATTAAATTTCACCTTACTTGTATATGAAACTCAAAATCAATAAACTTACTTGGCTGTTAATATTAGGTCTTTCCTTTTGGGGATGCAGTGAAGAAAAGGAATTACCAGCTATCAGCGTTACTTCTTTCCTTGTTGGAGGTAGTACTCCTGAAGTGGTCAACGACGTTTATCAAGATATCCCTTTGGATCAGCCTATGACCTTTAGGTTCTCTGCGGCCATAGACCAAGCAAGTATTCAGGGAGCAGTTTCATTCAAGAAAATAAATGATGGAACCAGTACGGATGTAAATTTTTCTCAAAGTCTCATTGCTCAAAACAGAGAGTTGGTGATTTTCCCACAAGGGCTATTGGAGTCAAATTCAAGATATCAAATTTCTTTAAGTGCTTTGCGAGGTGCTAATGGTGAGCAAGTAAATAATTTCCAACTTGATTTTTCTACTGCAAGAGCAGGATTAGAAGTGGCATCTATAGAAATTGAAAATGCTAAGCCAGTGCATTCGAATAGAATTTTGGATACTCCATTGAACTTGCTAGGAAAAGTAACCTTCACAGGAACAATAAATCAAAATCAAAATTTTGCAAGCAGAATTCGCATCATTGGGCCCACAAATGTAAGCTTAACTTTTAGCGTTCAAGAGGACGGGAAGCTGGAGTTCAGAAGTAATGCACCTTTAAGAGACTTTTCAAAATATACACTTACCATAGAGTCAGGTATAACTGGGCCTGATGGAGATACAAAAGAAAGGCAAATTAGAGAATTATTCACTTTGCCTTCAGCTCAAGATAAATTCCCTAGAATTCCAACAGAAGAGCTTTTGACTAAAGTTCAACAACAGACATTTAGATACTTTTGGGACTTTGCACATCCAGCGAGTGGAATGACCAGAGAAAGGAATACCTCGGGAAATCTCGTGACAGTAGGTGGCTCTGGTTTTGGCGTAATGACGATAATCGTTGGGATCGAGCGAGGTTTTATATCTCGAGAGCAGGGGGTAGAGAGATGGAGGAAAATAGTCGATTTTTTAGAATCAGCAGATAGATTTCATGGTGCATGGTCACATTGGATTGATGGTAATACAGGAAAAATGCTTCCATTTTCACAGTTTGATAATGGTGGGGATTTGGTAGAGACAGCCTTGATGATTCAAGGACTTTTGACTGTTAGGCAATATCTCAACGAGCAATCTCCAGCTGAGAAAGTTATCATAGACAAGATCACCAAACTTTGGGAAGAAGTGGAATGGTCATGGTACACACGTGGCAATCAGAATGTGCTTTACTGGCATTGGTCACCTCAGCATCAATGGGCCATGAATCTTCAGATAAGTGGGTATAATGAGTCTTTGATTGCTTATGTATTAGCCGCAGCTTCTCCTACATTTCCTATTGAAAAAATTGTTTATGACAATGGATGGGCAAGAAATGGAGGAATGAGAAATGGTAATTCATTTTATAACATTCCTCTTCCTCTGGGAGTAAATTATGGTGGATCTTTATTTTTTTCTCATTATTCATTCTTAGGTCTAGATCCTAGAAACATGGTAGATCAATATGCCAATTACTGGACTCAAGGTGTAAATCATACACTGATCAACCGAATGTATTGCGTGACCAATCCATTAGGTTTTGCAGGATACAGAGACAATTCTTGGGGGCTAACAGCCAGTGATAATCATGCTGGATACTCAGCCCATTCACCGACAAATGACAGAGGGGTGATCACCCCAACAGCGGCCTTGTCTTCCATTCCTTACACACCAGAAGAATCCATCGCAGCTATGGAGTTTTTCTACTATAAGCTGGGAGATAGATTATGGGGAGAATACGGCTTCTATGATGCTTTTAATCAGACAGAAGATTGGTTTGCGTCGTCTTATTTGGCTATAGATCAAGGCCCTATTGTATTGATGATCGAAAATTACAGAACAGCCTTGCTTTGGGACTTGCTGATGCAAGATCAAGATGTAAGACAAGGTTTAAATAAATTAGGATTCACCTATTAATAGATATAAAATGAGAATATTCAGCATTATTATCATGTCAATGTTCGTATGGATGGTTTCGTGCGGGCAAAGAGAAAACAATAATTCCTCTGTCATAGAAGAAAGTGAAATTTCAGATGATTCACTGATGACTTTGGTTCAATACCGTACATTCCAGTATTTCTGGGATGGTGCTGAGCCTACATCTTTATTGGCTCGAGAGAGAATTCACTTGGATGGAGAATATCCAGAAAATGACCGAAATGTAATTACTACGGGTGGCTCAGGTTTTGGAGTTATGGCGATTTTGGTCGGTATCGAAAGAGGATTTATCACTAGAAAAGAAGGATTTGAAAGATTGAATCATATCGTAGATTATTTAGAAAGAGCCGATAGGTTTCATGGCATATGGTCTCATTGGATACATGGAGAAACAGGCAAAGTGAAACCTTTTGGCTATGACGACGATGGAGGAGATGTGGTAGAGTCTGCATTCTTGATACAGGGATTACTTACAGTAAGGCAATATTTCAAGGACGGAAATGAAGAGGAGCAAGCTATGGCGAATAAAATCACCAAGCTATACGAAGCCATGGAGTGGTCGTGGTACAGGAATGAAAAAGAAGAAGTTATGCTTTGGCACTGGTCTCCACAATATGAATTTAAAAGAAACCATGGCTTAAAAGGCTATGATGAAACGATGATCGCATACATTTTGGCAGCTTCATCTCCGACATATCCTGTTGATGCAGCTTATTACCACAAAGGATGGGCACGTGATGGAGCGATCAAAGGAAATAGTGAGCCTTTTGGGCATTTGTTGGAATTGAATCATAATGGTGCAAAAGAATTGGGAGGACCTTTGTTTTGGGCACATTATTCGTATTTGGCATTGGATCCAAGAGGACTGAAAGATCAATATGCTGACTATTGGAGACACAATGTCAACCATACACTAGCTAATCGCGCTTGGTGCGTCGAGAACCCAAATAACTTTGAAGGGTATGGTCCTCACTCTTGGGGCCTTACTGCAAGCTATTCTGTAAAAGGATATGCTGCGCATGCTCCTGGTGAAAGTAGTGACAAAGGTGTAATTTCTCCAACGGCTGCTTTATCATCATTTCCATATACTCCAGAGTATAGCATGGAAGCCATGAGGTATTGGTATGAAACTTATGGAGATAAGTTATTTGGGAAGTATGGGTTTTATGATGCTTTCAGTGTTCAGGAAGATTGGTTTCCACAGAGGTACTTAGCCATAGATCAGGGGCCTATTGTCGTGATGATTGAGAATCACAGAACTGGTTTGTTGTGGGATTTATTTATGACTTCTCCAGAGGTGAAAGAAGGATTGGACAAGCTAGGATTTTCGAGTCCACACTATTCTAATTAAGGTTGAATTGATAGACCTCATGGGTATGTTTAATAAATTGAAAGTTCGTATAAGTTTCTTGGTCGTATTTTTAGTCAATTTTAACCTGACTATTCTTCAATCCAGTGCCCAATCGACCTACTGTAATCCGATCAATCTGGATTACACCTACATGATTTATAATTCACATCAAGATAAATCATACCGCTCTGGAGCTGATCCTGCCGTGGTTGAGTTTAGGGGAGAGTATTACATGTTCGTTACCAGATCGATGGGCTATTGGCATTCCTCAGACTTGACCAATTGGACTTTTATTGAGCCAGAAAAGTGGTACTTTGAAGGATCCAATGCACCCACAGCTCATAATTACAAAGATTCAGTACTTTATGTCTCTGGAAATCCTTCTGGAAGTATGAGTGTATTGTACACAGATAATCCTAAAAAAGGAGACTGGAAAGCAGTACCTGGCATCATCAACAACCTTCAAGACCCCCATATCTTTATTGATGACGATGAACAAGCCTACGTGTTCTGGGGATCATCCAATAAATATCCCATAAGAGCTAAGAAGTTGGATATGAAGAAAAGGTTCAGGCCTTCGGAGGAGACTTTCGAGCTTTTTAATTTGGATATGGAAAAGCATGGATGGGAGCGTTTTGGTGAAAATCATGCGGACACTGTTTTAGGTGGTTACATGGAAGGCCCCTGGCTGACTAAGCACAACGGAAAGTATTACATGCAATATGCAGCACCAGGTACGGAGTTTAATGTATATGGAGACGGGGTGTACACCAGTGATGATCCACTTGGACCATATGAGTATGCACCAAACAATCCAATCTCTTACAAGCCTGGTGGATTTATGAATGGAGCTGGCCACGGAAGTACTGTTATTGGCCCAGGGAATGCCTACTGGCACTTTGGAAGTAATGCTGTATCTGTCAATGTCAATTGGGAAAGAAGAATTGCTATGTTTCCTACATTTTTTGACAAGGATGGCTTGATGTATACAGATACGTATTTTGGCGATTACCCGCATTATGCACCCTCAGAATTGTCCAAAAATGGAGAATTCACAGGATGGATGCTCTTATCTTACAATAAGCCTGTTCAAGCATCTTCCAAGGTTGGGACATATGCTCCAAACCATATGGTGGATGAAAATGTCAAGACCTTTTGGCTTGCTGATGATGCAAAAAAAGACCAATGGATAGAGATTGACTTGTTGCAAGAAAGTATGGTGCATGCCATTCAGATAAACTACCATGACCATGAATCTGACATGTACGGCAGAATTCCAAACTTGTATCATAGGTATAAAATTTACGGGTCGCATGACAAAAATAATTGGGAGCTGATCATAGATAAAGAAAAAAGCTTCAAAGACACACCTAACGACTATGTAGTACTTCCATTCACAAAAAAATTCAGGTATGTAAGGTATGAACATGTTCACGTTCCAACACCTCATTTAGCCATTTCTGGCCTTAGAATTTTTGGCAAAGGAATGGGTAAAATTCCTAGCTTTGTGCGAAATTTCAAAGTAAGCAGAGATCAAGATCCAAGAGATGCGTTGATTACATGGGATGCTATTCCTGATGCACAAGGCTATAATATCCTCTGGGGAATTGCACCTGATAAACTTTACAATTCTTGGATGATTTATGGTGAAAACAAGTTGAATCTGAAAAGCCTAACAGCGGGTCAGACATATTATTTCACTATCGAATCTTTCAATGAAAATGGAGTTTCGAAAAGGTCTGACATTGTTCAAGTAAATTAAAAGTAGCATTGATTAAAAAACGAAAGAAAAATTTATGATAAAATATACATGCATGATGGCACTAATTGCTGGAGTATTATTAGCAAGTTGTTCTCAGCAAAAAACAAATGACGGTGAAATAGATTTTACAGCAAAAGCGGATTCTGTTCTTGCATTAATGACCTTAGAAGAAAAACTTGGTCAACTCAACCTTCCTGCTGCTGGAGATATTACCACAGGTCAAGCTGAGAGTTCCAATATCGCCGAGAAAATTAAAGAAGGAAAAGTTGGTGGGCTTTTCAACTTGAAATCAGCCACAAAAATTCGAGAAGTACAGCGGATAGCAGTAGAAGAAAGCAGACTAAAAATTCCTCTACTGTTTGGGATGGATGTGATTCATGGTTATGAAACACTATTTCCTATTCCTTTAGGCTTATCCGCCAGTTGGGATATGGAACTCATTGAGAAGTCTGCCAGAATCGCAGCCATAGAAGCTAGTGCTGATGGTATCAACTGGACTTTTTCTCCTATGGTAGATGTGTCCAGAGATCCTCGATGGGGGAGAGTCTCTGAAGGAAATGGAGAAGATCCTTACCTTGGAGCTCAGATAGCCAAGGCGATGGTGAAAGGTTATCAAGGGGATGATTTGACCTTAGAAAATACGATTATGGCTTGTGTGAAGCATTTTGCTTTATATGGCGCACCAGAAGCAGGAAGAGATTACAATTCTGTGGACATGAGTCGTCAGCGTATGTTCAATGAATACATGCTTCCATACAAAGCAGCAGTAGAGGCGGGAGTAGGCACGGTAATGACTTCGTTCAATGATATAGATGGGATTCCAGCTAGTGGAAACAAGTGGCTGATGACCGATCTGCTAAGAGATCAGTGGGGATTTAATGGGTTTGTAGTTACAGACTATACTGCTATCAATGAAATGATCGATCATGGCATGGGAGATTTACAGGATGTGTCAGCTTTGGCCTTGAATGCTGGTGTTGACATGGACATGGTGGGTGAAGGGTTTTTGACAACTCTTCAAAAATCTCTTGATGAAGGCAGAGTCTCAGAAGCACAAATCAATGAAGCTGTTAGAAGGATTTTGATTGCAAAGTTTAAGCTTGGTTTATTCGAAGATCCATATAGATATGCTGATCCAGAGCGTTCAAAAAGAGATGTCTTCAATGCAGAGCACAGAAAAGTGGCAAGAAAAATAGCCGCAGAGACTTTTGTCTTGATGAAAAATGAAGGTAATGTTTTACCTATTGAGAAAAAAGGAACCATTGCTGTAATCGGTCCAATGGGGGATAACAAAGAGAACATGGCGGGAACATGGAGTGTAGCAGGAAAATTTGATCAGGCAATTTCTTTGAGGCAAGGCCTCGAAAATGCGGTAGGAGATAAAGCAAACATCATCTATGCTAGAGGTGCAAATATCACAGAGGACGAAGTCTTAGAATCTCGAGTGAGTATATTCGGAAAGCCTACCTACAGAGATGATAGGTCAGCCGAAGTTATGATCCAAGAAGCTGTAGCTGCTGCTAGAAAAGCCGATGTGATCATTGCAGCTATGGGAGAGTCGGCAGAGATGAGTGGAGAGGCATCCAGCCGTTCAGACATAGAGATTCCTCAGAGTCAGAGAGATTTGATGAAGGCACTTTTAGCAACTGGTAAGCCTGTGGTTATGGTGTTGTTCACTGGCCGTCCTTTGGCCATGAAGTGGGAGGCTGAAAATGTCCCTTCGATTTTGAATGTATGGTTTGCAGGCAGTGAAGCTGGGGATGCCATTGCAGATGTATTGTTTGGAGATGTGAACCCTTCGGGTAAGCTTACCGCTACTTTTCCTCAGAACGTCGGACAGGTGCCAATTTTCTACAATCATAAAAATACTGGAAGACCTTTGCCAGAAGGAGAATGGTTTCAGAAATTTAGATCAAATTATCTTGATGTACCTAATGAACCCTTGTTTCCGTTTGGTTTCGGCCTGAGTTACACCACATTCGAATACAGTGATATCAGATTGAATGGTACTTCCTTTGAAGGAGATCAAAAACTAGAAATTAGTGTTGAATTAAAAAATACTGGCAAAATAGATGGAGCTGAAGTTGTCCAGCTTTATGTGAGAGATTTGGTTGCTTCTATCACAAGACCAGTTAAGGAACTTAAAGGTTTTGAAAAAGTATTCCTCAAAGCTGGAGAATCAAAGACTGTTACTTTCGAGCTAACTCAGGAAGCTTTGAAGTTTTATAATTTCAACACAGAATTTGTATTTGAGCCTGGTGAATTTGAAATCATGGTGGGTGGAAATTCTCAAGAGGTCAAATCTACCAGGGTAACTTGGAAATAAGATTCATAAAAAAAGGAGGTCTTAGTAGATCTCCTTTTTTTATACATGATAATATCTTGTCCAGTAAAAACTATTGAAGTCATTTTGAGCACTCAATGGTGTCGACATAAATATCAAAATTAAAATTAAAGGTGCTAATTTCATCATTCAACGAAATTAGCACTTTAATCATGGAATAAGCCTCAATTTTCTACAAAGTGTAAAGTATAAGTAGTCTAGTAAGATGCCAAAAGAAAGTAAAGTGGCATTCCGATGGTAATATTTATAGGGAAGGTGACTGCTAAGGCCATCGGTAGAAACAATCCGGGATTTGCCTTGGGAACGGTCATTTTCATGGCTGCTGGTACTGCAATATAGGATGCGCTTGCAGAAAGAATGGCTAGCATGAATCTGTTAGAAACATCATCAGTAACTATTCCACTTGCAATGGCTACAACTGATCCGTTTATTAATGGTATCATGATGGCAAAGATGATTGGAAACCATCCATATGAGAAAAACGACCCCAATTTTTTACCACTTATTATGCCCATGTCAAGTAAGAATATAGCCAAAAAGCCTTTGAAAATATCATTTGTGAAAGGTTTTATACCTTCAGCTTGAGCGTCTGAGGCCAAAAATCCAATCACAAGACTTCCCAAAATGAGTAGAACACTTCCGTTGGTAAACGAATGCTTTATTACAGTTCGCTTTTTGACTTTTTCAATTTGATTTCCATCTTTCTCAAAAGTGGAAATCAATAGTAAACCAATTACAATGGCAGGAGCTTCCATCAATGCCATGATGGCAACCATATGACCATGTAGAGCCATTTGCTGAATCTCCAAATAACTCACTGCTGTCACAAATGTGACAGCACTTATTGAGCCATATGCAGCGGCTACAGCACCTGAGTCATATATACTCAACTTTCTCTTCAATATGAAAAAAGTATAAATGGGAATTGCCGAAGCTATTAGTAGCCCGAAGAGAATAGTCCATGCTATTTCCATGGTAAATGCCTCATGGGCCAACTCTTGACCGCCTTTGAAGCCTATAGCAAATAATAAGTAAAGTGATATAAATTTCGATGAATTTGCTGGAATTTCTAAGTCACTTTTGACCAATACCGCAATCAGACCAAGCACAAAGAACATCAGTGCAGGGTTTGTTAAGTTTTCAACAAGCAGGTTGAAATTCATTTTTTTGTCGCTTAAATTATCTGAATGGTAGAGTTAATGATCCTTATCAGAAGATTCACTTAGAGGTTTTACTATCACCTTAGCCTCGATCAGATAGGTTTGATCTGAATAATCGTCCGCTTCAAAAAACGAATTTATTTCATTAACTTCTTCTTTTAAAAACTTAATCCTATCCTCGGATTGCAAGTCCTTAGTACCATATTTAATACTTGAGTTGAAGCTTTTCTTGACGTGGAAATTTATTTTATCGCTGAACAGTTGATTTAGAATCTCCTTGGCTTCTTTTCCACTAAATTCTCCCTCTATTAATTTAAAATCTGTCTTCTTTTTCATTTTGCAGTGTTTTTATTCCAGTATCATTTATTGGGCAAAATAGATTTAAATTTTTCATTAATTTTTATTTAACTTTATTATCCGAATCATTAGGCTTATTTATGAATTATACTTTACATCAGCTATTGGTCTTTCTGAAAGTTGTAGAGACTTGCTCGATTACCAAAGCCGCTGAAGAGTTGCATTTGACTCAACCGGCAGTTTCAATTCAATTGAAAAATTTTCAGGACCAATTCGAAATACCATTGACGGAGGTATTAGGTAGAAAAATTCAAATCACAGAATTTGGATATGAAATCGCCAAGCTAGTAAAACCAATACTGGATCAAATTAACTCGATAGAGGAAAAGACATTAGCTTTTAAGGGTCAACTTACTGGAAAGTTAAGAATCTCGGTGGTCTCTACTGGGAAATATGTTATGCCCTATTTTTTAGGAGATTTTATGAAATTACACAAGGGCGTTGATTTGGTCATGGATGTAACAAACAAAAGTAAGGTTTTAGAATCTTTGGAAAATAATGAAGTGGATTTTGCACTACTGTCTATTTTGCCTAAAGACATGAATCTGGAGTACATGGATCTTTTAGACAATGACTTGTATTTGGTAGGTGACAAAAAGTCTACTTTAGAAATTAGAAATTACTCAGAAGATATTTTCAAAGATTTGCCATTGATTTTTAGAGAAAAAGGTTCTGGAACAAGACAGACAATGGAGAGATTCATAGAAGGAAGCAAAATCAATATTCAGAAAAAAATGGAATTAACTTCCAATGAGGCGGTAAAACAAGCTGTCCTTGCTGGATTAGGATACTCCATCATGCCCCTGATTGGTATCAAAAACGAATTGCAGTCGGGACAATTAAAAATCATTCCCGTAAACGGACTACCTATCACGACAAAATGGAGATTAGTCTGGTTGAAAGGGAAAAAGCATATGCCAGTGCCAAATGCATTTCTTGACTTTCTAAATACTGAGAAATGTAGAATATTGGATACATTCTTCGCAGATTTGGTTTAAAATTGATTCAATCTAAAATATATCGTTAGTGAATTTTCTCAGATAGTTTTTTCAAGTTATCACTGTCCTGTTCTTTCATCTTTATAATTAAAATTGGTTTTATTTTAACTTTTTTTCAGATCACTAAATCCAATCGCCTTCATGAGTTCGTAAGTCTGTCTATTCGAACCAACATTAACTAATAACATGAAAAAGAACAGTTTTACTTTTGGGCTACGTGCCCTAATGATCGCGACCACAGCTATTCTAGGATTTAGTTGTAACAATGAAGATGAAATGCCTGGGATCGATCAACCAGGAATGGCACCAGAAGTTTCTTTCACTGCATTATTGGAAGGAAATAGGATAGCAATGTATGATGCAAGAGAATTGAATTCTCCGATGGATACTAGAGAAATTACTGGCCTTGAATCAGGAGATAACATCATAAGTATCGACTACAGACCAGCTACGGGTCAGCTTTATGCTCTGGGTGCTAGCAGTAGACTATATGTAATCAATGAAAATTCAGGAGTGGCCACTGCTTTGGGTGAAAGTTCATTTTCTCCTGCCATCAGTGGGGAAAATGCTTCGATCGATTTCAATCCAACAGTAGATAGAATCAGGTTGGTGACTGAATCGGGACAGAATTTGAGATTGCATCCTGAATTAGGTAATGTCGTAGCTACCGATGGCAATATTTCAGGAGGAAGTAACCCAAGAATTGGTGCTGTGGCTTATACGAATAGTATGGCAGGCGCAAGTGCAACAGAGCTTTTTGACATTGATTTCGCAAGCAACAAGCTTTATGTTCAAGATCCACCTAATGACGGAGGATTGAGAGAAATCGGAGATTTGGGAGTGGATTTTATGGGAATGGGTAATTTTGACATCAATCCTGACAATAGCGTGGCTTTAGCTGTAACAAGACACGAGAATGAATCAAAGTTATATACTATCAACTTATCATCTGGCAGAGCACAATGGGTAGGTACATTCAATCAACCTGTTTTTGGAATTGCTTTCAAAACAAATCCAGTGGCTTATGCTGCCACAGAGGATAATATGCTTCACAGATTTAATCCTATGTCCCCACAGGCTAATGCGGTAGCTTTCCAAGGATTATTAGCAAATGAGACTGTAGTAGGACTCGACTTCAGACCTGCCAATGGTCAACTATATGCCATCACTAGCTTGAGCAGAATTATGACTGTGAATACAGCTAATGGTCAATTGACCCTTGTTGGAGCTGTGCTTAATCCACTTCTTTCTGGTTCAACTTTTGGCTTTGATTTCAATCCTACAGTAGATAGAATCAGGTTGGTGAGTAATACAGGTCAAAACCTCAGACTTCATCCAGACTTAGGAACTGTCGTAGCAGTAGATGGTAACTTAAACCCTGGCTCTCCTATGGTAAATGGCGCAGCTTATACCAATAATATAGCAAATGCAACTTCTACTGTATTGTATGTAATAGACAGCGAAACAAATATGCTGTACAAGCAAGATCCGCCAAATGATGGAGGTCTTGTAGCTATCGGAGCGTTAGGTGTAGACATTACAGCTGATAATGGGTTTGATATTGGAGGAAAATCAAATATGGCATTTGCCCTTCTTGAAGTGGGCGGTACCACAGCTGTTTATAGTATCAATCTTGAGAGCGGTGCTGCCACAAAAGTGGCTGACTTCAATGTGAATGCTACTGCAATGGCCGTTGGGTTAGGTTTTTAATTGAATTTTAATCTTCAACTTTTTAAAAGACCAGTCAAATAATTGACTGGTCTTTTTTTTAGAATCTTTTCAATGCCAATTGGCTTACTGTATTCCCAATAGCGAGTGAACTTGTGGCAGCAGGAGAGGGGGCGTTTAAGACGTTGATAGCAAACTGATTCTCACGTATGCTGAAATCATCCAAAAGACCACCATTTCTATCACAGGCTTGAGCCCTGACACCAGCACCACCATCAACCAGATCTGACTCTTGAATATCAGGAATCAGCTCTTGTAGAGCTTTGGTAAATGCAGCTTTGGAAAATGACCTATACATCTCTCCAAAACCAGTTTTCCAATATTTTGCAGCGACCTTCTGGAAGCCTGGCCAAGACAGGGTCTCTGATAACTCTCTCAAGTTGACATCAGACCTTTTATAACCTTCTCTTTTGAATGCCAGAACTGCATTGGGCCCCGCTTCAACGCCACCTTTCATCATTCTTGTAAAATGAACTCCTAAAAATGGGAAATTAGGATCTGGCACTGGGTAGATCAGGTTTTTGACTAAATATTCTCTTTCTTTTTTCAGCTTATAGTATTCACCTCTAAAAGGAATAATCTTCACATCTAATGGTTCAGCTTGGTTCATTTGAGCAACTTTATCAGAATACAGTCCACCACAATTGATGATCAACTTACTGTCAAAATGCTGAAGTTTGGTCTGTACTACCGAATAACCTTTTTGAATGCTAGTCCTGATTACCTCATGTCCCAAAAAGATCTCGCCACCTAGCTTTTTGAATTTCTCTCCGTAGGCTAGTGCTACTCTTTTATAATCCACTATACCCGTCTGTGGTACATGGATGGCAGCAACACCAGCACAATAGGGCTCATATTCCCTTAATTCATCTAAGGTAATGTGTCTTGTTCCAGTCAATCCATTATGTAACCCTCTATCATGCAGTCCATTAAGAATGGGGATTTGCTCCTTTCTGGTTGCGACCACCACTTTTCCAGTGATTTCATAAGGGATTTGCTCTTGATCACAAAAATCTATCAATTCTTGATAGCCCTCGATACAATTTATCGCTTTGAGTGAGCCAGGTTTATAGTACAAGCCAGAGTGAATGACACCAGAGTTGTTTCCCGTCTGATGTTTTGCCAGTTCATTTTCTTTTTCAAGAATGGCAATGTTCAATTCTGGTTTTTGTTCCTTTATTTTCAATCCTGTTGCGAGTCCTACGATTCCCCCGCCTATGATGATGATGTCGTATAGCATATTTATCAAACTTAAAACAAATATAAGGTTGATTCTAACAATGTTTGAAATTGTAATGCTAGAGTTTATTAAAAAATAGTGAATCTCTTGAGGACTAATTTTCTTTACAACCATTGAATTTGCATATTTGCAGGCTATAAAGCATCTGTTTGTAAAGGTGCGATGTTTCATCAATTGATTTTAAAAACTAAATGTCAGATCAACAAATCAACATTACCTTACCGGATGGATCGGTAAGATCTTATGAAAAAGGAGTTTCTGGGCTACAGATTGCACTTAGTATCAGCGAGGGTTTAGCTAGAAATGTACTTGCAGCAAAAGTAAATGGCGAAGTATGGGACGCTAATAGACCCATACATGAAGACGCTACTGTTCAACTTTTGACATGGAATGACAAAGACGGAAAGTCTACTTTTTGGCATTCATCAGCTCACTTGATGGCTGAAGCACTAGAGGCGCTCTACCCAGGTGTAAAATTGGGCATTGGTCCTTCTATCGAAACGGGCTTCTATTACGATGTTGACTTCGGAGATAGGGAGTTTGATGGTGCTGAGCTGGAAAAGATTGAGGCTAAAATGGCAGAGCTTGCCAAGCAAAAAAATGAATATATCCGAAAGGACATTTCTAAAACCGATGCTGTAGCTTATTTTACAGAAAAAGGTGATGAATATAAACTAGACCTACTTGAGCGACTAGAGGATGGTAATATTACCTTCTATGAGCAAGGTAACTTTGTAGATCTTTGTAGAGGCCCTCACATCCCAAATACTGGATTTATAAAGGCAGTAAAACTCCTGAATATCGCAGGAGCTTATTGGAGAGGTGATGAGAAAAACAAAATGCTCACCAGGATTTATGGGGTGACTTTTCCAAAAGCTAAAGAGTTAGCGGAATATCTTCATATGCTTGAAGAAGCCAAAAGAAGAGATCATAGAAAGCTAGGAAGGGAACTAGAGCTTTTTACTTTTTCTGAAAAAGTAGGTATGGGGCTTCCACTTTGGCTACCAAAAGGTACACTTTTGAGAGAGCGCTTGGTGAATTTCATGAAGCGTGCGCAAGACAAATCGGGATACCAACAAGTAGTGACGCCACATATAGGACACAAAGCGCTATATGAAACGTCTGGTCACTATGAGAAATATGGTAAGGATTCATTTCAGCCTATAGCGACTCCAAACGAAGGGGAGGAGTTCCTACTCAAGCCAATGAATTGTCCGCACCATTGTGAAATTTACAAGCACAAGCCAAGGTCTTACAAAGATCTTCCTATAAGGTATGCAGAATTTGGTACAGTTTATAGATACGAGCAGAGCGGTGAGCTTCATGGTTTGACTAGGGTAAGAGGCTTTACCCAAGATGATGCGCATATTTTCTGTAGACCAGAGCAGGTGAAAGAGGAATTTATTAAGGTGATAGATCTGGTTTTATATGTATTTAGGGCTTTGGGTTTTGAAGATTATACAGCGCAGATTTCCTTGAGAGATCCAGAGAAGGCTGAGAAGTATATAGGGTCTGATGATGCTTGGAACAAAGCAGAATCTGCGATCATTGAAGCAGCAGCAGAGAAAGGTTTGGATACTGTGACTGAATTGGGCGAAGCGGCATTTTATGGTCCAAAGCTAGACTTTATGGTCAAAGATGCGTTGGGTAGAAAGTGGCAACTAGGAACCATTCAGGTAGATTATCAGTTACCTGATCGATTTGAACTTGAGTATATTGGGTCAGATAATCAGAAACACAGGCCTGTGATGATTCACAGAGCACCTTTTGGTTCATTGGAGCGATTTGTGGCTGTATTGATCGAGCATTGTGCAGGGAACTTCCCGCTATGGCTTTCACCAGAACAGATGACCATATTACCGATTTCGGAGAAGTTTACCGAATATGCAGAGCAAGTCAAAAGTATCCTTGAAGACCATGATATCATGGGTGCTATAGATAATAGGGATGAGAAAATAGGAAGAAAAATCAGAGATGCTGAAGTTAAGAAGATTCCTTTCATGCTCATCGTAGGAGAAAAGGAAATGGCTGAGGGCAAACTTTCTGTACGTAAGCATGGAGAAGGAGACCTAGGTAGTTTTACTCCAGAGGAGTTTGCTACTTACTTCAAAGGAATTATTTCTGAATCTTTAGCACAATAAATTAGGTAAAATAAATTGGGATTTTTTATAATCCCAATTTTTATTCCGATATTTGCAGGCAATTTCATTAACAAACCATAAAATAATATTTTGAGAGGAAGAACACCGTTTAGACAAAGACAAGAAGAACCTTATAAGATCAATGAGAAAATAAGGTCACGTGAGGTAAGGGTCGTTGGTGACTTTGTAGAGGGAGGCAATGCCGTAATGCAGACTTCCGAAGCAGTCAAGCTTGCCCAAGCAAACGATCTTGATCTTGTAGAAATTTCCCCATCAGCTGATCCGCCAGTATGTAAGATCATCGATTATGCGAAGTTCAAGTATGAGCAAAAGAAAAAGCAGAAAGAGATCAAGGCAAATGCTGCAAAGACAGTATTGAAAGAAATCAGGTTCGGACCTAATACGGATGACCACGATTTCAACTTCAAGCTGAAGCATGCGATCAATTTCCTGAAGGAAGGAGCAAAAGTAAAAGCATACGTTCACTTTGTAGGTAGAACGATCGTCTTCAAAGAAAGAGGGGAGATGCTTTTATTGAAATTTGCTCAAGCACTAGAGGAATACGGGGCGGTAGAGCAGATGCCAAAAATGGAAGGCAAAAGGATGTTTTTATTCCTAGCGCCAAAAGCAAGTAAGAAATAATTTTCAACAAACAAATACAGTTATGCCAAAAGTAAAAACCAAATCAAGTGCAAAAAAGAGGTTCAAGCTTTCTGGAACCGGTAAGATCAGAAGAAAGCACGCTTACAAAAGCCACATCTTGACTAAGAAAGATACCAAAAGAAAGAGAAATCTGACAAAAATGGGTATGGTTCACGAGTCAGATGAAGGAAGAGTAAAAGCTATGTTGAGAATCGGTTAATTCTCGTTTATCAACAAAATCAATTAAAGGTTAATTATTCACCAGACGCTTTGGTCTAAAAGTGCACAGCGAAAGCCGAGCCACCAAGAGTCAAAAAATTTATTACTATGCCTAGATCAGTAAACGCGGTAGCGTCAAGAGCAAGAAGAAAAAAAGTTTTAAAAGCAACCAAAGGTTACTTCGGAAGAGGTAAAAATGTTTGGACAGTAGCTAAAAACAAGTACGAGAAAGGTTTGCAGTATGCGTACAGAGACAGAAAAGCGAAGAAAAGAGAATTCAGAGCTTTATGGATCCAACGTATCAATGCAGGAGCTAGAATACATGGCTTATCTTACTCACAATTAATGGGTGCTTTGAAAAAAGCAGAGATCGACTTGAACAGAAAAGTTCTTGCTGACCTTGCAATGAATCACCCTGAGGCATTCAAAGCTGTAGTTGAAAAAGTTAAATAAGATCGCACTATCTTGTTTATATAAAAACCCCGAATTTTTCGGGGTTTTTTCATTTTTGGGCTTATTGGAAAATTCGTCAGGAATTAGAAAGTAGGGTTTAAACTAAGCTCTACTTTCTTTTTTTATGTATTTGACCCTTGATCCACGAGTCAATTTCGGATTGAAAAAGTACAATTTAGGATTA
>NZ_JAKZGR010000014.1 GCF_022549675.1 Belliella kenyensis | reverse complement strand
CAAAAACTAATCCTAAATTGTACTTTTTCAATCCGAAATTGACTCGTGGATCAAGGGTCAAACACATAAAAAAAGAAAGTAGAGCTTAGTTTAAACCCTACTTTCTAATTCCTGACGAATTTTCCAATAAGCCCTTTTTATTCAAAAAATTCGGCATAAAAAAAGCCTCAAAAGAGGCTTTGTGTGGGAGTTGAGGGATTCGAACCCCCGACCCTCTGCTTGTAAGGCAGATGCTCTGAACCAGCTGAGCTAAACTCCCAAATTTTGGGTATTGAATTAATTAATAAGTGTGGGAGTTGAGGGATTCGAACCCCCGACCCTCTGCTTGTAAGGCAGATGCTCTGAACCAGCTGAGCTAAACTCCCATTCCTTCGTGAATGGATTGCAAAGGTAGCTTTATTTTAATATTGAGCAAAAAATCAATCTTAATTTTTTTTTGTAATTTTGTAATTCATTGATATTGAATATAAAAAATTATGAAATGCTGAAAAGATCCATGTAGCCTCATCTAAGGTGCTTTCAAGATTTCGATATTGATTGATTTGGGATACTAATGGATATTGATCAAAATAGGAGTTATTCGTTTAGCTGAATTGCTGCTCTTCTTGCAAAAGCAGATCATCACAGGGAGTGTAATTTACACATTAAAAAAGCCTTACAATCAATTCTGTAAGGCTCTTAAGATGATCGAGTTGATTAAATTTTTATCTGACTAAGTTAAGGTTGATACCAGCTCTGAACCATCTTCCAGGCATCTGTACAAATCCTGCCTCTATGTAATCAGAGTTGGTTACGTTAGAAGCTTCTGCAAATAGACCAAAAGTCTTTAGTCTTTTGTAGTCAACTCTTACGTCCAATAAAAAGTACGGGTCAAGAGCCATCCTTTCTAAATACCTGGCTTTAACATTCATTTCAAAGTCATTGAACCATTCTGTCTTAATTCCTCCTATCAATTGGTGTCGGAGTGCAGAGAGCGTATTTCTTGATTCTACACCGGAGTTCTGCATCAAGTTGGCATCAATGAAATTGTAACTTAAAGTGGCTTCTTTTAGCTTGATGTTTTTGCTTGATGCACCAAAAGCATATTGGATTCCAGTTTCAATTCCTTGAAAAGTCACTTCTGAAATATTGCGAGGTGTCCATCGATTAGGGTTAGGACTGACTGTACTTGGTTCTCTGTACCAATCTATGAGGTTTTTGGAGTATCGATTGAAGTATACTAATTCAGCCCTAAGTCCATTTTTTTGGAATTTGTAACCAATTTCAAAACTTTGGGCTTCTTCTGGTACCAAGTTAGGGTTTGCAAGGTTGCTAGGATCTTGATAATATAAGTCAGTAAATGATGGTATTCTATAGCTGGCGCCATAGTTTGTGTATAGTCTTGAACTATTGTTGATTTGATAGCCTAATTCAGCTCCTGGGAAATGCTTCCAACCGTACTCGTCGTAATAATTTGAATACACACCTGCTCTGAAGTCAAAATCCTCCCAAAACTCAATCCGATGCTCTGCAAATACTCCTAAGAAGGTTCTTTGTCTATTACCAAGGTTGGTACTATTGATTTTCTCATTTCTTCCTTCTACCCCAAAGCCCGATGTGCCAAATTGGCTTTGGTATCTACTATTGATTTCCAATGCAGTGGTATGCGAGGTGTGGAGGTTAGTGAAAAATGCTGGTTCATTTCTTCTGAGTCTGAATTCATCATCATTTTTTCTCCAATAGGCTCTTGTTTGTATATAAAGCTGCTTTTTTTCAAAAGTATGGCTGAGTGAAGCCAAGAATGTTTGTATACTTTCCCATTGATCTGGAAAGCTGTTGGTGTAGAACCCATTAGCGCCAAAATCTCTTTCTGTATACCCTATCATGGTACGGATTTCATGCTGATCATTTATGTCTAACCCACCTTCATAAAAAACATTATTTACTTTGTAATCAGAATTGTACCAATGCCCATTCGATGCATCATGACTGACGGATAGTGTTTGCTTATACAATCCAAAAGGTAGCTTAACAGGCAGAGACGATACAATACTAGCCCCTTTCATGCCAAAATCTCCTCCGTAGTTTTGAATGTTAAGACTAGCTGTCTCAGGAAGCGTAGTGACGATGTTCACGGCGCCAGCATATGCGTTTTGTCCAAATATCCTTGAAGCGGGACCTTTCATTACTTCCACTCTTTGAATAGCCTGAAGAGGTATGGGAATATTCATGATGTGATGGCCTGTTTGAGGATCGGTCATTTTGATGCCGTTGATGAGCATAAGGGTCTGTTCAAATCCACCTCCTCTGATTCCTATGTCCCCTTGTACCCCTGTCACACCTCTTTGACGCACATCTACACCTGGTGTGAATGCGAGAACCTCTTGCAAACTTCTTGCTGGGGTAGTTTCAATATCTTTTCTGCTTATGATAGATATGTTTCTAGATGTTTTATTAAATGGGATTTCAATTCTGTTTTCACTGATGACGACTTCTCCAAGCTCAACAGTCACACTATCTTGATTAGCTTTGGCTGAAAATATGCTCAAAGTCAATGCAGATATTAGTAAACACTTTTTCATAGGGTTGATTTAATTTGAAGACAAAGTAGAATTGAAAATATTCATTATGCAAATTTTATTGGTTTTGAAAAAAGAAAGGAAATGCATATTGATATAATATTTGGTTGGTTTTTTCTTAAGGACGGAATGTTTATTTTAGCCGATCAATAAAAAAATTCAATATAAAATATGAGACAAAGCTTAAAAGGTTTTTTACTATCAATGCTCTCTGTAGGTCTGATTTGGTCTTCCGAAGCCCAAACAGTCAAAGACAATAAAGATGATGCTTTTACAGAAATTGGATATAGACAAGGTACAGCCTACAGGACAGCTTCTGGTAAGCCAGGTCCCAGCTATTGGCAAAACAAGTCTGACTATGTGATTTCAGTGACATTAGATGAAAAAGAGCATAGTGTAAAAGGCTCATGGAAAATCACATACACCAACAATAGTCCGGAAAGTTTGGATTTTGTTTGGCTTTACCTAGAGCAAAATAGATTTACAGATGATTCCAGAGGTACTCTTACTACTCCAGTACAGGGAAATAGGTATAGTGGTGATGTCGATGGTGGATACGATATTTCCAATGTGAAAGCTCAAGTGAGCGGTAAAAACAAGCCAGTCAGTTCAGAGTATTTGATAAATGATACCAGGATGCAGGTGTCATTTGCAGAGCCTATTCCTGCAAATGGTGGAGTGGCCACGATCACTATGGACTTCGAATATAAGATACCAGTAAAAGGTATGGATAGAATGGGTAGATTAGATGTCAAAGACGGAACAATCTATGCCATGGCACAGTGGTATCCAAGGGTAGCAGTTTTTGATGATGTGACTGGTTGGAATACTGATCCATATTTAGGAGCTGGGGAGTTTTATCTAGGTTATGGTGATTTTGACTATAAAGTTACTGTTCCATATGATCATATTGTAGTAGCCTCTGGGGAGCTGCAGAACCCGGGGCAAGTTCTGACCAAAGAGCTGCAAAACAGAATGAAACGTGCCGCCGATAGTGATGAAAGAGTTTATATTATTGAGCCAAATGAAGTTGGTGATCTTGCTCTTACTCGTCCAAAGTCGGAAGGTACTTTGACTTGGCATTTCAAAATGAATAATACAAGAGATGTGGCTTTTGCTTCCTCAAAGTCATTTATTTGGGATGCTGCTAGAATCAACCTACCTAGTGGCAAGAAAGCACTAGCTCAATCTGTATATCCAAAAGAGAGTGATGGGCAAGAAGCTTGGGGAAGATCCACCGAATACTCCAAAGCCTCAGTAGAGCATTACTCAGAAATGTGGTATGAATATCCTTATCCAGTTGCAGTGAATGTCGCTGCAGATATAGGGGGTATGGAATATCCAGGATTGAACTTTTGTAGTTATAAATCTAAAGGTGAATCGCTTTGGGGTGTGACGGATCATGAGTTTGGCCACAATTGGTTCCCGATGATCGTAGGCTCTAATGAGAGGAGACACGCTTGGATGGATGAGGGGTTTAATACCTTTATCAATTATTATAGCTATTTGGCATTCAATGATGGTGAATATACCAATGACCTTATCAAGACAAGGAAGTATTTGGGGTGGTTGACTAACTCAAGCAGAGAGCCAGTTGCTACTCATCCAGACAGGACTCAATCAAATAATCTTGGGATGGTTGCTTATATGAAGCCAGCACTTGGCTTGGTTATGTTGAGAGAATATATATTAGGTCACGAGAGGTTCGATAAAGCTTTCAGGTCTTATATTAGAACTTGGGCTTATAAACATCCTCAGCCTAATGATTTTTTCAATCATATGGAAAATGTCAGTGGTGAGAATCTAGACTGGTTCTGGAAAGGTTGGTTCTACAGTAATGCCAATATTGACCTATCTGTGGATGGTGTCTATCCTTATGGAGCCAATTATGTAGTGGCCTTTTCAAACAAAGGTGATATGCCTATGCCTGTAATCTTTGAAATAACATTTGATGATGGTAGCAAGGAAAGGAGAGAGCTCCCAGTAGAGATTTGGTTCAAAGGAAATACTTGGCAGCACTTACTTAAGGTAGATAAAAAAGTCACAAAAATTGAAATCGATCCAGATAAGATTATCACAGATACTAATGCTGGGAATGATGTTTGGCCATCATCTATTTATGGTGATAGATAATACAATAGGGGAGTCTAACTCCCCTATTTTTCTATTTATAATCACATTTTTTGATCAATTATACTCATTGTTGATTTCAATCCAATATCCATCTGGATCTCTCAAATAGACTTGCTTGATTCCATCAGGTCTGACATTGATTTTTCCTTTTTCTCCAACCCAGTTTTCAAACGCTACATTTTTATCATTCAATTTTGAAATGAAAACATCCATATCTGGAATACTAAAACAAATATGATTATTTTTATTGATTGTGATCGGTTGCCATTTGTCTTCGATAACATGGAGCTGGAGGTTGTTTCCGATGTCAAACCAAGCATGTAAGCCATCTTTGAAAGGTTCTTCTATTTCTTCAAAGTCCATTACATCTTTATAAAATGCAGTGCTTTGCTCGAGATTACTGACAAACACGGCTATGTGAGTTATTTTGGCTTGCGCTTTTACTTTTTGACTCATCATTGTAATACAAGTAATTGATAAAGTTATGAGGATATATTTATGCATAGTATTTTGGGGCTTTTACGAAATGGTTTCGAAGCTTGGCTCAAAATAAAGGTAAGAAGCCTTTTTGGATTTTAGAAGAAAAGGAGCTCATTGATATTACTTTCTTTTGATGGTCAATAGTCATAAAATAAAAGGAGAGCCTTTTGAGCTCTCCTTTATTGATGTTTGCATTAACTAGCTCTTTCATCAAAAGCTAATTTTTCAGCTTCATCAAAAAGCTTAATAGCTTGAAGATATATTTCATTGATATCATTGATTACTTTATAGTAGGCATTGTCATCAAATAGGTTTCTACCCATGTTGGCTTTGATGAGGACTTTCAAGTATTCTTTTGATTTATTAAAATCCTTCTCGACGAATTTAACTTTGTTTTTCTCTCCTGTTTTGACAAGTTCTTGAAGCATGGCATCAGTCACTTGAAATTTATTGTAATAATCTTCAAAAGACATTCCACTAAATTTCTTTTTATTTTTATCAAGATAATCTAAAAAGAACTCTCTAGCAGAGTCAGAGTTGAAGAGTCTATTGACATAGGCTGAAGACATAGTAGTATCCATAGGGACAAAGTAGTCAGGCATGATGCCTCCTCCGCCATATACGGATCTACCAGATACGGTTTCATATCTCAAGCTATCATTGAATTTGATACTATCAGCAGAGAAAAACTCTCCATGCTCGAGTCTTTTTACCCAATCCATGCTGTAATCTTCATCTTGTCCATATGGTTTTTGTATAGATCTTCCTGATGGAGTATAGTATCTGGCGATGGTGAGTCTTAGTTCTGCACCATCGGACAAGTCAATTGGCCACTGCACTAAGCCTTTACCAAATGATCTTCTTCCGACGATCAAGCCTCTGTCATTGTCTTGAATCGCTCCAGCCACTATTTCTGATGCAGAAGCACTCCCTTCATTGATCAGTACGATCACAGATCCATCTTCAAAAATCCCCTGTTTTACAGCCATGGCTTTTTGATTGAATCTATTTGTTTTTCCTTTTTGAGATACGATCACTGCATTACTCCCGAGGATTTCATCTGCCATGTTGATAGCTGCTCCCATATAGCCTCCCGGATTACTTTGAAGGTCAAGTACTAGCTTTCTCATGCCTTGTCCTTTGAGTTCAGTCACAGCTTTTTTGAACTCCTCATAGGTAGTTGCTGCAAATCTTGTTACCTTAACATAACCTATTTCATCATTGATCATGTACGAGGCATTTACAGAATACTGAGGGATTTTATCTCTTATGATATCAAAAGTCAACAACTCTGGTTGGGATTTTCTCTTAATATCCACCACCACTGTACTTCCAGAAGGACCTCTTAGTAGGTCAAATACATCGCGATTGGTAATCCCCGTTCCAGCCACAGTTTTTCCATCTACATTGATGATTTGATCACCTGCTTGTATCCCAAGTTTTTCCGAAGGACCTCCAGTCAATGGCGCTACGACATAGATCGTGTCTCTAATGATTCCAAACTCCACTCCAATTCCATCAAAATTCCCATCCAACTGTGATTTTGCCAACGCAGCATCCTTTGCTGGGATGTAGCTTGAGTGAGGATCAAGTTTTTCTAGCATTTTTTCTATTCCATACTCTACCAGTTCGTTGGTGTTTACACTGTCCACATAGTCACGATTGATGTATGTAATGATTTCTTGAAGTTTATAAATTGCTGCTTTTAGATCATTTCTATCAGTTTTTGGTTCTGCAAAAGTTGCTCCTACCCAAATTCCTGCCGAAATAGCCAATGCAATAATGATTGGTAATCTTACTTGGGCTTTTGTGTTTTTAAATTCGCTCACGATATCCTCAGGTTTTTTTTATTGCTTAATTAATGGAAATTCTTCAAATATACTATTAAACCGTATTTTTCCTTAAAACGTTTTGATAAAGTTAACATTTTCAATTAAGGAGAAGATTTCGGGAATTTCTTCTCAAAATACTTTACTTTTGTAACTATGTTAGATCCAAAACATATACAAAATAGACAGATCAAGGACTTAATTTCCGATAATTACGTGTTTGCTGCTGTTTTGCACTATTTTGGGATTAATTTTTACCAATTTGAAGAAAGCCTTCTTAAGGATGTATGTGCTCAATTTAAACTGAATCCGAAGCAACTGACCGAGGAGCTGGAATCATGGGCTGTAGTCAAAGAACCAACCAAGGAAGAATTATTTCTACACCCAATTGAAGTGCTGATTGCCTATCTGAAAAGAAAGCATTATTTTTTTGTAAGACAAGAGTTACCTTTTTTGGCAAATATGGTATCGGGGATTGAGTCTAAGGATGAATACGCATTGATATTAGCGGATTTGAAAATTATGTTTCCACTGTTTGTTGAGGACTTTATACATCATATTCACGAAGAAGAGAGTAGTGTGTTTCAACGCATCAAATTATTACAAGAGATTGAAGTAGGAGACTTTGGTGTAAGAGATTCCTTGAAAATATTGGAATCTAAGCCCATTTCATCATTAGCTCATGCACATGAAGATCATGATGATGAAATGGAAGGTATTCGAAAATTGACTAATGATTATAATTTGCCACAAGACGCTCCTCTCTCGATGAAGATTTTATACAATGAATTACAAAACTTCGAACGTGAATTGATAATACATGCGACAATTGAAGACGATCTTTTGTTTCCCAAAGCTATACAACTGGAGCGCGAAGTGTTGAGGAAAATCAAGAAGAAAATAAATAGTAACTAATGGGAAGAGTAATAGCAATAGATTTAGGAACGAAAAGGACTGGCTTGGCTGTTACAGATATACTCAAGATCACTGCTAACCCTTTGGAGACGATTGATACACGTAATTTAGCGACCTATCTGACTTCATATTTTTCCAAAGAGGATGTTGAAACCATTGTGATCGGATATCCCAAATCCCTAGATGGTACACCCAATGAAATGACGCCTCGAGTTATAAGCCTGAAAGATAGGTTGGGGAAACTATTTCCTGAAAAAAAACTCGTTTTAGTGGATGAAAGGTATACTTCAAAAATGGCTATGCAAAGCATGATCACCATGGGGAGCAAAAAGAAAGATAGAAAAGAGAAGGCAGGAAATCTTGATAAGATTAGTGCTGCAATAATTTTACAGACATACTTAGAACAAATATGATTTATCCTATAGTAGCTTACGGCAACCCAATTTTGAAAAAAGAGGCAGAAGAAATCAAAGAAGGTAGTGATGTATCTGCTTTGATCACGGACATGTTTAGCACAATGGATCATGCAAGCGGCGTAGGACTAGCTGCTCCTCAAATCAATCAAGGAATAAGGTTGTTTGTAATTGATAGTAGCTTGATGTTGGATGAGAATGATGACGAAAAGGGAATCAGAAGAGCATTTATCAACCCGATTATATTGGATGAATATGGAGATAATTTTGGCTTTGAAGAAGGTTGCTTGAGTATCCCTGAAGTCAGGGCAGAGATTATCCGTCCAGAAAAGCTTACCATTGAGTATTATGACGAAAACTGGAACCTTAGAGAAGAAGAGTTTGGTGGGATGACAGCGAGGGTGATCCAGCATGAATATGATCATTTGGAAGGGATTCTTTTTGTTGATTACCTAAAAGGTCTCAAAAAGAGACTTGTACAAAGCAAACTCATAGAAGTCAGTAAGGGTAGAGTAGGGACAGATTATAGAATGATTTATCCATTGAAATGATGGCTGATGAAATCCTTAAAGTTGCTCTGGTTCAGACTGATTTACATTGGCAAGATAAGATTGCTAACTTAGCAATGCTTGAAGAAAAACTTTGGCAGTTGCCTAGTAGTGTAGATTTGATTGTGCTACCTGAAATGTTCGCTACTGGATTTAGTATGGATGTGAATTCCCTTTCAGAGCCAATGAATCACACGATTTGTAAGTGGATGGTGCAGCTTGCAAAGCAACTCAATACGACGATCACAGGATCAGCTATTATTCAAGATTCGGGTAAATTTTACAACCGCATGCTTTGGGTGTGTCCTGATGGGGCTATGCAATGGTATGATAAGAGACATTTGTTTCGCATGGCTGAGGAAGATCAGTCATATACCATGGGCTCTGAAAGGAAAATTTTTGAGGTAAAAGGATGGAAAATTCTTCCACAAGTGTGTTATGATTTAAGATTTCCAGTTTGGTCAAGAAATAACGCTCTGAAAGATGGTGGGATGGAGTATGATTTAAGCATCTATGTGGCAAGTTGGCCTGCCGCACGTGTCAAAGCTTGGGATATCTTGCTTCAGGCTAGATCAGTCGAGAACCTTTGCTATACGATTGGAGTAAATAGAATCGGGACTGATGGGAATGGGATTGAATATTCTGGGCATTCTGCCATTTTTGATTTCAAAGGAGAGTGCATGTCTAGTGCAGAAGAAAATGAGGAAATATTGATTTTGAAATTAAGATATTCTGATTTGACCACATTTAGAGAAAAATTTCCAGCTTGGAAGGATGCTGATAAATTTGAATTGAAGTTTTAAACCTTTTTCCGAGACCTTGGACCACTTACCTGAGGTGTAGATGACCTTTGAAACTGGGATATTTTATTTAATTTAGCCCAGATTTTACAAAATTGATAACTACAAAAACATCAATATGAATTTGTTTACTAATAAAGTTCAGGTTGAAGTTAAATGAAAATGCAATTTTGAAATAATAACAATAAGTGATATTAATATAAATAAAATGACCACCAAAACAGCAAAAATTCTTTATACCTTAACTGATGAAGCACCAGCTTTAGCGACTTACTCTTTGTTACCCATAGTGAAATCTTTCGCTACTTCAGCAGGGGTAGAGGTAGAGACAAGAGATATATCGTTATCAGGTAGGATTCTATCTCAATTTCCAGAGTTTCTAAAACCAGAGCAACAAACAAGTGATGCTTTAGCGGAATTAGGCGAAATTGCTAAAACGCCAGAGGCAAACATTGTGAAGTTACCCAATATTAGTGCTTCAATGCCTCAGTTGAAATCAGCAATAAAGGAGCTGCAAGAAAAGGGCTATGCTTTGCCAGACTATCCTGATGACCCAAAATCAGATGAAGAAAAGAGCATAAAGTCTAAATATGATAAAGTAAAAGGGAGTGCAGTAAATCCAGTTTTGAGAGAAGGAAACTCAGATAGAAGAGCACCACTAGCAGTTAAAAATTACGCAAAAAAGCACCCGCATAGTATGGGTTCTTGGAGTTCAGATTCCAAATCTCACGTTGCGAGTATGAGTAAGGGTGATTTTTATGGGAGTGAAAAGTCTGTTACCATAGAAAAAGCCACCAAAGTAGATATTAATTTTGTCTCCTCGACAGGAGAAGTTACTTCCTTAAAAAAGGGACTTTCTTTGTTAGAGGGAGAAGTGATTGATGCGGCTGTACTCAGTGTAGCAGAATTGATCTCTTTCTTAAAAAAGCAAAAGAAAGAGGCAAAAGCTGAAGGAGTTCTTTTTTCTTTGCATATGAAAGCGACTATGATGAAGGTTTCTGATCCTATTATTTTTGGTCATGCAGTAAAAGTCTTTTTTGAACCAGTCTTTGAAAAATATCAAGAGGTATTCAAGAAGTTGGGGGTTGATGTTAATAATGGATTTGGAGATCTAGTTTCAAAAATTAGTCAACTGCCACAAGAAGAGCGGTCGGCTATTGAAGCAAGTATAGAAGCTTGTCTAGAAGATGGTCCTGATCTTGCAATGGTTAATTCCGATAAAGGCATTACCAATCTGCATGTTCCTTCGGATGTAATTATTGATGCGTCTATGCCAGCAATGATCAGAACTTCTGGTCAAATGTGGAATAGACTTGGTAATCAGCAAGACACAAAAGCCGTGATCCCAGATAGGTCATACGCAGGGATTTATCAAGAAACTATTGATTTTTGTAAGTTACATGGGGCTTTTGATCCAGCTACTATGGGCTCAGTACCCAATGTAGGATTGATGGCTCAGAAAGCTGAAGAATATGGATCACACGATAAAACCTTCGAAATGGAAGCAGATGGTGAGGTACAGGTGATAGCTGGCGATGAAGTATTGATAAAACATGCTGTGAAATCAGGGGATATTTGGAGAATGTGTCAAACAAAAGATGAGCCTATTAGAGATTGGGTAAAATTGGCCGTAAGTAGAGCCAAAGCAACAGGAGATCCAGCTGTCTTTTGGTTAGATGAGAATCGAGCTCATGACAGTGAGTTGATCAAAAAAGTAAATGAATACCTAGGTACTCATGACACTTCAGACCTAGATATACGAATTCTATCTCCAGTGGAGGCTACAAGATTTTCTCTAGAGAGAATCAAAGCAGGAAAAGACACAATCTCAGTAACTGGAAATGTTTTGAGAGATTATTTGACTGATTTGTTCCCAATTTTAGAATTAGGAACAAGCGCAAAAATGCTTTCAATTGTGCCCCTAATGAATGGAGGGGGATTGTTCGAAACAGGTGCTGGAGGTTCTGCCCCTAAGCATGTAGAGCAATTAGTAGAAGAAAATCACCTGAGATGGGATTCTCTTGGGGAGTTTTTGGCTTTAGCCGTGTCTTTGGAGCACCTATCGCTGACCTTTTCCAATGAAAAAGCAAAAGTTTTAGGTACTTCCTTAGATCAAGCTACGGGTAAATTTCTAGAAGAAGATAAGTCTCCTTCTAGAAAAGCAAAAGAATTAGATAATAGGGGAAGTCACTTCTATCTGGCTTTGTATTGGGCGGAAGCTTTGGCTACTCAAACTGATGATGTAGAATTACAGCAAAAATTTACCCCAATCGCCAAAGAGCTTAAAGATAATGAGGCAGTGATAGTGTCAGAGTTGAATGAAGCTCAAGGAGTCAAGGTAGATATCGGGGGATATTATAAATTGGACGAGCAGAAAGCATCTTCAGTGATGAGACCCTCTAAAACATTCAATAGTATCTTGTCAAAATTATCTTAAAATTAAGAGACTATATCAACTTCAGTTAAATTTGGGGGAGAGATTTATTATTGGTAAATTTATCACACTAACTTATTCAATAATTCTAGGTGAAAAATTTTGACAATGTGAAATAGTCCATTTTGTAATCAAACCTATAAACAATAAATTAAATATAATTATGAGCAAAATTAAAGTAGGAATCAATGGATTCGGAAGAATCGGTAGATTGGTTTTCAGAGCAGCACAAGCTAGAGAAGATGTACAGATAGTCGCTATCAATGATTTGATCGATGTAGATTATATGGCTTATATGCTGAAATATGACTCTACTCATGGCCTATTTGATGGCACTGTAGAAGTGAAAGATGGGAAATTGGTAGTCAATGGCAATGAGATTAGAGTGACGGCAGAGAAGAGCCCTGCGAATCTTAAATGGTCAGAAGTAGGTGCTGAGTATGTTGTAGAGTCTACAGGTATTTTCTTGACCAAAGAAACTGCTCAAGGACATATAGATGCTGGTGCAAAGAAAGTAATCATGTCTGCCCCTTCGAAAGATGACACACCAATGTTTGTAATGGGTGTGAATCATGAGTCTTACACATCTGATATGGTATTTGTTTCAAACGCTTCTTGTACTACAAACTGCCTTGCTCCTATTGCGAAGGTATTGAATGACAATTGGGGTATTGAAGAAGGTTTGATGACAACAGTACACGCTACCACTGCTACTCAGAAGACAGTGGATGGTCCTTCTGCCAAAGACTGGAGAGGTGGCAGAGGTGCTTCTCAGAACATCATTCCTTCATCTACTGGAGCTGCAAAAGCTGTAGGTAAAGTGATTCCTGAGTTGAATGGTAAGTTGACTGGTATGGCTTTTAGAGTTCCTACTCCAAACGTATCCGTTGTGGATTTGACCGTTAGATTAAAGAAAGGAGCTTCTTACGAGGAAATTTGTGCCAAAATGAAAGAAGCTTCTGAGTCAAGTATGAAAGGAATTCTTGGCTACACTGAAGACGCTGTAGTATCTACAGACTTCAACGGTGATAGCAGAACCTCAATCTTCGATAAAGATGCAGGTATACAGTTAAGCGATACTTTTGTTAAGGTTGTTTCTTGGTATGACAATGAGTGGGGATACTCAAATAAAGTAGTAGATCTTTTGTCTTACATTGCTAGCAAGTAAAATCAAAATATAGTTTAACTTAATTCATTAAGTTTTATCAAAAGCTCCTGAAAAGTCTTGTATTGATCCATTTTAGTTGATTGATATGGGGATTTTTGGGAGCTTTTTCAATTTTTTGGCAAAGAATTTTGGAATAGTTCTTGTGATTTGCTATTATAACTGATTGAAAATAAATATAATAGTATGCTTAATTTAGTCCTAAAAGTTCTTTTGATTTTTTTGCCTTATACAAGTCAATGTGGTGATGGGGAATCTTCCCCTGAAGTAGTCAACAATAATAAATTTGAAGTAGACAACAAAACTATTCCTTGGGAGATCAAAGATGCTGTTGTGGAAGCTTTAGCCTATTTTCCTGAATTGGCAGGTGTAAGGATTGATTTTGAGTTTAGAGATAGGATCAGGGGAGCTGTGATGCAAGCCCAGCCTAGGGTTTTGACTTTGCTAGTGACTGGGAAAGAAACTCGGGAATACAGGATAAAAATAACCAGAGAATTGGATCTTGGAGATACACTTTTAGCAATAAAGGATGTGCCTCATGATGCATTAGTTGGTTGGATTGGTCATGAACTTGGTCATATAATGGATTATAAAGAGCGTAGCACCACGAACATGATGTATTTTGGCATGAGATACATCATGTCCAACAAAAGGCTTACAGAGGCTGAAATTGCAGCTGATACTTATGCCATATCTTGTGGGATGGGGCATCAAATCATGACGGTTAAGAATTTCATCTTAAATCAAGAAGGTTTTAGCGAGGAATACAGAAGTAAAATACGGGACTTGTATATGTCACCTAGTCAAATTTTAAGCTTACAAGAAGAGCTTGAAAATAGTGATGGATAAGTGGAATTACCCATCGAAGTAACACTAAAGCTTTGTAATGCTTTCCTTTTTCACATATCCTTTTTTGTCTTCCCAATCAATTTCATACCAGTTATCTTTTGATGATTTGATAATCACCCTATGGCCCGGGTCTACATTGTAAAGGAGTTTTCCTCCTGCTGTAGGCTTATCCATGATGATGGTAGGGCTACCTGTCACTATCCCAGTGTCAGGTCCACTCAAGAAGTTGTTAGACGCAAAGGTTAATAAAATCAAAGCAAATGTAGGGACGTAATATTTTGGAGCTTTGAGGCTTTTGCCTAAGAATATCAATAGAAAAACCGAAACAAGAAGTAAGAGACTTAATGTCGAAGTGATTTCAATCTGAAAGTCTGTTGCAAAATTGAGAAATCTATCCCAATCATTTAGTTCGTATCCTACTAGGTTGGATTGTTCAGTCAATGTTTTGATTTTGGTAATCACTCTTGGATTTGGATTGATGTCGTAAAATTTAGCCAAATAATAGCTCGCTTTTGAAAAATCACCTCTTCCTTCTTCAATAAAAGCCATTTTCAGAAGCATTGCAGGGGAGAAAGCTTGCTCTTGATTTAGTAGATTTTCATATATTACCATTGATTCTTGATAATTCTTCGTAGCAAACAAAGAATCTGCTTTTTGAAGCTCATTTGTATTGGCTTGACAGTTAAAGCTTTGTATAACTGTCAGTAAAAATATTGTAAATTTTGTAAGAAAGTTTGTCTTTGAGTTTTGCATTTTAAAATAGTCCGCTTAAATTTGCAGTCCAATTACGGCAATGATTTAACAAAAAACAAGTCAAAAACCGGAAAAAATAAAGCTTTCTAAAAGGGAGAGTTGAGTAAATTATTAAGATTCCGTAGCTCAGTTGGTAGAGCATAACACTTTTAATGTTAGGGTCCTGGGTTCGAGCCCCAGCGGGATCACAAGAATATTACGCAAGGTGTATGGCCGAGAAGCCTGTTCCACTGACGTAGCGAATGCTGAGTCAAGATCGGGAAGCCCAGAGCTGATGCAGTTGTTACCTTAAGATGTAAGATAGTAATTGAAAGACTATTAATAATGTTTAATAGTTCATATTGAAATAGATATTTAGGAGTTGAAAGTATAGTTCGGGGTGTAGCGTAGCCCGGTATCGCGCCACATTTGGGATGTGGAGGTCGTAGGTTCGAATCCTGCCACCCCGACAATTTGCTAAATTCCATATATCAATACTTCAAGGTCTTGTAGCTCAACTGGATAGAGCAACTGCCTTCTAAGCAGTAGGTTTCAGGTTCGAGTCCTGACAGGATCACAAAATAACATTTCAAATCATCTACAATGAAAATAGATGACTAGAAACAATACTTGTCATAAGAGATGAGTTCTCAAAAATATATGATTCCGTAGCTCAGTTGGTAGAGCATAACACTTTTAATGTTAGGGTCCTGGGTTCGAGCCCCAGCGGGATCACATTTATTACTCACAAGATGTATGGGCGAGAAGCCTGTCCCGATGACGAAGCGAATGCGGAGTCAATATCGGGAAGCCCCAGCGGGATCACATTTATTACACACAAGGTGTATGAGAGAGAAGCCTTTCCCCGATGACTATGCAATTATATAGTCTATTCAGGAAGGCATCATATGAATTTTAGAAGTTACCTCCAGATGGGGGTTTTCTTGTTTATTGGTCTTGTAGCTCAACTGGATAGAGCAACTGCCTTCTAAGCAGTAGGTTTCAGGTTCGAGTCCTGACAGGATCACAGGCCTCCGAATTGCGGAGGTTTTTTTTTTACATTATATTAGATTGAATCCTCTAGGTTCAATAGCTTTTATGAAAATCATTGCATAGTTAATATCTTTTAATAGTTTATCTGATTATACGCTTTTTTGCCATTAACGTCAATTCATTGGCTCAACAGGTTGTTAATGGTCAATATCCATAAGTATCCAATATCAATTTATATCGGAAGTTAGATAAATCGGAGTTTTGTAATGTTATTGGCAAAGTTCCGTATATCCATAAAAGTTTATATTTCTTTTACCCAGATTTAGTAGTGTTTGACGATTCATTTATTCTTGTTTCACATTATCCTAATTTTCAGCTTTGATGATAGGTTTTGTTTTGTTTTATTTGTGGTTCAATTCGTATTAATTTCAGTAATATAGCTGGATTATAAACCCAAATTTAAGTGATGATGAAAGCGCGCAGGTCCTTGAATAATAAGCTGAAAGCAGCTGTTGTATTGACTTTTTTGTTACTAGTTATTTTTGGCAAAAATATCCTAGACAGAAAGAATTTTACTGAGTTAGAAGAGTCCTTTGTTTCGGTTTATGAGGATCGGCTAGTCGTAGAAAGTTATATATTTTCAATATCAGAAAGCTTGTTCAGAATAAAGCTGCTAGTAAATCATTGCTGGGATGAAGGGGATTACTCCCACGTATTGGAGGATATCAAAGAATATGAGGACAATATATTAGATATCGTTGCTACTTTCGAATCTACCAAACTCACAGATTCAGAAAATGAGTTTTTGACAGATTTTAGAAAAATCATAGAGAACAATTTAAGAATTGGAGACTATGATCTGCTCTACTCTGAGGAAAACGGTATCAATGAAGAGCAGGTTCACATTTATAATGGCTATATAGAGCGAGCGCTGAGTGATTTAGAAAAGCTCTCTCAAATACAGATAGAAGAAGGCAAGAGAATGGCGGAGAACTCAGAAAAAGTAGTAAATAGATCTAGAATTTGGGCACAATTTGAAATTGCAGCACTATTAATTTTGGTATTGATTATTTACATTCTGATATATGCTTCAAGAAATATAAAATCCACGCTAATTGAGGAGGAATAAAAATTAATAGCCGTTTTAGATTTAATCAAGTTAGTAAACTATCTCAATTAAATCTAAAACGGCTAAATATTGTTTCTTAACAAGCTGTCAAATGTGTTTTTTCAGTGACTTTGAATCACTTTTCATATAGGCGAAGGTGTTAAAGTTATTGATACAGCTTGATGATATGTTATAATGTGATTGATTTGACTCATATTGTCAAGTTCCTCATGTAATTTGCATTTTTTTCAGCAGCTTCCATAGGTGTGAGACCATCGAATTTTTCCTGTTCTACCATGAAGTATTCCATTCCTTTATTTTTTGCAGTATTGATGATCTTTGCATAATCTATAGAACCCTCGCCTATTAATGTAGAAGCATCAAGCTGCGATTCATCTGCCTCTTTCAACCTATCTTTAACATGTCCAAGAGGAAATCTATTTGGGTATTTTTCTATCCAATTGATTGGATCTTCTCCAGCTGTATATACCCAATAAAGATCAAGCTCATAATTGACAAGGTCTGCATCAGTATTTTCGATAAGGTACTTTTGAGGGATTTCTCCGTCCAATTCGTCGAAAGTATATCCGTGATTATGGTAGGCGAATTTCAAACCGTTCTGTTTACATATCTCTCCTTGTTTGTTAAATTCATCTGCAAGACGTTTAAAATCATCCATGGACTTTTGAGGGCCTACATACGGGTTGATAAGGTACTTCATGCCAATTTCCCCAGCTTCCCTCGCTTGTTGCTCAAGGTTTTCAAAAGTGTTGGTATGAGAAGCTATTATTTCTATGTTTAAGCTGTCCATTAGATCTTTGAATTCGGTGTTTTTCATACCCCAAAAAATACCTTTTCCTAGATTACAGCTTTCTATATATTTGTAACCATAGCTAGCAAGTGCTTCTATTGTAGCTTTTGGGTCTTTCATCATGTCTTCTTTGACTGACCATAGTTGAATCCCAAATGGGCCTAAATTTCCACTTGAAGAGCTGAATTTTGACTCTTCATTAGAATTACCGCTTTCTTTTTTTGGGCTACAAAATTGTAAAGGTAAAAGTGCACCGATTCCTAATGCAGCACTTACTTGTAAGAATTTTCTTCTATTTTTCATTTGAAACTAGGGTTTTGTTAATATAAAAAGAGAGACTCTTTTAAGTCTCTCTTACTTTTTAAAGAGCAAATACTCTGTCTCCCTTTTTGTAATCCATACACCCATCATACCTTCCAGGAGCCTCTACAAAACGCAATTGTTGAGTTGCGCCAATTTCTGAGGTGAAATATCCTAATACAGTAAGATCCTTGAGCATTCCGATAACTTTTGGATCTCCATTTTCGCTTTCTTTCGCTTTTTTGTTCATCTCATTGAGAAATGCGGTTCGCTCATCTGTAGACGCATTCATGAAGTCTTTTCCATTTGCGTCTTTAAAATCCTTTCTTAACTGATTCAATCCTGAAATAAAAACAGTTTGTTGATCTCCATTGTAGGTGTCTTTGACCATCATGACCATAAACTCTCCTATTCCAGCAGCCTTTGCGCCAGGAGTGTCTGTGGTAGGTATAATAGCTTCGCCAATTTCATCAAGAAATGCGATTTGATCTGGGGTGAATTCCAGACCTACGATTTGGTCTTCGGGACTACATCCTGTAAGGATTACATTAGCACCTACCATAGCTCCGCCCATCATCAAAGCAAAGCTTTTTATTGCATCACGTCTATTCATTGCCATAATTCAGTACTTTTTTGATTAAAGGTTGCCTTTTTTAAGTTCTTCTACAGCAAATGCAGCTGCACGTGCCGTAAGTGCCATATAAGTCAGCGAAGGGTTTTGAGCCGCAGCTGAGGTCATACATGCACCGTCTGTGACGAATACATTTTTGGCATCCCATACTTGGTTATTACCATTGAGGACGGATGATTTTGGGTCTCTACCCATCCTTGCTGTACCCATTTCATGGATTCCTTGACCGAAAGTATATCCAGCATCAAAAGTGTTTACATTTTTGAGTCCTGCGGCTTCTAACATTTCAGCTGCATCATTCATCATGTCTACACGCATTTTGTTTTCATTTTCTTTGATTTCAGCATCCATTTCCAAGGCTGGAAGACCCCACTTATCTACTACAGTTTTGCTTAAGGAGATTTTGTTTTCATGATAAGGAAGGATTTCTCCAAAAGCAGTAATCCCCATACTCCATGGACCTGGCTCACTCAGTGCTTCTTTAAGTTGTGACCCAAAATTGATCTCGGCGACATTTCTGCTCCATCCAGATCTTGAAGCACTTCCTTGATACCCAAATCCTCTCAAGTAATCTCTTTTATCATCACCTATATTCCTGAATCTTGGGATGTATACCCCATTTGGTCTTCTTCCAAAATAGTATTTGTCCTCGTATCCTTCAGCAGTGCCATTTGCACCTACTCTAAAATGGTGATCCATGATATTGTGACCTAATTGATCTGAGCTACTTCCTAAACCTCCTGGCCAAACATCTGTAGCTGATCTCATTAAAATTGCAGCGGACCCGATAGCAGATGCACATAAAAATACAATTTTTGAATTGAATTCTATGACTTCATTTGTTTCAGAATCAATTACTTCTACGCCAGTTGCTTTTTTTGTGTCTTTGTCATAGAGCAACCTGCTGACGATCGAATACGGTCTCAAAGTCAAATTACCTGTTTTCATGGCAGCAGGCAATGTGGAAGACTGTGTGCTGAAATATCCTCCAAATGGACAGCCTAACCAACACTTGTTTCTGTATTGACAATTGGTTCTTCCTGGTAGCGGCTCTGTAATATTCGCTACTCGACCTATGGTCATGTGTCTGGAATTGCCATATTTATCTTTGATTCGAGCAGCTACATCCTTTTCTACGCAATTAAGATCCATTGGCTTTTGGAATTCGCCATCTGGAAGGTGAGGTATGCCGTCTTTGGATCCTGAAATTCCTGCAAATTTCTCAACATAGCTATACCATGGAGCGAGGTCTTTGTACCTGATAGGCCAATCCACAGCTATACCCTCCTTTAGATTGGCTTCAAAATCCAAATCTGCAAGTCTATAACTTTGTCTTCCCCAAAGAAGTGATCTTCCACCCACCTGATTGCCTCTAAACCATGCAAAAGGTTTCTTTTCTACATATGGAGAATTTGATTCGTGTGCCCACCAATCAAGGTTTTGTTCATTAAGAACATAATCTCTTTTAAGGTTGGGATGATTTTCGATCATTTCTAATGTCCTCCTACCTCTGTGAGGGATTTCCCAAGGGGCTTGAGTTGCATTCTTATAATCTTTGATGTGTTCTACATTCTTACCTCTTTCTAAAAGTAGAACTTTCAGACCTTTTTCAGTCAGTTCTTTTGCAGCCCAGCCACCACTGATTCCGGAGCCGACTACTATTGCATCATATTGATTTGCCATAATCTTATTTTGAGCTTATTTTAATTTCAATCTTAAACATCACAGATGCTAACAGCTTCTGCCAAAGAAGCTAGTTTGTCTTCTGCTTTTGGGATAAATTCTTGACATACATATCCTTTGAATCCTGTCTCCACTATAGCTTTCACTACAGCAGGATAGTTTATTTCTTGAGAATCATCAATCTCATTTCTGCCAGGGTTCCCCGCTGTATGATAATGAGCAATATATTGATGATTGTTTTTGATAGTCCGGATGATATCCCCCTCATCTATTTGCATGTGATAAATATCGTATAAAAGTTTAAAATTTTCACTTCCCAGTCTTTTACACAACTCTACACCCCATGAAGTCCTATCGCACATATAATCTGGATGATCCACCCTGCTATTCAGGAGCTCCATGACAAGTGTTACGCCATATTGTTCAGCTATTCCTATTATTTTCTTTAGACCCTCGACAGAGTTTTGAAGTCCAGTTTCATCATCCATCCCATCTCTATTTCCACTAAAACAGATCAAATTTTTATAACCTGCCTTCGCTACTTGTGGGATCGCTTCAGAATAATTTTTAACCAATTGATCATGGTAAGCTTTATTATTGAATCCTTTTACAAGAGAGATTTCAGCGCCGTTGCACATGGAGCAAGTTACTCCATTAGACTTTAGAATGTGCCAATCTTTTGGACCTACTAGATCTATGGCATTGAAGCCAATTTTTTTAACAGCTTTACATAGTTCATCTAAGGATAAGTGTGGGAAAGTCCAAGCACAAACAGCATGGTTTACATTACCTTTTAGGCTAAGATTCTTCACTTGTTCTGCATTGATTTGTATCAAAGGAGCAGCACTAGCAGCCAAAGTTCCTGCCATAATTTTCTTGATGCTTGCTCGCCTATTGATTTGATTCATGGTATTGGATTAATTTAGGTTTGAAACTTTTTTGGAATCTTCTTTGAAAAAAACCAAGAAGAAAATCACCACGGCTAACGCAATTCCAGAAGGTATTAACCAAATGGATTGCCAAATATGTGAGCCGTCTTCCAGTAAGTACATGTCAGCGACAATACCCGCTATGTAAAAGCCGATCAGCATACCTACACCATAGGTAGCTAAAGTGATTAAGCCTTGAGCAGCAGATTTGAATCGTGCCCCTGCCTTAGAGTCTGTGTAGATCTGTCCTGACACAAAAAAGAAATCATAGCATATTCCATGTAAAGCGATACCGACAATCAGGAGTGGAAGTCCACTATCTGCATTACCATATGCAAAAAGTAAATACCTCACTACCCATGCAATCATTCCGACCAACAATGTTTTTTTGAAACCAAATCGCTTAAAGAATAGTGGTAACAGCAACAAGAACAACGCTTCTGAAACTTGTCCAATTGTCATTTTTCCTGTAGGGTCGCTTACTCCAATTTCTGCTAAAAATGGGTTAGCATTTTGATAGTAAAAGGCCAAAGGGATACATATTAGAATAGATGAAGCAAAGAATGCAGCGAAATTTTTGTCTTTAAGGAGTTTTATGGCATCAAGGCCTAGTATTTCAGATACTTTTAACTTTTGAGTTTTGTCAGCTTTTGGAGGTGTAGCTGGTAAAAAGAATGAGAATATTCCTAAAACTATAGAACCTATACTTGCCATTAGGAAAGTGTTTCTCAATAGACCCTGAGCCAGGTTTTCTGAAGAATCCCAATGAAAGAGATAGCTGATGGATGCACCTGCAATGATCCATCCTATTGTTCCCCATACTCTAATTCCAGAAAAGGATTTCTCAGGATCAGACATTTGATTAAAGGAAACTGAGTTAACCAATGCCAGTGTAGGCATAAATAATATCATGTACACTAAAAGGAATGGATAGAAGCTCGCAAATTCTGTTGAATTATACATGTAAAACATCAAGCCACCTCCCACTAAGTGAAGAAATCCCAAAATCCTTTCTGCATTAAAGAAACGATCAGCGATCAATCCTATAATAAAAGGTGCGATAATTGCCCCCAGAGATTGGGTTGAGAAGGCTGTAGCTATTTGAGCTCCTGTGGCATTTAGATTGGTGCCTAAGAATGTGCCTAAAGTAACAAACCATGATCCCCAGACAAAAAACTCTAGGAACATCATGAAAGATAGGCGAAAGCGAATTCCTGTACTCATTAATTTAATTGGTTAATAGGTTTAAGTAGTTAGATTTAAAGAAATGATTTGCCAAACTATTAATTTTAAATTTAAATTTTAGCCTTTTTCTCTTAATTTTAAGTTTTACTGATTCAAAATAATGAATGAATATTGCCTACTTCAGCTATACCAAAAAGGTAAATCAAAAAAGATTTTGATTTACAATAGTATTCGGTGTTTGTCTTAGGGTATATTATTCTATTCTGAACAATACAGCAATATCATAATTTAATTTTAATAATAAAATTGATCAAGATGCAAAATACTCAAAAATTGAAGATGGGAATGATAGGCGGTGGACCAGGATCGTTTATCGGTGCTATTCATAGAAGTGCGGCACTTTTAGATGGGCTTATTGAATTGACTGCTGGGGCTTTTAGTAGTGATCCAGTGAAGTCTAAGCAGGCAGGTGAAGCCTTAATGCTTGATCCTTCAAGAGTTTATGAATCATATGATCAAATGCTCGAAATGGAGTCCCGACTGCCTGCCTCTGAGCGCATTGATATTGTGAGTATTGTTACCCCAAATCATGCCCATTTTGGACCAACCAAAAAGGCATTGGAGCTAGGTTTTCATGTGATTTTAGACAAACCCATGACACTAGATTATTCAGAAGCCAAAGAGTTATACAGAATTATCCATAATGCAAAAACCGAATTTGCACTAACGCATACATACACAGGTTACCCAATGGTCAAGCAAGCCAAGCAAATGGTGGCTGATGGAGTCATAGGTGAAGTGAGAAAAGTTTATGTCGAATACCCGCAAGGTTGGCTATGGAAGCTTTTAGAGACAGAGGATAATAAACAAGCTCAGTGGAGAACGGACCCTAGCAGAAGTGGCAGCTCGGGATGTTTCGGTGATATCGGAACTCATGCATTCAATCTTGCAGAATATGTATCTGGTCAGAAAGTAGCAAAAATTTGTGCAGATATAGATATCAAAGTTGCTGGGAGAAAGCTTGATGATGATGGAGCTCTCTTGATGAGGTTTGAAAACAATGCTTCGGGGATTCTCACAGCATCTCAAATTGATACTGGAGCTGAAAACAATTTAAAAATTAAAGTTTACGGAGATAAAGGAGGTTTAGAGTGGCAGCAAGAGGATTGCAATACTTTAATCGTAAGGTGGCCAAATGAGCCAGATCAAATATATAGGGCTGGGACACCTTATCTTTCTAGCTTAGCACAAGAAAACACAAGGACACCTGCAGGTCATCCAGAAGGTTACATTGAGGCTTTTGCTAATATTTACCGAAACTTTGCAAGATGCATAGTGGCTAAGCAAAAAGGGCAGCAACCTAAAAAGGAATGGTTAGATTATCCGGGAGCAGAGGATGGCATTCGAGGAATGGCCTTTGTGCAGCATGTATTGGATAGCGCTGAGTCAGATATGAAATGGACTCCACTAGTGGTAGAAAAGTAAGCTTATGAATAGCTATTGAATAATAAACATAAAATAACAAAAACTATTTGAACCTATGAAAACAATAAAAGGGCCGGCAGTATTTCTGGCACAATTTGTAGATGATCAAGCACCCTTTAATAGCCTGAAGAGTATCTGTGAATGGATGGCTTCAGTAGGTTATTATGGTGTACAAATCCCCTCTTGGGATAGTCGATTGATTGATCTCCAGAAAGCTGCGGAAAGTCAGACTTATGCAGATGAAATCAAAGGTATTGTGAATGAGGCTGGATTAGAAATTACTGAACTTTCTACTCACCTGCAAGGACAGTTAGTAGCCGTTCACCCTGCATACAACGAATTATTTGATGGTTTTGCACCTGCTGAATTGTCAGGAGACCTAAAAGGGAAGGCAGCTTGGGCGACCCAGCAGCTTAAGTATGCGGCTAAAGCATCAAAGAACTTGGGACTCACAGCACATGCTACTTTCTCTGGTGCATTGATGTGGCATACCGTGTATCCATGGCCTCAGCGACCTGCAGGTCTTGTAGATACAGGTTTTGGGGAATTGGCCAGAAGGTGGATGCCTATTTTGAATGAATTTGAAGAAAATGGGGTGGATGTATGTTATGAATTGCACCCAGGAGAGGATCTGCACGATGGTGTTACTTTTGAGATGTTTTTGGAAAAGGTGAATCATCACAAGAGAGCCAATATTTTGTATGATCCAAGTCACTTCGTATTGCAGTGTCTGGATTATTTGCAATTCATCGATTTTTATCATGAAAGAATCAAAATGTTTCATGTCAAGGATGCTGAATTTAACCCGACAGGGAAGCAGGGTGTTTATGGTGGATATCAAGGATGGGTAGAGCGAGCAGGAAGATTCCGCTCGTTAGGAGATGGTCAAGTTGATTTTAATGGTATATTTAGCAAACTTTCTCAATATGATTTCGATGGATGGGCAGTGCTAGAATGGGAATGTGCTATCAAGCATCCTGAGCAAGGGGCGATAGAGGGAGCTCAATTTATTTCGGATCAGATCATTAGGGTGACAGAGAAAGCATTCGATGATTTTGCAGGTCGTGGCGCAGATGAAGCATTCAATAAAAAGATTTTAGGAATTTAATATTACCATACCTTAATAACACAAAACACATAATGAATTCAAGAAAAACACTTTCCCTTGGTTTAGTAGCACTTACCACTCTTGCTTATGCATGTGGAGGAGGCAGTCAAGAGTCAACACAATCGGCTGATGGTGCCAATTCGGCCTCTACACAGGAAGCAAATATCAGCTTAGAAGACAAGTATAAAGATAACCCAGTATTTATCACTGGGTCTGCCAAGGCAAAGGAAGCTGGTTGCACAGCTTGTCATATGATAGAGAGAAAAGTAGTAGGTCCTTCCTATGCAGATGTGGCAGCGAAATATGAAAATACTCCAGAAAATATCTCCATGCTAGCCGATCATGTGATCAATGGAAATGTTGGAAACTGGGGAGAAATTCAAATGCCTTCGCATCCACACTTGGAAAGAGCTGATGTGGAGGATATGATCAAATACATCTTATTACTTAAAAAATAAATCATGAAAAAACCTATGATTGCTGCAATTGTTGCTGCTTCTTTAGCATTTTCTTGTAGCCGAACACAAGAAATAAGGGAAGTTACGATACAAGCAGAAGAAATCGAAGTTGAGCCCGAATGGACAAGCCTATTTGATGGTGAATCATTTAAAGGCTGGAAAAAATATGGAGGGGAAGAAGTAGGAGAGGCTTGGAAAGTTCAAAATGGCACAATTTATCTTGATGCTACAAACAAGGCTGATTGGCAAACAGGGGATGGTGGAGATATCGTAACTGAGGAAGAGTTTGATAACTTTCACTTGAGATTAGAGTGGAAGATTGCCAAAAATGGCAATAGTGGTATTATCTTCTTTGTACACGAATCTGATGAGTACAGCTATCCTTGGAATACAGGAATGGAAATGCAAATCCTCGACAATGATGGCCACCCGGATGCTAAAATCACTACACACAGAGCAGGTGATTTGTACGACTTGATCGAGTCATCAGAAGAGACTGTGAAAGAAGTAGGTGAGTGGAATCTTGCAGAAATCATTGCTGACAATGGTCATTTAGAATTGCACTTGAATGGTGTGAAGATCGTGGAGACTACCATGTGGACTCCTGAATGGGAAGAGCTAATAGCTGGGAGCAAATTTAAAGACATGCCTGGTTTTGGGACGTTCAAAAAAGGCAAGATTGCTCTTCAGGATCATGGAGATGAAGTTTGGTTTAGAAATATTGAAATCAAAAAACTGTAACTTTTTCTAAGTTTTAATAGAAATCCGTATTTCAATGAAAAACCGAGTGATTGCCACTCGGTTTTTTTATTCGTGTGTCAAAATCATAGCCTCTAACCTATTGAAGCACTTTTCAGCTAGTCCATTGATGTTTTGATTGGCTTGGAAAGAAGCTGGGTCTATTGCGTTTGAGAAGTAGATATTGATCAAACCAGGTTTAAGCAAGATAGATCCTCTCTTCATTACTTTGTCAGCGCCAATGATTGCCATGGGAATGATATGAATACCTGTTTCTATTGCAATTCGAAAAGCACCTTTTTGAAAAGGGAGAAGAGCATGGCTGCTGTTATTTCTAGTTCCTTCGGGTGCCACGACAATAGAAATGCCCGATTGTAGAATTTCTAATAATGCTTTCACCGATTTTTTCCTTGACAAAGCGTCTTTTCTATCTACCCAAACAGCCAGTCGGGAGGCTATTATGCCAAAAACCGGGATCCGAGATAATTCCTTTTTGCCAATTGCTTTTACTTCTTGAGCTATGGCCATAGGGATTACAGGAGCATCTATGAATGAGCGATGATTGAAGATGTAAATGTACGGCTGGTTTAAGTCGATATGTTCTTTGCCATGGACTCGGTATCGAATTCCTACCAAAGTAGACCATGTACTGATCCATATTCTGATAGCGATAAAGGCTATCTTGCCTCCCTTGGGAGATAAAGCATAAGGAATCACCACAAACCAGCCAAATGTCAGCATGAATAAGGTAAATAATAAAGCTGCATATATTGTATAAACCCACTGAATGATTTTCATAGCTCGGTTAATTTTGCTATTTTTGTACAAGTTTAAACAATTTACTAACTCTTTGCTTGCAAAATTCACCCTTGAGAACGTTCTCAAGGGTTTTATTTTTCTATATTCATTTTATTGGTAAAGCTTTATGAAGCTGAGGCTTTAGACAAAACTTTTTCTATTCAATATTTTCAATTAATTAAAAATCACTACCTTTGCAATCCGTTCGGTCGGACGGGGTTTCTGGTGTTGATTATCAGGGACTTTTCTAAAACTAAAAACCTCAACCCGATGATCCTAGGGTTGTTGAAAATCAGGATTATTTTATAATATGTCTAATCAAAAAGATTTTAACTGGGACGATTTCGGAACCAAAGGTTTTGGTGAAGGTTACTCCAAAGACAAAAGAGCCGAAATGGAAGCTCTTTATGCTGGAACTCTGAATGAGATCACAGAAAAAGAAGTTATCAAAGGTACTGTAGTTGGTATCAATGATAAAGATGTGATCATCAACATTGGTTTCAAATCTGATGGTTTGGTTCCAAGAACAGAATTCAGAGACCTTCCAGACCTAAAGATCGGTGACGAGGTAGAATTGTTCATCGAAGAGCAAGAGAATGCTTTGGGTCAGCTTGTACTTTCTAGAAAGAAAGCAAGAATGGTACGTGCTTGGAGCGATATCGAAGAAGCGCTTGAGCATGACAATGTGATCGAAGGTCTTGTTAAGAGAAGAACTAAGGGTGGTTTGATCGTAGATATCTACGGTGTAGAAGCCTTCCTACCGGGTTCTCAGATCGACGTGAAGCCTATCAGAGATTTCGATATCTATGTAGGTAAGAAAATGGAAGTGAAAGTGGTGAAAATCAACCACACTAACGATAACGTTGTAGTATCTCACAAAGTATTGATCGAGAAAGATCTTGAGAAGCAAAAAGCTGAGATCTTGAATAACCTTGAGAAAGGTCAAGTACTTGAAGGTGTGATCAAAAATATGACTAATTTCGGTGTATTCATCGATTTGGGTGGTGTTGATGGTTTGCTTCACATTACTGATATTTCTTGGGGTAGAATCAATCACCCAGAAGAAGTTCTTAACCTTGATGACAAAGTTCAGATCGTTGTTCTTGACTTCGATGATGATAAGAAGAGAATTTCGTTGGGTATGAAGCAGCTTACTGCTCATCCTTGGGATGCGCTTTCTGCTGAACTTGAGGTAGGTTCTAGAGTAAAAGGAAAGATTGTAAACGTAGCTGACTATGGTGCATTCCTTGAGCTTGCTCCAGGTGTAGAAGGTTTGATTCACGTATCTGAAATGAGCTGGTCTCAGCACTTGAGAAACCCTGCTGATTTCGTAAAAGTAGGTGATGAAATCGAGGCTGTAGTATTGACACTTGACAAAGACGAAAGAAAAATGTCTCTTGGCATCAAGCAGTTGACTGAAGATCCATGGACCAAAGGTGACATGGCTGCTAAGTACGCTGTAGGTACTAAGCACAAAGGTGTGGTAAGAAACTTGACTAACTTCGGTTTATTCCTTGAATTGGAAGAAGGTATTGATGGTCTAGTTCACGTTTCTGACCTTTCTTGGACTAAGAAAATCAAGCACCCATCTGAATTCGTAAAAGTAGGAGATGAGCTAGAAGTAGCAGTTCTTGAACTTGATGTTGAAAACAGAAGATTGGCTCTTGGTCACAAGCAGTTGGAAGAAAACCCATGGGATACTTTTGAAAATGTATTCCCAGTAGGATCTGATCACAAGTGTACTGTAGTGTCTAAAAATGATAAAGGCGCAGTACTTGAACTTCCTTACGGATTAGAAGGATTCGCAACTACCAAAAACCTAGAGAAAGCTGACGGTACTTCTGTAGAAGTGGGTGAGTCTATCGAGTTCAAAGTAACTGAATTCTCTAAAGACGATAAGAGAATCGTTCTTTCTCATACAGCTACTTTCAGAGAAGAAGCTAAGCCAGCGGCTGCTCCTAAGAAAGCTAAGAAGAAAGAAGATGCTCCTGCATCATCTGCACCAGCTGAAAAGTCCACCCTTGGTGACTTAGATGCTTTGGCAGAGTTGAAAGAGAAAATGGAAGGTGGAAAGAAATAAGAGAATAGACTAAAGACGTAAGAATTTAGACTTAGCTTATACCATATTTCAGAAAGTGGCTACCAAGAGGTGGCCACTTTTTTTATTCTATTTAGTCTTGGGAAAAGCTATTTTTCTTTCTGTGGTCAATAGTCGATTTTCAAAACCTAGCTTTCTCCTCAAATAGTAATGTTTTTCTATGAGATGGACTTTCTTTCTGACTCTTCTGGAGTTTCTCAGGTTTGGATTTTTGATTTGGTTTCCATGGCTTTGAACCAGGTGACTTTTTTAGCATAATCGAGACTGATTACAGCGTGAGCAAAGTTGTTGTTACAATTTCTTGTTTGGATGACGGTGAAGCTTAGCTAATACCTGTTTTATCTCCAGAAGGAGGAAGGGAATTAATGAAAGTGTTTTTTGTTGGATAGAGTATTTTGTAAGACTTAATTTTCAAAATACTCCCTTAAAGGCAATTCATAAATTCTTTTCCCTAGGTGATTTGATAATGCGTTTACTATTGCCGCAGCAACAGGGCCTTGAGCAGCCTCACCTGCGCCCAGTGGTTTTTCTTCAGGACGATTAATGATGTGTACTTCGATATCAGGAATATCTTTAGCTCTAAAGATGGGGTAGGAGTTCCAATCTTTGCTGATAATCTCTTTTTCATTGTATTGAACTGCCTCAAGGATTGTCCAACTTGCAGATTGTATCATGCCGCCTTCAGTCTGATTGATCAAGCCGTCAGGGTTGATACATTGTCCAGCTTCTATTACGCTGATCATTTTCTTGATTTTCAGTTTTTCTCCTTCATTTTCTAAGGTTACCATTACAGCAAAATAAGCAGCCGAGTTTTTATATTGAGCGAAGGCAATTCCGCTTTTTGATTTTGTTCTTTCAGAAAGGTTTTCCCATTCAGTTTTAGATTTTAAAGTTTTCAAGACCTCTATGGCCCTATTGTTTTTGAGGTTTTGAATTCTAAAATCGAATGGGTCCATTTTGGCTATACTTGCCAGCTCATCGATAAAAGATTCCAAGGCAAAAATATTTCCATAAGCGCCAAGACCCCTCAAGGCAGAGGTTCGAAGTGGTCCTTCATAATCATATAGCAATAATGCCTTGTCAGTGATCTCATATAATGGTGAAGCATTCCTATAAGATCCTCCAGAAAATCCGCCCTTCTTAAACTCAAACGGCTTCGCAAGATGTCTAGCAGAAACATAGTGCCCAGCATTCCCATTTGGTCTTGTGCTATGTGTATCAGACCATATCTCTGTTTTCCAAGAGGTGATATTTCCATTTTGATCCAAGCCCGCCTCTAAAGTGAGCTGCATAGCACTTCCATAAGGCTCCCATCGATGCTCATTGTCGCGCATCCATTGAAGCCTCACAGGCTGATTCGGTAGGTGTCTTGCAATCATAGCTGCTTCGGCTGAGACATCATCAGCACTATTGTGTCCATAGCATCCCGAGCCAGGCATACCGATACATCGAATACTTTCTTTCTCTATAGAAAACAAGTCTGCCAAAGTGTTTTGCAATGGATACACACCTTGTGTAGGTGACCAAACGGTTAATTTTTGATTATCCCATTGGGCAACGGCGCAACCAGGTCCTGTTGACCCATGCATGGTATATGGCTTTCTATAAGTTGATTTTAGCTGATTTTTAGCTTGTTTTATCGTTTGATTGATGGTGGGGCTAGCTTCTACTTCTTTTGGATTGCTAGCTTTATTTTTCATATTGGAGAAAAGGTCTCCCATAGCTGGCTCAATATTGGTGGACTCCCATTTAGCGATCTCTATTATCTTTTCACGAGCTTTGATAGCTTGATATTCTCTTTTGGCCACAATAGCTACAAAACTACCGTCAACGATAAGTTTCACGACTCCGGGTAGTTGAGAAATTTTACTTTCGTCTAATGCTTCTAGCTTAGCATTATAGCTTGGAGGGTGGACTACCCTGGCATGAAGCATTCCCTCGAGTCGAAGATCATGTATGAAATGTGGCTCACCCTTTATCATTTTTGAAATGTCAGCTCTTGGGATGGATTTCCCGACAATTACATGATTTTTAGGGTTTTTGATAGGAGCTTCACCAGTGATCTTGCCTTCTATAAATTCTCCATTTAATAGTTCCCAGTAGCTGATTTTCCTGTTTTCTGGCCCCAGAATTGCTCCGTTTTTTGCTTCTACTTGATCGATATTGACTTGCCAAAGTTTGGCAGCTTCTTGGATCAAATAGTATTTAGCTTCTGCTGCAGCTTGTCTTATTGCACTACCACTGCCCTCTACAGAGTTGCTTCCTGCGGTATAGCCTTCGTTTGCAGTCTGAGCAGTATCTCCATTGATGATATGGCAAATGTCAAAGGGCACTTCTAATTCTTCTGCGGCTATTTGCAAAAGTGCTGTTCTGATACCTTGTCCTAATTCTTGTTTTCCAGTTAAAACCGTGACAAAACCCTTAGCATCTAATCTGATCCAAGAGTCCATAATATCCTTTCCAGCGTTAGGTCTTATCGCTATGCCTGGGTATGTACTTAGATCCGTTTGATTTTCTGGGTTTGTACAAAACTGTAAAAATGGGAACAAATTGAAACCAATGATTAATTGACCACTTGTTTTGAGAAATGATCTTCTGTTCTGATTGTTGGTGGTGGTGTCTTTCATATCTTATTCTTTTTGGGCTATAGCATTTTCTACAGCTCTAATAAATCTGACATGGGTACCACACCTACAGATTACTTGTTGTAGTGCATCCTTGATTTGTAATCTATTAGGCTGGGGAATATTGCGTAAAAGGGCTACAGCTGATATCAGCATGCCATTCAAGCAATACCCACATTGAGCCGCTTGTGCTTCAAAAAATGCTTTCTGAACTGCATGGAGCTTATTATTTTGAGATAAGTGTTCAATAGTCTCAATGTCTTTGCCTTCAAAATATTCACACGAGTTCATGCACGTGGGCTCCGCTTGATCATCTACTAAAACCATGCATGCGCCGCATTGATGAAGGCCACATCCATATTTGGCACCAGACAATTTAAACTCCTCCCTCAGCACATAGAGTAAAGGCTCCTCTGGGTCTAGTTCATGTTTGGTTTTTTTACCATTTACTTTAAGGGTGATTTTTTTCATGGCCGATCATTTGTCATTTTTCAGGAATGTGATTAACAACTTTTAATATACTTGAAATAAGCCATTGTTGACAGAAGTGTTTTGAAGAGAGGAAGATATATGTTCTCAGTGGGGCGTAAAATCAAATCATTTTTCCAAAAATGTGAAATTGGCACTAACGAAAAATATAACGGCAATATGTCAAATGAGTAAAAAGTAAGCTACATAGCTGCAAAGGTAAATGAAATTACATCATTGAGAATTTTATTGAAAATCAGACTTAAGTGGGAACTTGATGTCTTTGGTAAAAGGCTAGTTGTCGATAAATATGGAAAAAGAAATGATGCTGAATTTTAGTAAAAAAATATCTACTAGTATGAAAACTGAAATGGTGAGAAATAGATGAATTTAAATAAAAAAAGCACTTCTTTAAATGAAGTGCTTTTGAGGTCGAGAGCGGATTCGAACCGCTGTACAAGGTTTTGCAGACCTCTGCCTAGCCACTCGGCCACCCGACCATTATGTAAATGGAATGCAAATGTAGGTATAATATCAAATTTTCCAAAAAATGATTAGAAATTTATGTAAATGAAAATTTTGAAAGTATTAGGAATTCTCCAATCATCCAAAATCTGCAAACAAAGATTTATTTATAAAGATTCTAAATTAATGTTAAAATGATTTATTGTGATGTAAATAATTGATAAACAATTAAATACGATATACTATCAGCTTTGTGCGCTTCATTGTCAAGAAATGATGTCAAGTTTGAAATGTAGAAACGGGGTAGTACATTTGCACTGTTTATTTAAAAACCGTGAATTAAACTGTTTAATAAGTAATAAATATGTCAATCAAACGCTCATTATTAAGTGTTCCCTTAAGAATTAGCACGCTGGCTATGGTGTTATTCCTAATGATAGGAGCACAAGCCTTCGCTGCTCATCCGGATGTTTCTGACAGTGAAGAAGCCATTGCGGCGGGTAAAACCCTCTTCAATGCCAACTGTAAGACCTGTCATAAACTAGATCAAAAATACACCGGGCCAGCCCTTCGCGGTGTGACAGAGAGAAGAACCATAGACTGGGCAAAGAATTTCATCAAGAATTCAAGTGCATTGATAGCCTCTGGGGATGCTCAGGCAGTAGCCATTTACAAGGAGTTCAATAACCTTGCCATGCCTTCTCACACTTTCTTAAGTGACACAGATTTAGAAAATCTACTTTCCTACATCGAGTATGGAGATAAGGGATCTACTGGAGGTGAAGTAGCAGCTGGTGAAGGATCTCAGGCATCTTCGGGTGGTTCAGGAGTACCTAGTGAGTATTTGACTATTATCGTAGCGGTAATGGTTGTCGTATTATTACTCATTCTTATCGTTCTAGGGTTGATTATTTCTGTATTGACGAAATACTTGAACAATCAGAACTTGGATGAAGATGATAAAGAATTCATCAACCAAAAATTTGATTTTGGTAAAATATTGAAGAGTGATGCTTTTGTGATCATCGTTACTGCGTTAGTAATTGCCTTGGTTGCAAAAACAGCAATCGATGGGTTGTATAGTGTAGGTATTCAGCAAGGATATGCACCGAAGCAGCCAATTGCTTTCTCACACCAACTACATGCAGGTCAATATGAAATTGAATGTCAATATTGTCATACAGGTGTAGAACTTGGGAAATCTGCCAATATACCATCTGCAAATATCTGTATGAATTGCCATACTCATATTCAGAATGTTGGTGGAAAAGATGGTATTTCTCCAGAGATACAGAAAATCTACAACGCTGTTGAGAAGAATGAGCCTATTGAGTGGGTAAGGATTCACAATTTACCTGACCTAGCCTATTTCAATCACGCACAGCACGTGGCAGTAGGTGGGATCGATTGTCAGACATGTCATGGACAAATACAAGAAATGGAAGTTGTTCATCAGCATAGTTCATTGACAATGGGTTGGTGTATAGACTGTCACAGACAGACTAATATCAATACAGCTGGAAATGAATATTATGATAAATTGGTGCAACTACATTCTGACAGCAAGAACGCCTTGAAGGTGAAAGATATCGGTGGCTTGGAATGTGCTAAATGTCACTATTAATTAAATCTATTGAGAACTACTTTTCTTGAATATAAAATGAAAGAAAATAACAAGAAATATTGGAAAGGAATTGAACAATTAACAAACGATCCTGAGTTTGTTAAAAATGCAGATAAGGAATTTCCTGAGTTTGCATCTTCTGGAAGTGGAGAAGAAGGCCCTTCAAGAAGAGATTTCCTAAAATTAATGGGTTTCAGTTTGGCAGCAGCTTCTTTAGCAGCTTGTGAAGCGCCTGTAAGAAAGGCGATTCCTTATGTGAACAAGCCCGTAGACATAAATCCTTCTATTCCTAACTACTACGCCTCTACATTTGCTTCTGGTGGGGACTATGCGTCCATCGTAGTGAAAACTAGAGAGGGTAGACCAATAAAAGTTGATGGAAATGAGCTTTCCTCAATCAATGGAAAAGGTGTAAGTGCTATCGTTGAAGCTTCTGTTTTGTCATTGTATGACAAACAAAGATTAACTGGTCCCTATATCAATGGAGAAAAATCTGACTGGGCGAAATTAGATTCAGAAGTAAAATCTAAACTAGCTTCTGCTGGTGCAGTTAAAATCGTCACCAATACCCTAATCTCCCCCTCTACAGAAGCAGCCTTGGCAAAATTCGCAGATGCTTTTGGGGGTGCAGAAATAATCACTTATGATCCAGTTTCCAATTACGGTATCACAAAAGCTGCTGAAGTAAGCTATGGTGCTGCTGCACTACCTACCTATCATTTCGACAAGGCTAAGGTAATAGTAAGCTTTGGAGCAGACTTTTTAGGAACGTGGATTTCTCCAATCGAATTTGCTAAGCAATACGCAAAGGGCAGAAAGATTACAAAGGAGAAACCAGAAATGTCAAGACATTATCAGTTTGAATCAAACCTTTCTTTGACTGGTTCGAACGCTGATTATAGAACACCAATCAAAGCTTCTCAAAGTGGACTTGCAGTTTTAGCACTTTACAATGCTATTGCAAAGAAAGCTGGCTCTTCAACATACACAGCTTCAGCTGTAGAAGTTGCTTATTTAGAAAAAGCTGCAAATGAACTTTGGGCAAATAGAGGGTCATCTATAGTGGTATCAGGATCAAATGATCCTAATGTGCAAGTGGTGATCAATGCAATCAATGATTTGCTAAATAACAATGGAATTACAGTAGATTACTCAAAGCCTTCTTACTTTAGAAAAGGTGATGATGCTAGAATGAATCAATTTGTAGCAGATTTGAATGCAGGTAGAGTAGGAGGAGTCGTATTTTACAACTGTAACCCAGCGTATGATTTTGCAAAAGGTGCAGAACTGTCTGCGGGAATTGCAAAAGCGAAGGTCTCAGTGGCTACAAATGGTACAATGGACGAGACAGCTTCTTTGGTACAATATGTAGCACCAGATCATCACTATTTAGAGTCTTGGAATGATTTCAATCCTAGAAAAGGAGAGTACTCGTTGTCTCAACCTACTATTTCACCACTTTTTGACACAAGACAAGCACAAGAAAGCTTCTTGACTTGGTCAGGCGATACTACTAACTACTACGATTTCTTACAAGAAAATTGGAGATCGAATGTATATGGAACTCAATCTGAAATTTCAGATTTCCAAGAGTTCTGGGATCGATCATTATTCAACGGTGTATATAGCATTGCCTCAGAATCTGTGGCAGCCTCTGCTGTGGGTGATATTTCAGCTGCGGCATCTGCTGTAGCTAAAGCTTACAAGGCAGATAATACTGGTACTGAATTAGTTGTTTACACTAAAATTGGTATTGGTAATGGTACTTTTGCTAATAATCCTTGGCTTCAAGAAATGTCTGATCCAATTTCAAAAGCCACTTGGGATAACTATTTGACAGTTTCTCAAAAGTGGGCTAATGATAATGGCTTAAAAATGTTTGAAGGAGCTACTCAAAAGGCTAAACTTACCGTAGGTGATAAGTCTGTAATAGTTCCAGTGCTTGTACAACCAGGTCAAGCTAATGGGACTGTAGGTTTGGCACTAGGGTATGGTAGAACAAAGGCTGGTAGAGTTGCAAATGGAGTAGGTGTCAATGCTTACGAATTACTTAGCTTAAAAGATGGTTTTGTTAATTTTGCAATAACTGAGGGAGTATCTGTAGAATTGACTTCGGATAAATACAAAATAGCTCAGACACAAACACACCAGACTTATATGGGGCGTGACTTTGTGGTTCAAGAGTCTATATTGCCTGAGTATAAAGAGGATGCTTTTGCAGGAAGATATCAACCAAAAATATATAAAGAAGGTGAGTTTGTAAAACCATCCAAAATATCACTTTGGAAAGGACATCAGTATAGCCAACACCACTGGGGACTTGCTATTGATATGAACTCTTGCATTGGTTGTGGAGCTTGTACTGTAGCCTGTCAAGTTGAAAACAACGTGGCTGTAGTTGGTAAGCAAGAGGTTCTCAATAGAAGAGAGATGGCATGGATTCGTATCGATAGATACTATAGCTCTGATGCAGAAGTTGGAGATAATGCAGGTTTAGAGATTGCTTCAGAGAATCCAGAAGTTGTGTTCCAGCCTATGATGTGTCAGCATTGCAACAATGCTCCATGTGAGACTGTATGTCCAGTAGCTGCAACGACTCACTCTTCTGAGGGGCTGAATCAAATGACATATAACAGATGTATAGGTACAAGATATTGTGCAAACAACTGTCCGTATAAAGTAAGAAGATTCAACTGGTTCAAATACCATGACAACAAATCATTTGCTACAGTAAACGTAGCTCAGAATGATGACTTAGGTAAAATGGTACTAAATCCAGATGTGACTGTAAGAGCAAGGGGAGTTATTGAAAAATGCTCTATGTGTGTGCAACGTATTCAATCAGGTAAATTGACTGCGAAGAGAGAGAATAGAAAAATTCAGGACGGAGAGATTAATACTGCATGTGCTACTGCATGTCCTACTGATGCGATCGTATTCGGTGATATGAATGATCCAAACAGTAAGATTACAGCTACTTTGAAGATACAGGAAGACACCCTTTCGGCTACCAAAGAGGTAAATGAAGAGAGAGCATACCATGTATTGGAAGAGGTTAATGTGAACCCGAACGTTTGGTATTTTACCAAAATCAGAAATAAGGATAAATCAGAAGCTTAATAAATAATTTTATAAGATATGCAGGTTACTTCATCCGTACGTGAGCCGCTGATTACAGGCGGTAAAACCTTAAAAGACGTTACCCATGACGTATCAAGACAGGTAGAAGGCAAACCAACTTTAGGTTGGATACTTGGACTTTTGGTAGCAGTAGGTACATTATTATTAGGAAGCCTTGCACTGGTAGCTACCCTATGGGAAGGTATTGGTATGTGGGGTTTGAATAAAACTATTGGTTGGGCTTGGGATATTACCAACTTCGTTTGGTGGGTTGGTATTGGTCACGCTGGTACATTGATCTCAGCTGTATTGTTGCTATTCAGACAAAAGTGGAGAATGGCTATCAATAGAGCAGCAGAAGCTATGACAATTTTCGCTGTAATCTGTGCAGCGATGTTCCCAATTATCCACATGGGTAGACCATGGTTGGGTGCTTACTGGGCCCTACCGCTTCCAAACACATTTGGATCTCTTTGGGTGAATTTCAACTCACCACTACTTTGGGACGTGTTTGCGATTTCTACTTATTTCTCAGTATCCCTTGTTTTCTGGTATATTGGTTTGATTCCTGATTTTGCTACGATTAGAGATAGAGCTACTGGTTTAAGAAAAACCATTTATGGCGCCCTATCTTTTGGTTGGGATGGAGCTGCTAAAACTTGGAGCAGATACGAATCTGTGGCTTTGATTTTGGCTGGTCTTGCGACTCCGCTTGTACTTTCTGTTCACACGATTGTATCCTTTGACTTTGCTACTTCTGTGATTCCAGGTTGGCACACTACAATCTTCCCTCCTTACTTCGTGGCAGGTGCGATTTTCTCAGGTTTTGCTATGGTATTGACCTTGATGATTATTACCAGAAAAGTTTTCAAACTTGAGGACTACATTACCATAGGCCACATAGAATTGATGAATATTGTAATTATCATCACTGGTTCCATAGTAGGTATCGCGTATATTACTGAATTCTTTATAGCATGGTATTCGGGTGTAGAAGCAGAGCAATATGCATTTATCAATAGAGCGTTTGGGCCATATTGGTGGGCATATTGGGCGATGATGACATGTAATGTTATTTCACCACAATTATTCTGGATCAAAAAAATCAGAACTTCTATTGTGGCGACATTTGCACTTTCGATTGTGGTTAATATAGGAATGTGGTTTGAGCGATTTGTAATTATTGTAACTTCACTACACAGAGATTTCTTGCCATCTTCTTGGGCGATGTTCTACCCAACTTTGTCAGATATAGGTGTGTACTTGTTTACCTTCGGTTTGTTCTTCACCTTGTTCTTATTGTTTGCTAAATTCTTCCCAGTAATCAACATGGCAGAGGTTAAGTCAATTGTTAAGTCTTCATCAGAAAAAGTAAATAAATAATCATGGAAAGAGATAAGAATTTTGTCCTCGGTGTATTTGATGATGAGGATGTATTATTAGATGCTATTGCCAAAGTAAGAGGTAATGGAGTTAAGATTCATGAAGTTTATTCTCCATTTCCTGTTCATGGAATAGATGATGTACTGGGGTACAAAAGAAGCAAGCTCCCTATCGCAGCTTTCTTGTTTGGCTTACTTGGTACTACATTGGCTCTGACCATGCAGTTTTACATGATGAAATTTGATTGGCCAATGATCATTGGTGGTAAAGACCACGCTGCTTTTCCTGATTTTATTCCAGTTACCTTTGAATTGACAGTTCTTCTTGCAGCTTTTGGTATGTGTGGAGTATTCTTCGTTTCTTCTAATCTTAAGCCTTGGGCTCAGCCTAGGATTTTTGACCTTAGGATTACAGATGATAAACATGTCGTGGCGATTGATTTGGCAACTAATGCAGGTCTTGGAGAAGAAAAAATAGGTGATATTTTGAAATCTTCTGGTGCATCGGAGGTAAATAAAAAAAGTTTTGAATAGTAACTCAGACAATATGAAACTGATTAGATCCATATATGTAATTGCTACAGCAGGTGTTGCACTGGGTTTTGCATCTTGCGGAGCTTCTGGAGATCATCCAGGCTACGAATATGCGCCTCAGATGTATAACTCAGTAGCTTATGAGCCATTGACTCAGATAGTCAATGAAGAAGAAGGTAAGTGGGTATCAACTAGAGAAGATGAAAAGGGTGAGTTTTTTAACTCAAACGTAAACAATCCTCATAGGATGAATATGCGTGAGCCAGTAGCGAACACTGTTCCTAGAACGAAGGATGGTTTACTTCCTTATAGACTAAAAGCTTTTGAATTAGAAAAAGCAGCAGAATTAAAAAATCCAATCGAACTCAATGATGAAGTATTAGAAGATGGTCGTCTACTTTTTCTTCAGTATTGTAAAGCCTGTCATGGTATCAATGGAGAAGGTGATGGTCTTGCTGGAGAAGTAATCGGAGGTGTTGCCAATCTTAAAGGTGGAGCTTACGTTGATTTGCCAGAAGGTCATATTTTCCATGTTATCATGAAAGGTAAAGGAAGAATGGGAGCTCACGGAAGCCAAATTCCTCAAGAGAGGATTTGGAAAATTGTTCACTATGTTAAACAAGAAATACAGAAGCAATAATCATGGCGCACGTTTCAAATTATAATTTAGATCAGAAATTTGATTTCACAGCTTCATTAAAAAAGTCTATCCTGATTGTTTTAGGTATTGGAGTACTTTTATTTGTTGCAGGTGTTATCCTATCATTGGTAGGCGGTGGTCACCATGATGAGGCTGCTGATGCTGGTGGTCATGCTTTTCATTGGTATCAGAGAGTTTTTGCAAACCTTTGGATTAATAACGTATATTTTACGGGAATTGCAGTTATTGGTGTTTTCTTCTTTGCGATTCAATATGCCGCTCAGGCTGGTTGGTCTGCTGGTTTGCTAAGAGTAATGATTTCTCTTGGTAATTGGTTACCAATTGCTGGTGTTTTGATGATCGTTGTTTTCTTTATTGCCAATCATGACTTATTTCACTGGACGCATAGCTACTTGTTTGATAAAAATGATCCTCATTATGACAAAATCATAGATGGAAAAGGTGGCTTCTTTTATTGGCCAATGGAAAAAGGGTCATTCCCTATTTTCTATATCATTAGAATGGTAGCATTCTTTGGCATATGGGTCTTTTTCTTTAATAAGTTAAAGAATCTTTCTTTCGCAGAAGATAATTTGAGTGGGGCACATGATTGGTCTAACATTAGAAAATGGTCAGCAATCTTTTTGATTCTTTTCGCTGTTTCTTCTTCAATTTCCGCTTGGGATTGGGTAATGTCAATCGATACTCACTGGTTCTCTACAATGTTTGGATGGTATGTATTTGCCTCTTGGTTTGTGGCTGGTTTGTCAGTGATCACTTTAATTACGCTTTATCTTAAAGGTAAGGGATATTTGGAAATGGTTAACGAAAACCACATTCATGACCTTGGTAAGTTTGTTTTTGCATTCTCTATTTTCTGGACTTATATCTGGTTTTCTCAGTTCTTATTGATCTATTATGCCAATATTCCAGAAGAATCAGTGTACTTCGTAGAGAGGTTACAAAGTGATGTGTATAGCCCGTTCATTTTTGTAAACCTAGTATTAAACTTTGTACTTCCTTTCCTTGTTCTTATGACAAGAGATGCGAAAAGACATGGAATATTCCTTAAGGTTGTCTGCTCTTTGATCATCTTAGGTCACTGGTTTGACTTCTTTCTCATGGTGCAACCAGGTACTCTGGGTCACAATGGTGGATTTGGATTGATGGAAATCGGAATGCTTTTGATCTACGGATCTGCTTTCGCCTTTGTAGTCTTCAAGTCACTTGCTGGTAAGAACTTGGTAGCTAAAAATCATCCGATGTTAGAAGAGTCTTATCATCATCATATTTAATATTTATCCGAAAAAGTTATAATTATGTACGGATTTCTTATTGCAGTTGGTGTTCTACTATTATTATCCTTAATATGGATGGTATACAGGATACAAACTTTAGTTTCGGTAGTCAAAGGTTCAGACAAGAAGATTGCGTCAAGCAGTAATAAAATCAATGCCATTTTATTTATTGTTTTTCTATTAGGAGCCGGTTTCTTAATGTTCTGGTATTCTATAAAGGAATTTGATAACTATAACCTGCCTTTGGCATCAGAGCATGGAGCAGTTACGGATAATCTATTTTGGATAACCATGGCTGTCACAGGTATTGTGTTTATCATCACTCATATCCTCTTATTTATATTTCCTTACAAATACCAATATAAAGAAAGTAGAAAAGCAACTTTCTATCCAGATAATAACAAACTTGAGGTTATTTGGACAATTGTACCAGCTGTAGTACTTGCAGTATTGGTAATTGGTGGGTGGAAAGCTTGGTCAGATATAACTGCACCGGCTCCAGAAAATGCGCATGTTGTGGAAATCATGGGGTATCAGTTTGCATGGGAAATTAGATATCCTGGCGTTGATAATGTATTAGGAGATCATGATTATAGATTGATCAATGAAGTAAATAACCCATCGGGTGTTGATTTCTCTGATAAAAATGCTTTCGACGATTTTACTTCCCCAGTGATGGTACTGCCTAAAGGTGAACCAGTATTGTTGAAGATTAGAGCAAGAGATGTATTGCACTCTGTATTTGCTCCTCACATGAGACTTAAAATGGATGCAGTGCCAGGTATGCCGACTAGATTTTGGTTCACACCTACTAAAACTACTGCTGAAATGCGCCAGGAGTTAGGAGATGATGATTTTGTTTATGAAATCGCTTGTACAGAAATCTGTGGTAGAGGTCACTTTTCTATGAGAAGAGAGATTCGAGTGGTCGAGCCAGCAGAATATCAGGAATGGTTAAAAGAGCAGAAACCATATATTGTGAATGATCCTACTTTAGTAGAAAATGTTTCCTCTGAATTGAAAGAATTGGCTGACATCACAATCAGCGAATATAAGTAATTATAAAAGGTAAAATTATGGCAGCAGCTAACGTCGCTTTGCATGATACCCATGATCACGATCATGATCATGAGCATCACGATAACTTCATCACCAAGTATATCTTCAGTACGGATCACAAAATGATCGGTAAACAGTTTCTGGTTACTGGTATCTTTTGGGCTTTGATTGGAGGTTTCCTATCTATTCTCTTTAGGTTGCAGCTTGGTTTTCCAGATATGGAGTTGTACTTCTTGAAACCATTGTTGGGCGGATGGATAGATGATGCTGGAAAGCTCGATCCTAACTTCTACCTAGCGCTAGTAACGATGCATGGAACCATCATGGTTTTCTTTGTATTGACAGCTGGATTGAGTGGTACATTTTCCAATTACTTGATTCCACTACAGATTGGTGCCAGAGACATGGCCTCTGGTTTTATGAACATGTTGTCATACTGGTTCTTCTTTATTTCTGGTGTGATCATGTTTTGCTCTCTATTCCTAGAGAATGGACCTGCTGGTGGTGGTTGGGTGGTTTATCCTCCATTATCTGCTTTGGAGCAAGCTATACCTGGATCTGGAATGGGTATGACACTTTGGTTGATTGCAATGACCTTCTTTATTGCTTCATCCTTATTAGGTGGTATCAATTATATAACGACTGTTATCAACCTGAGAACTAAGGGTATGTCTTTTTCTAGACTTCCTTTGACCATTTGGGCTTTCTTCTTGACAGCAGTTATTGGTCTATTGTCTTTCCCTGTTTTATTTGCCGCTGCTTTATTACTTGTATTTGATAGAAGTTTTGGTACTTCATTCTACCTTGCTGATATCTATATTTCAGGTGAAGGTGCTTTGCCAAATACGGGTGGTAGCCCAGTATTGTATCAGCATTTGTTCTGGTTCTTAGGTCACCCTGAGGTATACATTGTTTTACTTCCTGCATTGGGTATTACCTCAGAAGTTATTGCTACCAATTCTAGAAAGCCAATCTTTGGATACAAAGCTATGATCATTTCGATGCTAGGTATTACGATCCTTTCTTTCGTAGTATGGGCTCACCACATGTTTGTGTCAGGAATGAATCCTTTCTTGGGCTCTATCTTCATGTTCTTGACTCTTATCATCGCTATTCCTTCAGCCGTAAAGGTATTCAATTATTTAACTACGCTTTGGAGAGGTAATTTGATATTTACTCCAGGTATGTTGTTTTCAATAGGTCTTGTATCATTCTTTATATCAGGAGGACTTACTGGTATTTTCCTAGGAAATTCCGCCATTGATATTCAATTACACGACACTTATTTTGTAGTAGCTCACTTTCACTTAGTAATGGGTTCTGCATCATTCTTCGGATTGATGGCTGGTGTTTATCATTGGTTCCCTAAGATGTTTGGCAGAATGATGGATGCTAAGCTTGGTTATATCCATTTCTGGTTAACCTTCGTAGGTGTTTACTTGGTGTTTTTCCCAATGCACTACATCGGTATAGCTGGATTCCCTAGGAGATATTATTCTTGGACGAACTTCGAATTCTCCAACATGTATACTGACCTGAATATGTTTGTTTCTGCTGCGGCAATAATCACTTTTGCAGCTCAGTTTATATTCCTATTCAACTTCTTCTATAGCATGTATAGGGGTAAAAAGGCATCGCTCAATCCATGGAGATCTACTACGCTTGAATGGACTACACCATTGATTCCAGGTCATGGTAACTGGCCAGGTGAGATTCCATCAGTATACAGATGGCCATATGACTACTCTAAACCTGGTGCAAAAGAGGATTTTATCCCTCAAACAGTACCTTTGTCTGCTACTCCTGAATCTAATCTTCCTCATGAGCAAGAGCTTGTTAAGTTGGAAAAAGAAATCATCGCAGAAGAAGAGCAAGTTTTGGTAGCTAATGGATCAAAAGAAGCTTAAAAATATTAACAGCTTTCGCAGGATCTCTTTGATCACTGTGATAGCTGTTTACTTTCTGATATTGGTTGGAGGGATAGTACGTAGTACGGGCTCAGGTATGGGTTGTCCTGATTGGCCAAAATGTTTTGGGAGCTGGGTTCCGCCTACAAGCGAGGATCAGCTCCCAAATGATTATCTGGAAGTTTATTTGGACAAAAGAGTTCAGAAAAATTTTCGTTTTGTTGCTAGCCTTGAAAAGTTGGGGTTCAAAGAACTGGCTTTTCAAATAAGAAATGACAAGTCGATTCTTGTAGAAGAAGAGTTTAATGCAACCAAAACATGGATAGAATATATCAATAGGCTTATTGGAGTTCTTATTGGTTTCTTTATTATACTTACCACATACAGGTCTTTGTCTTTGTGGAAGTATGATAGGATTATCCCAATTATGAGTATATTCAGTTTGCTTCTTGTCTTATTTATTGGATGGATTGGATCTATAGTGGTTTCTACAAATCTATTGTCTTGGATTATAACTATTCACATGGTGCTAGCCTTGCTTCTAGTTTGCGTATTAATTTACGTTCATTTTCGAGTTCATCATATTGAAAAAACTATCATCAAAAGGACAGAAAAGGCAAATGTTCTTTATAACCTTTTACTTATTGGTCTTAGTTTGATGTTTATTCAAATTATATTGGGGACTCAAGTAAGGGAACAGATTGACGTTGTAGCCAATTCCTTTGGTAATTTACTTCGCCATTCATGGATAGATCAACTCGGCATAGCGTTTATTATACATAGATCATATTCACTTTTATTACTAGGTATACATATTGTATTTCTATTTAAAGTGTATAAATATGCCTTGAGACATTCAGGTATTTATAAAATGTCTTTTTGGCTTTTGGCAATTATAATATTGGAGATATTGACTGGTGTTGGAATGGCCTACTTTGGTATTCCTGCATTCTTGCAGCCAATACATCTTTTGTTTGGTTCATTGATTATTGGTATTCAGTTTCTATTGTTGCTTAATCTCAATGATCAAAAAAATATTAATTTAGATTCATTAAGTTCATGAGAACTATAAATATTTCTGAAAACACTCTATTGGATGCAATAGCTTTTAGAGCTAAGGCATACTATGAATTAATCAAGTTTAGATTAAGTGCACTCGTCACTTTTTCTGCGGTATTTGGTTTTATTTTGGGTGACTCTGGTACGTCATTTTCTTGGGTTAGATTTTTTGCTTTAATGATTGGTGGATTTTTGATCAGTGGTGCTTCTGGTGCAGCCAATGAGATTTTAGAAAGAGATTATGATAAGCTGATGAAAAGGACCCAAAACAGGCCTCTTCCTCAAAATCAAATATCCCTTTATGAAGCCTATTGGTTTACGGTTATTTTGGCTGTATCTGGTGTTGCAATACTTTGGTTATTTACAAACCCTTTGACGACTGCTCTAGGGGTTTTAAGTATGATCTTGTATGTTTTTGTATATACTCCACTCAAGCGTGTAGGCCCTGTAGCTGTATTTGTAGGTGCTATACCTGGTGCAATGCCTCCGTTATTAGGTTGGACAGCTGCTACAGGAATGATCAGTCATGAAGCTTTAATCATATTTGGAATTCAATTTATTTGGCAGTTCCCTCACTTTTGGGCTATAGCCTGGGTAGGAGATGAAGATTACAAAAAAGCTGGATTCAAATTGCTTCCTTCTGGTGGAAAGAAAGATCTTAATACAGCAATTCAGATAATGATTTATACTTTATTTTTATTGCCTTTAGGCTTACTTCCTACTTATTTTGGACTGACTGGGATTAATTCAGGTATAGTAGCTACTGTTTGTGGTGTCCTTTTTCTAGCTCAAACTTTCTCATTGATGAGAGATTGTAGTAGGAAATCAGCATTAAAGATCATGTTTGGATCTTTCTTATACTTGCCAATTGTTCAGATTGCATATTTATTAGATAAGGTTTAGGGAAATGGAAGAGAAGTTAGCTTATGTAGAAGGCGCCGAACAGCCCATAGCCATGCATCCAAAAAAGTTTGCACTTTGGTTGTTCATGGTGACAGTGGTGATGATTTTTGCTGCTTTGACAAGTGCTTATATAGTTCGTCAATCTGAGGGGAATTGGCTGGAATATGACTTGCCTGCAATATTTTATTATACATCAGCAGTTATAATACTGAGTAGTATATTTCTTCATTGGGCATATGTATCTGCAAAGAGGGATGAATTGCTTCAGTTAAGGATTGGTATTTCTATAGCTACGATATTGGGTATACTATTTTTGATAGGACAGTGGTATAGTTGGGTAGCTCTAGTTGATAAAGATGTTTATTTTGTAGGTAATCCGGCGGGTTCTTTCTTATATGTATTTACAGGACTTCATGCATTACACTTGATTAGTGGTGTGATATTTCTAATTATTGTATTAATTTCGTCCTTTAGATACAAAGTTCATTCACAATCTATGACGCCTATGGAGATGTGTGTTACTTATTGGCACTTCTTAGGAGGCTTATGGTTGTATTTATTTATGTTTCTGCAATTAAATCATTAAAAATATAATTTAATTTACTTTATATGTCTACGACTGCAACAGCGATTGGAGTGAGCTCCAAAAGAGGAATCTGGGGAGGTGGTAATGAGCCACTTAAAGCCAGTTATGGAAAGCTAATGATGTGGTTTTTCCTACTATCTGATATCTTTACTTTTGCTGCATTTCTGATTACTTATGCCGCTATCAGGGTAAGTTATCCAGGATATGCTGGCTCAATGGATACATTCCAGGGATCTAATGAATATTGGCCGATTCCTGAACTTGTATTCGATGCTTTTCCATTTTTCCATGGGGTGCATATGCCTTTGGTTTTTGTTGGTTTGATGACATTTATTTTGATTTTGAGTTCAGTTACAATGGTACTTGCAGTAGAAGCTGGACATAGAAATGATAGAAAAGATGTAGTTAAATGGATGCTTTGGACTTTATTAGGAGGTATAGCTTTCTTAAGCTGTCAAGCATGGGAGTGGTCTCACTTTATTCATGGTTCAGATTCAGGATCAGTGATCACATATGTGAATTCTGTCAATAAGTTAGTAACAGAAACAGTATTTGGAGCTAATTTGGCAGTCAATGAATATGGTCCAGCTGCATTTGCACAATTGTTCTTTTTTATTACTGGATTCCACGGATTTCACGTTACCATCGGTGTAGTTCTCCTTTTCTTGGCTTTCTATCAAGCAGCTGTCGGAGTATATGAAAGAAGGGGTCACTACGAGATGATCGAAAAAATCGGTCTTTACTGGCACTTTGTTGATTTGGTTTGGGTATTTGTCTTTACCTTCTTCTACCTTATCTAACTCAAAGCCGAGTCAGAGACAGTTTCTTTAATGAAAGATTTATACTGATTTCAATAGTAATCAAAATACTTCCTTCAAAAATCGTTTGATTGTATGAAGGTTACAAAATTTAAAAATTTACAATTATGGCTATACAAGAAAATAAATCGACTTTGGAAGTGACTCCAAGAGATGATGCGAAGTTTTGGAAAATCTGGAAAACAGCAGGTATTCTATTAGCAATAACGGCTGTAGAATTTTTGATGGCATTCACAATGGAAAGAGGTGTGCTATTATATTTCCTTTTTATTGCTTTGACCATTTGGAAAGCAAAATACATCATGATGGACTTCATGCACTTAGGTGAGGAGGCTAAACCTTTGTTTTATTCTATCATTGTTCCTTTGATTTTCTTAGTTTGGTTAGTTATTGCTTTGGTAAGAGAAGGCTCAGATATATTTAATTTGAGGTGGTAATCTTCAAATAATTTTAAAAAAAAGTAGGTTGGAGAGAGACTCTTCAACCTACTTTTTTGTTATGTATCTAAATGAAATTTATGAAAGGGTTAAGAATATTACAAGGTTTTGTTTTACTCTGTATCTTGATGGTTCCTGTTTTGATTATTGTCTTTCTTAAGACAATGACAACCAACACTTATGAAATCCCCGTTTTCTACGAGGCTGGTGTTGAAAACCCTCTCCAAGCTTGTGAATTTGAGGAAGGCATTCAACATCAAATTCCAGAGTTCAATTTGATTTCTCAAAATAATGAAACAATTGGTAGAACAGATATGAACGGTAAAGTTACTATTGTAGATTTTTTCTTTACCTCTTGTCCAAGTATCTGCCCTGTGATGTCTACTGAAATGGAACGTGTGGATGATGTATTTAGAAATGTAGAAGATGTGCAAATTTTTTCTATTTCTATAGACCCTGAGTATGATACACCTGAAGTGCTACAGTCCTACGCGATGAAGCATAATGCAAATCCTGATAAATGGCATTTCTTGACAGGGGATAAATCTGATATTTATGAACTCGCACGCTGTGGATTTATATTACCAACGATAGATGGTGAAGGTGTAGCAGATGACTTTGTACATTCTGACAAGTTCGTATTGGTAGATGGTGAAGGTAGAATAAGGGGGTATTATAGTGGGACAAGCCGCGAGGATGTAGACAGATTGATTTTAGAAACCAAAATATTACTTTATGGAAAATAGTAACGTGATTAACAACTCGAATGACAAGGCAATCATAAAATGGGTTACAGTGATTGCTGTAATTGTACCAATAGTAGTGGCTATCTTATTGTTCATGCCCTCCAAATTGGATTTGGCTGCGGAATGGGTTTATTTCCTTCCTCATCTCAATGCTGTCATTAACAGTGCTTCTACCTTAGCGCTGATTGCTGGACTTTATTTTATTAAAAGTGGGAATATTCAGCTTCATAAGGCGTCGATGACAACAGCATTTGCACTTGGTGCTGTTTTTTTGGTTTCTTATGTGATATATCACGCTGCTGCTGAAAGTACTACTTTTGGTGGAGTGGGATGGATTAAGTCTGTGTATTATTTTATTTTGATCACCCATATTTTACTTGCTGCTGTAGCATTGTTTCCCATTCTTTTGGCCTATTATTATGGTTATACAGATCAGAGATCTAAGCACAAAAAGATAGTTAAGTATGCTTATCCAATTTGGTTGTACGTCACTGTTACTGGTGTGGTAGTTTATTTGATGATTAGCCCATATTATAGTTTCTAAACTTATTTGAAGAACCTTTCGTTGTTTTAGTATGAATAAGATAGTACAAATAGGCTTTATGGTATTGGGAGTAATGATGCTGAGCTTTCAATCTATGGCACAATGTGCGATGTGTAGGGCTTCTGTAGAGAATAATGTGAGCAATGGGGAAACTACTATAGGCGCGGGCTTGAATACAGGGATTTTATATTTATTTACTATGCCTTATTTGATAGCAGCTGTGATTGGATACTTTTGGTACAAAAACGCCAAAAAAAGGAGATTGAAAGAATTGTCTAACCCACTCTACAGGCGTCGAAACGCTATGATGTAATTTCGAAAAGTAGCAATGTCAAGGGAATTTTCTTCCAAATAATTGAGAATAAGACTAGTGGTTAGCTTGGGGTAAAATGATTTTCAAGCGCAACTATTGATTTCTATAATTACTCTCAGAGATTTAGTGGTATGAACGTGATGTTTTTGTAGAAATAATATGATTTTTTTAGTGTAAATGTAAACTTTATTCAAAAGCTGTGGTTTCAATTTTAAGTTAAAAGATTTTAATAGATACTTAGTGAAAAGGCAAGGTTTGTAATATGACTTTGCTTTTTTACTTTGCAAAAAAATATGCTTAAGAAGAGAAGATTTATTTTATTTTCATCCATCATTGCTATAGGAATTCTATTAGCAATTCATCAGTTTTTTGGTCAACCTGCACGTTCAGATCAATTTTTGAAAGATATAGAGAATAGTCTTCATGATGTAGAAAGAGACTTTGATGAGGATTTTATCGAAATCCTCATGAAGAATAGACCAGAGGACGAATTGAAATTTGAAAATTTGCTTATTAAAAATAATAGACAGCCATTTTTTCTTTTTGATGACAAGGATAGTTTGATCTTTTGGTCAAATTTTGAACATTTACCTGATCTATCAGGGTTGAAAAAATCTAAGACATACCAATTGTATGAGGACGCTAGAGGTATCTACTACTCCAAAATAAGGCAAATCAAAAGGGGAGAGGGAAATTATTGGTTGGTTCAATTATTTCCACTTAATTATAAAAGTGAAATTCAAAATGACTTTCTAGTTTCCGGATATAATCCAAAGCTTTTTGGAAATAACAAGCTAAATTTATTTCCGGATAAAATCTCATCTGCACATGAAGTCAAAAGCATAAAGGGAGATTTTATATTTTCTATTCGATTTGATAATGGTTACCAACCTGTTCACAAAGAAAGCAATCATACTGTTCTCATATTTTTCTTTTCATTATTGCTGTTGGTATTGATAGTGGGTTATGGCTTTATATCTATGATATGGAGACGTGGTAAGCGTGCATTAGCAATTATCTATACGAGTGTGATATTCTTAATTATCCGTTCATTTATGTTGTTTTTTCATTTTCCTCAGGACTTTTTTGAATTTGAGCTGTTTGATCCCAGTAAATATGCATCTTCTTGGGTCAATCCTAGTCTGGGAGATTTGCTCTTGAATACCATTTGTTACATGATTGTTTTTGGTTTGATTTTGAAGGTATTTGCTAGTCAACATTTTCAGATCAACTTCAATAAGTTTAGAGAGCGTTTCAAGCCAGGGATTTTCGTCTTATTATCCTATTTGGTTTCTACGATTCTTTTAGCACTTTTCTACAGTCTCTATATTAATATTCTAAGTAATGCTCAATGGGATCTTAATATACTTACCTTGCCTTCATTTGATTATTTCAAAATGATCAGTTTGTTGATTATTTTCTTTGGTGGTGCTATGTATTTGTTGTTCTCAATACTTGGGATCAACCTGGTGTTAAGTGGGGATAGAATCGAGAAGATATTTGCATTGAGGATTCTAGTTTACTTTTCAGTGCCAATTGGGATTTTTCTCGGATATTATAATTGGGTGTATTTTATAGCATTTTTATCTCATTTCTTCCTTTTATTCTCTATTGTGAGTTTTGAGCTGTACAAGAATATATTTAAGCTTGGACTTAATACTTTTCTTACATTCTTTTTTGGATGCCTGATAGGAGCAGTTGTGACAGGAATAGCATCCCATGAGGTGTTTTTGGATCGTCAACATCAAGCCAAGGTTAGATTTGGTATGCAGCAATTGGTCGAAAATGATGTGATGGCGGAATTTTATCTTGGTGGCATCATGGAGAGAATTAAGGGTGACTTGTTTATCAAAAATACACTTACAGACCCATTTCAACCCAACGATGTGATCGAGAGGAAGATAAGGAAGTTTCATATTACAAATTATTTTGAACAGTATGATGTAAAGATTCGCGTATTTAATGTACGAGGGGACAACGCAATAGAAAGGACAAGTTCAGAGAATTTACAAGATTTACGATTAGACTTTATCAAGAGTGACAATGCTACATCAGTGCGCGACTTGTACTTTGTCAAAGGATCAGGAGAAGGTTTAGGTAATAAGTATGTGGTTTTTATACCACTTTATCGTGAAAACATCTTTGTAGGTACTGTGGTATTAGAAATGAGGCAATTAAAAATTCATCCTACTGCGGTTTTCCCGCGATTGATTTTGGACAGAAAGTACAACGCAAATATTGGAGAGCGTAATTTTGACTATGCAATATTTCAAGATGGTAAATTGCAGTATTCAGTAGGTGTTTTCAACTATAGGGTACTAGATTTGGATGAATTTTTGAGTTCAAGTAAACTAAGAGGCAAAGGAGCATATGTGAAAAAGTATCATCATTTTAGCGTGGAAAATGAAGACCGTCAGGTCGTGGTCTCTTCTCCAACTTACCCAGTTTACTATATACTTGCTGACATTTCCTTATTTTTTGTTTCTTTTATCTTATTGACTTTAATTAGCATATTGGCATTTACGCTAAGGAATGGTTTGAGGCAGTTCAGTTTTAACTACGCTACTAGACTTCAGATGTATCTTAATTTCGCCTTTTTCTTTCCGATATTGACTATAAGCCTTATTATAATAGGTCTATTGACAAGCTCTTACAAAGAGGAATTGCATAGACAGTACTTTCAAAAGGCCTCCTTGGTTGCGGATAATCTTTCTGCGGTTTTAGAGCGTCTCTCAATGCGTGAGGCTGATAGAGACGACTTAGCAGAAATGGTAAATAATCTGGCAGGTACTACAAATGTGGAAGTCAACGTATACCAGTCCAATGGCACCATATTAGCAACTTCTCAACCTAATATTTTCGATAAGCGAATTGTTACCCACTACATCAATCCAGCCGCTTGGTCACAAATCATAAGTGAACAAAATAACAGGGCGATTCTCGAAGAAAAAATAGGAAACTTGAATTTTAAGACTGTCTATGTAGCTATAAGATCTACAGATGGTCAACAAGTGCGCGCTATAGTTTCCATTCCATTCTTTGAGTCGGAGTCGGAGCTAGATATGCTTATCGCGGATGTGTTGAGTAATATTGCCAATATATTTGTGTTGATATTTATTGTGTTTTTGTTTGTGTCTTATTTTGTGTCCAAAAAACTCACTTTCCCTTTTAATCTGCTCACACAGAAATTAAAAGATACTGATTTGGATAGTAATGAGCCTATGTATTGGCCTTCAAATGATGAAATTGGCCTATTGGTGAATGAGTACAACAATATGCTTTTTAAATTAGAGGCCAGTAAAAAAACCTTAGCTAATACCGAAAAAGAATCTGCTTGGAGAGAAATGGCTAAGCAAGTGGCACACGAAATCAAGAATCCGCTTACTCCAATGAAATTGACTTTGCAACACTTGCTAAGACTTCAGGCAATGGGGAACCTTGATGATACAGATAAGCTCAAGAAGCCAATACAAACCCTCATTCATCAAGTGGATACCCTAAGCGATATAGCTACTTCTTTTTCGACATTTGCAAAAATGCCACTTCCAAAAAATGAACTCATGGACTTCAGGAAAGTGGTTCAAGAGAGTGTTGAACTTTTCAAAAACCGAGACAAAGGCACGGTTATTCTTCATGATTTTAGCCAAAACAACAGCCTTTGCATAATGGGTGATGACCAGTTGTTTGGTCGAGTGATAGGGAATTTGATTATCAATGGTATACAAGCAGTGGAATCTGGAAAGCAACCAATTATCGATGTTGTACTAAAAGTTGAGCCATATCAACAAGTGGTTTTGGAGATAAGAGATAATGGAAAGGGTATATCTGATGATCTAAAGGATAAAATTTTCATCCCTAATTTTAGCACCAAGTCCGAAGGATCAGGTTTAGGATTGGCCATTGCTAAGCGAGGAGTAGAGACAGCAGGAGGTAAGATATGGTTTGAGACTGAGGAAGGTAAAGGGACCAGTTTTTTCCTTTCATTTGATATAGTACAGCAAGATATCCAGATCGATTGATAGCAATCTAGATTTGTAGTGATTATTTTTTTTGATCTAATATACTACCTTAGTAAAAGTATTCATCATCAAGAATTCAATTGAAGAAACTTTTACTGTTAGGGTGTACTTTACTCGTATTGACAGAGCTTTATGCTCAGGAAAATCATTGTAAATGGTGGTCAACAGATCAGCTTTCAAGTTGGGTTTTGCTCGATTCCTTGTCGGTCATGGAGGAGTATATTCAGGTCAGTGATGGTGTCGATAGATATTTTGAGTACGAGTATAATTTGAATACAGGAATGATCAAGGTGGATATAGAGTCTGTAGATGCTCTTGATTCTATCCGTATATGCTATAAAACTTTCCCATATAGTTTCCATCTGCCAGTAGCAAAAAGATCTTTGGATACTGACTATGACTCAATGGCTTTTTTTAAAGACCGAAGAGTACAGGCTATTCCGGCATTTGATTTTAGGGAAGAACTTTTTCCGGCGACTAATCTGCAGAAGTCTGGCAACTTGACCCGAGGAGTATCCTTTGGCAATACTCAAAACGTATTTGTAAACTCTTCACTCAATCTCCAAATGTCAGGACAATTGGCAGATAACTTGAATATCCGAGCAAGTATCACAGATCAAAATGTACCTTTTCAGCCAGAGGGAAATACCCAGCAGTTACAGGATTTTGATAATGTGCTTGTGGAATTATACAATGATAAGTTCAATTTGTCCGCTGGAGATGTCGTATTGAGACAACGTGAGTCGGAGTTTTTGAGATATTATAAAAATGTACAAGGTGCTCAAGTGACTACAAACTATCAGCTGAACGACAAATGGAAAGCATCTACTCAGGCCGCAGCTTCAGTAGCCAAAGGGAAATTTGCTTCTATTCAACTCGATGTTTTTGAAGGAACACTCGGGCCATACAGGATCCCTGGGCCTCAAAACGAACGATTTGTGATTATCATGGCGAACTCAGAGCGTGTTTTTTTAGATGGAAAGCAACTTCAGAGAGGATTCAATTACGACTATGTGATCGACTATAATCAAGGAGAAATTACATTTACACCCAATGTCCTGATTACTCAGTATTCACGTGTAAGGATAGATTATGAATATGCTGAGAGAAATTACTCACGATCAATTTTGACAGCTAACCATATTCAAGAGTCTGATAAGCTTGCTTTCTATATGAATTATTATCGTGAGCAAGATAATAGGAATCGTCCGCTTTTTTTTGAGTTTTCTGACGCTGAAAAACGCCTTCTAGCCTCAGTAGGAGATGATTTGGAAGCTGCTGCTGTACCTAGGATAGATTCTGTTTCTTTTGACCCGAGTAGGATTTTGTATAGAAGAATTGATACCATAGATGCTGCTGGGAATCCAGTGTCTTTTTTTGAATATTCGACCAATCCGGAAGAAGCATTTTTTGCTGTAGGTTTTTCAGAAGTAGGGCAGGGGAATGGGGACTATATCAGATCAGCTCAAGTAGCTAACGGTCCCGTATATGAATATGTGCCCCGTATCAATGGTCAGCCTCAAGGTAGGTTTAGCATTTTTTCTCAGCTTCCTGCGCCAAATAAACGACAGATGATGACTGCTGGCACTAAAGTGAAGCTTAGCGCATTTGAAAATGCCTATACTGAAGTCGCTTTTTCAAATACAGACAACAACCTTTTCTCAACATTAGATAATGAGGATAACACTGGTTTTGGAATCAAGTCAGGTATTTCATCCGAAAACAGAACTTTTGAGAAACTTGAAGGATATAAGTTCAATGCGCTGACTGAGTTTGAGTACAATTCAGCGCATTTTAGTTTTATAGATCGTATCAGGTACATTGAATTTGATAGGGACTGGAGTTTGAATCCAGAGGATCTCAAGGAGCATGGAGCAGAGCGAATATTCAACACCCAATTTGCGTTGGAAAAAGATGCAGATAGGAGACTTTTTTATCGCTTCAACTTGCGCAACCGTGAGGGGGTGCTGGCTGGAACACAACATCTCGCTACTGTCAATCAGGTAATAGGGAATAGAATTTTCCTGAAACAGGATTTTTTTCAACTAGATAGTGATGTGAGAAACCTTGACTCTCATTGGCTAAGATATACGGGGGATATAAGTTTTAGAGGTAATGTGATCGTACCGGGATATAGATTAACGTTAGATCGCAATACAGTAAGAGATGCAGCAACAGATTCTGTAGTAAGTACGGCGATGAACTTTATCGACCACACAGCATACATCAAAAGTAATGATACCTTACGCTATTCGTTTTTTGCAGATGTGAGTAAGCGAGAAGATAAGTTTCCAGTAGAGGGTGTGTTAGTGAAAGATACTGAAGCATTTGCCACCAACATTGGTCTGAAGAGACGTTTTGGGTTACATGATTTTAAGGGCACTTTTACCTACAGAGAATTGAGATTTTCAAGGTTGTCAGGTGAAGTAGAGACTACTGTCCTAGGAAAAATTGATTACTACAGTGATTTACTTAAGGGTAATTTTAGAAATGAACTTTCTTATGCCTTAGGCAATGGGAGAGAATTTAGACGAGAATTTGTTTTTCTTCCTGTACCCGCTGGAGAAGGGACACATGCCTGGAGAGACGATAATGGTGATGGTATTCAGCAACTCAATGAATTTTATCTTGCAGTAAACCCAGAAGAAAAGAACTTTATAAAAGTATTTGTGCCTACGACAGATTTCATTCAAGCTTACTCCACAATACTCAATTACAGATTGAATGCAAAATTTCCAGATACTTGGAAAGCAGCATCTGGACTTCGAAAGATCTTACAAAAATTCTCTAATAATACTAGCTTGAGTATTGAAAAGAAGATCACTTCCGATCAATTTTGGGATAGGGTAAATCCCTTTGTGGGAGGATTCACAGACGAAGACTTGGTGTCTGTGAGGCAAGTGATCAGAAGTTCATTTTTTTTCAATAGATCTTCACCCAAATATGGATTTGATTTTTCAATTTTTGACAGTCAAAACAAACAGTTGCTTGCTGGGGGATTTGAAGATTTGGCACAGAAAGACTTAAGGCTGAATACACGCTTTAATTTTAACCCTAACTGGAATATGAGATTCCTGTTGATGTCAGGAAGTAGGTATGCAGGGTCAGATTTTTTGGATAATAGAAATTATTTGATCGAGCAATATGGCTTAGGTCCAGAACTTGCTTGGCAGCTTGGGAGTACTTTTCGGTCTACGATCATGTATCAATATACAGACAAGGTCAATTTGAGTAATGAATTGCAAGATGAAAAGGCAATAATCCACCAAATTGGGTTAGATTTACGATTTGCTCGTGCCATACGTACTACTTTGAATGCACAATTGAAGTACATATATATCGACTATAATGGACAAGCTAACTCCCCAACTGGCTATGAAATGCTTCAAGCTTTGAATACGGGCAATAATTTAACTTGGACATTCAATTGGCTACAAAAAATCGGAGAAGGGTTGCAGATGAATATGGTGTATGAAGGCAGGAATTCCGAGGGCTTAGGAAGACTGGTTCATGTGGGGAGGATGCAGGTGACGGCTTTGTTTTGACAAAGGCAATGATTTATGAGTAAAAGTGAAATAAATTTGATGCTTTGAAATTCATCTATCCAATTCTCAAACTAGTCTCGAGCCATGTGAGCAGCCACCATTCTTAAGATTGCGTAGGGGAATTTTTCCGGATACTTTTTGAATACTTCTCCGACTTCACCGTTTTCAATTTCCAAAAGTACAGCAGCTTCACTGATCTGTTCGTATGTCAAATGTTGGTTAATATCCACTTTCCCCTGAGCAATTCCTTTTGTAAGATGAGATTCTATGGTAGATTTAGCCATATTTCGGATCTGGCAAATCTCTTCTATGCTTTTTCCTTCACGACTCATTTGAAAGGTGATCTCATAGGTTTCACCTTTCTCAAGTTTCATTTTTGGTTTGTTGTCCTTTGTTTTTTTTCTGCCTGTTTTATTTGTTGTGAATTTTGGGTTGTCTTTCACTTCTTGCTTGGCTTCATGAGCTAAACTGATACGGAGCTGGGTAATACTATCAGTGATGGATGAGAGTCTTCCAATCTCTTCTCCATTCAATATGGCAGGTACAAGGGTGCTGATTTTCATGATTTCATTCAATTTTCTCAATAGAATGATTTCAATTTCCGATACACCTTCAAGATAATTTTTCGTCTGCGTGAACTGTTCTACCTCTGCTTGGTGTACAAGAAGTTGCTTAAGGATTTTTTTGAATAGTCTGCTGTAGTATTCACTACCTTTTTCAAGCCTATCCATCATAAAAAGCAAGTCATTTTTATACAGTAAGTGCTGGAGTTGTCTTGAAAATTTGAAAGTATTTTCTTCCTCGTTTTTCAGAAGCTGTTGAATGAGCCCCATAGCCATTCTGATCTCTTCATCTTCAAACACCATGCTGCTAGCATGCTCTTTTTGAAAGTTGACGATGCTTAGACCAAGAGTCTGAAAGTCGAAAGTATTCGCTAGCAATTTTTGAATGTATTGCTTTTGATGCTGCTCTAGCAATGTATCCAAAGGCTGTTGATGATCAGTAGTCTGCTTTGTGAATTGAACAGCTTGAGGGTCGGAGCTGATGATATGAGACTGAATCCTCGTGCGAAGAGCTAGTCCGTCCAAACTTCTCAACCTACTAAGCGCTACATATACTTGCCCTGGAGCAAAGGCCTGACCCACATCAATGATGGCTTTGTCAAAAGTCAATCCTTGGCTTTTGTGGACAGTGACAGCCCAAGCTAGCTTGATAGGGAACTGCTCGAAGGTTCCTATTATCTCTTCTTCAAGTTCTTTGGTGTCTTCATTGACAATGTAGCGTTTGTTCTCCCAAGTTTCTCTTCTAAGGATATAATCGGCCTTTTCTTCATTTAGGAAAACGGTGATTTCATCATCATGGATAGATTTTACTGTCGCCATTTTTCCATTAAAATAGGATGCGTTTCCACTACTATCATTTTTGATAAACATGATTTGAGCACCTTCTTTGATTTCCAAAGTTTTTGGAATCGGGTAGAGACTTTCAGGAAAGTCTTTATCAATAACAGCCTCAAATTTATGCGATGGAGATTTAAGTGCAGAAAGTTCTTTTTTATTGTGATTTTCTGCTTTGGTATTATGTGTAGTAATGATAATTACTTCCTTCAATTTTTCAATTTCTTCTGGTGTTTTATAGTATCCATTTAGAAATTTGATGTCTTCATTGGTGATGCGATTATCTCTCAAATGATTTAGAAGATCGATGAAGATATCATCTTTTTGTCTGAAGATTTTATTGAGTTCTATATAGACTAGTCCCACTTGCTGCAATGCTTTTGCAGCAAAGAAATGCATCGTGTTGTAAAACTTGGCTAACACTTGCCACTCTTGATCCTTGACAATTGGCGGCAGCTGAAAGAGGTCACCAATCATGAGGACTTGTACTCCGCCAAATGGCTCATCATAATTTTGTTTGACCCTTTTCATTCTATAATCTATGGCATCAAGCAGGTCAGCTCTGAGCATACTGACTTCATCGATGATGATAAGGTCAATGGAGTTAAGGACTTTTTTTCTAGCAGCATTAAGCGGATGCTTTCTATTGAGCGTGTATTGGGTATAGAAATTCCCATCTCCAGAGAAATTTCCCTCGGGCTCTTTCGTTGGTAAAAATGATCCAAATGGAAGGAGAAATTGAGAATGAACGGTTACACCTTTAGCATGAAGTGCTGCTATGCCAGTGGGAGCGATGATGATATGGTTTTTATGCGTCAATGAAGTTAGATTTCTTAAAAAAGTAGTTTTTCCAGTTCCTGCTTTTCCCGTCAAAAATATTGGACTGTTTGTCGTATTGACAAAATGTGCCGCTAGCTCCAGTCTATCCGTTCTTTGATGTTCCATAAGGATAAAATTAGTAGAAAAAAATATGAGCTGCCTAGGATTAACCGTTTAAGTTCGCAAATCTTTTAAAAAAACGTAACTTTGCTCAAGGAAGATAGTTGTTATGCTAACTATTAAAGATAACAAGAAATGTCAATGCATATATTAGTAACTGGTGGTACCAAGGGTATAGGAAGAGCAATTGTTGAGCGATTTGCGAAGGAAGGATTTGATGTGTCCACCTGTGCACGCAGCGAGGAAGACTTGAAAGATCTGGAAACTTTTTTTTCAAGCAACTATCCAAATCAACAGCTGTTGGCATTTCGAGCAGATTTGTCTAAAAGAGAAGATGTACTGAAATTTTCTAATGAAGTAAAAGAAAGGCTAGGTACCCCGGATGTGTTGGTGAACAATACAGGGGTGTTTCTACCAGGAGCAATTCATACTGAAGAAGAGGGGAATTTGGAGAAAATGATAGAGACAAATTTATATTCGGCCTATTACTTAACGAGATCTTTTGTACCAGAAATGATCGCTAGAGCATATGGTCATATATTCTCAATGGGTTCTATAGCAGGACTTACAGCATATCCCAATGGGGGAAGTTATGCGATTTCAAAATGGGCGATGTTAGGTTTTACCAAATGCTTACGTCAAGAGCTAAGTCCATTTCACATCAAAGTGACTTCAATACTTCCTGGAGCCACATACACGGCTAGTTGGGAAGGTGTAGATGTGGCAGAGGAAAGGTTGATGAAAGCTTCAGATGTGGCAGAGTCAGTCTGGGGAGCATTCAGACTTTCTCCTGGTGCAGTAGTTGAAGAAATAGTGATTAGACCACAATTAGGAGATTTATAAAATTTTATGGAAACCAAAGCATTGCTGGAGAAGGTCAATTATTGCAATAGCCTGACTTCATATTCTAGAAGAAAGACGATACCTGTCAAAGTAGGGGATGTGATCATCGGAGGGGATAATCCTATTGTGGTGCAGTCCATGACCACGGTAGATACCATGGATACTCAAGGTTCTGTAGAGCAATGTATCCGGATGATAGAGAGTGGTTGTCAATTGGTGAGAATAACTGCCCCAAGCATCAAAGAAGCTGAGAATCTAAAAGCAATAAAAGATGAACTGAGAAAGAGGGGATATACCACACCGCTTGTCGCAGACATTCATTTTACCCCAAACGCAGCAGAGCTGGCAGCTAAAATTGTAGAAAAGGTCAGGATCAACCCTGGGAATTATGCTGACAAGAAGAAGTTTGAAGTCATCAACTATTCTGATGAAAGCTATCAGGAAGAGTTGGAAAGGATAAAGGAGCGATTTCTTCCTTTGGTGAAAATATGCAAGGAACATGGTACAGCTATGAGAATAGGTACCAATCATGGTTCTCTTTCTGATAGGATCATGAGTAGGTATGGAGATACACCTTTGGGCATGGTGGAATCCGCCTTAGAATTTTTGAGGATTTGTGAAGAAGAAGCCTTTTATGATATTGTGATTTCGATGAAATCTTCCAATACCCAAGTGATGGTACAGGCGTATAGACTGTTGGTTCAGAAGTTAGATGAAGGAGGGTTTAAACCATATCCTCTACACTTAGGAGTGACAGAGGCCGGAGATGGAGAAGATGGAAGGATCAAATCTGCTGTTGGAATTGGGACATTGCTTGAGGATGGTTTAGGGGATACTGTCAGGGTTTCTCTGACCGAAGATCCAGAATTCGAAGCCCCAGTAGCCAAAGCTTTGGTCGATAGATATGATCAAAGGGTAGGGCATGATACTATTCCATCAGTAACTACATACCCTATCAATCCTTTTGAATATCAGAGAAGAGAGTCGGTAGAAGTGGCAAATTTTGGAGGGACAAATGTACCTAGGGTGATTACAGACATCTCGAATGTATCCGAGATTCTCCCAAAAGAGATGAAGAATGTAGGCCATTTTTATTTACCGGAACTTGATAAATGGAAGATGAATGACCAAGGTGCTGACTATATTTATACAGGAAGCAATCCTATTCCATTCATGCTTCCTAATGGAATGAAGGAAATTCAAGATTTTACAACTTGGGAAAATGCAGACGATCAGCAAAACAAGTATCCAGCATTTTCATTGAAAGCATTTCAAGAATCAAAAGTCTATCACCAGTATCTTAATTTTTTGATGATTAATGATACGGAGATTGAAGATGCTATCCCATATGTCAAAGGAAGAAAAGACTTGGTGGTGATACTTTCAAGTGAAAATTCTCATACTTATCCAGCATTACGAAGGGCATTTGTGTCTTTGATTTCAAACCAAGTGAAGGTTCCAGTAGTTCCAAAGGTGAAGTATAGTCAACATACTCAAGATCAAATCATGCTTTATGCAGCCACAGACGTTGGCGGCTTACTGATAGATGGTCTAGGTGATGGTATCATGATAGAAAATGTAGGAGATGATGGCTTAGAGAGGGAAGCGTGCTTTACTCATATAAAACTGAACCACTCAGTGAGCTTTGGGGTTCTTCAAGCAGCACGTACTAGGATGTCCAAAACAGAGTACATTTCTTGCCCATCATGCGGCAGAACCTTGTTTGACCTTCAAGAGACCACGGCGATGATCAGAAAGCGTACGGATCATCTCAAAGGAGTGAAGATTGGAATCATGGGATGTATTGTGAATGGTCCAGGGGAGATGGCAGATGCAGATTTTGGCTATGTCGGTTCTGGTAAAGGCAAGATCACCTTGTACAGAGGCAAAGAAGTTGTAAAAAGATCAGTCCCGTCTGAGAAGGCAGTGGATGAGTTGATAGAGATCATCAGGAAAGATGGTATGTGGACTGATCCAGAGAATTGATAATCAAGTGAACGAAAAGATCATGGGAAATAGTAAGTTAAGGGAGTTCTTTCAATTAGGTGAGTTGGGGAATTATTTTGTGAGGGTGTTCCAAAAACCCGATCCAAATCAAAAATCGAATTTCAACCTGAGGATGATGCATGGAATCAACAAGATTTCCATTGTGATGTTTTTGGCAGCGATTATCATTTGGATTTTGAAACGAGTACTTTGATAATTCCTTAGGTCGGGGCAATTTGTTTTGAATATTCAAAATGCTAGCTTCATTATTTTGTAAGTGTATTTTAATCCGTAGATCACATTGGAAATCATAGCTTTCAGATCATATTGCCTTGACAAACTTGGCGTTACAGAAGATACACCCTTTGATGAAGATACGCTTTGTTTCAAGGTTGGTGGGAAAATATTTGCAATTGTTGACATCACAAAGTTCGAAAGTGTCAATTTGAAATGTGATCCAGAAAAGGCTGTAGAATTAAGGGAAATGTACCACGCAGTATCTCCAGGATATCATATGAATAAAAAACACTGGAATACAATTGCTTTTAACAGTGATTTGCCAGATTCTAAACTTTTGCAATGGGTGGATCATTCATATAATTTAGTATATAACAGCCTATCGAAAAAGGTGAAACAGGAAATAGCCATAAAATGAGTTTTTTGGAAATCAAAGCTGTCAGCAAAGCTTATCAAAAAGGGAATGAAGTAGTTCATGATTTTTCGCTATCCCTAGAAAAGGGTAAAGTACTTTCACTTGTAGGTGAAAGTGGATCAGGTAAAAGTACCTTACTCAGAATCGTGGCTGGCTTAGAAAACAAAGATTCTGGGAAGGTAGTGATAGGTGATCTTGAAGTCCAAAATCCTAATGAAAGACTTGTGCCTGGCTATGATGACGTGCAGCTTGTCTACCAAGAATACCAGCTTTACCCCAATTCTACAGTAGAAGAGAATATAGCTAGACCATTGATACAGTATGATAAAGCTTACAGAAAGGAGAGGGTAGCTCATTTGTTGAAAATGCTGAGATTAGAGCCTTTTAAAGATACTTTGCCTAGGAACTTATCCGGTGGGCAGCAACAAAAAGTTGCGATAGGTAGGGCCTTGAGTCTTGAGCCAGAGGTTTTACTTTTAGATGAGCCATTTTCTTCTTTGGATGGTATTCAGCGAAGGGAGTTGATCGGAGAACTAAAGGAGATATTTGAGTCTTTGCGAGTCACTGTACTTTTCGTGACTCATGATTTGGATGATGCATTGCAAATGACCAACGACTTAGCGATCATGCAAGGAGGTAAATTGATTCAAAGAGGCGCTCCTGAAGATGTGTTTTCGAAGCCAAACAATATGTATGCTGCCAAGCTCTTTAGCCATTTGAATGAGCTTCCAGGAAAAGATAAAACTTTTGTTAGGCCTTCAGATTTGGAGATTTACAAAAGTAAAGGTTTGTCTGCGAAGGTAGTGGATAAGCAATACTTGATTCACTTTGATCAACTGACACTTCAGTTGAAAGATGGGACAATATGGAAAGCGGAAGATAAAAAAAGGTCTTTCAAAATTGGAGATCGGGTTTACTTGAAGTGGTTAGAGAAAAATGAGATTTCTTTTTAACACATTGAAAGAAGTATCACCGACCTTGGAATCAATTTTGAACTTTTGAAAATTGATTCCAAAGTCAGTGATCATTATTTAAATCAATGCTGATGTCCATGCTCACCATGCACATGTCCATGGGCAATTTCTTCTGCAGTAGCTTCTCTCACTTCGTGGATTTCTCCTTCAAAATGCAAATCAAAGCCTACAAGAGGGTGGTTGAAGTCCAATAGTACCTCTTCACCAAGATCTTTCAATACTTTTGCCTGCATTTGATAGCCATTTTCATCTACCAATGGTAAGAAATTACCTTCTTCTAGCATACTTGCTTCGAAACCTCTTTCTTGGGAAAACTGATCCTTAGGTAAGGACATGATCATGTCGTCGTCCGCCTGTCCATAAGCCTCTTCGGCTGTCAAGGTAAACTCAAAGGACTCACCTTGTTTTTTCCCTGCCAACAACTCTTCAAATTTTTCTGGTAAGCCACTATTTCCGAATAGGAAATAAAAAGGGTCTTCCTCATCTCTTACCTCCACACTGAAGGGTGCAGATTCTACTTCTTCCTCTTCTTTGCTTACTTTAAGCTCGTAAGTAAGTCCTACGATTGTATTCTGAGTGATTTTCATCTCTTTGAATTTTGTGTTTTTTTAATGGCAAAGACTAATCGAAATCAGAATTGCCTAAATAATTTCTTGACTTGAGAATAACCAAGATAGACAATGCCTATCCCTTTTTTGATTACATCTGCAGGACAAAGGTACGTTTATTTTTTGGTGGAATGGGAATTCAAAAAGGCATTACTTAAATGCACCATTGAACATCATTAGAAAAATACTCATCATACTCAATACAAAGCTTAGAAATACTAGTCCATGCTTTCGTTTGAATATACCATATATAGCAAGTCCCAGAATCCCAGTAAATATGAGGCCAAAAGTGAGTGTGTTCCAGAGATACAGGTCTAAACTGTTGTGGTAATAAGGTGCGTCAGGATTGTCAGTCTGTAGCTGTACTTCCTCACCAAAGAAAAAAGCGCCTATAAACTCTCTTAGGTATGCATAAGCAAAAATTCCAGAGGATAGGCATGCAGCGATGTTGATGAAAATTTTGTTCATTCTGTGTTTGTTCTTTCATCACTACTTTAGCGATGCACAATCAATCCAAATGAATGGATTGTATTATATTCCGACCTATTTTTGACAACTTGGGGTCTCAAATAGGTCGGACATAATTGACCTTATTTAGCTGATTTATTTTTCTTTAATGATTAGCGGTGTTAGATAACAATATTCACTATTTTCCCTGGTACTACGATCATTTTTTTAGGTGCTTTACCCTCAAGCCACTTTTGGACTGTTTCATCCTCAAGTGCAGCTTTTTCAATTTCTTCTTTGCTAAGGGAAAGGGATAAACTTAGTTTAGTTCGCATTTTTCCATTGATGGAAACTGGATACTCATGACTACTTTCTACCAAGTAGGACTCATTGAACACTGGGAATGCTGCTTCCACTATTGAAGTCTCATGGCCTAATAACGACCACAACTCTTCAGCAATGTGAGGGGCGTATGGTGAAATGATCACTGCCAATGGTTCTAATATTTCCTTCTTATTACATTTCAAAGCTGATAATTCATTTACACAAATCATAAATGAAGCTACTGAAGTATTGAATGAGTAATTATCTAAATCTTCTTTAGTTTTTTTGATGGTCTTATGAAGTGTTTTCAACTCTTCAGGACTTGCTTTATCATTTGAGACAGCTACATTGCCTTGGTTATCATGATACAATTTCCAAAGTTTTTTAAGAAACTTAGAGACACCGTCTATCCCGTTAGTATTCCAAGGTTTGAACTGTTCCAGCGGTCCTAAAAACATCTCATAAAGCCTTAAGGTATCAGCCCCATATCTTTCAATAATATCGTCTGGGTTGACAACATTGTATTTTGATTTGGACATTTTTTCTACTTCTGATCCACAGATGTATTTCCCATCTTCAAGTATGAATGTAGCATCTACCAAGTCAGGCCTCCATGCGGTGAATTTCTCAAGGTTAAGCTGATCATTGTGCACAATATTCACATCCACATGCATGGCAGATGTATCGTATTGGTCTTTCAAACCATAACTTACAAACTGATTTGAACCTTTGATTCTGTAGACAAAGTTTGATCTTCCTTGGATCATTCCTTGGTTGATCATTTTTTGAAAAGGCTCTTCTATCGGAACAGCGCCAATATCGAACAAAAACTTGGTCCAAAATCTTGAGTAAAGCAAATGACCTGTGGCATGTTCAGCTCCTCCAATATACAAGTCTACGGCGCCCCAGTAAGCTGCTTTTTCGGGTGATACAAATTCTTCAGAATTCTTTGGGTCCATATAGCGGAAGAAGTACCAGCTAGATCCTGCCCAGCCTGGCATGGTACTCTTTTCCAAAGGGAAAGTTCCTGAATCTGTAGTATAGGTCCAATTGGAAGCCCGGGCAAGGGGTGGTTCTCCATCCTCGGTGGGTAAGTACTTATCTACTTCAGGTAAAACCAATGGTAAGTCTTGCTCATTTATTAGGTAAGGTAAGCCATCTTTGAAATAAACAGGAAGTGGCTCTCCCCAATATCTCTGACGAGTGAAAATCGCATCACGCATCCTGTATTGAATCTTGCCTTTTCCTATTTTCTTCTCTTCCAAAAATGCAATAGCTCTATCCATAGCTTGCTGCATAGGAAGATTCGAAAGAAAGCCAGAGTTGATAATAGTGCCACCTTTTCCGGGGAAAGAACCATTTTCCATACTTCCCTCGATCACTTGTCTGATTTCTAAGTCGAAATGCTTTGCGAAGTTGTAGTCTCGCTCATCATGTGCTGGTACGGCCATGACAGCCCCTGTACCATATCCTGCCAATACATAGTCAGCTATCCAGATTTGGATCTCTTCTCCGTTGAATGGATTGATGGCGTAGGAGCCTGTAAATGCTCCAGAGATAGTTTTTACATCTGACATTCGATCTCTTTCAGATCTGTTTTTTGCAGTTGCGATATATTCTTTTGCTATCTTCTCCTGCTCCTTGGTGATCAGTTCTGTTACAAAGTCATGCTCAGGTGCTAGTGCCAGATATGTGACACCATATATTGTATCTATTCTTGTGGTAAAGACTTTTATCTCCTTGTTTTGCCCTTTTATTTGAAACACCATCTCTGCACCTTTGGATTTTCCAATCCAGTTTCTTTGCATTTCTTTGATTGGCTCATTCCAGTCCACTTTTTCCAATCCTTCCAAAAGTCTATCCGCATAGGCAGTGATTCTCATTGACCACTGCATCATCTTCTTGCGCTCTACAGGATGTCCTCCTCTTTCTGAAAAACCGTCCTTGACTTCGTCATTACTCAATACTGTACCCAAAGCCGCACACCAATTCACAGTAGTCTCAGCCAAATAAGTCAATCTATATTTGAGAAGTGTTTTTTGCTTAGCTTCTTCAGAAAAATTCCCCCAATCTTCCTCAGTAAAATCTACTGTATCTTCATCACATACTGCATTCAAACCTATATTTCCTTTGGTTTGGAACCTTTCGATTAGTGAAGATATAGATTTTGCCTTGCCTTCATTTTTGTCGTAATAGCTGTTGAATAGCTGCATGAAGATCCATTGTGTCCACTTGTAATAGTCAGGGTTGGATGTTCGTACTTCTTTTTCCCAATCAAAAGCAAAACCTATGTTTTTTAGCTGTTCTGTGTATCTTTTAATGTTTTCTTCTGTGGTAATTGCAGGATGCTGACCTGTTTGTATAGCATATTGTTCTGCTGGTAGACCAAAGGAATCGTAACCCATGGGATGCAGTACATTGAAGCCTTGTAGTCTTTTGTATCGGGTGATGATATCGGAGGCGATATATCCTAATGGATGACCTACATGTAACCCCGCTCCTGATGGATATGGGAACATGTCCAATGAATAGAATTTAGGTTTGTCAGGGTTTACTTTAGCGTTGAATACTTGGTTTAGTTCCCAGTATTGTTGCCATTTTTTTTCTATAACGGAAGGATTGTAATCGGCCATTTTTTTGAATAAAAGCTTAAATATTATCTAGTTGATTGCAAAAATAGAAAAAATAGGCATAAAAGACCTATCTGAAAGCAAAGCAATTTGATTACCAGAACCTGAATCGTTTTTCGTAAAGTCGATTTCTAAAAATCCAGTTGTCCCAAATGTCCGGTGATAGGTAGATTTCTAGCCCCACATTAAAGCTTAGATACCCGTCATACCTTTCGTCGAGCCCTGAACCTCTCCGGATTCTACCCCCATTTTGAAGGATTCTCTCCACGTTCGGCTCACCATCTGGAGTCAAAAAATTTGGGTTTCTGATAGCAAGACGCAGCCTGTCTGGGTTTGGTCCTTCTCCAAAAGTACCATAGTCTCTGATCAGATCCATATAGAATTCACTTACATTGTACGCACTGATGTCATCCATATAATCTGTAAGCGTCCAGCGGTAATTCATTTCCAAAGTGAGATCCATGTATACATTCAGCTTGTATTTTGCGCCAATTCCAGTTGGGAATACCATGATGTATTTATTATATGGATTGTTTTCTAATTGCAAAGGTCTCAAGTCAATCCATTCACCTTTAAGCATGGCTTTGGGATTATTGGAAGATACACCTACTCCAGCAAAGGCGTACAAGTTGAAGAAGTTCCTTGTAATGTTGTATAGTTTTACAGGTTTCCAATGATATTCACCTAAAAGTGCTGCCTCTACATTTCTAGCTCTAAAGTGAAGGTTTCTAGGTATTCGATTGGCCCTTCTATCCGAAGGAAGATCCCCTCCAGAAATCTGGTAATAAGAAAATTCTGCTCTTGCTCTTAATCTTGTTCCCATTGTCCGTCTGATGGCAATGTTTGCATTCCAATCAGGCTGTATCCCCTCATGGTATTTCCATAAAGAATACAACTCACCAAAATATTGTGTGGGACCTCCAGATATAGAAATGGACCAAGGTTCTTCGAATCTATACCTGTACAAGCTTTGTGCAGATGTTTGCTCACCTATTATAAAAAGAGTTCCTACAGTTAATGCTAACTTTAAGTTTTTTAATAAGAGTTTTGACACAACTTTAAGAGTAACAGGTGGTGATCATTTTTCAGAGGGTAAATAAAGTAAAAAACTTCAACTTTTCAACTTTTCTAATCCAGATACTACATGAATATCTCTTTGTGGGAAAGGGATTTCTATTCCCTCTTCTGTGAACCTTTTAAAGATTTCAAAATAGAGTTGACTTTTCAGCACCTTGGGTTTGTTGATGTAGTCTGAAGTCCATACTCTTAAGGTGAAGTTTAAGCTATTGTCACCGAACTCATCAAAAAGCACATCAGGCGCTGGCTTATCTAGCACTCCTATATTCGCCGTTGCGACCTCAATCAGTATAGTTTTGACTTTTTCGGGATCTTCCTTGTAGGAAACTCCCACTGGATAATTGAACCTTATATTGCGGTCATTATGAGACCAATTGATTACTTGGCTATCGATGAATTGACTGTTTGGAACGATTACTGAAATATTATCATTGGTCACGATCATGGTAGATCTTGCGGAGATTTTCACCACATCCCCTGAAATATCACCAACTTCTATTCTGTCACCTATCTTGATGGGTTGTTCGAAAAGTATAATCAATCCTGAAATGAAATTGTTAGTAATGTTTTGAAGACCAAAACCTATACCTACACCAAGAGCACCTGCCAAAATCCCAAAAGCACTCAAATCAAGACCTGTAGTTTGTAAAATAGAAAATGACCCGGCTATGATTATGATGTATTTGATTATCGTGCCCACAGATTGTCTTGTTCCTACTTCGATCTTATATTTTGGTAAGATTCTGTTGACTAGTATTTTTCTAACTAGCTCCGAAATGAAAAGAAGTACAAAAACAGAAAATATTAATGTGATAAGCAGTCCGACAGTCAAGCTTGATTCTCCTATAGAGAAAAGCTTTATCGTCAAGAAATCATTCATAATATCTAAAAAGCCAGATATTTTTTCCTTTTTGAATTCAAGTATTTCATTCATTACTGATGCTTTAAAAATTTTTGTAGAGGCAAAATACAATTTTAATTTTATAAATCAATTTGGCTAAATCTTTGTTTATAAATAACAGAATATACTTTGGTTTCTTATAGAAGCTATGTCAGATTTGAAATATTTGACTGAATTTTATATAATTTTGTAACATGACTAAGCATAAAGAAGAGTTAGAGCATCGATTAAAGTTAAGGAATATTAAACTTTCTGATTATGATGATATTAGGGACATCATGGTCAGTATTTACAAAGATCAGGGAGGGGCTTGGACTCGACAAGAGTTGAAAAATCAAATAAAAGCATTTCCTGAAGGTCAGATCTGTATTGAAGATAATGGAAAGGTAGTGGCAGCGGCCTTGAGTTTGATTGTAGATTATGCCAAATTTGGAGATAATCATACTTATGACCAAATCACTGGTTTTGGGAAATTTGATACCCATGACAATGAAGGGGATACTTTATATGGAACTGATGTCTTTGTGGACAATGAGTATAGAGGAATGCGCTTGGGACGTAGGCTATATGATGCCCGAAAAGAACTGTGCGAGAACCTGAATCTTAGATCAATAATTGCAGGAGGACGGATCCCCGGATACTCCAAATATTATGATCAAATGACACCTAGGAAATATATAGACTTGGTGAAAAGCAAGGAGATATTTGATCCAGTGTTGTCTTTCCAGTTGGCAAATGAATTTCACGTAAGAAAGGTGATCACAAAGTATCTTCCAGAGGATACAGATTCTAGGGCATATGCGACCTTGCTCGAGTGGATCAATATTTATTACGAAAAAGATGAAAAGCTTATTGGTAATAAAAAATCTATCGTGAGGCTAGGCTTGGTACAATGGAAAATGAGAAGATTCAATAATGTGGATGATCTCATGCAGCAAGTGGAGTTTTTTGTGGATACTGTGTCAGGATACAAATCGGATTTCTGCTTGCTTCCAGAGTTTTTTAATGCACCCTTACTGGCAGAATTCAATGATATGGATGCCTCAGAGGCCATTAGGAATTTGGCTGATTATACCGACGAGATTGTAAGTCGCATGAGAGACTTAGCACTTTCATACAATGTCAATATCATCGCAGGTAGTATGCCTGAATATGATGGGAAAAAATTGAGAAATGTAAGTTACCTGTGTAGAAGAGACGGGACGATTGATAAGCAATACAAGCTGCATATTACACCAGATGAGCAATCTTACTGGGGTCTTCAAGGTGGAAACGGAATTAAAGTTTTTGATACAGATGCAGGAAAAATTGGGATTTTGATTTGTTATGATGTTGAGTTTCCTGAGCTAGGGAGGATTCTTGCTGAGCAGGAAATGGACATTCTTTTTGTCCCATTTTGGACAGATACAAAGAATGCCTTCTTAAGAGTAAATACTTGTGCAAAAGCGAGAGCAGTTGAGAATGAATGCTATGTGGCGATCACTGGATCAGTAGGTAATCTTCCTAGGGTAGAAAATATGGATATTCAATATTCTCAAGCTGCAATTTATTCCCCTTCAGATTTTTCATTTCCTCATGATGCTACTGTAGCCCAGGCCTCAGAGAATGCAGAAACGACCATCGTGGCAGATGTGGACTTGGATCTATTGACCAAACAGCGTAAAGCAGGAAGTGTAAGGAATCTAGAGCAGAGACGTTTGGACTTATATTCGGTCCAACTTAAAAGAAAAAAATAGGCATGGAAAATTACCTTTCTGGACTGACTGAAATTGTCAAATCTAAGGCTCAAAAAATAAGATTGATAATCACTGATGTAGATGGAGTATTGACTGATGGTGGAATTATCTACGACGACAATAGGCTAGAATACAAAAAATTCAATGTAAAAGACGGACTGATAGTCGGTCATTTGAGGAGAAATGGTGTTTTGATAGGTGCTATCACTGGCAGAAAATCTAAAGTGGTAGAAGACCGATGCGAAGAATTGAAGTTTGATTTCCATTATCATGGGATCAAAGATAAAGGTAAAAAACTGGAAGAAATATTGGAAACTTTGGAACTCGATCCAGAAGAAGTCGCCTATATTGGCGATGATTTGATAGATTTGCCAATTCTCTGCCGAGTAGGCCTGTCTGCATGTCCCGCAGACGCTCTTCCTTATATCCAGCAAAAGGTAGATTTCATATCCAGCAGAAAAGGTGGAGAGGGTGTGTTCAGAGAATTAGGTGACGCTATTTTGATAGCAAAGGGTCTGATGGATGAAATCATAGAAAATTTACTAAAGTAACCATGAATAGAAGTGCCCATATAATGAAAATCACCGATGAGGTGATTCTAGGTTCCGATAAGCCTGTATTATTTGCAGGTCCATGTGCGGTAGAGAGTTTTGACATTTGTATAGAAATAGGCAGTAAGGTAAAAAGCTTAGCGGAAAAATTTGGTTTTTCCTATGTATTCAAAGCTTCTTTTGACAAAGCTAATAGAACTTCCTCTGGATCATTTAGAAGTATAGGGATGGATAAGTCTCTTGAAGTACTTCAGAGAGTAGGTTCATCTTTGGATGTGCCATTGGTGACTGATATACATGAAAGCTATCAGGCAGCTGAGGTTGCAGAAGTGGTGGATGTACTACAAATTCCAGCTTTTTTATGCCGACAGACTGATCTACTTCTTGCAGCTGGCAATACAGGTAAAGCTGTGAAAATAAAGAGAGGACAGTTCATGGCTCCAGAGGATATGCAATATGCTGTTTCGAAGGTTAGATCCACGGGGAATGATAATGTTTGTCTGACAGAGAGGGGTTTTTCATTAGGTTACCACAATTTGGTGGTAGACATGAGAGGCTTGCCTACGATGAGGCAATTTTCCCCAGTTGTTTTTGATATCACGCACAGTGTTCAGCAGCCAGGGGGTCAAGGAGGCACAAGTGGAGGTCAGCGAGAGTTTGCGCCGATATTAGCTCGAGCTGCCGCAGCTACAGGTATAGATGGATTTTTTATAGAGACTCATCCAGAGCCATCCAAAGCCTTGAGTGATGGTCCAAATTTGATTCCTTTGGACAAAATGGAAGGTTTCTTAGAAATGCTCAAATCCTCATGGGAATTAGGTAGGAAGTTTCAAGACTTTAAAGTTTAAAATATTCCAATCCAAAAAAGGGCTGACTCTTTGATAGAGGCAGCCTTTTTTTCGTAAGTAAGTTTGCACCCGTTTCAAACATATTGCACACCAAAGATTAACTACCAAAAAAGAAAACTGACTATGAAGAATATTTTGTGTTTCATATTTCTCCTGACCATTAATTTCTCACTGATAGCTCAAGATCAGAATAGCTCTGTTTCTTCAGTTATCAATAGTATTATAGAAATAGATGACTCAGAGAGGACAAAGAAAGTTGCGGGCCAGGATTTATTCAGTTCAGTAGTCATTAGAAAATTTTACAGTGATCGTACTTTTTTTCCGGCTTGGTCTGATGGAGATATCCTCCCAGAGCTAGCTTATGAAATGCGCTATGAGATTAAGCAAGTTCAGTTTGATGGACTCAATCCTCAGGACTATCACCTTCGAGCTATTGATGAGTTATTTGACAAGTATGAACAGTCAAAAAAAGGTATAGCAGAATTTTCTGTTTATGATTTTGCAAGTTTGGATATCTTGCTAAGTGATGCCTATATCATTATATCCTCACACCTTTATCTAGGTAAGATTGATCCTGAAAACTTGAAGTCTTCTTGGGATATCCAAAGGTCAGCACCTGAATTGATGATCGATCAGAGGCTTCATCAAGCACTTTTACAACAAAGTATTCGAAAGAGTCTCGAGGAACTTTACCCATCATTTCAAGTGTACAAAAAAATGCGAGATGCACTAAGGTTTCTCTACGATGATCTGGCACGTTGGGAATCAGAAAAATCTAACAATTGGAAGAAATTAAAAATTGATAAGTCTGTCAAAGTGGGGGATAGTTATAATCAATTGGATGAAGTAAAAGACAGACTTAAGTTTTGGGGATTTTTGAGTAAAGAGGATCTAGAGAGTGGTAAACAATACGATTCACTGCTTGTACCTGCCATTACCAAATTGCAAATAAGACATGGCATGGAGCCTGATGGGGTGATCGGTCAAGGGACCATTCATGCTTTGAACCAAAGTCCCTTAGATTTGATAGAGACTGCAAGGGTAAATATGGAGAGGTTTAGATGGTTGCCAAGAGACGTAAAGGATCAAGAGGTGATTTTAGTCAATACAGCAAACTTCCAGCTTGATTACATTTCAAAAAGAGATACTGTCCTGAGCTCGAAGGTTATTGTAGGGAAAAGTTATCATGCCACACCTCAGTTTAGTGCTGAAATGTCCTACATGGTATTCAGTCCTACTTGGACTATTCCTAATTCAATCACCCGCAACGAAATCATTCCAGCAGTAAAGAAAGATATTGGTTACCTCCGAAGTAAGAATATGAAAATATTGACTTCTGATGGAAAAGAAGTAGATCCTCAGAGTATAGATTGGCAAAAAGCTAATGGGAAGAATTTCCCATATATGGTCAGACAAGAGCCTGGCGATCAAAACTCATTAGGGTTAGTGAAATTCATGTTTCCAAACAAGCACAGTGTTTACATTCATGATACTCCTGCTAGAAGTTTGTTTGCTAGGGAGGACAGAGCATTGAGTCATGGTTGTATTAGAATTCAGAGACCATTTGATTTTGCCAAAGTACTACTCAAGCATGATAGTTCTTGGACTGACGACAAGATCAAAGAATCTATGAAAAAATCTAAAGAAGTAATAGTCAAACTTGATCGTAAGATTCCTGTTGTAATATTGTATATGACATTTTGGGCGGACTCCAGAGGAAATAACTTCTTCAGGAAAGATATCTACGATAGAGATAATGAGATTCTAGAAGCACTCAAGCAAACTAGAGGAAAGAAATCAGGCGTTTAGAATTGGAGATTTTAGAAGATACTGATCATCATTTCCAAAGATAAACAGAAGCGATTTGTCTTTTATCAAATCGATCACTTGGTTGGCTTCTGATGTTGGAAGAGCTGGGCAACCCAAGCTTCTGCCAAGTCTACCTGTGGTTTTGATAAAATCTTCATTGGCATAGTCAGCACCATGTATGACGATTGCTCTTTCTCTTGCTTTGTCATTTATACCAATTTCCAAGCCATCAAGTCTCAAGGAATACCCATGTTTTCCTTGGTATGTTTCGCCTGTTTTGTAAAAACCTAAGCTACTCATGTAGGATGAATTGACGTTTGAAAAGGACTTAGCCATAAGATCACCTGAATTCCGACCATGAGATACGTATCCATGGTGCAGTATTTCTCCAGATGCAATATCTATGATCCATAGCCTCTTGTGTGTGGACGGAAGTGAAAAATCTATGATGCTAAGTGGTTTGTCTTTGTTTAATTCATCAATCTCGACCAGTTTCTGATAGCCTGCGATTCCTATTTCAAGGATAGTAAGATTAGGTAAGACAAAATTGGAATTGATTGGATTCGAAAAAATTAAATTAGCATTCAGGCTGGTGGTTGGATTGATTACTTTAGGCTGAGACGGTGAGCTGTCAGCAGCAAAATAATCGGAAAATAAACTGGTTGTAAGGAAAATTAAAGCTAAGGTGATTTTTTTCATCTAATGTAATTATTTCGATCTGTAGTCAGCAAAGAAAGTGCATGTTCTTTTAAAAGACAAGTATTCAGTGTTTTAAGTTCCTGTGAATTGGGGCGATTAGGTCTCAACTGCACTACTTTGCGTGCCTTGGAACTGTTTTTGTTATTTTCTGTGTTAATTTGCGTGATCAAGATTTAATAAAAAGTGAAGTGATTATAAATCTTTTCTGGTTTTTTATCGCTTTATAAATCAATGCTTTGTGATTTTTGTTTAATTATTGATATGTAAAACATAAACAAAAATTTCACTATCAAGTTCTGTTATCAATGAAAGTATCCGTATATAGAAAAGAGCACTTCAACGCAGCTCACAGATTGTTTAATCCTAAATGGTCTGATGAAAAAAATCAAGAAATATTTGGGAAGTGTAACAACTCCAATTTTCATGGGCATAATTATGAATTGATCATCAAGCTTACAGGCGAGATTGATGCAGATACAGGCTATGTTTATGACATGAAAATATTGAGTGATTTGATCAAGGAAAAAGTGTTGAACAAATTTGATCACAAAAATTTAAACTTAGACACAGAAGAGTTTAAAGAAATCAACCCAACTGCTGAAAACATAGCGGTGGTGGTTTGGAATATTTTAAGAAAAGAAATTGATATAAAATACGACTTAATAGTTCGATTATATGAAACAGAAAGAAACTTTGTTGAATACGATGGCAATTAATGTGACACGAGACATTGACGAAATCGGGGATGAGCATGTGGGGACTTCATATGACACGCCTCTAAGAGAGGATGCCTTTGAAATGGACGATGAGCTCAAAATCGAGCTTATAGAAAAGCACTTCAAAGAAATCATGCTTATAATGGGGCTGGATTTGACCGATGATAGCTTGAAAGGTACGCCGAAAAGAGTGGCCAAAATGTACATAAAAGAAATTTTCAGTGGCCTGAATCCTAAAAATAAGCCAGAGGCGAAGCTTTTTGAGAACAAGTACAAGTATAATGAAATGCTCGTAGAAAAGGATATTACTTTCTTTTCAAATTGCGAACACCATTTTGTCCCTATCTATGGTAAGGCACATGTGGCTTATATTTCAAATGGAAATGTGATTGGTCTTTCTAAGATCAATAGAATAGTTCAATATTATGCAAAGCGTCCTCAAGTACAAGAAAGGTTGACGATGCAGATAGGTAATGAACTTAAGGAAGTGTTAGGTACTGATGATATAGCTGTGGTGATTGATGCTAACCACATGTGTGTATCCTCCAGGGGAATCAATGATGTCAATAGTTCTACAGTGACTTCCTACTATAGTGGGAAGTTTGAGAGAGAAGAGCAGTCAAGGAATGAATTCATGAAATACATCTCTTTGTAATCGAGGGTTTTCATCGTCACACACCACGCCTGAAAATGTCAATGAAGGGTTTTCAACTTTATTTGTGAATTCACCTCTTCTAGTAGTTTGAATCCTTATTGAAATTCATCATAATTTCAATAGGGATTTTTTTTATTGAGATTTTTTTGTTGACAATAAATGTATATTGTTGAAAATGAGGTTTTTTGTGTAAATATCAGCTTGGTTTTAGCCTCAAGCACTTTCAAAACTTGGCTGTTTGCATTGATTTAAATTAGCATTGATCGTGCGGATTTTGAATAAATACTAACTCTCGAATCGGTACACAAATTTAAAATACTGAAAAACTTACTATTCTATATATTTTCTAAACATAGATTGAGAATTAAGGTTATTTGTTCAATAAGGCAGTAGTGAATTCAATGTATCTGACTAGAAAAAAACAATAATAAAATTATGAAGCATAAAAAGGTTGTCGTCATAGGAGGAAGCTCGGGAATAGGTAAATCAATTGTAGAAAGACTTAAGTCTGAAGGAGCAGAAGTTACAACCTACTCTAGAAGTTCAGAGGGGGATTTTCATCTTGATGCCACATCGGACTTCAAGGAGATCAAACAACTTCCAGATGTGATCGATGGTTTGGTATATTGTCCTGGCACTATCAACTTAAAACCTTTTCATAGATTGACGATTGATCAATTTAAAGAAGATCTAGAGGTGAATTTCTTTGGGGCCGTAAAGGTGCTTCAAGCCTGCTTCAAGGGTCTCAAACAAGCAAATAAACCATCTGTTGTTCTCTTTAGTACCGTGGCTGTGTCTATGGGTATGGGGTTTCATAGTTCTATTGCTAGTTCAAAAGGTGCCGTTGAAGGTTTGGTCAAGTCATTAGCGGCAGAATGGTCTCCCAATGGTATTCGAGTAAATGCAGTCGCACCCTCACTTACAGATACACCATTGGCTGGACAGCTGCTATCAAGCGATGAAAAGAAAGAAGCTGCAAAAAAGCGCCACCCTTTGGGAAGATTTGGTGATCCTGAAGAAATGGCGGCGGCCGTTTCATACCTGTTATCTGACAGTTCATCTTGGATGACTGGTCAAATATTGCGTATAGATGGCGGTATGTCTTCGGTGAGAGGTGTTTAGTGCTTTTAACTCAAAACAATTTGGTAAATTTGTTAGTAGTATGAATAGGGTATTTTCCCACGAGTAACAAGTACAAGTATTATGAAGACTCCACCAGAATCATATTTGATTTTCAAGGAAGAGCTAAAGAAGGCAAGATTAGAGAAGGAAAAGCTTCAAAAGGAATATGAGTCTCAATTGCAGTCAATGAATAGTGAACTTTCAAGGTTGAAAGAACAGATTGCTGCACAACAAGAACTAATGAAGACTACATTAGAGTATGCGATCAGATTGGAAGAAAATCTTGATCATCTCAAGGTAGAAGTCGCTAATGTTCCAAGCCTAAAAAAGAAATCTTTTCACTAATTTAGTAAATTAACTTCTTAGCTATGAATGCTATTGATAACATAATCGGTATTAATGATTTTGAATTGATATTTGAAGAAAGGGATGCAAAAGTATTTGCCAATTCAGAGAGTGGCATTGTGATCTGTCAATTGTTGACAGATTATGTTCCCATTGATATATTTAAAAATGTTTTTCATAGGATTTCAGAGATCATCAAAAAGGGGGATTACCATAAATTCATTTTTGATAAGCGATCTTTGAGAGCTTTTCACCAGCCAAGTATGGAATGGTATTTTTTAGAGTGGAAAAAGGAAATGTTAGCACTAGGTCTTCGTCAGCACAGGAAAATTTTACCAGCAGAGAAGTGGTTTGAAAAGATGGTGATGATCGCCAAAGAGCAGATTATGAAAAATAATCCTGACCATATCATAGATCAATTAAATATCAAATACTGTGATAGTTTAGAAGAGGCAATAGCAGATTAATGAAAAGCTTTAGTAAAGAAAATTTGCTTCAAGGAGATGCATCTTTTAGAAGGGATTTTGTCAATGCCTTATCAGGCTACAAAAGTCTCAATTTAATTGGAACCATAAGTAAGGCCAACGAAACCAACTTAGCACCATTTTCTCAAGTGTTTCATATAGGAGCTTCTCCGCCTTTGGTAGGAGTTCTCTTTAGACCACATACGGTCGAAAGGCATACACTTCAGAATATCCTAGATACGGCAGAGTTTACGCTCAATCATGTAGCCAAATCTTTTTATGAAAAAGCTCATCAAACAGCGGCGAGGTATGAGGTGTCTGAGTTTGAGGCTGTTGGATTAGAAGTCTTGAATAGACCTGAATGCACAGCCCCATTTGTGAAAATCAGCCCTTTGCAAATAGCCTGCAAGCTAATATCAAGTCAGACACTTGATGTGAACGATACAGTGCTGATTATTGCATCCATAGAGCATGTATGGGTAGTAGATGGCGGATTGAGAGAAGACGGTTCTTTGGATTTGGAAAAGATGGAGACAGTCACTGTCAATGGTTTAGATGAATATTACATTGGGAAAAGATTAGGTAAGCTGAGTTACCCAAAGCCAGGTAAGGAAGTAGAAAAGCTTCTCTAAGATTTAGCCAAATATTAAATCTATCTGATTATACGTTTTTTTGCCAGTAACTTCAATTCATTGGCTCAACAGGTTGTTAATGGTCAATATCCATAAGTATCCAATATCAATTAAGTATCCAATATCAATTTGTATCGGAAGTTAGATAAATCGGAATTTTGTAATGTTATTGGCAAAGTTCCGTATATCCATAAAATCTATATGACGGAAAAATTGTGGTGATGATTAAGCTTTAAATCTACTATCTTTGTGTAGGTTATTTTTTTATAGTGATCTTAGCTAAGCTGACGGAAATTGAAGAATAGGGATTTAGTTTATAGTCTGATACAATGTAGTTTTGAGTGCGATTTCTTTAGTTTAACTTAATAAGTCATTACTTTTTTGTGGAAAAGGTACACCTTAATTTGATAATATTTTTCATTTAAACTTTATCAATTGTGATAGGCTGATTACCTTTGCGCATGGCAGAACAGATTTTGATCCTAGATTTTGGTTCTCAGTACACACAACTCATCGCCCGAAGAGTTAGAGAACTAAACGTATATTGTGAAATTCACCCTTATAATAAAGTCCCTGAGCTTACAGAAGCAGTCAAAGGAGTAATTCTTTCAGGAAGCCCATGCTCTGTAAGAGATGAAGGATCTCCTGATTTGGACTTAGATAGCTTGAGAGGTAAGTTACCGCTTCTTGGCGTATGCTACGGTTCTCAACTCCTCGCACAAAAATACGGTGGGGAAGTTTTACCTTCAGAAATTAGAGAATATGGACGTGCAAATTTAACTCATTTGGACAATCACTATGACTTGTTGAAAGAGTTGACACATGGTTCTCAAGTATGGATGTCGCATGGAGATACAATCAAGACATTGCCTGACGGTTTTGATGTCATTGCAAGTACTGACTCTGTAAAAGTAGCGGCCTTCAAGGTTAGGAATGAAGAAACTTATGGTATACAATTTCACCCAGAAGTAACCCATTCATCAGAAGGGAAGAATTTGCTTAGAAACTTCGTCGTAAATATCTGTGGATGTTCACAAGATTGGACATCTGATGTTTTCATAGATGCTACTGTTGAAGAACTGAAAGCAAGAATAGGTGACGATAAAGTTGTGATGGGATTGTCAGGAGGTGTTGATTCATCTGTGGCAGCCACATTGATACACAAAGCAATAGGCAGCAACCTTTATTGTGTATTTGTGGACAATGGACTATTGAGAAAAAATGAGTTTGAAGAAGTTCTTCATTCTTACAAAGATATGGGTCTGAATGTGATTGGAGTTGATGCAAAGCAGAGATTCTATGATGCATTGGAGGGGCTTACCGATCCAGAAGCCAAACGGAAAGCCATTGGAAGAGTTTTTATAGAGGTGTTCGATGATGAATCCAACAAGCTTGAGGGAGTCAAATGGCTAGGTCAAGGAACGATCTACCCAGATGTCATAGAATCTGTTTCCGTAAAAGGACCATCAGCAACCATCAAGTCGCATCACAATGTAGGAGGTCTGCCTGATTTTATGAAGTTATCAGTGGTAGAGCCTTTGAATACATTATTTAAAGATGAAGTAAGAGAAGTAGGTAGGGCATTAGAGATTCCTGAAACAATTGTTGGCAGACATCCATTCCCAGGGCCAGGTTTAGCAATTAGAATCTTGGGAGATATCACTGCGGACAAAGTAAAAACTTTACAAGAAGTAGATTATATATTTATTCAAGGCTTGAAAGATCATGGATTGTATGATCAAGTATGGCAAGCTGGGGCTATTTTACTTCCTATCCAATCCGTCGGTGTGATGGGGGATGAGCGTACCTATGAAAGAGTAGTTGCTTTACGAGCAGTAGGTTCTGTGGATGGCATGACAGCTGATTGGATTCACTTACCGTATGAATTTTTAGGAAAAATTTCCAATGAAATCATCAATAGAGTAAAAGGTGTAAATAGAGTGGTATATGATATCTCCTCTAAACCACCAGCAACCATAGAGTGGGAATAAGCACTTCTATAGTTTCTCTAGTTTAGTATCTCCTCTCTGTACCTATGTTTGACAATGGGTTCAGAGAGGAGTTTTGTTTTTTAGATGACTAACTTACACTTTATCAAAGACAACATTGGCAATTCTTTTCATTTGGTTGAAAAATGGATTAAATTCGTGTCCCTTTCGAAGAGGAATGATATTTGTCAGTTAACTCCAAAAAAATCATGAAGCAAGTTTTTCTATTGACCTTCATTATGGTCTCTTTTTTTGCAAATTCCATTGCCCAAGATGCATTGAATAATTACAACAGAGCCAAAACGCTATTAGGCTATGGGAATAATAAAGATGCCATGGAGCTGTTTCGATCTTATATGGACGAAAAGCAATATGGTGATTTGTCAAGATATGCGACTTTTTATTTTGCACAAGCCGCATTTATGAATAAGCAACCAAATCTGTCAAAAGCTACACTTGAGCCTTTACTCAATCTATCCAATTGGGATGGACAAGATGATGCAAGATATTTGATGGCGTTGATTTATTTTGAGGAAGGCAATCATGCAAATGCTTTGGAAAGAATACTGGAGATCAAGGACGAAACTGTAAAACAACAAGCAGAAAATGCAACTTATAAATACTTGAAGGATGTCTCTTTAAGTTATTTAGCGGCTAATTTGAAGAAATATGAGACAAACAGAGGTTTTGTTGTGTCACTCAAGGAGAAGATAGAGAAGCAGTCAGTCATGTCTACAAATGATAGATTAATATACAACCAAATAAAAAATGTTGAATTAGGAAACTCTTCTTCCCAAGTAAAGAATGATTTTAAGAAGAAAGATGATGTTTTAGATGTGGCTGTGGTCTTGCCATTTTCACAATCTTCTGGGACACAAACTCGAGCAATAAATACGTCCAATTTTATTTTCGAACTCTACCAAGGTATTGCATTTGCACTTGATGAAGCAAAAAAGAAAGGTTTAAAGGTGAATGTTAAGGCTTTTGATACTCAGCGCAGCGTCGACCGTATGAAGGGTATTTTTGCGGATCCTTTTTTTGACAAAGCAGATATAATCATTGGTCCTTTGTATCCGGAAGAAGTTGATTTGATGAGTTCATTTGCAGAGGATAGAAGAATACCTTTTATCAATCCTTTGTCAAACATTGATGATAAAGTTGAGAATTTTGAGTATGCATATCTTTTTAGACCATCTGTCAGTGCCATCACAGATGGAGTATTGGCATTTGCTCGTCAGGAAGTGAGAGGTAGAAGAATTGCCATAGCATATACTTCATCTACAAGGGATGAGAATCTTGCCAAGAAGCTTTCCGACCAAGCTAGTAGTAAAGGCTTTCAAGTAGTAAGTTTCGAAAAGGTTGATGATAGAAGTATTAGAGGCTTCTTTGAAAAAGTAAATCTTCGAAGAGGAGGGGGAGCACCTTCTGCTGATATGATTGTCATACTGACAGATGATCCAAATATTGCAGCACCCACCTTTCAGTTGATGGAATCTATTTCCAGAGATATTCCAGTGCTAGTTATGGACAGTTGGCTATACTTCAATTTTGCAAACTATGAAATGATTCAACATGACAATTTTCATTTTATTTCTAACAATACAGCAAAATTTGGAAGTAAGGAGTTGGAAGATTTTCGTGAAAGTTTTTTTCAAAAATATCAAATATACCCATCATTGAATGCTCATCTTGGGTATGAATTGATGTCGTGGCTGTCGAGTACAATGAATAGTTCATCAGGTTTTGATTTCAGAAAAAGTTTAGACCAGAAAAGTGGAGTAGGGGGAAAGATTACCTATGGCTTGGATTTCAGAGGAAGTAAAAACAATCGCTATGTCCCTATCTTACATTTGGGAGATGGTGTTTTAGATATAAAATAATAGAATCACATGCAGATCAGTAAGAGCAAATCTTTATTCGAAAAAGCACAAGACTACATTCCGGGTGGAGTCAATTCACCTGTGAGGGCATTCAGGGCAGTAGGAGGGAATCCAATATTTATAGAAAGAGCAGAGGGAGCGCATATATATGACGCTGATGGTAATAGTTATATAGAGCTGATCAACAGCTGGGGACCAATGATCCTTGGGCACAATCATCCCATGATCAAGGAAGCTATAGTCAAAGCAATGGAAAATGGGACTTCTTTTGGTGCCCCTACAGCAAGAGAAGTGGAGATTGCCGAATTGATCACCAAGATGGTGCCTTCTGTAGAGAAAGTAAGAATGGTAAACTCAGGTACTGAGGCAACCATGTCTGCAATCAGGGTAGCAAGGGGCTTTACTGGCAGAGACAAGTTTATCAAGATGGAAGGTCATTACCATGGGCATGGAGATTCTTTCCTGATTGCAGCTGGCTCTGGCGCTATCACTATGGGAAATCCAGACTCTCCAGGTGTGACCAAAGGTACAGCCAAAGACACCTTGTTGGCACCATACAACGATCTAGAAGCCATAGAGCAGCTAATTTCAGCTAACAAGGGTGAAATTGCAGCTTTGATACTAGAGCCTGTCCCTGGTAATATGGGGCTGGTTTTGCCGAAACCAGGATACCTAGAGGGCTTGCGAAAAATTTGTGATAGAGAAGGTATAGTGTTGATATTTGATGAAGTAATGACAGGATTCAGGTTGGCAAAGGGTGGTGCTCAGGAGCGTTTTGGAGTGACTCCTGATATGACAACTTTAGGTAAAATTATCGGAGGAGGCATGCCTGTAGGTGCTTATGGCGGGAAAAAAGAGATCATGGAGTTTGTCTCTCCTGCTGGTCCGGTTTATCAAGCGGGTACTTTGTCTGGTAACCCTATTGCAATGGCTGCGGGCTTAGCTATGTTAAAGCATCTTGATAGCAATGATGAGGTTTATAAAGAACTTGATGCTATAGGGGGCAAGTTAGTTAAAGGTATTAAATCTTCTTTGCTAAAGCATCAGCTTGATTTTTCTATCAACCATGTTGGTAGTATGTATAGCTTGTTTTTTACGAATCAGGAAATAGTGGATTTTGAAACAGCGAAGCAATCTGATACGGCTGTTTTTGGTAAGTACTTTCAGGCTATGCTTCAAAGAGGAGTGTACTTGGCACCTTCCCAATTCGAAAGCCTTTTCCTCTCCACGGCTTTGACCGACCACCTGATTGAGCAAATTTTGACTGCCCATGAGGAGTCGTTGATTCAGGCTTTAGGTTTGTAAAGTTTTTAGTAATTTGATAAAGGAGGTGATTTAATAAGCCTCCTTTATTTTATGCTTTTATTATTTTTCTATAAGTTTTTTTTAGAAATAGATTGGCTATGGAAAGTCTCCTGTTTACTGTATAATCATTCATATTAAGGTACTATCCCTTACATAAGAAGTAAAGTGATATATAGCTCAGTCATGAGCCCAAGTGATAAAAATGTGATGTAAATATGCCCCAATATGAAAAACTTGATCATTGTCTTTATCCAACTTTGTTTGTAGATGTTCTTAAACGACAAAAAAGAATACACCGATACTAAAGTGAAAGTGATGGTTACTACCCAGTCCGAGCTGAAATTCAAATTGGTGATCCCCAGTATCCCTAGTCCATAAATCAAATAAGCAAAAGTGTGCAAGTGCAAAGCATGCACCATGTGTTCTACAAAGTATTTGTCAGATCGAATATAAAGTAACATTAGAATTCCTGCAAAAATAGGTAACAAAGCAAACATCATCAGCGGTAAGTTTCTAGCTACACCACTGATAAATAAATTGGAGTTTGCAATGAATGCCCTTTGTTTTTCAGTGCTTATGATATTCCCTATACCCCAAGATGACTCTTGAAGTGATTGTTCGAATTCTGCCATACTAACATCGCTATCTTGAGCGAGTATTTTTAGTTCTTTCCATTTTGTTTTTGAGGACTTTGATTCCTCTGGATTTTTTGAAGCTGTCTCTATTTCTTCAGCTAGGGCAAGCCCCTCCTCTTCAGTTAACTTATTTTTCTTTTTATTCCCTTCATTAATACTGATGAAATCATCATCTATAAACCTATCGTTGCTCAGAAATGTGTCCAGCATGTTTTTTGGTATGATTAGGCTAAAGATGAAGAAATAGAATAGTGAAAAAATGAGATACAACCGTATGGGATGTATGTATTTTTTTCTTTTGCCTTCGCTAAAAGTTAGTGTCAGACTACCCGGTTTGAAAAGTAGTTTAGGTAGTGTTCGAAAAAAAGTAGAGTCGAAGTTGATATAGTTTGAGAAGAAGTCTGAAATAAAAATGCCAATAGACACCCTTTGGTCCTTGTTCTCTTGTCCACATACAGGACAGAAGTTCTCTTCATGTAGCAAAGATTCTCCGCAATTCAGACAATGATCTAGCTTTCTGGACTTTTTCACACTTTAAATTTTAAAAGTAAACATACCAATTCCTTTTTGAATTCAATAAATTAGAGGTTCGAAACTTTCATTCAAAATTTAAATAGCTAGCATCATGCAACTTAGAATTTATGGTATCAAAAACTGCAACACAATGAAGAAAACTTTTGATTTTTTGGAATCAGAAGGGATTGAATATGAATTTGTAGATTATAAGAAGCAAGCTCCTGATGCTGCATTGTTGGTCAAATTTGCAGATAAAGTAGGTTTTGAATCTTTAATCAACAAACGAGGTACAACTTATAGAAAACTGGAAGATTCAGACAAAGAAAAATTGGAATCTGAGAAATCTGCTTTGGCTGTATTAGCAGAAAAAAGCTCCATGATCAAAAGACCAATTGTTGAGTTTCCTAATGGAGACTTGATACTGGGATTTGAGCCAGATGAGATCAAAGGGAAAATGTAGAAACAGACTGGGAGGGTTGATAGCCCTCCCTTATACTTTTTAAGATTTTTACCCGTTCATTTCTCCTAATTTTTCAATTTTCTTTAACCATTTCTCTCTGAAATTATCTTTTGAAAGCCGTATAGGTCCTATTGTTGTTGATTTTACCCGCTTTATTCCGATAAAGTTCAAGGTTCCTTTTTTCATAGCATTATGGCTAGGGTTTCCATATACCCATCTGTAATACCAAGCAGGTTGGTCCAAAGTGCAAATTATTCGTGCAGTTTTTCCGCTAAAGCATTTGTCACTGAACAAAGAACCTTCCCTCTTATTAAATGCAAATCCAGGCAAAAATACACGATCTATAAATCCTTTCATTATAGCGGGCACAGAACTCCACCACACTGGGTATATCCAAACTAAATGCTCAGCCCAATTCAACTTAGCTTGTGCATCCATTAAATCTGGCTCCAGTTCCTTTCGTTTTCGGTATCCATATTCCAAATTGGGGTTGAAGTCCAATTCTCGAATATTGATGACTTTTACCTCTGCACCTGAATTTTTAGCACCCTTTAAATAGGCTTCTGATAGTCCAAAATTGAAGCTCTTCTTGTCGGGGTGACCATTTATGATTAGTATCTTTTTCATTTTTCTTAGAAGTATTTTTTTAGCTTAATTTCAAATGAAGTACTTGTTAAATTCTCTCTTTTAAAAAAATAATAAAGCACATAGCATGAAGGAAGAGTTAAGAAAAATGTGGAAATAATAAAAGTGGAAAGGCTGAAAGTAAGAGCTAAAGTCTTCATCTCAATGTCTCCAAGGTAAACGGCGAGTAAATTGTGTCGCCCCACTAAATAACTTTGGATAGAAATTGCATATTCGTAAAAACGAATAGACAATTCATAAAATATCCAACTTGGATATAACCATTTTCTAATTGGCTCCCATCTATTTCCAAAAATTGTGATCTTTTTGTTGCTCATTTCTCCCATTTTTAAAATTTTATCAAAATTCTCATAAATGGAAATAAGGACATTTGATCTAAATCAAATTCGTCTTTTGGGACTTCTTATTCTGCTCAAAGTTTCAAGGGTGATCCCTAAATAAGATGCAATATGTGTAAGTGGAATGCGGTTTGTAATTTCGGGATATATGCTAAGTAAATGATCGTATCTTTCTTCTGCCTTATTGAACTGAATAGTATATAGCCTCTCGCCGAGTCCTAACATGGTTTCTGTCACTACTGTGCTTATAAAATGTTCGAAATCATGATGTTTCGAACTCAAATAATCCATGATTTCTTTCGAAAATTCAAGGACTTTTGAGTCTTCAACAAATTCAACAAAATGAGGACTTGGTTTTTTGCTGAAAAAACTAACGATTGGAGCCATAAACTGATTTTCAAAAGTAAACCAATCAGAAATATCTTTCCCGTTCTTAAGGTAATATGCTCTAGAACATCCTTCAATGATCAAATATGCCTTTTGGGAGTATTGCCCTTCTCTAATGACTACATCACCTTTCTTGAATGTACAGAACTTTGAACTGGCGATGAACTCGTCCTTGCACGCCTTAGTTAGTAAGCCATGCTTTCCTTCAATTATATCTAAAGTTCTTTCAATAATCATTAAGCTGGAATATTACCTTTGATTGTTAGTTATACTTTTTATTTTTTATTAGTTTCTTTTTACGTGAAAAAAAGTATAGCATGACTTATAAACTTAATGATAATCATAAATCTTTCGGGTTAAAACAGGATAGCCCCATTGAGGAGAATTTTCTCTTTCTTCATTCAATTTGCCTGTTGCATCATAGAAATACTGGAAAGCGTCACCACCTCCATGTAAATTCGTTTCTTTAGCTTCTAGCTGACCTTCGCTATTGTATCTGTATTGGTATTCCAAATAGACGGTCTCTCCAATTATATGGTTTTTTCTTATTGTGAGATTACCTTCATTTGTATATTCAAATCGTTCGTTGTCAGAAAACTCTGTCTTGAGAAGGAAGCCTTCTGTGTCAAAGACATTTCTTAATCTAAATTGGGGTGAAGGATTGTCAGGACTCTCAAGATGGACATTCTCAATCGTGCCGTTGACCTCAAATGTGCTTTTGAGATTTCCTGTCCATGAAAAATCCCCGTCAAGATATTCAAATGATTTTTTGGTTTCGAGCCTTCCAAGAAGGTCATAAAAGAAGATACTTGCTCCTAAGGTGTCATTTTGGTGATTTAAATTGACGGTTAGAATTTTATTTCCAGCTGCATCATAATACAGATTTTGTACATTTCGAAAGCTATCCTCATTTCCGGCAAATGTGTAAACTCTGGCTAAACTCCCACTTGGAGTCAACAAAGAGCTATTCAAAATATCTTTAAGCTCTTGTTGTTCAGTTGCGTTAATAGAGCTTGGACTCTCTTCATTTTGGCATCCCAAGAGTGTTGTAAGTAAAATAAAATAAATTGAGATTTTATAGGAGGTTTTCATAATTAATTTTATTTTTAAGAAATTTAGTTAATGTTTTTGCTAAAAAAAAATAAAATTATGAGAAAAAGTGTTGTTTTTTTTATTTTTGTTGGTAGCAAATTCAGTTTTTTCACAAGTCAAAACTGAAAAAGTCTCAATTGAACAAATTCCAATTAGTAGAAAAACCAGTCTTAGTAAGCTAATGGTTGTTGAAATCCCTAGTAAAGAATTTAAAATTCGAAACTTAGAAACAAATTTAGTTGGAAAAGAATTAGGGAAAGATGAATTGGCGTTTGGGATTTTTACAGATTTTTATCTTGATTTAAGTCAAATAAAGGGATTGTGTAAAAATGGATTTTGCTATAAAGAAGTAGAGGTCTTATCAGAGGGGTCAAATACACTAGGATTTGTTTTCAAAAGCCTTCATTTGTCAGAAAATTCGGAATTATTTATTATTAATGATGATGAATCTTACATACAAGGGCCATACACTAAGAGTACAGTAAATATACCGGATAATTTCATTTCTGGCCTTATGCCTGGAGAAAAGCTACGAATTCTATTAAAAGAACCATATATAGAACAAAATAAGAGTAAAGTTGTGATTTCTCAAGTTTCACATGGTATTTTAGATTTTTTTGCAATAGAAAATTATAAATTTTCACAATCTAACTGTATTGGGTTTGGTTGCTCTGCTATTTGTAATGAAAATATTATATGTCATCAAAATCACACAGTTGAATCACTTGGAGTGGCTTTAATGTTGAGGAAATCAGAAAATACATATTTCGCCCATGGTACGGGAACTCTAATTAATAATGGTAAACAAGATTTTGACCCCATACTTTTAACTGCAATTCATGTTTCCTCGACAATTTTATTGGAGGATATGCAGTTCATGTTTCATTATAGAAGCCCTCAATGCTCCCCAACCTTAAATTCCTCTACAAATATAACTATTCAAGGTGCTAAGAATTTAACATTTGTTGCAGAAACCGATTTAAAGCTAATTAAATTAGATGTAAACCCCTATTATAGTCCAGTTTTTGCAAATAATCCAGTTTCCTATTTAGGATGGAGTATTGTTGATCAAAACATTCCTTATGTTACAGGGATTCATCATTCTTTAGGTGATGTCCAAAAATTTATGGAAGGCAGTTCTCCATCTCCCACAACAATTAACAACAATTATTTTTGGGAAACTCAATTGACAAATGGGCTTTTGGAAATTATAGCTTCAGGAAGTCCAATTTTTGATCAAAATAAAAGAATAATTGGAGCTAATCACGGAAGAAGAAGCGGTTTGAATTATGAATGTGATAATCCTGATAGTCCTTCTCTTTTGTATGGAAGACTAAGTAGGTCTTGGTATAAGTTTTCTGAATTTTTAGATCCTGAAAACGAGGGTATTGTAGCAATGAATACTATAACAAATCAGGCTGAGCCAAAAATATTTAGTGAAATATCCGGATCCGATCAATTATGTAGTACTAATAGTTACACGGTCTTAAATAGTCCATTAGATGCCACAATAACTTGGACCGCAACTCCTTCAAACTTATTTTCCACTAGTACAGGAACTGGAAAGATAGCCAATTTAAGCCCTGCCACAGCTTCCTCTTCAGGAACTGGGACTTTGACTTTTACCTTTACTCAAAATGGGGAATCGTGGTACGTTTCTAAAAATATAACTGTAGGTTCTCCAAAAATAAATATGGGAACCTATTCCTATAATAATAACACCCAACCCACCCAGCCCTATATTTCGATTATTAACAACGTGGTATGTGATTTGTATACACCAGTTAGTGCAGAAATACCAATTGAAGCTGGTATTTCTAACTTTCATAATCTTCAGATTCTTCATGTTTCGAACCCTAGTCTTACTTATAATGTAACTTTCAGTGATGATTTGGCGACAATTTATTTTGATTTCTGGGACTATGGTCAAGAAATAATATTTAGGCTGACAACTCAGAATGATTGTGGAAGCGATTTCAAAGATTTTGCATTTAGGTCAGAACAATGCTATGGATATCTCAGTGATTATAAGGTATACCCAAACCCTGCTTCCGATGTACTCAATATTGAAATCAATTAGTCTGAAAGTCTGGAAAGTAAATATTCTAAAAACGGGAAGATAGAGCTAAAATTGTTCGATGCATCTGGTAATGAAGTCCATTCTGTGATAACTTCCGAAAAGAAAACCATTGTTGATGTTCGGAAATTTAAATATGGATTTTATTACCTTCATATAATTCATCAAGAAGGCGTTATTAGAAGACAAATCAGAATAGAAAAATAAATGATTTGTTGCAAAACACCATATAATCAAAATTTTTAGAAAAAAGGGGGATAAAGCTATGCCTTATCCCCTTTTTTCTAAAAATTAACCAAATATGCAGGTAGGTTTCTAAGAATGTCTTCAGTCATTTTTTTAAGGTCATATTCATGTTTCCATCCCCAATCTTCCCTTGCCCTTGTATCATCTATGCTGTCCGGCCAACTATCAGCAATGGCTTGTCTGAAATCAGGCTCATATGAGATCCTGAAATCAGGGTGATGGATTTTGATGCTTTCATAAATTTCTTTTGGAGAAAAGCTTATTGCCGACAAATTATAACTTGATCTGATTTTGACTTGCTCTTTGGGTGCATGCATCAAATCCAAGGTTGCTTTGATCGCATCGGGCATATACATCATAGGTAGATAGCTGTCCTCGCGAAGGAAAGAGACAAAGTGTTCTCCTGCTATGGCTTTGTGGTAAATATCCACAGCATAATCTGTGGTGCCACCACCGGGTAAAGATTTGTAACCTATCAAGCCAGGATATCTTAAGCTCCTTACATCAACTCCGAATTTTTGGAAATAATATTCACACCATCTTTCACCGGCTTGTTTAGAAATCCCATAGACTGTATTTGGTTCTTTGACGTAATTTATCAGCTTTTCGTAGATAAAACTATAAAATCTACAATTTGCAGCCTAGATGTAGATTGAAGCTAAAACTGCCTAGCACAAGAATTTTATATCCCATTGTTCAAAGATTTCTTTTTGATTTTTTTAAAACTATTTATTAAATTGAGACATGTTGGTCATGTAAATCGTCCTGAGATTATTGAATGAATTACAAAAATCAGGTTTGAAAGCATTAAGTCTTAAGAAACAACGAAAGTATAAGGATTCAATTGAAGTTTAAACAAGCTCTAAGAAGTTATGATGCTGTTTTAATTAATTCAAAAATCACAATATGATAAAAAGATGGGGAAGTTAAAAAATGGAATTATAAAAATTTCATTAATTCTCGGGTTGGCGATGATAGGAGGAGGGTGTTTGCAAGAACCAAACTTAGAAATTCAATGCGTTGAAGGAATAATACCTAAAGATATATTGTATAGATTAATTCATGAAGAATGTTTTTCGAATTCATTATGGATTGAAATTCTTAATAGTGATGAATTAGGTAAGGATGTAAATATCTATACCCCTAGCCCAGGTGGTCAACCAAATTCTCCTATCCAATACAAGAATATAGTTGAGATTCCATTCTCCAGTTTATTTATTGAAAGCAATCAATTAGATAGTCTATTAGGGGGAAAAATATATTTCAACTATCGTATAGCAACAGAAAACGAGATTAATGCAATTAGGAATACCGGATGTACAGAAGTCTATGATAGCTATGAAATACCAGTCCTCATAATTACAGATCTATCTTTCAATGGTTGTCCGCAAACATCTGATTTTTAATATTTATCGACTTAATTATAAAGTTTCATGAAGAATAGATACTTAATCACAAAAATCACTTTTATCCTTCTTTTATTTAATGTTACACCAATTTATGCCCAGTCGGATTTACATTACTGGGGGTATAAAACAAAATATCCATTAACAGCTGATTCGTTGCAAGCTGTATTGATTCCAAGTAACGGAGATAAAAATTTAAATTTCTAATCATTAAATACCATCGTTGAAAGTGAGAGTTTATCCGCTTTATCAAATCGCAATGAAATTATCTTAAAATTAAAGAGTGCTTCAATTTTAAAAAGTCAAAAATTTGATGACTTTCATTTATTGCCGGTTTTTAAATCAGGGGATTTCCCATTGATACCTACGGGTGAAATTGTATTTCAACCAAAAGTGGATGTGAACTACCAAAAAGTAATCGATTATTGCAAAGGAAAGGTTACTTTTTTAAGCAAATCAAAATACGGGACTATTACTGTAACCCCAAAAGATATCAATGAGCTTTTGAGTCTAGCTAATCAAATATATCAAAGTGGTTTGGTTGAGTGGAGTGAGCCTAACTTTATAGTAGAAATTATTAAACATCAGTCTCCCACAGACCCACTTTTTAACCAACAATATTATTTAAAGCAAAATAATAATATCGATATTAATGCCCCTAAAGCTTGGCAATTAAATACAGGTTTAAATGTAGTTAGAGTAGCTGTAATTGATGATGGTGTCGAAGAACATGAAGATTTGAATGGAAGAGTTTTACAGGGTTTTACTCCTTTAGATCCAAATGGGTTTGGTGCGCCTACCAACAACTTACCACCCGCTAATGAAGGGATTATTGGACATGGGCAAGCATGTGCAGGAATTATTGGAGCTACCCATAACAATGTAGGAATTGCTGGGGTTTCGCCTAGTTCAGAGATAGTACCAATAAACATTTTTAATAGCTGGATATTGGATTTTAATTTTCCCGCAGGACAACGACTAAGATGGATAGAAGATGCTCAAAATATAGCAGATGCTATAAATTGGGCTTGGGATGATGGTCAATCTGATATATTAAGTAATTCTTGGGGTTATAATACAACAAATCCAAATAATATTATTGAATCAGGACAAATCATACAAGCTATAAATAATGCCAGAACTCAGGGTCGTGGAGGATTAGGCAGTTTAGTTGTTTTTTCATCAGGCAATTCTAATCCAAGACCAGATTGCCCAGTCGGGGCAGGCTGTTTTAATGGTGTTACTTTCCCTGCTAATGTCGATGGTGTTATCACTGTTGGTGCCATTGACCGGAACGGTAATATTTGGAATTACAGCAGTAGGGGGGCAGAAATGGATTTAGTGGCTCCTTCAGGGAATGGTGCTAGCAATAGTGATGTGGTTACAACAGATCGGATGGGGAACTTAGGGTATGATCCAGGGAATTATACATTTACATTCGGAGGCACTTCTGCCGCAGCACCTCAGGTTTCTGGAGTTGCAGCATTAATGTTATCAGTCAATTGTAACCTTACAGAAAATGAGGTTAGAAGTATTTTACAACAAACGGCAACAGACATGGGGTCAGCTGGTTTTAATAATACTTTTGGTTTTGGCCGTGTTAATGCCTTTGACGCTGTTCAAGCAGCCCTTCCCACCATCTCCGGCCCTGACTTTCTCTGCACCTCCTCTTCCTATTCACTTCAAAACCCACCTGCTGGCAGTATGGTCTCATGGTCTGTTTCTCCTACTAATTTGTTCTCGGGAGCGACATCGGGCACAGGTGCTACAGCAAGTCTAAGCCCTGCAAGCAGTGCTATATCGGGTACTGCTACCTTAACTTTTAATGTGAATACTGGGTGTGGTGAAATTGAAATAACCAAGGATATTACTGTAGGTTCTCCAAAAATAAATATGGGAACCTATTCCTATAATAATAACACCCAACCCACCCAGCCCTATTTTTCGATTATTAACAACGTGGTATGTGATTTGTATACACCAGTTAGTGCAGAAATACCAATTGAAGCTGGAATTTCTAACTTTCATAATCTTCAGATTCTTCATGTTTCGGACCCTAGTCTTACTTATAATGTAACTTTCAGTGATGATTTGGCGACAATTTATTTTGATTTCTGGGACTATGGTCAAGAAATAATATTTAGGCTGACCACACAGAATGATTGTGGAAGCGATTTCAAAGACTTTGCATTTAGGTCAGAACAATGCTATGGATATCTCAGTGATTACAAGATATACCCAAACCCTGCCTCCGATGTACTCAATATTGAAATCAATCAGTCTGAAAGTCCGGAAAGTAAATATTCCAAAAACGGGAAGATAGAGCTAAAATTGTTCGATGCATCTGGTAATGAAGTCCATGCTGCGGTAACTTCCGAAAAGAAAACCATTGTTGATGTTCGGAAATTTAAATATGGATTTTATTACCTTCATATAATTCATCAAGAAGGCGTTATTAGAAGACAAATCAGAATAGAAAAATAAATGATTTGTTGCAAAACACGATATAATCAAAATTTTTAGAAAAAAGGGGGATAAAGCTTAGCTTTATCCCCCTTTTTTCTAAAAATTAACCAAATATGCAGGTAGGTTTCTTAGAATATCTTCAGTCATTTTTTTAAGGTCATATTCATGATTCCATCCCCAATCTTCCCTTGCCCTTGTATCATCTATACTATCTGGCCAACTGTCAGCAATAGACTGCCTGAAATCGGGTGAATAGGAGATCGTAAAATCAGGGTGATGAGTTTTGATGCATTGATAAATATCTTCTGGTGTAAAGCTAATAGCTGCCAGATTGTAGCTTGATCTTATTTTAACGCTTTCTTTAGGTGCGTGCATCAGGTCTAGTGTTGCTTTGATCGCATCTGGCATATACATCATAGGAAGTGCAGTCTCAGCACTCAAAAAGCAATCGAAATGCTCTCCTGCTATTGCCTTGTGGTATATGTCAACTGCATAATCCGTAGTTCCGCCTCCTGGAAGTGACTTGTATCCTATCAATCCTGGGTACCTCAAGCTTCTTACGTCTACTCCGAATTTTTGAAAATAGTATTCACACCACCTCTCACCAGCTTGTTTGGATATGCCATAGACTGTATTTGGTTCTTTGACACAGAACTGAGGGGTGTTAATTTTAGGAGTGTTAGGACCAAAAACAGCTATTGAAGAAGGCCAGTAAATTTTATCCATCTTGAACTCCATGGCCAGTTCTAAGACAAATAGTAGGCTGTCCATGTTGAGTTGCCAAGCAAATCTTGGGTTCTTTTCGCCAGTGGCAGAAAGAACGGCGGCCAGGTGATAGATTTGTTTGACATTTTGGTCTTTGACAAGTTTTCTTACTGCATCTTGATCCATGATGTCTAGTACTGCGGTCTTACAGTATTCGAACTTTTCTAGTGCTTTCGGGTTAAGATCGGAAGCGATGATGTTATCACCTCCGTATTGCTGAGATAGGGTGAATGTGAGCTCTGAACCCAGCTGTCCAGCTGCTCCTATGATAAGAATTCTTTCCATTTTGAAACTTTCAATCTATAAGGTTTTTTAGACCCTTTAGCTTTTGATATATTTGGGTATCGATTGGAGCAAAAATAATAATTTCAATTGAGGATTCTTATTTAATTTCTTTTGATTTGTCATGAATTTAGAATAAAAACAAAATAATATGTTTGAAACCTTAAAGCCCAAATTAGAACAAGAGTTAAAAGAGATTCAAGAGGCAGGCTTGTTCAAAAATGAACGTATAATCACCTCACCACAATCAGCCAGTATTACCATTGCTGGAGGAAAAGAGGTGTTGAATTTCTGTGCCAATAATTACCTAGGGCTATCTTCACACCCAAGAGTAATCCAAGCGGCAAAGGATGCCATCGATAGTCATGGCTTCGGGATGTCTTCTGTAAGATTCATCTGCGGAACTCAAGATATCCATAAAACCTTAGAGCAAAAGATTTCAGAATTCTTGGGTACAGAAGATACTATTCTTTATGCTGCTGCATTTGACGCTAATGGTGGTGTATTTGAGCCTATACTTGGTCCTGAAGATGCGATTATATCTGATGCGCTGAATCATGCATCCATCATTGACGGAGTAAGGCTGTGTAAGGCGATGAGGTTCAGGTATCAGCATAATGATATGGAAGACTTGGAAAAACAGCTTCAAGAGGCAGAAGCCAAAGGTGCAGTGAACAAAATCATTGTAACAGATGGAGTATTCTCTATGGATGGAACCATAGCTCAACTAGACAAGATAGTAGCTTTGGCAGAAAAGTATAAAGCACTTGTAATGTCGGATGAATGTCATTCTACAGGATTCATGGGTAAAACTGGAAGAGGAGTACATGAACTAAAAGGTGTAATGGGTAAAATCGATATCATTACAGGTACATTAGGGAAAGCACTCGGAGGTGCATCGGGTGGTTTTACTTCTGGTAGAAAAGAAATCATAGAGATCCTCAGACAGCGCTCTAGACCTTATTTGTTTTCTAATACCTTGGCCCCATCTATCACTGGTGCTTCTATAGAGGTGTTCAATTTGCTTACTGAGACCACGGAACTCAGAGACAAGCTAGAATCCAATACTACTTATTTTAGAAAAAAAATGACAGAAGCTGGATTTGATATCAAGCCAGGTGAGCATGCCATAGTCCCTATTATGCTTTATGACGCTGTCCTATCACAGAAAATGGCGGAAAAGCTTCTCGAAAAAGGGGTCTATGTAATAGGCTTCTACTATCCTGTGGTGCCAAAAGGTCAAGCTCGTATCAGGGTTCAGATCTCAGCAGGGCATGAACAGTCTCATTTAGATCAAGCTATCGAAGCTTTTGTGGCTGTTGGAAAAGAGCTAGGGGTCATTTCTTAATTGTTTCCTATTGCAAAGACAATAAAAAAGAGGCTTTATGAAAGGCCTCTTTTTTATTGTCTAAATTATCTTTGAAGGTATTAGCTTGTTTTCAACCTGTCTCTTTGATAAGCTGTGATGGGTTCAAATTTATCATCTATGTCCACACCAGTGAGGTAATCATTGATAAATTCCCTTACTTCTTGAAATGAAAGGTTATGCAGGATTTTTCCGTTTTTTGCCAAAGAAATTTGTCCAGTTTCTTCTGACACTATCAATACCAAAGTATCTGTAGCTTCTGACATTCCTATTGCTGCCCTATGCCTAAGTCCAAATTGAGCAGGGACATCTCTTTCCGTGACTGGTAGAATGCACCTAGCTGCTTTTACTTTTCCATTATAGATGATCACCGCTCCGTCATGTAGCGGACTATATTTATTGAAAATAGATATCAACAATCTTTTGGAAACTATAGCATCCATCAAATCTCCACTTTCTGCATAAAACTTTAGCTCAGAGTTTCTTGAAATCACCATCAATGCACCCATGTTTGTTCCAGAAAGAGATTTTGAGGCATCTATGATGGGATTAATATTGAATACCTGAGTTTCTCGTTTTCTCCAAAATAGTAGTTCTTGTAAGATGTTTTCATTGGATAAAAACGAGGACTTTCCTATGATCAATAAGAATTTTCGAATTTCAGGAGCGAAAATGATGATTGCGGCGATCACACCTACACCCATAAACTGGCCTAATATGATAGAGAGTAATTCCATCCTAGCGGCACTCACCATCAAATATATCAAGTATATAGACAGAAATCCTAAGAAAATCTTGATGGCAACACTACCTCTTAGTAGTTTGTAGACTTGATACAAAAGCATACTGACCAAGGTAATATCTATGATATTGACGATGGATATTTCTAAAAATCCTATTTTAAATAATAAACTCAAGAGTATAGTTGTTTGAATAAAGTTATGGTTTCATTTGCTTCTTTTACATCATGAACACGCAGGATATTTGCACCTTTAAGTAATGCAGCCATGTGAAGTGCTGTGGTGCCATTGAGTGCTTGACTAGGATCCACATGTAGTTTTTTATAGATCATAGACTTTCTCGATAGTCCTATCAAGATCGGGTTTTGCATACTCTTAAAATAATATAAATTCTTAAGAATACAATAATTTTGTTCAAGTGTTTTTGAAAAACCTAGACCTGGGTCAAGTATCACATCATTAATGCCAGCTTTGATACATTGGTTCAATTTTTTTGAAAAAAAAGTCATTAACTCTAAAACAATATCATCATAGGTCGTCAAATCCTTCATGTTTTTAGGATTACCTCTCATATGCATAGCAATGTAGGGAATTTTCAACTTTCCTACTGTCGGGATCATTTGCTCATCTAACTCACCTGCTGATATGTCATTTACCATTGATGCACCCTCATTTACTGCTTCCCAAGCAACCTTTGAGCGGAATGTATCTACGGAAATCAAAATATCAGGAAATTCTTTTCGAATCGCACTGATTGCCGATACTACCCGTTTAATTTCTACAGATTCAGGAACATCATCTGCGCCAGGTCTACTACTGTAGCCACCTATATCCAATATGTCAGCCCCTTCATTTATCATTTTAGAAGCTGCATTAAGTATAGCCGCTTCATCAAATGCTACTCTACTTTTTTCATGAAATGAGTCTGTGGTGATGTTCATGATGCCCATTACCCAGGGTTTATCCAATAAAAATAGCTTTCCTCTACTTTGAAGTGTTATTTTTGGAGGAAATAATTTATCTTCGATTTCCGAAGAAGAAGAGAATAAGTTGTTCATTAAATCAAACTACCTTGAAAACGCAAACTGTCAGCGAATATAATCAAGTTATTGGCCTTTGTAAAGAACTTTTTAAGAAGAAAACAATAGATTATGGTACGGCGTGGAGAATCTTGAGGATTCCATCGATCACAGACCAGATTTTTATCAAAGCACAGCGCATACGTTCTATACAAGAAAAAGGTACTCAAAGAGTCGATGATCCGATTTCGGATGAGTTTGTGGGAATCATCAACTACTGTCTGATTGCACTTATTCAGATTTCTCTAAAGGATGATGATCGAATGGAGCTAAGTTATGAAGAGTTAGCTCCTATGTATGAGCACTGGGTGAATGCCACTAGGGGGTTGTTAGAAAATAAAAATCATGATTATGATGAAGCATGGAGAGATTTGCGCATTTCATCGATGACAGATATTATCCTCATGAAACTTTACAGGGTAAAACAAATTGAAGATAATGCAGGCAAGACTTTAGTCTCTGAAGGTATTGAGGCCAACTACCAAGATATGATCAATTATGCGATTTTTTGTCTTATAAAAATACAAAACCATGCTTAAGGACTTGCTATTGCGTCTCATCCGCTTATTGGTAGGCGGTCTATTCATCTTTTCTGGATTGATCAAAGTAAATGATCCAGTAGGTACAGCGATCAAGCTTGAGGAGTATTTTGATGTTTTTTCCTATGATATTGCTGGATTTTTTGAAATGTTCAAGCCTTGGGCTTTGGAGATTGGTGTAGTAATGGTCGTGGCGGAAGTCGTGTTAGGAGTGATGCTGATAGTAGGGTTTAAGCTTAGATTTACTGTGTGGGCTCTGGGCTTGATGATTTTATTCTTCACTTTTCTTACGTTCTATTCAGCATATTTCAATAAGGTGACCGATTGTGGATGTTTTGGAGATGCGATCAAGTTAACACCTTGGGAGTCATTCTATAAGGATATTGTACTTCTGGTGATGATTCTTATCCTTTTTCTTTCTAGAAAATCACTTAAAGATAATCGAGCAAATTGGGCTCTATGGACTGCTTCGTTTTCATTGGTATTTTCTATTTCGGTGGCAATTTTAGCGATTAGAAATCTCCCTTTTATAGATTTCAGGGCCTATAAGGAAGGGGTGAATATTCCGCAAGCAATGCAACCTTCAGCACCACTTGAGTATAGTTATGTTATGCAAAAGGATGGTAAAGAAGAGATTTTTGATCAATATCCCTCTGATGAAGCTTATGAATTTGTTGAATTGAAACTCAATAATGAGGAAGCATTGCCAAAAATATCTGATTTTGCTGTCTGGAATGAGGATGGTGATTATACAGAAGAAATTTTATCTGGACAAAAAGCGGTTGTTTTGGCGACTAATCTTGCAAAGGTGACAGATAACAGCTTGAGTAAGCTGGAAAGATTAGTCACTGGATTACAAAATTCAGAAATCGAAGTGATATTAGTTGCTGCATCCTCTCAGCCTGATATAGATGCTTTCCTCAATCAACATAGTTGGGATGTCTTAGGATATCAGGCTGATGCAACTGTATTGAAGACAATCATGAGATCCAATCCTGGATTATTGCTATTAGACGAGGGTACAGTAGTGAAAAAATATCATTTCAGAAACACTCCAAATCCAGAAGAAGTTAAATCAATTTTAACGAAATGAGACTGCCTTTGAAGATAGTACTGGTTGGGATGCCTGGTTCTGGCAAATCTACTTTTGGAAAAAATCTAGCAAGAACACTCAATTTTGCTTTTGTTGACCTCGATCATCAGATTGAAATTGGGGAAAGCATGCAAATAAAGGAGATTTTTGAAAAGAAAGGTGAAGGAAGATTTAGAGAGTTGGAAACCAATTATCTAAATAAAATCTTGAATCAAGTAGAAGGATTTGTTTTATCAACAGGAGGGGGTACGCCATGCTTCAATGATAACATGAATATCATAAATAAGTTGGGGGTGTCCGTCTACTTGGATGTTTCTTTAGAAACTATATTACATAGGCTCACAAGAGATCATGCAAATCAAAGGCCTATGTTCTCTGGCTTGGATGCTGGCGAGATCATTTTAAAGCTGAAGGATCTTTTGGCTTCTCGTGAGGGATATTATCATCAAGCAAAAATAAAGCTCAGTGGGGATGATCCTTCCACTGAGCTTTTAATGGCTAAATTGATTAACTTTTTAGAAGTTGAATCCTAAAGTCAGCATGCCTTGTGTCATGTTATTTCTTGTTTCTGTAAAAGGCCCTACATTTTGATTGGAACTGTTGATGATCGCATATGAATTGTAGAGACTTTCAGATCTTGAATTGATTAAAGCAAAGTCAACATACATTTTTCTAAGTCTTACACCAATGCCTCCTGTGATTCTCTGCATACTTCTATCAAAAGATTCGTCTGTAGTAGGATCTCCGTATAGGGCATATCCAGCTCTTAATCTCCAAATATTTAACCTATATTCACCACCAACCCTAAAGTTGAATGTAGAACCTAGGAATGTATTGATGTCCGCATTGTCAAATGATGTGTCGAAATCTCTAGAGTTCAATCTGTTTTGGCTGTAATCGACATAATCTACATCTGCGGTTAAGAATCCGTTTTTACCAATGAAAACTGTTCCTCCTGCGCTCAAAACAAGTGGTGTACTTAAAGTTGTTGTGCTTATCTCCAAGTCAGAATTTGCTCTTTCAGTAAACTCCAGCTGACCATTTAGGTCGTAAAACTCACCAATAATATTGGCATCTACTTCTTTGTTTAACCTGTACCAAGTTGGACTTTTGAAGTTCAAGCCAAGGTTCACCGTCTCAACAGGTTTGAATATTAATCCTGCTGTTAGGCTAGCCCCGAACCCATTGATTCTGGTATTGTCCTCAATGGAATACAGTAAAGAGCGTACGCCATTCCCATCAAGGAATTCCTCTCCATAAATTCTATTTTGGAAGAAATTAACTGATTGAATACCTAAACCAGCCCCAACAAATAACTTGTTGTTAAAATTGGCTCCATAAGAAAAAGAAGTTTGGGTAATACCTCCTTCTGTAATGATAGTCTCATCGGCAAATGGCAAACCAATCGCATATTCAGGGTCTTTGATGAATCCATTTGCAGGATTACCTTGAACCAGCTCTATATCTAATACCAATCCATCCGTAGCTCCTAATGGAGGCTCACCGAAAGTACTGTACTGGTTGATATAGAAATCTAGGAGAGAATTTCCGTGTTGTACATCAGAATAAAAGCCAAATTGATTATTGAAATCAGCTATTCTGTTGAAACTGATACCAAATGTGCCTCCTCTAAATGAGCCTGGCTGTAAGTCGCCTTTTGGTTTGCTTATAACTAAGCTGAGGTTAGGGACCGAGAAATTTGGAGTTCGATCTTCCTGTATTTGACCGAGGAAATTCGACCGAGCTTGATTCGCAGAAAATGATGGGGTAAAAGAGAATTCTGACCTTCTGTAAAATCCAAGACCTGCTGGGTTGGTGTGGATGTTAGATACATCACCTCCGAGGGACATCTGCGCACCACCCAAAGCACTAACGCGAGCAGAACCAGTAGATCGAAACTGACTAAAAAGTTGTGTGTCGTCTAGAAAGCTTGTCTGAGCTGAAGCATTTGATAGGTTGAACCCACAGGCTAAAGCCCCAACTATTAGTGATTTTTTGATTAGAGACATAGTAATAAGTTAAGTTAATCATTCAAGCAATTATCAAATATGGTGCTTGATCTGAATTTATAAACGTAATAAATAAAAAAAAAGATAATCAGAGATCATAAAATATTAAATTATGTAATAAAAAAGATACCCAAACTATAAGGTTTGGGTATCTTTTTTATTTGTTGAGATAGTTTTAATATCAGCCTCCTCTACCACCTCGAGAAGCACCTCCTGAGCTGGATCCACCACCTCGACTTCCTCCACCTACACTACCACCTCCCATACTTCCACCAGAACTTCTTGATGGAGCGCTGTAAGTACTTCTACTTGGCGTAGATGTTCTTGCTGGCTGTGAATAAGTATTCCTGCTTGGAGCTGTAGATCTAGAATTATTATAACTAGGAGATGCTGTGGATCTGCTTGGAGCAGCTGTAGTTCCTACATTTGATCTTGAATTTGAAGGAGCTGAGTTTCTGTAAGATGGAGCTGCTGTAGTACTACCAACTCTATTTGCACCTCTATCCATGACAGCAGACCTGGTGTTTCTTGAAGAAGGAGCTGCTGACCTTGAAGAAGCCGCAGCACTTCCTCTAGAATTATTGTAGTAATCATTCTGACTTCTTCCAAAATCAGCTCTTGAATTTCTTGTGGAATTAGCTACAGATGTACCAGTTCTACTTGTAGCTGTGGCATCTCTTCTAGCTGCTGCTCTTGAAGAGCTTGGGTTTACAGCTGTGTTGTTAACTCTTGATCTAGAACCTGTCGCTGCTAGGGCTGAACCTCTAGTCGGTCTAGCACCACGTACTATTTGTCTATTTCCAAATTCATTTCCTGGAATCACATAGATAGGTCTTCCGCCCCATCCCCAGCCTGGAGCACCCCAGCCCCATCCGCCGCCAGCGAATCCCATTCCTGGCCAGAAAGGATCCCAGAAAGGATCATAAAATCCTCCCATTCCAAAGCCTCTTCTCATCATCCAAGGATTGCCCCAGCCCCAGCCTCCGCCGAAACCGAATCCTACAGACATGTGAAGTCCTGGTCTAAATCCAAAGCCCATTCCTGGCATCATACCCATTCCAAAACCTGGACCCCAAAAAGGATCCCACATTCCCATACCCATACCCCAAGGAGAGAAGCCACCCATCATCCATGGACTCATAAATGGACCTCCGAATGTGTTGAAATTACCTCCAGCATTACTATAGTAATTATTATATACATTGATATTTGGATTACCTTCTGCGGCTGCTTGACTGTCATCAAAATATACTGCTCCATCACCGCTGGTGTTTGAATCAGCTTGATATTTAGCTATATATTCAGGATTTACATTTCGAGCGGAAAAATTTTCCTGTTCAAATTGATCTGAACTTGTTTCTGATAGCGCTCTGAAATTTTGGGCGTTATTGTTACTTACAGCAAATTCTGTCGCTAATCTTGCGTCAGAAGCCATGAAGTAAAGGTCATCAGATTCACCTTGCATAGCATTGTAGCTGGTGCTACAAGACGACAAGGCTACCAATGCTGATGCACCTAAAGTCAGGAATGTGTTAAATCGTTTCATTTTGTTGTTGTTTACTATCTCCAACACTATTATACGAGTGTTATCTAAGAGGGTTGTTATTTTTGAATTATATTTGCCAACTCTCAATAAGAGACGAATATAAATAGAATTTCCAAATCAACAAATAAATCATGAGCAAAGGATTGCCTAAAAGAAGTGAAGACTACTCTTTGTGGTACAACGAATTAGTAAAGAGAGCTGACCTAGCCGAAAACTCTGCGGTAAGAGGGTGTATGGTCATCAAACCTTATGGTTATTCCATCTGGGAAAAGATGCAAGCTGAGCTTGATAGGATGTTTAAAGAAACCGGACATACTAATGCCTATTTTCCACTTTTTATCCCAAAATCATACTTATCCAAAGAAGCAAGTCATGTAGAAGGGTTTGCAAAAGAGTGTGCCGTGGTGACTCATTATAGACTTAAAAATTCTGAGGATGGTAAGGGCGTAGTTGTGGATCCCGAAGCCAAACTCGAAGAAGAGCTGATCGTAAGACCTACTTCAGAAACGGTCATTTGGAGTACGTATAAGAATTGGATTCAATCCTACAGAGATTTGCCTCTTTTGGTAAATCAATGGGCAAATGTAGTAAGATGGGAAATGCGAACCAGACTATTCTTGAGGACAGCGGAGTTTTTGTGGCAAGAAGGCCATACAGCACATGCTACAAAGCAAGAAGCTATCGATGAGACTGTGCAAATGCTCAATGTGTATGCTACTTTTGCCGAGTCATTCATGGCTCTGCCTGTAGTCAAAGGAGTGAAGACCCCAAATGAGAGGTTTGCAGGAGCAGAAGACACTTACTGTATTGAGGCGATGATGCAAGATGGTAAGGCTTTACAAGCTGGTACATCCCACTTTCTGGGACAGAATTTTGCCAAGGCATTTGATGTGAAATTTGCGACAAAAGAGGGTGGACTGGATTATGTTTGGGGGACATCATGGGGTGTGAGTACAAGATTGATGGGAGCACTTATCATGGCGCATTCTGATGATAATGGATTGGTTTTGCCTCCAAAACTTGCGCCTATTCAAGTGGTAATAGTTCCGATATTCAAGTCTGATGAAGAATTGGACAGAATCTCAGAAAAGGCGAAAGAAATAGTTTCAAAATTGAGAAAGCTTGGTGTTTCAGTTCATTTTGATCACAGAGATACGCATAAGCCAGGCTGGAAATTTGCAGAGTATGAACTGAAAGGAGTTCCTTTAAGGATTGCAATGGGACCTAGAGATCTTGAAAACAATACCATAGAATTGGCAAGACGAGATACTTTGACAAAGGAAACGATCAATCTTAATGAAATTGAAATTGATTCTTTTATCGTAGCAAAGTTGGAAGAAATTCAAACAACCATTTACCAAAAGGCATTTGATTTTAGAACAACTCATACCACGGAAGTAAATTCTTGGGAAGAATTTCAGGATGTGATTGAAAATAAAGGTGGATTTGTTTCGGCTCACTGGGATGGAAGCTCTGAAACGGAGGACAAGATCAAAGAGCTAACGAAAGCTACAATTAGGTGTATTCCTCTTGATCAAAAAGAAGAACAAGGGACATGTGTATTTACTGGAAACTCATCCAAAGGTAGAGTACTTTTTGCAAGAGCTTATTAATGCTTGCTAAGGAGTGTATTTCCTTATAAAATAGCTAATTAATAAGTCTGTTGCTTAAAATTTGAATGTAAAATAAAAGTCCCGAGTTTGGATCTCGGGACTTTTTATTTAGCTTGAAATTTTTGGCTCATCGTGGCATCAGGTTAATTTACTAGCAAGATGTGATTTTAGACAAACCCTGATTTTAATCAACAAGCATGATGATATTCTAGTAATTAATAAAGTTGGTTATAAGTTGTAAATTGAGTTGCTTATTTACATCGGTTTGTTCACTTTCTAAACCTCTTAAGATAAGGCTGTATGCCCTGTTTCTTTTAAGCTCTACATTGTTTGCAGTTATCAAAGTCTCTCCTGTTTCTTTAGAGACCACTTTGATATTATAGCTTTTTGCTTCCAAAGCCTCAAAATTAGAGTGTGATTTGAACTCATTGTTCTCGAATTTTGATGTTTCTTCGTTGTCTAGTAAGATTTCGACCTCACCGGCATCTGGTGATAGATGCACAAACCTGATTTTTGTTTGATTTTGATTGAAAGACCCCCAAGAGTCTTCTACTATAATGGCTTCCAGATCGTTAGGTAAACCTGTTAAAAATATGCTGTACACTTTATTGTCTTCAATCGTGAAAGTGTCCTCAAGTAATGTGGTAACAGAATTATAAGGAGAAAACTTGAATGTTCTTTGTCCAAGATAATATCTCAAGTAAGGTAAGGTTTCCGTAAATCTAAAAGGACTATTGGTTACTTTACTACTGTTTGCAAACACATCAAGAGAAGCTGTCTCAGGAGCACCATGATAGATGGAAACAAATGCAAATGGCTGGATAGGAGCACCATCATTATCATTCAGACAGCTACTTAATCCTAAAATGATAACAATAGGAGTAAGCAAATTTTTAAAAGCATTTCTAATATTCATTGTAGTAATTATAAGTTGGTTTTTGAATCTTTTCATCCACTAGACGGTACAATTTTTAAAAATGCTACACAGTCCAAAAAAAAAGAAAAGAAAATTTGAGGATAAAAAAAAGTGATACTTAAGGGAGCATCACTTTTTGTGTTTTGTTTAATTATAGATCAATGTTGTCGTATTTCAAGAAAATCAACTTTACTCTGATTCAAGTTCCTGCTGCTATCAATTGAAATATTAGACATAAGGATGCTTCCACGGTGATCTATAGGATCTTTTGAGCAAGTCCGATGCTTCTTTATCATTTGGGATTGTTTTAGAATCTGGATCGTACGAAAGAGGCCTTCCAAGTTCCATGCTGATATTTGCCAATATACAACTTGCAGTAGATATATGACTTTCTTCTACATTGGCCACTGGTGACTTTTTGTTTTCAATAGCTTTCAAAAGATCCTTCATGTGTTTCCTTGTGGCTGGAACTGCATGAAGTTCTATTTTTTCTTCTTTTAAGTCTTCAGAAAATTCTTCTTTTTCGTATTTGACATCCCAATGAATGGGGTCTGATTTGTCTTTTGGGAAATAGTCTGCTTTTTGAGGACTTCCTGCCAAGTAGCCGTTTTCGCCAAATATCTTGAATGCCCAAGGGTATTCAGGATCTACTGGGTTTCCCCATGTCCTATGCTGCCATACTACGTTGAATTCGGGGAATTCAAATACGGCTGTTTGCGTATCTGCTATATTGGATTTACCTTCTTTTTGAACCAATATGCCTCCAGTGGCGGAGATTTTAGTTGGCCAACCTAGATCTAGCATCCACCTGACACAATCCAACATGTGTACACACATATCTCCAGTGATTCCATTGCCATATTCCATGAACGTTCTCCACCATCTCTGATGAGGTAATCCATCAAACTCTCTCATTGGTGCTGGGCCTGTCCATAACTCATAATCAAAAAAATCTGGTACAGGTTCCCTAGAAGGGTTCCCATTTGCACGCATGTGGTAATAGCAGCAAATCTCTACATGACCAATTTTACCCAGTACTCCTTTATCTATAATTTTTTCTTTTGCGTCAATTAGATGGGGAGTGCTTCTCCTTTGTAGACCTACTTGTACGATTCTCTGATGTTTTTTAGCAGCAGCCACTACAGCTTCACCCTCAAGCACATCAACCGAAATTGGTTTTTGTAAATATACATGAGACCCAGCTTCAATTGCAGCTATGGTTTGAAGTGCATGCCAGTGATCTGGCGTACCTATCACTGTGATGTCTATTTCATGGGAGGAAAACAAAGATCTATAATCTTTATAGAGTTTGGGATTACTTTTTGGAGATCTTTTTGCGAGTAGATTTTTTGTTTCTTCTAAATGGTTTTTATCCACATCGCAAAGCGCAACTACTTCTACATTAGCAACCTGTAATAGTCTCCATAAATCCATTTTTCCATACCAACCGCAGCCTACCAAAGCTACTTTTAGAGTGTCTGGATTTGCAATAGATTTAAAAGACCCTAGGCTAAGACTTGCCAGTGCTAATGCTGCTGAGGATTTTTTTAAAAAGTCTCTTCTGGATTGTTTCGGGTGTGACATGTCTATCTTTTGTGTGGTTTGAGATTCTCAAGTTAACAAAAGATAAAGACTAAATAGTAAAGTGTAAGGTCAATTGTCGAGTTTTATTCCAAACTTTTCACCTAATTCCATTAAATCATCTTCCACAGCTTTGATCAATGGAATGCCTGATACCTTTCTTTCAGCCTCAAGTTCCCTTTCAGGATCGCCGGGGATCAATACTTTGTCAAAACCAGGAGCTGGTGCTGCTTTCCTAAACCTGGCAATCCAGTTGTCCATATGAGCCTTAAATTCTTCAGCTGGTCTAAAGGCATCTACTCTCATGGCCCCAAAAAAGTGACCTAGGCCTTCACCGACTGGATTGGGGTCAGGCTCTAAGAATGCAACAAAAGGTGGAGCCCAAGGACCATAATTGGCACCAGATAAGACTGCTGAAAGTATATCTACTATCGAACCTAAAATGTAGCCTTTGTGCGACCCATGCTCTCGATCACCTCCAAGAGGAAGCAATGCGCCACCTTTTTTTACACCATTTGCATCTGTAGTAGGGGTGCCATGAGCATCTTGGACCCAGCCAAGTGGAGCATCTAGATCTTTTCGCTGAAGAATTTCAAGCTTTCCATTTGCAGCTGTAGTCGTAGCCATATCTGCCACAAAAGGAGGCTGTTCGTCAGCAGGAATTGCTACAGAAATTGGATTAGTTCCTAGCATTCTTTCTTTAGAAAACGTTGGGCTTACCAAAGGGCTTGCATTGGTTAAAGATATTCCAATCATATCATGCTCTAAAGCCATCATGGAGTGGTAACCAGCGATTCCGTAATGATTGGAGTTTTTTACACTTACCCAACCTGTGCCTACATTTTTCGCTTTTTCGATGGCTACTTGCATTGCAAAGGGTGCCACTATCAAGCCCAAGCCTGCATCACCATCTACCACAGCAGTGCTTGGGGTTTCATAGGTGATTTTTAGATTTGGTGTAGGATTGATTCGGCCTTTTTCCCAAAGTCTTATGTAGCCAGATAATCTCGCTACGCCATGGGAGTCTACTCCCCTTAGATCAGCTGATAGCAATACTTTCGAAGCTGTATCTGCATCAGCCTCTGGGCATCCAATTTTTAAAAGTAGGCTTTTAGTGAATTTATATAAAGCTTCGTAGTTATAGGTGTTCATGTTTTGTTCTTAAGTTAATTTGTAATCGCACTTGTCAAAGAATCAGCTTTCACCAACCTAGAGATAGCCCCTTCTTTGAGAGCATAACTCGAGCAAATCAAGTAATCTCCCGAAACATATTGTAAAATGTAAGTAATGAGACATGTTGCTACTACGATCATATCTACTCTCATTGGAATCATGCCTGGAATTTGTAGTCTTGCAGATTTGTCTAGTGAGACAAGTTGACTCGCAAGAGATTCAAAACCCAATCGGGGTAATTGAAAGGCTAGTTCTTGGACTCTCTTTTTGCCATGAATACTTTCGTAATACATATCGCTAAGCGTGTCAAATGTACCAGAGGCTCCTACTATTTTTCCTGGACGATAAAGCTCGATAGCATTGATCAGAGGTTGTAGTTTATCTGCCAAAAAGCTATTTAAGTTAACCACCTCTGAATCTAAAATAGGGTCATGATAATGAAATAGATCCAAAAGTCTTTGTCCTCCAATTTCAAAGCTTTGTTTCCAAAATGCTTCTTTGTGATTTCCAATGATAAATTCTACAGATCCTCCACCGATATCCATCATCAAGTGAGTAGAGTCATCTAATGCCCCACTGAACCTAATTCCCTCATAGATCAGCTGTGCTTCTTCATCACCGTCAATGACATGAACGTCTATATCAAACTTTATCTTGATTTCAGAGACGAAAACTAATCCATTTTCAGCATTTCTTACTGCGCTAGTGGCAAAGGCAAAAATATCGGTAATACCTTCTCCATCTATCAGGTTTTTGAAATGACCCAGTGTGTGAAATGCTCGTTTACTTGCAGCATTTGTAATGATATTATTACTTATACCACCTTGTCCGATTTTTACAGGTATTTTTTCCTTGTATATAGTCTTAAAGTTCTCTGCATTCAACTCAACCAATAACAAATGAAATGTATTGGTGCCCATGTCAATGATAGCAGCTTTCCTATTAGTCATAAGCGCCTCCGTTAAAGTTGTGCGAATATAGAGGATTTATTTAAAATCATGCCAGACACTTTCTACCAAGTATATTATCAATTCTTTAAGTCCTTTATAATCTTTCTATATATGATAAAAAACTTTTGCACTTTACTTGCAGGATGTATATTTGAAGAAGCCAAATTAACTTTAGGATAAAATTTATGGAAAATAAAACTGTAGGAGTATATACCCTTCCAAGTATCAAAGAGAAAATTGAACTTTTAAAAAGGAAAAATCAGGAGGCGCTCGAAGGTGGAGGTATAGATAGAATTTCATCCCAACATAAAAAAGGTAAGCTGACAGCTAGAGAAAGAATTTATCTTCTGATGGATGAAGGGACATTTCAAGAGATTGATAAGTTTGTCATGCATAGGGCCAAGGACTTTGGTTTGGATAAAGAACATTATCTAGGTGATGGGGTAGTGACAGGTTATGGAGAGATTAATGGACGTCTCACTTATGTTTATTCCCAGGATTTCACTGTCTTTGGTGGATCACTTTCTGAGACTCATGCAGAAAAAATCTGTAAAATAATGGATATGGCCATGAAAAATGGAGCACCTGTGATTGGTCTTAATGATTCTGGTGGTGCAAGAATACAAGAAGGTGTGGTTTCTTTGGGTGGATATGCGGATATTTTCTATAGGAATACACTAGCCTCTGGAGTCATACCTCAACTATCAGCTATTATGGGGCCTTGCGCTGGAGGTGCAGTCTATTCACCCGCAATCACGGATTTTATTTTGATGGTTGAGAATACCTCATATATGTTTGTGACAGGACCCAATGTCGTGAAGACTGTGACACAAGAGACAGTGACTGCTGAGGAGCTCGGAGGTGCTAGCACACATAGTACTAAGAGTGGTGTGACTCATTTTTCATGTGCAAATGAGCTTGATTGTATCAATCATCTCAAATCTTTGCTTAGTTACATTCCTCAAAATTGTGAAGATGAAGCTCCTGTCTATCCTTATGAGTTGAAAGAGGATGAGTCAAGAAAAGTCTTAGATGAACTTATTCCTGAAAACCCAAATCACCCCTATGATATCAGAAGTGTGGTCCATGGTATCGTGGATGAAGAGTCTTTTTTAGAAGTTCACAAGGAATATGCTGACAATATAGTTGTAGGGTTTGCTAGATTGGCTGGAAGAAGTATTGGAATCGTAGGCAATCAACCACAATCGATGGCAGGGGTGTTAGATAACAATGCATCAACCAAGGCTGCTCGATTTGTGAGGTTTTGCGATTCTTTCAATGTGCCTTTGCTTGTTTTAGTTGATGTGCCAGGTTTTTTGCCAGGAACAGATCAAGAATGGAATGGGATAATTACTAATGGAGCAAAATTACTTTATGCTTTTTCGGAAGCAACGGTACCGCGAGTGACTGTGATTACCAGAAAAGCGTATGGGGGAGCTTATGATGTGATGAACTCTAAGCACATTGGTGCTGACTTGAATTTTGCTTGGCCTACAGCAGAGATAGCAGTTATGGGAGCTAAAGGAGCAGCAGAGATTATTTTCAAAAGGGAAATTGCAGAATCAGAAGATCCGGAGGCTAAGTTACAGGAGAAAATTGATGATTATACTGCCAAATTCGCTAATCCATATAGAGCTGCTCATAGAGGATTTATAGATGAGGTAATCATTCCTTCCGAAACTCGCGAAAAACTAATCAGAGGCTTCAAAATGTTAGAGAACAAAGTAGATAAATTGCCGAGAAAAAAACATGGCAATATTCCTCTATAGTCAACAAACTACAGTCGGAAAACAGCAGATGCAACACAGGTTCAGATAAAGCTTGAAACTGTTTTTGAATTCATAGTTGTTTGCTATTGACAATAGACAGTCGATTAATCATACAAAAAATTGAAATGATGTCTCAATCAGAAAAATTTATATACAAATACCTGAACACAGCTAGCCCGACAGGCTTTGAAGCATCAGGTCAGCAAGTTTGGCTGGATTATATCAAGCCTTATGTAGATGATTATTTTACAGATAATTATGGTACGGCCGTAGGAGTGATCAATCCTAATGCGGAGTTCAGAGTAGTGATTGAAGCACATGCTGATGAGATCAGTTGGTTTGTACATTACATCACCCCAGAAGGATATATTTATGTCAGAAAGAATGGGGGGTCAGATCATATGATAGCACCTTCAATGCGGGTGAATATCCATACAGAAAATAAGGTGATTCCTGGAGTTTTTGGATGGCCTGCAATTCATGTCAGGAAAGATGGGAAAGATGATGCGCCAACCTTAGATAATATTTTTATTGATGTTGGGGCTCGTACCAAGGATGAAGTATCTGAAATGGGAATACATGTAGGGTGTGTGATTACTTTTCAAGATGAACTGACAGAATTAAATGATAAATTTTATAGTGGAAGAGCACTCGACAATAGAGTAGGTGGTTACATGATCGCTGAGGTAGCTAGGCTGTTGTATGAATCGAAAGTGAAATTACCATTTGGGTTATATATTGTGAATGCGGTACAAGAGGAAATAGGACTTCGAGGTGCGAGCATGATAGCTGCTAGGATCAAGCCTCAGATTGCTATCATCACTGATGTTTGCCATGATACTACTGCACCTTTATATAATAAGATCACTTCAGGGGAGCAAGTTGCTGGAAAAGGACCCGTATTGACTTATGGTGCCTCTGTTCATAAAAAATTGCTAGACTTAATCATACAGTCTGCCCAAAAGCGAAAAATTGATTTTCAAAGAGCTGCTGCATCAAGGGTGACAGGTACTGATACTGATGCTTTTGCTTATTCAAATGAAGGAGTCCCCTCTGCATTGATTTCTCTTCCACTCAAATATATGCATACTACTGTTGAGACTGCTAGTAAGGATGATATCCAACAAGTCATTAATTTGATCAAAGGATTTTTAGAAGACTTTGATCCAAATTTTGATTTTAGGTATGTAGTGTGAAGACTTTTAAATATAAGTAAATTAGCTTCGTTTAGTTAAAAATTAACAATTCTAGTCTTGATTTTTAAAAATCACTATTATCGATATCTGATTATACGCTTTTTTGCCAGTAACTTGAATTCATTGGCTCAACAGGTTGTAAATGGTCAATATCCATAAATATCCAATATCAATTTATATCGGAAGTTAGATAATCCGGAATTTTGTAATGTTATTGGCAAAGTTCCGTATATCCATATTATTGAATAATATATTTACCAATGGAATTAAAATTAGCTAATTAGGTAAAATTGCATTAAGTGGATTTAAGGTGTTCATTGGATATTTAACAAAAAAAGACTATTTTGAATAGATAAATATTCAAAATAGTCTTTAACATTTCCTTAGATTTTAACAGGGATATCTAATTGATTCCGATGGCTTTGGCTGCATTTACAAATCCATGACCATAAAATGCATCATTTCCAGGAGCTCCTAGGTCTTCGGAACTTTGTCTAAGTTTAGCCCTTACTTGAGAAGGAGAAATTCTATTGCTTTCAGCTTCCATCATTAAAGCTACTACTCCTGCTACCGCAGGAGCAGCCATAGAAGTACCCTGCGACCATCCGAAGCTTCCATTACTAGTGCCTCTTATTGTACTAAAAACTTGATCAAAAACGGCACAAGTATTTGTCGAAGAAGTATACGTGCCTAAAATTGTACAAGGATTGAAATTACCATCTACCAAAGCTAACCCTACAGTGCCACCCGGTGCGGCAAAATCCACCAAAGATTTCCCATGATCGGTATAATAGGCAGGTTGGAAGAAATTACTCGCTCCAAAACCCCAACCTGTAGGCCCAGTCGAGCTAATTGAAAGTGCATGTTGACTTTGAGCTGGTAATTGAAACAACTCCTTTGAAACATCATAGTTGTTGCCTCCATTTCCAGCAGAGACAATCACGGTTACACCATTTTGCCACGCATATCTAGTAGCTCTGTCATAAATTTTTTGTAATTCTCTAAATGCATCTCTAAAGTCCTTATCTCCCCATGGACTTCTGTAATCTATGGTTGCTCCCAAACTCATATTAATAATGTCTGCACCAGCACCTCCAGCTTCTATTGGCGTGGCTGCATATAGTAGACCTTCTAGAATCCACGAAAATGCTCCTGTTCCATTATGGAGTGATTTAATCCCTATGATTTTAGCCCTTGGCGCTATTCCAACTGCACCTAAACCAGAGGAAGCAATAATGCCTGCAACATGTGTCCCATGCCAAAAAGTACCAACATCTTGATTGAAATTAAAACCAGGGACGGTTGATCTTGAGAATGAAAGATCCAAATTAGGACTTAAATCAATATGAGTGCTATGAAAACCTCCGTCAATTACTGCAACTCTAACTCCATTTCCTGTTATTCCGGCTTCCCATGCTTTATCTGCATTAATAGCTTTCGGCGCCCATTGAAACCCATCGAAAAATGCAGATTTGTAATCAAAAGGAATTAAATTTGAGGAAGGTTCAGAAAAATTATCATTCATTTCAGTGAATTTTAATTGGTCTGGTTCACTAGTATATTGGACGATGTAGTCCGCAGTTATTGATTCTACTGAATTTAGTTTTTTGACATTTTGGACAAAATCTACGTTGATTGCTTTGGCTATAACTACACCTATTTGAGGATAAGAGCTTATTATTTCACCTCCCGCTTTTGCAATTTCCTGAGTGATATTTTTAGATAAATTTGGAGATTTAGAAAGTAATATATAATGTCCTGTAAAGTCCCCCACCCTTAAGTTGGAATAATCTGTGATGTCAATCAATTGCCCCTGCGTTAATAATTTTTCTTCCAGAATATTAGCCTCTTCTAATTCTGCATAGCTGTCATCTAAAAAGCTATTACATGAATAAGAGATGCAGGATAATACCAGCATTACATAAGCAAAGCAAGTTTTCTTTTTGTTTAAATTTAAAAGTCCCATAATTAATAAAGTTAAATGATTGATAATTATAAAATTGAGGATAAAAGTTGGTTAACAAGTTTTCAAATCTTGGTTGAATGGAAATGTGTTTATTTTAAAATCTTTAGAAATGCATTTAAAGTTCGAGAAAAAATATTTAAAGAACAATGATAATTTTTTTTCTGAAGAGAAGGATATTCAATAATTCTTTTGGTTAAATTTTGAGTGATTTTATTTTCCAAAATTATCTCTTGCTTTAAATTTCAAGAAAATGCCAGCTTATATCGATCAGCTCCAAAGAGTAGTAAATATAAATTCTTATCCCCAAAGAATCATTTCGCTAGTACCTTCGCAGACTGAGCTATTGGTTGATTTGGGGCTAGGTGATCGGATTGTTGGTCTTACAAAGTTTTGCATACATCCAAGGGGTTTTAAAAACGAAAAACAAATCATAGGAGGTACAAAGAACTTTCATATTGATAAAATAGATGCGCTGAAGCCTGATTTGATCATAGGTAACAAAGAGGAAAATTATCAAGAAGGCATAGAGATGTTAATGGAAAAATATCCAGTCTGGATGAGTGATATCTTTAAACTTTCAGATGCATGTGAGATGATTAGAGCAATTGGAAAAATTACTTCGACATCTGACAAGGCAATGGATATCGTCAACTCAGTCATAGGTCAATTTGATTCATCATTGCCAAAATTGGGTTCAGCGGTATACCTTATCTGGAATGATCCCATAATGTGTGCTGGATCCAATACATTTATTGATCAAATGCTTGATTTTGCTGGTTTTGAAAATCTTGTCAATTTTGAAAGATATCCTGTAGTAAGCTTAGAAACAATTCAATCTTTAAATCCTAAGTTTCTTTTATTGAGCTCAGAGCCTTTTCCTTTCAAAGAAAAGCACATTGCCTTTTTTGAAAGTAAATTACAGAAAACTAAAATTATTTTGGTAAATGGCGAACCTTTTTCTTGGTATGGGAGTAGATTATCGAAATCAATGACTTATTTTAAGTCTTTGCATGGAATCTGATGTTGCTTATGAAATTAACCAAACTTTTCAGACCATTTACCATATCAATTTGTTGTATTTTATTGACAGGTTGCGCAAAACCTGTACAACAATATGTAGTAGATGCTAGGATAAATGATATGAGAATGCCTTTGGATAGGGATGCAATTATTCTAGTGACGATTCCAGCAGGTTTTCCTCAAAAAGATTATAATACTTATCTTGAGACATTGCCTAAAGAGTTGAAAACAAAAGGATTCAGGGAAGTTTGGGATACTGATTTTCATGAGCTGGAGTTGAAGTCTGTGGGGATTCATGATTTTTCAACTGTTAGGAATAAAGAGAAACTTTCTAACGAATTGGGGGTTAGATACCTATTAGAAATTGAGGTGCTTGCCAAAAGGTATTTAAGAGTAAGTAAGCTCGGTGCTACAATGAGTTATAATAAAACTATTCAAAATAGTCCCTATGTAGGTCCCATTGGTCCTTTAGATAATTTGAATTATTGGCTTATAACGAGATATATATTATATGACCTTGAGGAAAGGTTAGTCATGGCTGATTTGACACTTCAGACTTCGCATTTGGAAAACAATTCAATTGGTCAAAAATCAATTAGAAAGGATTTAAATAAGGTTTTTGAATTTGTGTATTCGAAGGGAGGGTAGGTGAGAAATTGACCGATTTGGGACATAATTGCATTTCGAACGTCCGAATATGATCACTTGTCCTTTCTAATATTTGATATAAAAGAGACAGTTTAAAATGTGTTAAATTGATAAATTGTTGTCAAATACATGTTTTATTTAACATTCCTAATTATCTTGCCTGTACTGTTTTAAACTGCATAATTTTTGAAACGTAAAATATTGTTAAAATTAAATGAATAAGATGATGAGGAAAATTACCCTATCTATTTTGCTGGGTGTGCTGGTGACATGCTCAGTTTTTGCCCAAAACAAGATAGAATTCAAAGAATTCAAATTAGAAAATGGTCTACATGTCATTTTACATCAAGACAAAACTACCCCGATTGTAGCTACTACAGTATTGTACCATGTTGGGTCAAAAAATGAAAATCCAGAAAGAACTGGTTTTGCCCATTTCTTTGAACATTTGATGTTTGAAGGCTCTGAATACATTCCTAGAGGGAAGTTTTTTGAAATTGTAGAATCAGCGGGTGGTACTTTGAATGCAGGTACAAATCAAGACTACACTGTTTACTATGAAATTCTACCTTCAAATAAATTAGAACTTTCGCTTTACCTAGAATCAGAGAGAATGTTGCATGCCAAAGTAGATCAAACAGGTGTAGATACTCAAAGAGAAGTGATCAAGCAAGAAATGAAGCAGGTGATGGATGAGCAACCTTATGGTTCTTTTCAAAGAGAGATTCCAGTAAGATTATACCCAAATCACCCATACAATTGGCCTATCATTGGCTCAGCTGAGCATTTGGATAACGCAAAGCTTGATGAGTTTATGGATTTCTATGACATGTATTATGTTCCAAACAATGCTACATTAGTCGTAGCAGGTGATATAGATTATGCAAATGCCGAGTCCATGATTCGGAAGTATTTTTCTGAAATTCCAGCAGGTAAAAGAGATTTCTACAGGCCAAATATTGAAATAGCGAAGCTTTCCACACAGCAGGAGGATATAGTATATGATAACATCCAACTACCTGCAGTTTTTCAGGGATATTTGATGCCTAAGAAGAATCATCCAGATACCTATGCGCTGAGTTTGTTGAGTACCTATTTGCTCTCTGGTAAAAGTTCATTGATGTATAGAGAATTGGTAGACAAGCAGCAAAAGGCAGTACAGGCGGTTGCTTTCCCAAATGATCTTGAGGATGGAGGAATGTTTTTGGTTTTGGCAATTGCAAACATGGGTGTAGATGTAGATGATTTGAATACTTCAATTGATGAAGTTTTGGAATCTGTGAAATCAAATGGAATCGCAGAAAAAGACCTTGAGAAATTGATCAATATCAAAGAGAATCAGCTTGTAAATGGTTTTGGATCTATAGCTAGTATCGCTCAGTCACTGGCACAAGGTCATGTGTTTTATGGAAGTGCAGACTATGTAAATACACAGCTTGATAAGTACAGAAAGGTGACAGCATCCGACATCAAAAGAGTGGCTAACGAATACCTGAAGAAAGATAGTCGCGTAGTACTGAAGTATTTGCCAAAACCTACCGATGCAACTGAATAAGTTTTGAATTTAACGTGAATAAAAATGAAAAAACTATATATAATATTACTTTTAATATCGCTGTCATTTGTAGCAAATGCACAGTTAGATAGGTCCAAGATGCCTGAAGCTGGTCCAGCTCCAGAGATCAGATTTGGTGACGCAGAATCGTTTACTTTGCCAAATGGATTGAAAGTTTTTGTGATTCAAAACTCAAAGCTTCCTAGGGTAACCTATTCATTAATATTGGATAGGGATCCAATCCTGGAAGGTGATAAAGCAGGAATGTTAGACTTTGTAGGAGAAATGATTACTGCGGGAACTAAAAACAGATCTAAGGATCAATTTAATGAGGAAGTGGATTTTCTTGGAGCCAGAATTTCAGCATCTTCTACTTCTATCTCAGCATCTACTTTGACTAAGCATCAAGAAAAAGTATTGGAACTTATGGCTGATGTACTTTTTAACCCAATTTTCCCGGAAGAGGAACTGCAAAAGTTGAAAACACAAGCCAAATCTGGAATTGCTGCCGCGAAATCTGACCCATCTACAATTTCTTCAATTTTGACAAGTAAGTTAGTTTTTGGCACAGATCATCCTTATGGTGAGAGCGAGACTGAAGAAACCATTGATAATATCGAAGTAGCGGATATAAAGGCTTACTATGAAACATATTATAGACCGAATATCGCATATTTAGCTATTGTAGGAGATGTTACTTTGGATCAAGCAAAAAAGCTAGTCAATAAGCATTTTGCCAAATGGGAGAAGAAAGAGGTTCCAAAGCATGAATACAAGAAACCTCAAATTCCTGAACGAAACACAGTGGCCCTTGTAGATAGACCATCTGCGCAACAGTCTGTTGTAGAATTGACTTATCCTATCGAAAATCACCTTCCTTCTCCAGATTATTTGGCTAGCCAAGTGGCTGGGTTTATTCTTGGTGGAGGTGGTTCTTCAAGGTTGTTTATGAACCTGAGAGAAGATAAAGGTTATACTTACGGTGCCTATGCCAGAATTGGCTCCAATAGCCTTGTCTCAAGCTTTTCTGCAAATGCTAGTGTGAGAGGTACTGCTACAGATTCAGCAATTTATGAGATGATTCATGAAATCAGAAATATGAAAGACAATGGTGTCACACAAGAAGAATTAGATGCTGCTAAAGCCAATTTGAGTGGCTCATTTGGAAGATCTCTTGAAAGCCCTTCAACTATAGCGAATTTTGCAATCAATATTGAGAGATACGGGTTACCCAAAGATTATTATGCAACATACCTTCAGAGATTAAATGCTTTAACGGTGGAAGAAGTAAATGAAGCAGCCAAAAAGTTTTTGAAGCCTGATAACATGTACATTACAATAGTTGGAAATGGATCTTTGGTTTCTGAGGGTTTGATGGCATATGGAGATATCAATAGATTCAATACAGCGGGCGATCCAGAGAAGATAATTGCTATGGATGCAGATATGACAGTTGAAAAAGTACTAGAAAAGTATTTCGAAGCTTTAGGAGGAGTGGATAAAGTTAAATCGGTGAGAACAGCTGTCATAGAAGCTAATGCCGAAATTCAAGGAATGAAACTTGGCATGAACTTTTATCATGACGAAAATAAAGAAGCTTTCTCCAATAAAGTTTTGATGGGCGGCAATGTCATGTCCAATACCATTATAAAAGACGGGAAGGCATCAGTAGTTGCAATGGGACAAACGCAACAACTTCCTGATGAACAATACGAGGAAGCGAAACTTTCAATGTACATTTTCCCTGAACTGCATTTTGAATCGCTAGGCTACACCCTAAAACTTGATGGCATAAAAGAAGTTGAGGGAGAAAATGCCTATAAATTAATCGTAACTACAGCTTCAGGAAGTTCATCTGATTTCTTTTTTGGTGTCGAAAGTGGCTTGAAATTGAAAATGGAAAGTCCAACCTCAGGAGAAGTAGTCTATAACAATTACAGGGAAGTAAATGGTGTAAAGTATCCCATGTTGATGACTATCAGCAACCCTATGATACCTGTGCCATTGGCGGCCAAAGTAGAAAATATTGAATTCAATGTTTCAATTGAAGACGAGCAATTCAATTAACCTTGTTCATTCATTGGACGTGGATTTTGTAAAATTATCACTAAACTATATTTATTATGAAAATTAAAATTCTTTTAATGTCTACTGCTTTCATAGTGGGATCAACTTTTATGCATTCTGTATTTGCATTTGAACGTTCATTAGACGAAAATCACAAAATAGAAGCCAAGCTCACTTTACTCGAGCCTGAAGAAGTGATAGCTAAATATGTAGAAGCAGTGGGCGGGTTAGAAAATGTTAAGAAAATTAAGACATCTTATGTTTCAATGGTGGCGGATTTTCAAGGAATGAAAATTGAGACAATTTTATTCGCTGACTCCGAGAATTCACGATTGAAACAAGAGACCAAAGTAATGGGTGAGGTTCAGCAGAAAATGATTCTCAAGGATGGAAAAGGTTATATGGAAGCTGGTGGTCAGTCTCAAGATTTACCAGAAGAAATGTTAGCAATGATCAAGACTCAGACTTATGTTTTTCCTGAACCAATGTATAAGGATCTTGGTATTGAACTTTCGCTTAGAGGAACTGAGCAAGTCGATGGTGAAGAAGCAAATGTTATGATACTTACGTTACCAAATGGTATGAAAACAGTTGAGTATTACTCTACAAAATCTGGCTTGAAGTTGAAAACCAGCTCAGATGCAGCAGGAGATATGATTTATTCTGATTATAAAGAAGTAAGTGGGGTGCTCTACCCTCATACTATTACAATGAATAGCCCCATGCTACCCGTTCCACTAGAAACTAAAATAGTCAAGATTGAATTGAACAAAGAGCTCAATGATGAAGATTTTAATTAATTGAAAATAAAAAAGGAGGTGAGAGCCTCCTTTTTTATTTCTTCCATTTTTCAAATATAGGCGTTGGGGATTTGACCTCGATTTGAAATGTTGGGAAAAAATTAAGATCAGAATGTGGAATTTCAATTGATATCTTTCGTGAATAACGGTCTACCTCCAAATAGATCCCTTCCTTATAGGTTTCTAATGAGGTGATCTTGTCGTTTATCATAATCGATTTATATGCTACAGCATCTGGATGTATTTGAGTGACACAATTCTCCACAACTCTTATCCCAAATTGGTGCAATAACTCATTACCGCTTTCATATTTTTTATTTATTTGAAACCCTAACATAGCACAGCATTTTTCAATTAAAGGGAAAAGGTCATTCTTTCCAAATACAAAATTCATCATAAACTTTTCAGCTTTTCTAGGATCATTCATAGCTTTCGAGATTATGTTGATGAATTGCGTCATATTGTATCCTGTCTTTTGAGATCCATACTTTTCCCACATGATACGCATTACATTGGCTAGTGAACTCTGATTTTCAACCAACATTACATCGAGACAAAAGGCTAGTAATGATCCTCTATTATAAATATTTACTTTTTTATCAGGAATGCCAGGTTTATAACCATCTAGCCAGAGGTCTATGCTTGATTCAATGATGCTTTGATTTTTCCAACCAAAGTTGTCAAATTCTCTTTGCAGTCTGGCGAGTATAGCCTCTTGAAGGTATTCCTCCAAAGAGAAAAAGTTTGATTTTAGCAAATATAAATCCCCCATATATGTAGTGATTCCTTCCAATACAAACCCTGAATCTAAATTCACTTCTTTACTAAGGTCATATGACAATAGTTCTTTTGGCCTTATCCTGCACACATTCCAGAAATGATACAACTCATGAGAGCTTACACCTATCAATTCTTTGAAAAGTTTCTTGTCTGCCAGATCCTTGTCTGGGCCAATTGTAATTACTGTTGAAAACTTATGCTCAACACCATGGTAATGCTTGTAAGGGAGTAATTGGATTATAAAGTGATAGTTTTTTGCAGTAAATTCACCAAAATCCTCAACTTGTCTTTTGGTAAAAGATCTGAACACCTTGATCAATTCTTCATGGTCGAAATAGGAATTCCCATTTAACCAAATGTGGAAAACTGACTTTTCGCTTTCATAATGCAAATGAGTCAATTGAGAACTTGCAAGCAATGGGCTATCTATGATCTCTTGGTAATTCAGAGCCTCCCAGGTGTTTTGATTAATCCTTTTCAAGGAAGAAGCTACGATATAGTCACTTGGAAGATCTATAGAAACCTCAATTGGCTCTTCAGCCCTTTCTTTGATTTCAAATATACAATTGCTAAAATTGATGTATAGTTGGGTATCATCAGACCAAGAGCCACCAGCATCCATTTGATTCGCATAGAACTTATAATTGACTTCATAAATCCCTTCTTCTATTGCTTCAAATACCCACAGGCTTTTGCTTACTTTTGACCAAGCAAATAGGTCATTTTGAAAATAAACTTCAAAATTTTTTATTTTTGCAGCAAAATCAATGATTTCATACCTTCCGGGTCTCCAAGTTGCAAGTTGTAGAGAAACGATTTCATTTGCTTTGCAGGAAATTAAGAGCTTTAAATCTATATATTGGGATGTGATAAAAGGTCTATTGATTAAATATTGCATATCAAAATATGATTGTTATTCAACAAAAGTAAATCTCTGATTTGTAAATAAAAAAAACCTATCTATCTTTGCAGTCCTTTTTAGGGTGAACCGATGGAAGGATTTAGGTAAGCATACAAAATATTAAAACATAGCGTCATGAAAAGAACATTTCAGCCTTCTCGTAGAAAAAGAAGAAATAAGCATGGATTCAGAGAAAGAATGTCTACTGCTAATGGAAGAAGAGTAATCAAGTCTAGAAGAGCAAAGGGTAGACATAAACTTACTGTTTCTTCAGAAAAGACACTTAAGAAGTAATTCATTACATTGATTTCGTATATTTATACGCAAGCAATGAATATGAAGAAATACGGACTTCCAAAGAATGAAAGATTACATTCTCAAAAGGCTATAAAGGAACTTTTTGATAAAGGTTCCTCTTTTTTTTTATATCCACTTAAGATTCTATACTTTTCAAGTAATAATAGCGATGCTGAAACTATTCAGGTACTTTTTTCCGTTTCAAAGAGAAAGATAAAAAAAGCTGTTGGCCGCAATTTGATAAAACGCAGATTAAAAGAAGCTTATAGGTTGAACAAGAGCCTGTTAGCTTCAGGAAATCACTCGAACTTACAGATAGCATTAATTTATGTTTCTTCAGAGATTCTTGAATTTAAGAAAATTGAATCGTCGGTGATCAAGGCACTTACAAAATTGAATGAATCACACCACAATAGATAATACCACACCATGAAATATAATAAATCTAAATTCATCCTTCCATCAATTTTAGGAGCTGCCATAGTTTCAATATTGCTTTCTTTCAATTTGAAGAATGACAAGCTTTTTGCGATAGCCAAAAATCTAGATATTTTCGCTTCGTTGGTAAGAGAATTGGATTCATATTATGTTGATGAAATAGATGCAGAAGAGTTGGTGACTGTGGGGATTAACGCTATGTTGGAAGAACTTGATCCTTATACAGAGTTTATCCCAGAAGAAAACTCAGATGATTTTAGAATGCTAACCACAGGAGAATATGGAGGTGTAGGCGCATTGATAGGTAACAGAACTGGTAAAAATATGGTTCTCATGCCTTACAAGGGTTTTCCTGCCCAATCTGCTGGATTGCGAATTGGAGATGAATTTTTAAAAGTTGATACGGTTGATGTTAGAGAAAAGGAGACCGCAGACATTTCAAGGTTACTCAAAGGCCCAGCCAATACATCTGTTTTTGTTCAAGTGAAGAGAGGACAAGATACCATTTCTGTAGATTTGGAGAGGAAGAAGATCGTAATTAGCAATGTGCCATATTATGGCAAACTGGATGATAACACAGGATATATAAAACTCACAGATTTTACCACAAATGCTGCCTCTGATGTAAGGAAAGCATTGATTGACCTAAAGTCTCAAGGTATAACCAGTCTTGTATTAGATGTGAGGGATAATCCAGGGGGGATTTTGAAAGAAGCAGTTGAAATTGTGAACTTGTTTATTCCTAAAGGAAAAGAAGTGGTAAGCACTAAAGGGAAACTAGAAAGTGTCAATGTAGTATATAAGACTACCAAATCACCTTTGGATAAAGATATACCATTAGTCGTACTGATTAATGAGAGAAGTGCTTCTGCATCTGAAATTGTAGCAGGTGCATTACAAGACTATGATAGAGCAGTGCTTGTAGGGAAAAAGACATTTGGTAAAGGTCTTGTACAAACTACCGTGCCTTTATCTTATAATTCTCAAATTAAATTGACTACGGCAAAATACTATATTCCTAGCGGAAGATGTATTCAAGCTATAGATTATAGTAAAAAGGATGGTGAAGAAAGGGTAGTGCCCGATTCATTAAGAAATCAATTTAAAACCAAAAACGGAAGAGTTGTATTTGATGGAGCGGGAATAGAACCTGATGAATCTGTTGAAGACAGAACATACGCACCTATTACATATAGTTTGGTTGCGAGGAGTTTGATCTTTGATTTTGGAAATCAATACTTTTTGAAAAATAAGGAAATTCCCAGTCCTAGGGAATTCAAAGTTTCTGATGAAACTTACAACGATTTTGTAGCATGGCTAGAAGGGAAGGAGTATGACTATACGACTTATGTGGAGAAATCTATAGAAGATCTTGAGAAATATGCCGAAAAAGAGAAGTATTTTGATGAAATAAAAGATCAGATTCAAAGTCTAAAAAAGAAGGTTACGCATAGTAAAGAGCAAGACTTACAAACCTTCAAGTCCGAAATCAAAGAAGCGATAAAAGACGAATTGATATCTAGGTATTATTATCAAGAGGGAGTGATTGAGGCATCTTTAAGTGAAGACTTAGCGGTCAAACAATCACTTGATATTTTGTCCAATTCAAATAAAATAAATACTTTGTTAAGTGTGAATTCTAAGCGGAAGTAGGTTAAATGGTTTCAATTCTTTCCATAGAATCAGCAACTAAGGTTTGCTCGATTTCTTTACATCAGAATGGAAGGCTAGTAGGACTTTCTGAGCTGAATGATGATAATGTGCATTCAAAGGTTATGATGATTATGATTCAAAACCTTCTTCAAACAGCGTCTTTATCTCCAAAGGACTTAAATGCTGTGGCTATTTCTGCTGGACCTGGAAGCTATACAGGCTTAAGAATTGGGGTTTCGGTTGCCAAAGGCCTAGCTTTTGCTAATGATATTCCGTTAATCGGGTTAGACACACTCAAAGCTCTAGCATATCAAATAGTAGGGCTAATTGATAGGAAAAGTACAATTGTAAGTATGATTGATGCTAGAAGAATGGAGGTATATGCATCTTCGTTCCTTGGTGATGGCACTTTACTAGAGTCACCAAAACCTGTGATACTTGATGAGTTTTCCTATAGAACTATGTTAGATAATGGCTTAGTTTATTTTATCGGAGACGGAGCAACAAAATTCAAAAATATCATCAATCATAGAAATGCGATCTTTTTGGGAATAGAAAACTCCAGTAAATCTTTAGGCCTTTTGGCTTATGAAAAGTTTATAGTAAAGGATTTTGAAGATTTAGCTTACTTTGAGCCGAACTACTTAAAGGAATTTAAGGTTGTCCAATCTAAGAAAAACCCATTTCTATCATGAGCGAGATTGTTAATAGAGTAGCAAATAGTCCTCTTGTTACTATAAATCTAGAGGATCTTTATAGAAAGGAAGAGCGAGCAGTGTTTGATATAAAGGATTTTTTGTTTCAAGAGTTAGTATTAAAAGAGCTCGATTTCAGAACTGCATTGAAGTCTTTGGATTGGAATAAGTATAAAAGCAAGCTTGTGGCAGTTACCTGTACAGCAGATGCAATAGTGCCTGCTTGGGCTTTTATGTTGGTTAGCACTTATTTGTCAAGCAATGAGGTAGAACATGTTATAGGAGATTTGATGGTTTTAGAGAATTTTTTGTTTGAATCTTCGATTTCAAAAGTAGACCCGATAATTTATAAAGATCGACCTGTTGTAATCAAAGGTTGTAGTAAGTTTCCAGTGCCAGCATATGCATATGGTCGTCTCTTAAATTTGATTCAGCCATATGCAAAATCAATTATGTATGGTGAACCATGCAGCACTGTGCCATTATATAAGGCTCCCAAATAATTTATTTAGCTTGCCTACAACGGTTTACCAAGAATGTTCAAAAAAAATGAATATCTGGTTTGGTAAATTTATAAATAGCCTCTATGTTTGCAATCCCAAATGAGGGAAACGATCAAATAAAATGATTAAAAGCCGATTGAAATTAGAGTAAATTTTGAGTTCGAAAAGTTGAAAAAAAATAGTCAAAATTATTTTTAAAAACTTTTTGGAAGTTAAAAAAAACATCTCGATATTTGCACTCGCTTTCAGACAAAGGGTTTGAAACAAATCTCAAAAGAGAGAAAGTTCATTGAAGTATTGTAGGACGAAACGACAGGAAATTGATTGATCAATTTCAAATTTATTATCCAAGAGCAATAGGAAACAGCTACCTAATAGTAGCGTATAGAAACTTTACAATGGAGAGTTTGATCCTGGCTCAGGATGAACGCTAGCGGCAGGCCTAATACATGCAAGTCGAACGGGATTCGGGACTTCGGTTCTGATGAGAGTGGCGCACGGGTGCGTAACG
>NZ_JAKZGR010000013.1 GCF_022549675.1 Belliella kenyensis | reverse complement strand
AAGCATCCAAAAAGCAACTTATTGGGATAGGTGTGTCCATACGGAAAATCCGAGTCATTTTCATACAAAAACTAATCCTAAATTGTACTTTTTCAATCCGAAATTGACTCGTGGATCAAGGGTCAAACACATAAAAAAAGAAAGTAGAGCTTAGTTTAAACCCTACTTTCTAATTCCTGACGAATTTTCCAAGAAGCCCTAAGTAGAGAGGAAGGCATTAGTACTCTTAAAGTTCTTTCTTAATTGAAGCCTTTAAAATATTGTAAAAATTCAAAATTAATTATTTTTTAATTTGGATACACATAACTTTGGCAGTAGCTTATTGAAAATAGCGATTTGGTAGTTTAGAAATTAATAGATGTTTGAAATTCATGGAAATTGCCCAATAGAATCCAATTTTTCCATTGATGAGATACTCCTAGCAAAGGTGTGTATAATCGAAATTTTTAATTCTGTAAGCTTTCATAATAAGCTACCACCGCATCATAGTCTGTGAGATCAATATCTGGTAATGTTGCTCTGCCTCCAGGGTTGTTTACCAAAGGTAACTTCAAAAACCTTAGTGTATAAGTTTCCCCAGGTCCTGAATACCTATTTATTCTGACACTTATGGCATTGCCAATTCGTAACCACCAAAACCTGTACATTGAAGTGGCTGAGCTACCTGGGCCGGGGATAGGATAAGTTACACCAACGGAAGAATCTATCAAAAATGCCAAAAAAGTAACATCATCAATTTGAGAACCAATGTTGGGTATATCAATAAACCTATTTGCATTTGAAGCAAAATTGTGTGCAGGATAATTATAAATTTCAAAATTTATTCCTCCAGGAGCTCCTTGTTGTCCTTGTTGTCCTTGTGGGCCAGCGGGACCTTGCGGGCCAGTAGCACCTGTAGCACCTGTAGCACCAGCGGGACCTTGTGGTCCAGTAGCACCAGCTGGGCCTTGCAATCCTTGTTCTCCTTGAGGGCCTTGGTCACCTTGAGGCCCCTCTAATCCTTCACAACTTATTAAAAAGAGAAGGCATAGAATCATTGATATAAAGTAATTTTTTCTCATGTTATTTAAAATTTAAAGGTTAAATAGAAATAGAATATTTTATTGATTAGATAAATGTATTTATTTTTTTTTGAAATAAACACATCTGTCTATATATTAATTGGTTATCTATCTAGTATTACTTTTTCTTTCCGCGGATATTTGACCTCATATGCAAGTTCTAATACTTTTTGTTCTCCAGGTTTCAAATTCAATATCCAGTCGATCACTCCTGTATCTTTATTTACATTTCCATTAGCTGACTTTAATAGCGTTATGCCGATGTCACTTACTATTGATATGGGATATTGATCAAGTATTTTAATGTTTATTTCGGATGACTTGTTATTTTTTACAGTGATTTTATATGCTCTAGATTCAGTATAATTTGATCCAATTAATTTCCTTGTGGCATTTTGTTCAATTTTTTCTCTTTCTATAATTATACCTCTATCACGACCGAGTGAAATGGACAAGGTGTCCTTTAAACTTTCAGCTTCTAATATAGTTCTACCTATATAAGTGTCTTCAAAGTATAAATTAGCTTCTCCCTGCAATAGGTTATACTTCTCCCAATCAACTAATTCAGCAATCAAAAATGCGTCTTTATCTTTTTTGGGTATCGCAAAATATTGATATGTTGCTTCAAGTTCATGTTTTTTCAGTTCCACAAGTAGCTTTTCTGCATTGGATAAAATGGTGTATGGTTTGTCAACAGCTATTTCTACTGTAGTTTGGTTCTCTATGGATGTAGTTTCTATATCTAATGATTTACTTAAAATGGGCGTTTGGGGTCGAGAATTTCTGACTTGTAAACCGGGACTTCTTCCTACTATTGCATCATAACCCACAACCACTACTTCAGTTATCGTTTCCATATCCTCTTCCATCATTACATTCATTAAATCACTCGAAATATTTAGCTCTTTACTTCTAAAACCAATAAATGAATAAATCAACCTTTGTGCTGATGAAGGTAATGTCAGGTTGTATTGACCATTAATGTCTGTCACAGTTCCTATTGCAGATCCTTTTACATTTATACTCACCCCAGGTATTGGTAGACCTTCACTATCTGTAACCATTCCGCTTACGAAACCTGTATTTTTATAGATATTTTGATCAAAAGTAGTAAGTCTTGCATAAGTGAGTTCCCATTTTTTCAATTCAGGAATTACACCACTTTTTTGTGGGGTAGCATTGGAAAATTTAAGCTTTACATTGTTCCAGTCATTTCCTGTATTTTGCCATACTTCTGCTTTGTAATTTACCTGAAGAGGTTTTGAAATATCTATGGCTCTTATGTCATATTTTGGAAACCATCCTGCATTATTGACCAAATAGGAAATAGATAACTCCCCTGAAACTTGTTTTTCAACACTTACTTTGATAAGGATATCATTGACAGGGGTGATAGGTTTGCTTGTGTTTTCATTCAAATGTTTTTCTAGTCTTTGAATTTTTTCGGTAGTCGCATTGGTATTTTGCCTATTGGTGATTTCATCATTTTTTATGGATGTTATTTCTTTTTCGAAAAAATCTAGTGCTTGTTTTAATTGTACCATACTTAAACCAATGTTTTGACCTCCAAGGTTTTTGTTGGTGTTCAAGACTGTCATCTTTTCTCTTAAAACTTCTGCTTGAGCTTGAAGTCTTAGCAGGTTACTTTTCTCTTTATCCAATATAGATATTAGACTGTCTTTTGAACTATTGGCTTTTTCTTCCAAAAAATTTGACTGAACATTGACCGCTAAAATGGTGAATTCACCAAAACCTTTTACTTGAATACTTTTGCTGTCAATGTAAGAGGACTTTCCACGTATCGTCAGGACTGTTTCTCCAGGGCTTAAGGTAAAACTGCTTTTTTCAGAAATTTGAGCACCACTTTGATATACAGTGACTTCTTTGATCTCAGATTTGATGGATTTTTCAGAAGGAATTGCCAAGATATTTGCTAGCAGACTAATGGATAAAAGTAGGGGTTTGACCATGGTATAAAGATTTATTTTTGGAAAATTGCTTCTAAATCTACTAAAAAAATTGATTCAAGTAATTGAAAAAGGAGCAGTAAAATTCACTGCTCCTTTTGATGAACTTGTTAGGATCGGCTATTTGATTAGACTCCTAAATCCCATCCATCTCTATAAGTTCGTTTTACGAACTGATTTGCGGCTTCAAAATTTGTCACTTTCATATTATCTCCATCCCAGAGAAGCTTGATACCTCTACCAGGATAATCATAGCCATTTCCTTCTGCTTTTGGAATCCTGTAATCGTAACTTCTAATAGCCAAGTTACCCATAAGAACAGATTCTGTCAATGGCCCAGCAATAGAGAAAGGAGAGCTTAATTGTTTGAATTCTTGACTTCCATAACCCGCTATGCAAGCATCTACCCAATTGTTGTAGTGTCCTGACTCACCATTTGGAACTCTGTATAATGTTTCTGCTACATTCTCTTCACTTGTCCTAGAAGTAGGAAGCAATTTGGGGTCTCTACCATAGGTGCTACACATCATTTTGCCTTTAGTTCCTTCTATGATCACCCCATTACCTCCATCACCCATCCTTTCATTGGCTCCCAATTCCTCAGGTCTGGTTGGTTGAATCCCACCATCCATCCAATGAAATTCCAAATCCTCTTTTCCATTTCTTTTGAATCTTAAGGTGATATGAGAAGATGGAGGACAGCTTTCTGGGAAATATCCTCTTTGGAACTCTCCAACATAAACTGAGCCTACACTACATTCGGCTGATTCGGGGTATCCTAGTTCTAGCACTCGGAATGGAGCTTCCATAATATGACAAGCCATATCTCCAAGTGCGCCAGTACCATAGTCCCACCATCCTCTCCAGTTGAATGGGATCAGATTGGCTACATAAGGTTTTTCAGGAGCTGTACCTAGCCAAAGATCCCAGTCTAGGTCCTCTGGAGGAGTTGCTGGCTGACTTGGCCAAGCGATACCTTGTGGCCATACGGGACGGTCTGTCCAGCATTGTACTTTTGTAGCTTCTCCGATTAGTCCAGCTTTGTACCATTCCATCATTTTTCTTACGCCATCGCCCGAGGAGCCTTGATTTCCCATTTGAGTGACGACTTTATATTTCTCTGCTGCCTGAGTCAAAGCCCTAGCTTCATATATGTCATGAGATAGCGGTTTTTGGACATACACATGCTTGCCTAATTGCATTGCTGCCATGGCTTGTATAGCATGCATGTGATCTGGGGTGGAGATAGTCAAAGCATCAATATTTTTATGCTCCTTATCGAGCATTACCCTGTAATCTTTGTAATATTTTGCTTTTGGGTGATCAGCTACACTGCGAGCAGCTCTACCATCATCTACGTCGCATAAGGATACGAAATCCACTTTTCCGGAATTGAATACTCCTCGCACATCTCCTCCGCCCATACCTCCTACACCTATTCCAGCTACTCTTAGTCTGTCTGAAGGTGCGACAAAGCCTGGGCCTCCAAGTACATGCCTAGGAACAAAATAAAAACCAGCCAGTGCTGTAGCTGATGATTTTATGAAATTTCGTCTTGAATTTTGATTTTGGGGTTTACTGTTTTTTTCCATTTGTATTAATAGGTTAAGCAATAGTTTGAATTCCAAGATATATATTTTTTCTCTAATTACTTTATAACTATTGCTAAGGATTGCAAAAACAAAAAAATCGTTTTAATATGGTCTTTCATTTCAAAACATGATGGGAGATTTAATCATTAATTTTAGTAATTGGATATGGGATACACCCATGTTGGTGTTGTTGATGGGGGGAGGATTTATATTATTTGTATATTCTGGTTTTTTACCGTTCAGAAGGTTAGGCCATGCCATCAAGCTAGTTCAAGGCAAGTACGATGATCAGAACATGCCTGGTCAGATATCTTCACGGCAAGCATTGTCAGCAGCGATTGCAGCGACTGTAGGGCTTGGCAACATCAGTGGTGTGGCAATAGCAATCAACATGGGCGGTCCAGGAGCAATTTTCTGGATGTGGATGTCAGCTTTCGTGGGTATGGCTACTAAATATTTTTCTTGCAGTTTGGCTATAATGTTTCGAGGAAAGGATTCCAATGGTGAGATTCAAGGAGGTCCCATGTATGTGATAGAAGAGGGTATGGGTAAAAAGTGGAAACCATTAGCGGTTTTATTTTCAGTCGCTGGAGTTCTTGGTTTGCTATCTATTTTCCAAGCCAATCAATTGACAACTGTAATCAGATCCGTTCTTTTGGAACCTAATAATCTTGATTATGGAGAATCGACAAAGTGGATGTTGGGAATAGGAATGATGATCATTGTAGCTGGTGTAATCTTAGGTGGAATCAAGCGAATCGCTTTGGTGGCTTCTAGACTAGTTCCTTTTATGGTCGGCTTGTATTTTGTTACAGTGATTATTATTTTGATCCAATACATTGGGAATGTCCCAGAGATGCTCAGCTTGATCATTACAGATGCATTTACAGGAGAATCGGTGCTGGGTGGTGCTGTTGGTGCCGTGATTGTGATCGGTGCAAGAAGAGCAGCATTCTCAAACGAGGCTGGAATAGGAACAGCCCCTATGGTACATGGTGCATCCAAAAACAATGAGCCAGTAAGGGAAGGTATGATAGCTATGTTGGGACCATTTATAGATACGGTTGTGGTATGTACACTTACAGCCTTGGTGATTTTGCTAACTGGTGTGTGGGAGAGTACAGAGAATGACGGTGTCAGGCTCACACTTTCGGCTTTTGAGATGGCTCTTCCTGGTTTTGGGAAATACCTGCTCATGATCGCTGTGTTGGTGTTTGCTCTTTCTACCATGTTTACTTATTCCTATTACGGACACAAGTGTTTCAATTACTTGTTTGGAGCAAAAAGGGCTGATTATTATAATTATTTTTATTTGGTGACAATCGTGGCAGGAGCTGTGGTGTCTTTAGAAGTAGTAGTAAGCTTTATAGATGGGATGTATGCTATTATGGCTATTCCTACTATGATATCCACCATATACCTTGCTCCAAAAGTAAAAGCGGCTACGAAGGACTATTTTAATAGAATGGCGAACAAGTCTTGATGAAGATTCTAATTGCTTCAAATGCATTTAAAGGTACAATAACTGCAAGTCAATCTTGCGGTGTGATAGATTCTGTGCTAAGTGAGTTGATGCCAAAATCTCAACGAACGATTTGTCCTATAGCAGATGGGGGAGATGGTACTTGCGAGTTACTCGGAGAGTATTTGGATCTGAAAAGGATAGATTTAATGGTGCTAGATGCCATCGGTAGATCAAAGATGGGGTTTTTCTATTGGGATGGAGAGAAAAAGAGGGCTTACATTGATGTGTCTTCTGCTTCTGGTATCGGTATTATCCATACAGATCACCTAAATCCTAATGTTGCAAGTACTTATGGTACTGGTCTTGTAATTCTCAAAGCTATAGAGTCTGGCGCAAGTGAAATCGTATTGGGTTTAGGAGGTACTGCAAGTATTGATTTAGGAATGGGAATCCTTCACGCCTTAGGCTTTGCTTTCGTGGATGAGAATGGCCGTGATTTAGTACCTTTTTCAGATAATTTTCTTAGTCAAATCAGCCATATCCAAAGACCTATCAAAAGATTCAATATTTCTTTCATATGCTTATGTGATGTAAACCATTATTTTTTCGGGAAGAATGGGGGGCTTCGAACATTCGGACCACAGAAAGGACTTCGAGAAGTAGAATTTGTGAACAAAGAAATTGAATGTAATAATGTTTTGACACTTCTTTCAAAGAAATCAAATCTGAAGATTAGTGATCAAGCTGGTTTTGGTGCAGCAGGAGGGATTGCTTACGGATTGAGTTATTTTTTTCCAGTTTCTATATATTCTGGTGCGTCTTGGATTTTTGACATGCTAAGCTTAGAGGAAAAAGTAAAGGAAATAGACCTGGTAATCACGGGAGAAGGTCGATATGATGACCAATCAGTAGGAGGAAAGGCATGTTATGAATTGCTTCAAATGGCCACAAAATATAAAAAGAAAACCATCTTGATTACTTCAGGAAATGAAGGGATTCAAGATGGCTTTGATGATTTGATTTTATTGCCTCAATTAAATTTTAATTCAGCGGATTTTCGAGAAAGAGCTTTGCAAAATCTCGAAAACTCACTTCGATCATACTTTAGGTAAGTGAAGCTTTTATTTATCTATTTTTTAAAGTTTTTAGTTGAACATCATTTAAGCTTTCAATTTGTCTACCAAACCTAGCCTTTCTTTCTAAAGATGTCTCTAGCATCATTCTATCTTCTACATTTCCTCTGATTCTTCCACCACTAATATTGCCCTTGATCGAACTTATTGCTGTTTGTAACAAAGGATCTCTAGTGTCACCAAACTCTCTCCATGGGAAAAAATCAAATTCATCCACCTCAATCGTGGGTGTGAAACCAGTGCTATAATCAGACTGATTAAGACTATTGAAACTTTTCGATACGATAGGCAATAGACCATAGGTGTTTTTCGGATTATCCTCATCTTCAATTGCAAAAGAACCTACATTTTTACCTGTTGTAGTCTCACCTATCAATACAATATCAAGATATGGTCTAAGTCCGTTGATTATCAGCTCACTAGCTGACGCAGTTCTGCCGCTTGTTAAGATATAGATCTTTTTATCAACAAGTTGATCACCTATATTTTGTGATTTTTGCGTAAACCTAGTTTGTACATTTTGGAAATCGCTAAATCGAGAAAGGAAACTATTGAACCTCGTTTTTGAAAATACTAATTCTGGACTGAAATTCGGTACAATTAAACTTGCCAAATTGTTGGCACTTGATACATATCCGCCACCATTATACCTGAAGTCCAATATCAACTGATTGACATTCTCAGCTTTAAATTCTGCAAAAATTGCTGCCATTTCATCATCATACCTTGAATCAGTATCACCTGATATTGGATCGATCTTACCTGGAGCAAAAAAGTGATAAACTAAGTAGCCGATTTTGTGACTTCCATCTGTGATGACTGAATGGTAGAAGTTTGGGTTTTCTTCTAATTCTACTGCATTGACAGAAACTGTTTCAGGGGCACCGAAAGAACTTCCTGCTTCGTTGAACTTTCTGAGTGTCACGTTGTGTGCTGTATTTCGACCTCTAAGTACTGTTTGATAGTTCGTAAGAGTCATGGTAGTCCCGTTGATTTGAGTGATCAAGTCTCCTCTTTGGATGTTCGCAGCTTTAGCAGGACTATCTTTTTTCACATACAATACCAATGCGATCACATTGTTATTAGTACTACTCTCTCTAAGTAGCGCAATCTCATATCCTGCTTCTGTGGAGACACCTGAAAGGCTATTGATTAATTCTTGAAAATTAGGATAAATAGCTGAGAATCTATCTGTTGGTGTGTATAGTAATGCTTCGAAGTAGTCTTCGGGATCAGAGGTGTTGGCTATAGGGGGTCTCATATCCTCAAGCCAATAGTAATAGGTATCCATGATCTCTTTGATCCAGAGATTAGTCGAAATTCTCTCAGCCACCCCTGTATTATTGTCTTCCTCTTCCGTTTCTTCTACGGGTTCTATATCCTCCTTATCTTTGCATGAGCTTGTTAATGCTATACTCGCTAGCAAGGTGAGCATTAGTAAATAATGCTTGAAGTTTGAACAATTTTTCATAATCATATTTTTAGCAGAACTAAATTAATGATTTTATGTTCAAATCAAAAATTATTAAAAAGAAGTATTGATAGATATATCTGCCGTTTTGCTATCCAACAACTGTCCTTTTTCACATTTCAATACCCTGTATGGATATTTTCTTAGGAGGTCATGGTTGTGAGTAGCCATAAGGATAGCTGTGCCTTGCTTGTTAATTTCTTGGAAAAGCTTAAAAACGCCGTCAGCCACGTCTGGGTCAAGGTTTCCTGTAGGCTCATCTGCCAATAGGATATCAGGACTATTGATCAGAGCTCTCGCAATCACTACGCGTTGTTGCTCTCCTCCTGAAAGTTGATGGGGCATTTTTGTAGCAGCATCTGCAAGTCCTACGAGCATGAGAACTTCAGCCATTCTGCTTTTCATTTTACCCTTATCTCTCCAACCTGTCGCTTTCATCACAAAAAATAAGTTCTCAGCAACGGATCTGTCTGAAAAAAGTTGAAAATCCTGAAAAACTATTCCTAATTTTCTTCTTAAAAATGGGATGTCTTTATTTTTAATTTTTCCTAAATCAAAGCCAACTACTTCCACATGTCCCATTCGAAGTGGAAGATCTGCATACAAAGTCTTCAAAAGGGAACTTTTTCCGCTTCCAGTTCTTCCTATCAAAAATACAAATTCTTTCTTTTGTATGTCAAAATTCACATTGGTAAGAACAGCATCAAGACCTTGGAATATCCCAGCCTCACGCACATCGATAATTGGTTCTGTTTTGAAATCCATGATTATAATTCCAGTTTTTGCAATTTACCAAAAGGCAACTCTTTGATAAGTTTTTCCATTTCTTCTTCTTTTCCTTCAAGGCCAAATTTTTCAATGTTCTTCATCGGTCGATCGGCCCTAAAATAGGCAACAAGAACAAAATTCTCGTCACGTATCTGAATGTAATCTGGTATTTTTGCTTTGCCTTTTACTTTTATAATGTACATGGGATACAATGTATATGGATAATATATTTTACTCATGGAATACCCACCACTGGAGTAATTTGTTTTATTTTACTTCAATTTTCAGTATTCCATGAGCAATAAGGGAATTATTTCCCCGCAGCTTTTGCATGGTCAGCTAGGAACTGAGCTAATCCTGAATCTGTCAATGGATGCTTCAATAATCCAGTGATCACTTTCAATGGACAGGTAACGACGTCAGCACCGATTTCAGCACATTTGATCAGGTGCATGGTATGTCTTACTGATGCCGCAAGTACTTCTGTAGCAAATCCATAGGTGTGATAGATATGAACGATTTGCTCGATCAATTCTAAGCCATCATAAGAAATATCATCTAATCTTCCGATGAATGGAGATAGATACGTAGCACCAGCTTTGGCTGCCAATATGGCTTGTCCAGAAGAGAATACTAGTGTACAATTTGTTCTGATACCTTCAGAATGAAAATACTTAATAGCTTTAACCCCATCTTTGATCATTGGGATTTTTACTACAATTTTATCATCAATTTTTGCAAGTTCTTTCCCTTCTCTGATCATTCCATCAAAGTCTGTAGAAATTACTTCTGCACTCACTTTGTCATCTACGATATCGCAGATAGCTTTGTAATGAGCCCTCACATTGCTGTCTCCACTGATGCCTTCTTTGGCCATTAGAGAAGGATTGGTAGTCACACCATCCAATACACCTAGATCATAGGCTTCTTTGATTTCAGCTAAATTAGCCGTGTCAATAAAGAATTTCATTGTTATTAGGTTTAAAGATTGTTTAGATGCAACAAAGTTAAAGGAATATCTAATATTTGGAAGGTAAGTCAAATGCTTTATTCAAAAAAGAACTAATAAAACCCCATATTGTGTTGTATCTCGATTTTAAGTGGATTATATGACAAAGACAAAACGTACAGAAAATAGAGTCAGTATGACTCAGGTATTTAAAACTATTATTTGGCCTAGAAAAAAACAACTTTTATTGGGTTTGGTATTGATCATCATCAGTAGACTGGCTGGTCTTATACTCCCAGGTGCGTCCAAAGTTCTGATAGATGAGGTGATTCCTTCTAGTGATATCAACATGCTGAAGTGGTTGGTGATCGGTGTAGTAGCTGCTATTACCATACAGTCAGTCACTTCTTATGCTTTGACACAAATTCTTAGCGTAGAAGCACAGCTTCTGATCGCCAAGCTCAGGTCCAAAGTTCAGCGACATATAATCCAACTTCCTGTAAGGTTTTTCGACAATACCAAGACTGGTGAATTGGTCTCAAGGATTATGACCGACGTAGAAGGTGTTCGTAATCTTGTTGGAACTGGGTTTGCTCAGATGATAGGTGGGATTTTGACTGCAATTATCTCTCTGGTTCTCTTGATTTATATCAGTCCTCTGATGACTTTGTATGTATTGGTTCCTGTGATTGTTTTCGGACTTATTTCACTCAAGGCATTTGGTAGAATCAGGCCAATATTTAGAGAAAGAGGAAAAATCAATGCAGAAGTTACAGGCAGACTAACAGAGACTCTGGGGGGTATTCGTGTGATCAAAGGTTTCAATGCAGAGCAACAAGAAATAAGATCATTCGAATCAGGAGTCGATCGGCTTTTTCAGAATGTGAAGGCAAGTTTGACTGCGACAAGTTTTGTGACTTCAGCAGCTACTTTCCTTTTGGGTCTAGCTTCTGCTGGAATCATGGGGATTGGTGGATACATGATCATGGATGGTCAAATGACTTTTGGTGACTTTCTAGCATTTACCCTTTATTTGGGATTTATGATAGCACCGATTGTTCAGATGAGTAATATCGGCAGCCAGTTTACTGAGGCGTTTGCAGGATTAGATAGAACAGAAGAAATTATGAATATGCCTTTGGAAGAAGATGCTACACAGCGCATCATCCAGTTGCCTAGTATAGAGGGGCATATTCAGTTTCATAATGTGAGCTTTTCCTATGAAGAAGGAAAAGATGTATTACATGAGGTTTCTTTTGATGCACCAGCAGGCTCAGTGACTGCTTTGGTGGGTACTTCTGGATCAGGCAAGACAACTATAGCTGGTATCGCTGCATCATTTCTCAATGCAGGTTCTGGTCAAGTGCTTGTGGATGGTGTTGATTTGCAGAAAGTTAGTTTGTCTAGCTTTAGGTCTCAACTTGGAGTCGTACTACAAGATGATTTTTTGTTTGAGGGTTCTATTAGAGAGAATATTCTATTTCCTAGACCAGATGCTACTGCTGAAGAACTTCAGAACGCAGTGATCTCGGCACATGTTCAGGAGTTCACCGACAGGTTTGAAGAAGGACTGGATACCTTAATTGGTGAAAGAGGAGTGAAACTTTCAGGAGGACAAAGGCAAAGGATAGCTATAGCACGTGCGATTTTGGCAGATCCTAGGATTTTAATTTTGGATGAAGCTACCTCCAATCTGGATACGGAAAGTGAATCCCTCATACAGGCAAGTTTGAAATCCTTGATGAAAGGGAGGACTACTTTTGTGATTGCCCATAGACTCAGTACGATAAGGCAAGCAGATCAGATTTTAGTAATAGAGCAGGGTAAAATTGTGGAGAAAGGAAAGCATGATGAGCTAATTGCAAGCCAAGGAAGGTATTATCAACTTTATACTTATCAAGCGCGGATATAAGTTCAACTTTGATCATTGGTTTATTCCCCTGCACTAAATCCTGTTAGCTAGTTTTTGTACTAAGAAAGCAGTAGAGTAGGTTAAAACATCTAAATGCCTAAACTTTTACTGTTTTCCATTTGCCTCGACTAAATAGCCAAAGGGTGAAAAGACCGACAGAAGTTTCTGAAAAGAAAATTGCCCAAAATACACCTGAGTGACCCCAGTTCAAGTGAATAGAAAGAAAATAGGCCAAAGGAATCTGTATTAACCAGAAGAAAACTACATTTATTTTGGTAGGGGTGATTGTATCTCCTGATCCATTGAAGGCTTGTACAGATACCATCCACCATCCATATACAAAGAAAGAATAGGAGAGTATTCTAAGCCATTCTGAGCCAATCTCAATGACAACTGCATCATTGGTAAATATTCCCATGAGAGATCTAGAATAAATAAAGTAGAAAATAGACACCAAAACTAGAAATATCATGTTGTAAGATCCAGTTTTCCATATCGCGGATTCTGCTCGATCAGGATTGGAAGCACCGAGATTTTGACCTACGAGAGTTGCAGCGGCATTTGAAAGTCCCCATGCTGGCATCATAGTAAAGAGTAAGACACGTAAGGCAATAGTCGCTCCAGCCACTGCCTCACTGCTTATATCTGCTAAGATTCTCATGATAAATATCCACGCACTCATGGCAATGATCATTTGTCCAATTCCGCCTAGCGATGTCTGGAAGATGTTTTTCAATACCTTAGAATCCCAGACAAGGTGTGTGCGAAGTACTTTGATGTGTTTTCCACCATTGAATAGAACCCAAAGCTGTATGATCACACCGATACTTCGTCCGATTGTAGTGGCTATAGCTGCACCTTCGATTCCCATGGCTGGTATAGGCCCCCAGCCAAAGATCAATACTGGATCAAGAAGCATATTGATACCATTGGATATCCAAAGTACCCGCATAGCAATGGCTGCATCCCCCGCACCTCTGTAGATTGAGTTGATTACAAACAGTAGCATGATGACCATATTCGTTCCAAGCATCCACTGGGTATAGCCAAATCCGTATGTGATAGCCCAATCATCTGCGCCCATCAGTGAAAGCATTTCTTTGGAATAAAAAATCCCAAGAATCATAAAAGGAAGTGATGCTAATATAGCCAAAATGATAGATTGCACAGCCGAAATAGCAGCCTGATCTTTTTGTTTTTCACCTGTTCTTCTTGCTATGATGGCTGTCACAGCAGTAGCCAGTCCCATTCCGATCGAATATAGCAAAAACAAATATGTCTCGGTCAAGCCTACTGTAGCCACGGCAGAAGATCCTAGTTTCCCCACGAAAAAAATATCCACAACTGCAAAAGTCGATTCCATAAGTAATTCTAAAATCATAGGCACGGCCAGTAGAAATATGGCCTTTTTCATATCTATCTGTGTGTAGTCTTCTTCAGAGCCCTTGATAGCGAGTAAAAGGTGATACCAAAGTCCACCTTTATTTATTTCCTGTTGTTCGTTCATTTTAATTATTGGATTCGCAGTGGATATTTAAGCAAAAAAATATCACCTTATCCTTTCAGAATAATAAGGGTTTTGTGATTTTTTTTTAAGAAGTTTTGATATTGAATCTTAGTATCAAACGCTCCATAATAATTTTGGAATCTATTCCTAAGCAATCTCTTAAATGTCTTCTAATACTTTGATGTGAATGTTCATAGCGTGAGCTATTTCTTCTACGATACTTGAATCAATTTCCATTTGATTTTCGATTCTTAAAATATGATCACAATCCTCCAAGTCAAAATTGACCCTATAAGTAGGAAATCTCTTCATGATAAATCCTTCAAATGCCTTTGCCTCTTTTATATTTGTGATGTTTGTTGCAAATACTTCAACCATACGATAAGCCATTGAATTACTTTTTGATATACAAAGCTAAGATTAAATCCACTAACTTGTGCTGGTAAATACGACATAGTAAAAGGTTGAATGCGACAGGGAAAAATCTCAACTTCGCCAATTGAAATATTGTCATTTCATGGCAAATAATAGATTCGCCAAGTATCACTTAAATTTGGAAATATGAAACATGTATCAATTTTACTTCTGAATCATGTAAACCTTGGCAGCATGGAAAATGCCAGACTTGGATTGCTAGAAGCTAACGAGTACCTAAAGTCAAGAGGCAAGATGGGGATTTTTGATGTTCAGTTAGTCGGGCTATCAGAAGAAGTTCAGCTCAATGATGGTAGATACAGTTTGAGGCCAGATCGCACCATAAATCAAGTTCAGAGTACTGACTTGATTATCATTCCTCCCGTGCACTTTGATATTGAATCTGGGATCAAATCGAACCAAAATTTCATTCCATGGATTAGCCAACATTTCAGCCAAGGTGCAGAGGTAGTGTCATTATGCCTTGGAGCGTTTATTCTTGGATGTACAGGACTCCTTGATGGTAAAAAATGTGTAACTCATTGGAAGGCAGCTGAGCAATTTCAAAGCTTGTTTCCAAAAACAAATTATCAAGCAAGCGAATTACTGACAGATGATAATGGGATCTACACAGGCGGAGGCGCTTTTTCTTCGGCCAACTTGATCTTGTACTTAATAGAGAAGTTCGTCGATAGAGATGCAGCTATCTATTGTTCAAAAGTTTTCCAAATAGATATGGGAAGAACATCTCAATCTGAATTTATCATTTTTATTGGCCAAAAAGAGCACGGTGACGAGCCTATCATTCAAATTCAGGAGTTTGTAGAGAAAAATTTTCAGGACAAAATCAATGTTGAAGCACTTTCGGATAAATTCAGTTTGGTCAGGAGAACGCTTGAGAGGAGGTTCAAACTCGCCACTGGAAACACACTCCTAGAATATCTTCAGAGAGTTAGGGTTGAAGCAGCTAAAAGGAATTTGGAAAAATCTAAAAAGACTATCAATGAGGTAATGTATGAAGTAGGATATTCAGATACAAAGGCATTTAGAGATGTTTTCAAGAAGTACACAGGTATCACACCAGTGGCTTATAAGCAAAAATATGGGCTAGTCGAAGCCTTATAGGATGTCGTATATAGCCTTTTGTTTTGTCGTTTTTACTCAATGTCAATTTATTTTTTATACCTTAAATTTGACGTCAAAACCACAAGAGATATGAAAAATCCTATAGAAGTTCGTGTACATGTAAAAAGTAACTTAGCGCAAGTTTGGAATGCTTGGACAGATCCAAAACATATTGTGAATTGGAATTTCGCCACTCAAACATGGCATTGCCCTTTGGCTCAGCTAAAACTACACGCAGGTGGTAGTTTTTCATATACAATGGCAGCAAAAGATGGGAGTATGTCATTTGATTTCAAGGGTGTTTTTGAACTTGTTGAAGAAAAAAATAGACTCACATTTACTCTTGATGATGGGAGAGCTGTAGAAGTTAGTTTTCAACAGGAGGACGAGGATGTTTTATTGATTGAGCGATTTGAGCCAGATCAGTTGAATGATGTTGTATTACAAAAGGCAGGTTGGCAGGCAATTGTTGACAATTTCAAAGCATATGTAGAAGGTCTATCCGTGCATGAGAAAATTTAAATTAATGTTCAAATCTTGAAATCACTTTGTGAGAAAAGTGAAGCCTAATGGAATTTGTTCCTCTACTTCTGGTAATCCTTTGGCAACTCACCAAATTGTTTTTGAAAACACTTCGAAAAATAACTTGGTGAGTTGAATCCAACTTTGACACAAACCTCAGAAATGCTCAAAGAACCTGAGCTAAGTAATTCTGCGGCTTTTTTGAGTCTCACCAGACGAATATATTCATTTGGTGTGAGTTTAGAGACTCCTTTGATTTTCCGAAGAAGGCTAGACTGACTCATGTGAACCTTTTCTGCCAACTCATTGACGCCAAATTGCTCATTTGAAATTTCAGCGTCTATGATTTTATTGATTTCATGGAGAAATTTTTCATCTGCTTTGGTATGTGCGATACTCACTGACAACACCTGAGGAGACTTGGCAAAATTATCCCTTACTTGATCTCTGTATTTTAAGAGGTTTTTGGCTTGCAGTATCAAATATTCTACAGAGAAGGGTTTTTCTATATACACATCAGCACCTACCTCTAAGCCTTCCAGTTTTGATTGAATATTGTTTTTTGCAGTTAGTAATATCACTGGAATATGAGAATAGAGGAGGTCAGATTTTAACTGGTGACACATTGTAATACCGTCCATCACAGGCATCATGATATCAGAAATGATAAGGTCTACCTGATGAGCTTCCAAAATCCTCAATGCATCTTTACCATGATTAGCTTTGAGGATATGGTAATCATTTTTAAGGTTTGTTTCAATGAAAGTTTGTAATTCTCTGTTATCTTCTACCAAAAGGATGACTTGTTTTTCAATGGCATTTTTGATTGAGGTATTAGGGAAGTTTGCATCGTCTGCATCGAAGAATTCCTCTGATTCTATTTTATCTAGTTCAAAACTATGAGATTGATTTTTAGGTAGCTTTAGGATAAAGCTGTTTAGTTCATTTATATAAGTGGCTGAATAGGAGAGATTCCCTCCATGAAGTTCAGCAAGTGATTTGGCCAATGGAAGCCCCAATCCAGTTCCTTGTCGTGGCTTATTCGTCTCATCAGGATCTATCTGGAAAAATGGCTCAAAAATTTTCTCCTGATAAGATTCATCTATCAATTTTCCATCATTGGAAACTACAATCTCAAAATTCGTATCTTCTTCAGTAACTAACGCTATGTTGATATAGCTTGCAGCATATTTGATAGCATTGGATACCATATTGCTTACGATCTTGATCAGTTCTTCTTGATCCACGTCTGCAAAATACACATCTTGAATGCCTGTGACTTCAAACTTCAGTTGATTGGAGTAGGCAAGTGGCTGAAATCGGTAATGTAAGTCTATCAAGACTCTAGAAATGTCAGTCTTGACAAAATTCAATTGAAAACTTTGCTTCTCTGCCTTTCTGAAATCTAGCAGCTGATTGCTTAAATGAATCAATCGATCAGCATTTTTTTCCATGATTTTGAGGTTTTCTTTTGTATTATCCTCAAGTTTCTCTTCATTTTTGAGGATGATTTCGAGAGGTCCCTTGATCAAAGTCAATGGAGTTCTAATCTCATGAGTGATGTTGGTAAAGAATTCGATTTTCGCATTAAAGATTTCCTTTTCTTTTTGGGCTTCTAATATTTCTATATTCTTTTGATGTCTATTTTGTACCCTTTTTCTATAAGACAATATGATACTGATGATCAATATCATTAGTAATAAGAAATAGATAAAATATGCTAAAGGTGAATAATAAAAAGGAGGTTTGATAACTATCGACAAATTAGCTTCTTCTTGGCTTATTTCCCCTTGCTCGTTGATAGTTTTGACCAGCAGTGTATAATTCCCAGGAGCCAAGTTTGGGTAGCTCACTTCATTTGATTTTACAGGTTGATTCCATTCTTTCTCAAACCCTTCCAGCTTGTATAAGTATTTCCAAGATTCTGGCTGGGTAAAACCCAATGCAGCAAATGAAAGACTCAATGAAGATTGATCATGTGTTAAGACAATTTTGTTGGTTTGAGTGATAGAATGAGATAGAATCCCATCACTTGCTCCGACAATGATCTCCTTATTGAAAAGTTTGAGACCTGTGAAAGTAACCTTCGGCTCAAATGAGGATTTGGAAAAAGTCTTAGGGTCAAATACAATGAAGCCATTAAGTGAGCCAAAGTATAGCTTTCCATCGCTTGCCTTCAATCCTGATTTATAATTGAATTGATCTGACAAAAGCCCGTTTGATTTGGTAAATACTTCAATTTTTTGATTTGCTGAATTGTATTTTACCAAACCTCTATTGGTACTAAGCCAAAGCTGTCCCAGATCATCCTCGAGTATTTTGTAAATGGTGTTACTTGGAAGACCCATTGATAAATCAATGGTCTCAAATGCATCATTTTCTCTATCGAACCTTGCCAATCCATATCCTTCACTGCCAACCCAGAGGTTTTTCTTACTGTCTTCGAAAAGGGTTACTATTGCATTGCCTGGGAGTGATCTTTTATCATTTGGGTTAGTAAGATAATGTATCACTGTATCAGAACTAGGCTTATAACAAAACAGCCCATTATTGATAGTAGCAAACCAGATATTTCCATCAGTATCTTCCAGAATATCGTAGTAAAAGCTGATGCTGAGTTTGTCAAAAAAGTTCATTTGATTTTCTCCATGGCGCATTAGATATACTCCTGAGATGGTACCATACCATTTGTTGTTATTTGAATCTTTGCAGATTGCAAAGATATCAGTATCAAAGAGTGGGTTTTGCAGAGCAGATTGATCTAGTCTATCAAATCTACCTGATCTAATATCTAACTTGTCTAGTTTCAAGCCTTGGCTATGGCTAGAAATCCATAAATTATTCTGATCTATGAGTAGGCCATGGACATTGTGATAGCTCAGAGAATTCTTTGACTTATTGGGTAAGAAATTGATGAATGATTTATCGATGGGATTGAATTTGCTTAAGCCTGCATCCTCTGTGCCTATCCAAATATTTCCGTCTAGATCTTCCACCATTTCTCTGACCCTTTTTCCTTGTATAGAGTTTTGATTGATTACAGGATAGAATTTCTCAAAGTTGGTAGGGATGTTTGGTAAGTAATTGAGTCCACTAAAATAGGTTCCTATCCAAAATCCACCCTCTCTATCTTTATAAATAGAATAAGTAGCATTATCAGAAAGCGTGTAAGGATCGTTAGGATTTTGGGAGAAATGCTTGTATGTGTTTTGACTAAAATCATAAACATAAATCCCTTGCTCTGTACTGATCCATATTTCTTGACCATCACTCTTGGCGATGTTTCGTATGAAGAGTTTATTACCTGCATGATCCTCTTGAAGAATGGCTTTGATACCACCTGTTTCTTTGTTTAGTAATTTCAAGCCATTATTTTTTGTTCCTACTAGGAGGTCATTTCCACCGAGATCAAAGATTTCTAGTATCAAATCTTTTTTTAGGATTTGAGCAGATTTCTCATGTTTCAAAAAAGATTCATTTGCAGGTATAAACCTTTCCACACCACCTCCCAATATACCCACCCAGACGATACCTTTGTCATCTATAGTCAAAGATGATACAGAACCAGACCCAAGGCTTGATGGTCGGTTTGGGTCATGGCTGAATCGAATAAGTTTACGTTCATTTGGTTGATATCTATATACCCCAGCTGTACTTGAGGCTATCCAAATATTGCCAAGCGGATCTTCTTTGATCTTCAAAATTTGCCCCCATACTTGCTCTCCATTTTGATCCATAGTATCAAATGGATTGAATTTTTCCAAAATAGGATCGTATATGGAAATGCCTGCATTGGTGCCTATCCAAAGCATATTTTCACCATCCTCATGAAAGGATAGGATGTGGTTATTTCTCAATGAATTGCTATCACCTTGGATATTTTTATACACTTTAAATGTGTGGCCATCGTACCTGTTGAGCCCATCTTTGGTGCCGAACCACATGAATCCTTTGTGATCTTGATAGATAGTAAACACGGTGTTATGACTCAATCCATCTTCTACACCAAGGTGTCTGAAGTAAGGTTTTTGACTAAAAGCAAGATAAATGTTGCTTAACAAAAGGACACAGAATAGAAAGATTTTTGCCCTGGTTTGCATAGGTGGATTTTGGGGTATTTGGGTATTTGATACTAAAAGCTCATTGACTCCATGCAAGTAAATCAATTGCCGACACCAAGTAATGAAATAAATCAGTCACTTACTAAAACGCAGTATTCAATTTGAGTCGCTAGCAGGAATATTTTTATTAGTTGAAGGAATCGTTTCAGTGGATGCTGTAAAATCGATCTACATTCATGTTGCCGAAAGGACTGAGTGTTTACTTGTCCATAAATGAAAGGTGCAACTCAAAATTTAAATAATTATTAACCCAAAATGTCCATGAAAAGAAAGCTACAAAAATCAGCTTTATGGCTGCTATTTTTCCTCAGCTGTAATTACCTGCCTGCTTTGGCACAAAATGTCCAAACTGTGCGAGGAACTGTAGTAGATAAGTCCACAGGGGAAGTGTTTCCCGGCGCTACAGTCATCGAAAAAGGAACCTCTAATGGTACCGTGTCTGATATCGATGGGAATTTTCAAATACAAGTCTCTAGTGCTCAGAGTGTATTATTGGTCTCGTTTATCGGATTTATTCAGCAGGAGATACCGGTTGCGGGTAGAACTAACCTAACGATAGAACTCGAAGAAAACCTGAGTGATTTAGATGAAGTCGTGGTGATAGGCTATCAGACAGTGAAGAAGAAAGATCTCACAGGAGCTACCGCTGTGGTAGGAAGAGATAAGCAAAACAAAGTTACTGCTGCTTCATTAGGAGAATCATTGCAAGGGCTAGCTCCTGGAGTATCGGTAAGAAATGGTGGAGGACCAGGGCAGAATGCTCAAGTAGAAATCAGAGGTGTGGCAAGTTTTATCAATTCAAGCCCACTTTATGTGATAGATGGTATGATCGCAGATGCCAATCCTACAATCAATACCAACGATATAGAAACCATACAAATTTTAAAAGATGCTTCTGCGGCTGCTATATATGGTTCAAGAGCTGCTAATGGTGTGATCATCATCACTACTAAGCAAGGTGCCGAAGGAACTCCTCGTGTAAGTGTGACTGCCAAATATGGTATTCAACAACTGCCTCAAGGCTATCAGATGATGAACAATGTACAGTTTGCAGAAATGCAGAGAACTCAATTTGCCAATTCTGGCCTCACCGCTCCTGCAAGTGTAAGCACGGCATTCGATCCAAGTGTCAATACCAACTGGTACGATGAAGTCACGAGGCTTGGAAATGCTCAAGATTATAATGTGACATTATCAGGAGGATCTAAGAATTCAAGTTACCTCATTTCGGGATCTTTTTTTGAAAATAAGGGAGTACTCATTGGCCATGATTTTCAAAGAGCTGCTTTGAGAATCAATACCAAAAATACCAAAGGCAGAGTAACTTTTGGAGAAAATTTAATTTTCACAAACTCTATAACCAACTCGCCAGGAACAGGAAATCCATTCTATGACATGCCACTCAACCTACCCGTGATACCGGTGAGAGACAATAGATTTATCAGTGCAGCCAATCCAGATGGTTGGGGTAAAGGAACCACGGATGCTGTTACCTATGCTTGGAATCCAGTGGCGGTAAATGCCATCAATAGCTTTAGAAGTAATTTTGCCAAAGTAGTTGGTAATGCTTACTTGGATGTAGATATCATGGATGGTCTTGTTTACAGGTTCAATGCTGGTGCAGAATTGAGCTTTGACCACAACAAGCGCATGCGTAGAGCAGGTGAGTGGCACTTTAATCAGCCAGCAGCTCCAACCAATATCATCGAAGAAAGGTCACTTTTCTCAAGTTTTCTGTTGGAACATACCGTGAATTACAATAAAGTAATCAACAAACATAGCTTCTCTGGAGTAGTAGGACATTCGCAACAAATCACCAAAAGAGATGTACTCTCTGCTGGGCGAACAGACCTTCAGTCATTTGATGGGAGGTACTTGAATACTGTAAGCTCGGCCACGGGCGACCCGATTGCAGACGGTTTTATACCAGTTCAATATACCATTGCTGGCTTTCTGGGAAGGGCAAACTATACTTATGATGACCGCTACTTGATTACATTGACGGGTAGATATGATGCAGATTCGAGATTTGGAAGTGATAACAGATCAAGATTTTTCCCTTCTATCGCTGGTGGATGGAGAATTTCTGAAGAGTCGTTTTTCAGTTCTCTTGTTGTTTCTGATTTGAAGCTTCGTGCCTCATATGGTGAGCTAGGTATAGTCACAGTAGGTTCTTGGGATTACATCGGTTTTTTGAACTCTAATCCTAGAGCCATATTTGGACCAGATGAGCAAGCTTATGTAGGTGCGACACAAGCTAGACTTGCTAATCCTAATCTAGGATGGGAAAGAAGAATTAGTCACAACTTAGGTTTTGACTTAGGGCTATTTGATGATCAATTGACCCTATCCGCAGAATATTACAACTCATTGTCCAAAGATGTTTTGGTGAACTTACCGATAGCTTGGTACTTAGGTAATCTTGGCGGTGAACCAGCGGTCAATGCAGCCTCTATCAGAAACAGAGGGATAGAGATGGCTGCAACATATAGAAACATGAAACGTGCCCTCAAGTGGGATGTGTCAGCCAATGTGACTACTATCAGGAATAGAGTAATGGATGTGGGCAACCTTGGAGAAGGAATAGATTATATTCAAACGGGGATCACACGTTCGCAAATTGGAAGACCAATGGGTGAGTGGTACGTGCTCAAGACAGATGGGATTTTCCAAAGTGATGAAGAAATTAACAATCACACCAATTCAGACGGAAGAGTTATTCAGCCATTTGCAAGACCAGGTGATATTAGGTTTGTAGATATTAATGGGGATGGAGAGATCAACCAAGAAGATAGAACCTTTGTGGGTTCTCCTTGGCCGACCTTACAGACTGGTGCTCAGTTCAATGCTACTTACAAAAACTTCACTTTCAATATGCAGTGGATTGGAGTGTTTGGGCACAGGATAATGAATGGTGTAAGACGCGAGATAGATAGCTATCAAAACACGAATTTCAGAGCAGATATAAGCCCATGGACTCCGACCAATACCAATACCAATGATCCTAGAATAGGTGTTTCTGTAGGAGATCCTGGACTTATAGACAATGCAAGATTAGAAAGTGACAGATGGCTAGAGGATGGATCATACGTCCGATTGAGAAATGTGGAAATAGGCTACAACTTAAACATGGCCAGACTACAAAGATGGAATGTAAGCAATGCACGCTTATTTATAAGTGGCCAAAACTTGCTCACTTTTACCAAATACTCAGGACTTGATCCAGATGTCACAGGCAATGGAATACTAGAAAGAGGGTTTGACAATGGCAACTGGCCAGCTAGCAAGATTTATTCTCTTGGTTTACAGTTCGAATTTTAATTTTCCAAAAGCATTTTAAATCATGAAAAAGATTTCAAAATATATATTGATGGCAGCGTCAGCCTTAGTGTTGAGCTGTAGCCCAGAGTTGGATATTACTAATCCAAACCAGCCAACAATGGAGGTATTCTGGCAAAACGCCACAGATGCAGAGCAAGGAGTCAATGCTATTTATTCAACCTTTGCTAGACCAGGGATGTCTAGATGGATGCCAATTCTTCACATAACAAGATCAGATGAAGGATTTTCGGGTAGTCCTTGGTCAGACTTGGCCAATGCTATGGGGGGATTTATCCAGCCTGATTATAATTTTGGACCTGTGATCGATGTATGGGTAGATTGTTATGTAGGGATTTTTCGAGCCAATCAAGTCTTGGATAATGTCCCATCAATAGAGATGGATAGTGCATTGAAAAATAGACTTTTGGGAGAGGCTTATTTTCTTAGAGCTTATTTCTACTATAACTTGGCTTTGCTTTGGGGAAATGTTCCTATGATGCTAGAAGCTTCCAAACCTACAGACCTACCACCTACCACTCCACAAGCTCAGGTATGGGCACAAGTTGAGTTGGATCTGGGTAGAGCAGTTGATGGTCTTCCAGCTGTATACCCTAATAGTAGAGATTTGGGTAGAGTTACAAAAGGAGCAGCACAGGCTTTACTTGCCAAAGTGTTCATGCAGCAGGGTAAATATGCACAAGCTGAAACCCCACTCAATTGGCTCGTGACAGGTGAAGGCGCATCTATTTACAACCTTATGCCAAATTACAGAGATAATTTTTTGATCACTTCAGAAAACAACCAAGAATCTGTATTTGAGTGGCAGTTCACTGTCAATGCTACAGAGGTGACAGATAACGATGTAAGTACTCCAAACCATAATTATGGCACTTCAATTCCTCAGTTTCTAGCACCTCCGGGTATAGGCTGGGCTGATGCTGAGGCTAGGACTTGGGCAATAGCTGAATTTTTGAAAGAGCAAACGACCTCTGGCAATAGAGACCCAAGACTTGCCGCTTCCTATTTGTATGCTTTTACGGATGAGCGAGGGCCAGATTTCAGCATGGTTTATGGACAATCATTCACTCAGCGATATGGAGCTGGTAATTCAAGAGCTTTCTTTAGAAAATTCCTCAATGATCATTGGAAAAATGAGGAAGGCTATAGGTCTCCTAACAATTACCGTGTGATCAGGTATGCAGATGTACTTTTGATGTACGCTGAGGTGCTTAATGCAACAGGAAGAACAAGCCAAGCCTATCCACATGTAGATCGGGTGAGGGCTAGAGTTGGTCTGCCTACATTGTCTACAGCAAGACCAGGTCTAAGTCAAGCGGCATTTTTGGAGCAGTTGAAGCATGAAAGATTACTTGAGCTATCAGGTGAGGGACATCGCTGGTCTGATCTCGCTAGATGGGGTGATCTTGGAAGAGATTTAGCTCCTAGAGATCCAGGGTTCAATAACTTTGTGGTTGGAAGACATGAGTTTCTGCCGATTCCTCAAAGAGATCTAGATATCAACAAGAACCTTGTCCAAAATCCAGGTTGGTGATGAGTAAATAGGCATTCTTTGTTTGATGTATATTTTAAATTACCCTAGTAGCAATTGATTTCAGGTATTTATTTAGAATCGCCGATAGTGTCTAAGTTATGCGGATTCTGATCGATATGAGCCGATAATTAATGAAGTGAAAAAGTTTCAACCTATTAGATCTAATTGGGAGCAGGGAATTTCCCTGTTCCTTTTAAACTTATAAATGTTTCAATATGAATTATTTAAGATTGAGTTTAGGGCTAGTTTCAATGCTCTTCTTGACCGCAGGAGGTTGTGGAGATCCCGAAAATGATAATCCCAATCAGGGAGGAAATGAACCCGGAGAAGTCCTAGCTACTTATGTAAATCCTGTATTTAGGCCAGTATTAGCAGATCCATCCGTTCTAGAGCATGAGGGGATTTTTTATGCCTATGGTACTGAGGACAATTGGGGAAATGAAGGTGGTCATAAATTGGTTCCAATTGTGAAATCTAAAGATCTTGTAAATTGGGAATTGGCAGGCACAGCTTTTCCTTCTAAGCCAACTTGGAAGGATCAAGGCGGCCTTTGGGCACCTGATGTAGTAAAAGTAGGAAATCAATTCTTTATGTACTATTCGTATTCTACTTGGGGAGATCCTAACCCCGGAATAGGCTTAGCTATAGCCAATAAGCCAGAAGGCCCATTTATTGACCAAGGTAAATTTTTCCTTTCTCAAGAGATTGGTGTAGCCAATTCTATTGATGCATTTTATATGGAAGATGATGAGAAAAAATACCTTTTTTGGGGTAGTTTTCATGGAATATATGCAGTAGAACTAGCTGATGATGGAAAAAGTGTCAAGGGTGAAAAAGTCCACATAGGGTACAATCACTTGGAGGCTAGTTATGTACACAAAAAAGATGGGAAGTACTATTACTTTGGGTCAGAAGGATCATGTTGTGATGGTGCCAATAGTTCGTACCGGGTAAGAGTAGCTGTTTCTGATAATATATTGGGACCTTATTTAGACAAGGCTGGAAATGATATCAAGTTGGGGAATTTTGGAGAAGTAATTTTGAGTGGTAATTCCGAGAACTATGGCTTTGCAGGCCCAGGACACAATGGTCATATTATGACTGACGATGCCGGAGATGATTGGATTTTGTATCATGCCATTCCAAAAGGTAATCCATTACTACAAAATGGCGCAAGCCGCAGACCTTTGATGCTTGATAAGTTGATTTGGAAAGACGGTTGGCCAACCATAGAACGAGGAGTGCCTAGTTTGAGCAGTAAACCAGCACCAAAATTCAATTGATTAAATTATGAAAATGAAATTACCAATTCTTATACTACTGGTGTTTTGTACTTTGGGTATTAAGCTTCATGCATTTCAATACAATGAAGCAACCTATGAGTTGAAATTGCTAAAGCCAGGAAACCCCTCATCAAGTATCACCATAAAGTTAGATAATACAGGAAGTTACCCCGCAAATGATGATGTTCCTTTGGATATAAAAGTGCAAGTCAGTAATGAAGCAGATTATGCTGATATAAAGATTGATATTGTTGCTAAAGAAAATGTCTATTTTAATTTTTCTTCAAAAATCCAATTTGAAGATATAGCATATGATCCAGGAATGATACTTCTCCCAGGATACTGGTATCGTAAAAACTTGAGATCTCCAGATAATGCACCTTCTGTGAGGGAATCTACAAATTGGCTGATAAGAGAGGATAGACTGAGTACGCCTTTGGTCAGTGTCTTTGACCCAAGTAGACAATATGGCTACAGCTTGATACGTATGGATGATATACTTACGACAGCTTTGACTACTCATGACTCTGGCGAGGTGATTCTTTCTGGGGATTCTGATTTGGGAGCTTTAGGATTTGGAAAAAATGGAGACTATACTTATCTCGAGTTTGCCTACCCACATGCAGAGCATCCTTACACATATATCAGGAAGCTGACACTTGTAGAGCCTGTTACAGCATTTTCCAAGCTTGGAAAAGGTCAAAAACGAACCTTGAATTATCGAATCCAAAAGCATGAAAGCAAAGACTACTCTGATTTTGTTGCTTCGATTTGGCATCACAGTTATGATATATTGACCCCTGTTCCACTGAGAGATCAAAAATTTACTGATCTAGAAATCAAGAAAGAATTGGTGAAATATTTCAAATCCTCTTATGTTGATTTCGAAACGCTAAAAGGTTTCTCTGGAGTACATATAGAAACAGCTTCCTGCGAGTCCACGGGAATATTAGAGATAGGCTTTATCGGAAGAGTTCTGCTCAATGCATTCAATGCTCTTGAGTTTGCAGAAGCTAATCATGACCAAGAGTTGCTGGACATGGCACATGCGATCTTTGCAAGCTATGAGGCCAATGGTTTCAATAAAGATGGACTGATAAGAGAAGTTGTCGATTTTGATAAAAGAACTGAAACAAATGTCTACTCTATCCGAAGACAATCTGAAGGACTCTATGCAATGCTCTTTTATCTTCAATATGAGCGTAGGATGAAAAGAGCACATCCCATTCTAGAGAGCAAAGTAAGGACTCTATTCGATGCTTTGATGAAGTTACAAATGCCCGATGGGAGTTTTCCGAGAAAGTTCGATACCAAGCTTCAAGTGATAGATGAGACAGGCGGAAGTACTCCATCTATAGTACTGCCATTGGCAATGGCTTATCAGTACTTCAAGGATAAAAAATATTTGGATATAGCCAGAAAAGTGGTGCAATATCAGGAGGAGGCTATTATAGGCCCTTCGGATTATTTTTCCTCTACCTTGGATGCAGATTGTGAAGACAAAGAAGCATCCTTGTACGCAGCCACAGCGATGTATTATATGGCGCAAATTACCAAAGGAAAAGAAAGAGATCATTATGTGAAACTTGCAAAGAAAGCTGCATACTTTACACTGTCATGGTACTACACCTGGGACGTACCTTTTGCTCAAGGACAGATGCTAGGAGACATTGGGCTCAAGAGTAGGGGATGGGGTAATGTATCTGTAGAAAACAACCACATAGATGTATTTATCTTTGAATTTGATGAAGTTTTAGATTGGTTGGCAGAAGAGACCAATGAAAAGGATTTTGCAGCATTTGCTCAAGTAATTCGAACATCTATGAGGGAACAGTTGCTCCCGCATCAAGACAACTTGATGGGCATAGCTAAGCCAGGATACTATCCGGAAGTCGTACAGCATACTGCATGGGACTATGGCAAAAATGGAAAGGGTTTCTACAACGATATTTTTGCACCTGGTTGGACCGTAGCATCTATCTGGGAGTTGTTAACCCTTGGTCGTACTTCAAATTACTTTCGAAAGTGAATTTGATTCTATGAATAAGATTAATTTGGGATTAAATACTATTTAAATTAGTAAAATTTAAGATGTTTAGTATTTCTAGCATGGCTTTTGTTTCATATGATATATCCATAAGGACTAAAACCAACAAACTATGAAACAATTATTTGCATGGATGCTTTTGGCCGGGATGGCTACATTAGCATCATGTGGTAACAAAACCACAGAAGATACCCTTCTCGAACCAGAAGAACCAGAAGTGTACGAAGACACCACTTACACCAATGAGACCATCGAGGAGTTGGAAGAAATGGAGATGGAACGTGACACTCTGAACTAAAATTTGATACTTAAATAGACCTGCAATTTGCAGGTCTATTTATTTTTATCGGTTGATTTCACCCATGATCTCAGCAAAATATTCAGCTGATTTTAACCTGTCCTCCAAGTGATACGTGTTCATGACGGCAATTAGCTCATCAACTTTTGTTTCCTTCAGGAAATTTTTCACCTGTTTCTTTACTGTCTCTTTACTTCCGACAAATGCATACTTGAGCATTTGAGCCACGGAAGGATGAGATAGTAAGCTCCTTAATTCATCAGTCATCTCGCCTGGAGGCTGAAGCCCCTGGCGATTGCCAGACAACACACCCAAAAACATACGAATCAGCGTGGTAAACTGTCTTTCCGCTTCTTCATCTGTATCAGCAATGATGATATTCACGCCTGCCATCGTATAAGGATTCGAAAGTAATGTGGATGGTTGAAATTCATTACGATAAATATTGAGCGCATTGAGCAGGTGTGAAGTAGCAAAATGACTTGCAAAAGCGTAGGGTAATCCTTTCTTAGCAGCTAAATGGGCACTATCTGTACTAGAACCCAAGATGAAAATTGGGACATCCGTTCCTTCGGCTATGGTAGCTCTTACTTTGGATGTCTTGTTGTCTGCTGAAAAATATCTTTGAATTTTTTCTAGCTCTTCTGGGAATGCATAAGCAGCTTTCATGAAGTCCGACCTGATGGCTTGTGCAGTTTCTGTATCGGTACCTGGTGCTCTTCCTATTCCTAAGTCAATTCGGCTAGGATACAAATGTGCAAGCGTGCCAAACTGCTCTGCAATGATTAGTGGAGAATGATTGGGAAGCATTATACCACCTGATCCTACCTTGATTTTACTTGTGTTTTCAGCAACATAGCCTATGAGCAAAGAAGTTGCGCTGCTTCCAATATTCTCTGAATTATGGTGTTCCGCAAACCAAAATCTCGAATACCCCAAGTGCTCAGCTTGTTTGGCAAGTATGAGGGAGTTATTTAAAGTCTTTTTTATGGAGTCGCCTTGAGGCACAAGTGCTAGCTCAAGGATAGCATATGATATGGTATTTTTTGTCATGGTTTGAGTCAATGAATCGGCTAGAGAAACCTCTCATTGGAATTTATAGCATGGATAATTTGTCCTTTTTTGGACCATTTAAATTAATTGAAACAGAAGGGAAATCGCATATATAAAATGATTGTGAAGGCATAAAAGTTCAATTACTACAATTTTAATCCAATCTTCATTTTAACAATTTGCACCTATATTTGCTTTGTATACTATTAGGTTTCAATAATCAAGTAAAGGATAATGAGCTTCTTTACCTTTATAATCAATTTGTAAGATGGATTTGTTTGGAAATCAAAGAGATATTTCTAAAAACTGTTTGCCTAAAGATGGGGAAGTTTTTTACTATGGGAAAATTTTCACCTTTGAAGAAGCCAAAGATTATTTTGATGAATTGTGGCACAATATCGATTGGAAGAATGATGAAGCTTTGATCTATGGCAAGCGAATCATTACCAAAAGAAAGGTGGCTTGGTATGGCGATGAGCCTTTTGAATACACTTATTCCAAAGTCACCAAAAAAGCGCTTTTATGGACTGATTCTTTGTTGCGGCTGAAAAAAAAGATTGAAGAAGTATCAGGAGAAACTTATAACTCTTGCCTACTAAATCTGTACCACAGTGGAGAAGAAGGCATGGCTTGGCATAGCGATGGAGAGAAAGATTTGAAAAAAAATGGGACCATTGGTTCTGTGAGTTTTGGAGCTGAAAGAAAATTTGCATTCAAACACAAAGATTCCAAAGAAGTAGTATCCATGATATTGGAGCATGGCAGTCTACTCGTGATGAAAGGTACTACTCAAAGCCATTGGCTACACCGACTACCTCCAACCAAAACTGTGTATAGTCCACGGATTAACTTAACCTTCAGAACTATAGTGAAAAATAATGATCAAAAAATTTAATTGCTGATAATTTTTTTTTTGAAATCTGAAATTAAAGAACTTCACAAATACCCCTAGAAATTTTCGATTTAGCTTACTTAGCTTATTGTTTCTAATCACATACATCACTTACCAACTAACCTATTTTCAAAAAGAAGATAGTTCCTAAATCCCATCGTCTCTTATTGCATCTATTCATAAAATCATTTCCCTAATAGTCAAAATAATAGATTAATTGCTGTCATATGACACTTCAATATTTCCCCTTCACCCCTTCAACCCTCCAACCCTTCAACCCATCAATCCTTCAACCCTCCACCCCTTCAATCCTTCACCCCTCCATCCCTCCATCCCTTCAACCCTTCAACCCTTCAATCCTTCAATCCTTCAATCCTTCAACCCTTCAACCCTTCAACCCTTCAATCCTTCAATCCTTCAACCCACCACATGAATCAATTTTATTAAATTTTTTAATTTGTTTCGAAGGTCTTCTATGGCTGTAGCATATCGGATATCCCATTCGTCCAAACGTTCAGAAGATTTTAACTCTATTTCATATTGAAGTCCTGGGAGAATCCATGAAGCATAGCCACTAAAAGGATCATTGGATGCATAAATCGATCTGTACCATGATCCAAAATACATTCCCTTTGGATCTAAGAATGATTTCTCCAAACTTAAAAGGATCTTGTTGACATCTTTCAAGGCCTTTTTGTTATCTACATTATTTTCAGTTAGAAAGTCGGACATGATTTTTTCCAGCTCTAATTGTGTTTCTTCTAAAGCTTCCAAAGATTGCTGAACTCTTTGAAAACCTGAGAAGTTGCTGTCAAACTTTCTGATTTGTTCATTGGCATTGGTGAAATGAATTTTTAGATCCCTTGAATATCTGCTGATTTGGTAAGGAATAATAGGGGCATTTGCCAATCTCAATGTCATAATACCAACTACTTGCTCCATCATTCCACCCATTTTGAAACTTGGGTCAGCAAATTTTTCATAGAAATAAAGGTTATCATAGTTGGTATGATAAAGTGTCGGTCCGCTTGCTCCTCCGCTAAGGGAAGGAATTCCTGCATGCATATAGAAAGCAATGTGATCAGATCCACCTCCTAGGTTTCCTATAGAAGGTTCTTCTTTGTCTTTGGTCCATACTTCATACACAGTTTTAGAAGAATCGGGAAAATTCACCGCTTTTGAAGCTTCTACGATTAGATTTTTTAATGTAGGAGAAGAAGACATGCCAAAATTCCTTCCTGATACAGCTGCATCCAAGTTGATATAGGCCACAGCTTTGGTTTGCAATTCATCACGAAACTGTTCCACCCATTCTGTCGAACCAATGACACCATGTTCCTCTGCATCCCAATGGGCTATCAAGATGGATCTCTTAGGAATATTGCCTTCTTTTGCCATTTTTCCGAGTGATTCACTCAAAGCCAAAAGCATAGCTGTACCACTATTTGGATCTGTAGATCCGAAAGACCATGCATCGTAGTGACATCCTAAGATGATCCATTCATCTGGTAATTCTGATCCTTTGAGTGTTCCTATCACATTATTAGCTCTTACGAATTCACGTTTTTGCTCTACTTTTAGCCTGACTTGTAGGTTTTGATCACCTTCTAGTCTGTAAGTGAATGGAAGTCCCCCTTGCCAACCTGCTGGCACGGGTGATCCTTTCATTTTTTCTAAAATCAGTCTTGCAGATCCATATGGGATGGCAGTGACCGGAATAGTATGAAGCCCAACATCTTTTGGGTCTAGCCTTTTGATCTTTTGCTTAGCGTCTAGCGGTAATGCTGGCTCAAAAGGGGTCAAAGCATCTCCAGTCCAATCGACAGTAAGCAAAGAACCTCTTTGTATGGAAGTTTCATTGTAATAAATGCCCGAAGGGTAGGTAAGGCCCCTCATATATCCTGAATCCCCTGGGTCTGTATATATCAAAAGCCCTGCTGCTCCAGCTTCTTCTGCAAATTTTGCTTTGAATCCTCTGAAATTACCACCGTACCTCGCCAACACGATTTTTCCTTTCACATCAATACCTAAAGCTTTAAGTTTTTCAAAATCAGCCTTAGTGCCATAGTTGGCATACACCACCTCTGCCGTCACATCTCCGCTTCCAGAGAATGCGTTCCAGCCTTTACCTAGGTTGGGGTGAGAAGAAAATGGATCTTCTGTCAATACATCTTCCTGCTGATTGAGTGGTATTCTTTTAGGCAATACGATCTCTACAATGGATTCCCCTGGATTCTGTGATAAGTATACATCGTAAGGGTGTATTTTTACATCCCAGCCCGATCCTTTCATGCTTTCTACCAAATAATCTTTAACTTTTTCATTGGCAGCAGAGCCAGCAGGATGAGGGTCTGATGTGATGGCCGTTAGATGAGTTTTGAACCTCTTGAAATCAACCAATTCTAAAAATTCTTTCTCTATGCTAAGTTGATCTTCAGTAGATCTCTGAGAAAAGCCTTCAATTTTCTGAGCAAAGGCAGCATTGGTCATCCCAATCCCGATTAGCAGACTTACAAAGTGTAATATTTTCATTAATTTTTTTGTCATCAGTGGAAAACAAATATATCCAAGCTATCTTTATATCTACACAGAAATACTATAATCGGCTAAAATATATTTTATTAAGATGAAAAAATTACTTGTATGTACCGGAGGTGGTGATTGCCCTGGGCTGAACGCTGTCATCAGAGGCATTTTTAAAGCAGCAAAGAAATCCAAAGAATGGGAAGTATATGGAAGTATTGAGGCATTCAATGGCGTCATGAGTGATCCTCCACAGATCATAAAGCTTAAGAAATCAATTGTTGGTGGCATTCATGTCAAAGGTGGTACAATATTGAAAACGACGAATAAAGGAAATCCTTTACAATTTCCTGTACAGGATGAGAATGGCAATATTATTTTTGAAGATAGAACTGAGAGCTTGGCGGCGAAGATTAAAGAATTAGGCTTTGATGCTGTAATAAATATCGGTGGAGATGGTTCGCAGAAAATCTCTAATGCATTGTTTAAACTTGGTGTACCTATTATAGGAGTTCCAAAAACCATCGATAATGACCTTTCAGCTACGGATACTACTTTTGGATTTCAGACAGCAGTGCAGATAGCTACTGATAGCTTCGACAAACTCGTCACTACGGCAGAAAGTCATCATCGGGTGATGATCATGGAAGTCATGGGCAGAGATGCAGGATGGATCGCTTTACATACAGCCATAGCTGGTGGAGCTGAAATTTGCCTTATCCCTGAAATTCCCTATGACATTCAGAAAGTGAAAAAGAAAATCGATAGTAGGTATGAGCAGGGAAGAGGCTTTGTCAATATTGTCATAGCAGAAGGTGCCAAGGCTCAAGATGGTCAAGTTTTTGGCACTGCTAGAGAAACTGTCTCGGAGCACCTTAGACTCGGAGGTGTTGCTTTTCAATTGTCTCAAGAGTTGAAAGCAGCTGGATGCAAGCCAGAGATTAGGGAAACTGTATTAGGCCATATCCAGCGTGGAGGTACTCCTGTCAGTTATGATCGCGTACTAGCAACGATGTTTGGAGTGAAAGCTTTTGATTTGGTAAAAGAAGGAGCTTTTGGACAAATGGTATCCTTCAAAAACAATGATTATTGTTCTGTAAGTTTAGAAGAAGCTGTAAAGGATTATAATTTTGTGGATAAAGGAGGCTTCTTGGTGAGAGCAGCCAAAGCTATGGGTATGTCTTTTGGTGATTGATAAAAGTCACAAAATAGAAAATGTGGAGGGTTGAAGATCTAAATCGTTGATAAATTTTCTTAAAAATTTAAACTTAAGAAACCATTTACATCGTTCCTGACCTTGTAGTATGAAAAGTATAGTTTCGATGAATAGAAAAAAAATAATTTACTTATCCTTATTTTTACTTGTCCCGATTTTATTATTTGTAATTGCCTTAGGAGTGATCTACAGCAAGCAGAGAGAAATTACTCAGAATGTGCTATCAAAAATCAATGAAGAATTCATAGGAGAATTAGTTATAGCAGATTCTTACATTTCTCCTTTTGCTTCATTTCCTTACATCTCCATAGACTTGCAGAATATTCAATTTTTTGAAAACAAAGAGATGAATACCAAGCCTATATATGAAGCCAAAGATTTGTATTTGGGGTTCAATGTCTGGGATGTCTTGAGAGGGAAATATGAAGTAAAGAAGCTAAAAATAGAAGATGGTCATTTGGATTTGATTCAATATGAAAATGGGGACATCAACTTGCTACTTGCAAAAGGGTTAGGGAATGAGGAGGAAGATGAGGAGGATTCTGATGCTTTTGCTTTTGATCTCGATGGCTTTGAACTCAATAAATTTGAATTGACTTATTCAAATTTATCCACCAATCAAGATTTGGTATTTCATATTGATAGACTGAAATCTAATGTAAGGCTCTCTGATAATCAGACCTCATTAGGCGTGGTTACAGACCTAATTTTTGATCTTGATGAAAATGGTGAAAACACCTTTTTTGCAGATAAGCATATGAGCTTAGATTTGAAATTGGATTATTTTTCTGACGGAAAATTGTTGAAAATATCTCCATCAAAGTTAAAATTAGAAGGTGCACTTTTAGCTTTAAATGGAGAGATAATACTGCTTGATGATGGTATGGATCTGGATTTGAAACTGGATGGGGAAAAACCTGATTTTAATATCTTTGCTGCATTTTTACCTAATGAAACAGCTGCGTTGCTGTCTCGGTACAAAAACGAAGGAGAGGTATTCTTTACTGGATCAGTAAGAGGAAAAACAGGGCCAGGTTTAAACCCCGCTGTTTCTATTGAATTTGGTGCTGATAATGCTTATTTCTTGAATACTAGTATTCAAAAAAAAGTAGATGAATTGAGATTTACGGGATTTTATACAAATGGATCAGATCGTAATCTGAAAACTAGCGAGATACAATTGCAACATTTTCATGCAAGACCTGATGAGGGGATATTTCAAGGAAGAATGGTCATCAGAAATTTTGAGGATCCTTATGTCAAAATCAATCTAAATGCTGATTTGGATTTAGAGTTTTTAGGAGCTTTTTTCGAAATTGAGGGTCTGAGAGGTATTCAAGGGCAGGTTCTTTTGGACATGGATTTTGATGAACTGGTAGATATTGATTTTCCGCCTACTACTATCTCAAGTGTAGAAGGAAGCTTGCAGAGTAAGCTTCAAGTCAAAAATCTATCACTGACTATTCCAGACTACCATTTGCCGGTGAAGCAAGCCAACGCTTACGCCTATATGAGAAAGGGAAAAGTAGTTTTAGATTCACTTAGTTTTAAAATTGGAGATTCGGATTTTGCATTTTCTGGAGAGTTGAATGATTTCTCAGCGATGTTGCACCAGACCAAGTCACCAGTTAAAGTGAAATTCAATTCCAAATCAAATCAGATTAAACTGAATCAGCTGATCAAACCAGATTCTTCGGGAAAGGGATTTGAAGAGGAAATCAAGGATTTTGAGGTCAAAATGGCATTTGAGTCTACTGGTAGGGATTTGATGAATTTTGAGCATGTTCCTCTTGGTGAGTTTTTTATTGAGGACTTCCATGCAAAGTTGAAAAACTTCCCACACAAGTTTCATGATTTTCATGCCGATATCCTAATCAAGGATAATGAACTTCAAGTGAAAGATTTCAAAGGCGAAATTGATGATACAGATTTCGTGATTACTGGAAAGTTTTCCAATTATAAAAAGTGGTTTGAGGAGGAAAAAAATGGAGATTCAAGTTTTGATTTTGATTTGGCGTCTAAAAAATTACAACTCAATGATTTATTGACTTATGATGGGGTTAATTATCTCCCCGAGGACTATGCAGATGAAGTGATTACTGATCTTAAGCTCAATGGCAGAGTAGATCTACATTATCTTAAGGAATTTAAATCGGCTGATTTTTATCTCAATCAATTATCAGGTAAACTAAATATCCATCCTCTGAAACTTGAAAACTTTGATGGAAGGGTTCATTTTGAAGACAGCTACCTGACAGTAGAAAAGTTGGGAGGTAAAATGGGAGTTTCGGATTTCAAAATCGATATGGGCTATTTCATAGCAGGTATTGATAGTATTCCAAAATCCAAAGTTAAGAGAAACTACTTTAGGCTCAACAGTCAAGTTTTGGACCTTGATGCTTTGATGGGTTTTGAGGGATTTGAGAGTGAGACCAATCATCAAGATTCATTCAATATTTTCCAGCTCCCTTTTTCAGAAATGGAATTCTCAGCAAATATTGGAAAACTGAATTATCATAAGTTTTGGCTTGAAAATGTAAAAGCTAATGCCAGAACCACAAGCAACCATTATCTGTATTTGGACACTTTGTCAATGAATGTTGCTAGTGGATTTTTAGCGGCCAAGGGGTATTTCAATGGATCTAATCCTGAGGAAATTTATTTTCATAGTGATCTGGTAGCAGATAAACTCGATTTGGATAAACTTCTCTTTAAGTTTGAGAATTTTGGACAGGATTATTTGATCAATGAGAATTTGCATGGACTAGTAAGTGGTAAGATCAAGAGTAAGTTCTTAGTTTATCCAGATTTGACTCCCATTATCGATAAGTCTGAAGCCTCCATGGATTTGACAGTCTATCAAGGTAGTTTGGTCAATTTTGCACCTTTGGACGCTATGGCTTCTTACTTCGGTGATAGGAACTTGAAAAATGTTAGATTTGATACTTTGAGCAATACTTTCGAACTGAAACAAGGAGTGCTTCATATTCCTAGCATGAATATCAATTCAAGTCTGGGTTTTATTGAGCTTTCTGGTAGACAAAGTTTAGATCTTAATATGGATTATTTCATCCGTGTTCCATTAGCCATGGTCACTCAAGTTGGATTTAGGGCATTGTTTGGAGGTAAAAATAAAACAGAAATAGATCCAGATCAAGAAGATGATATCGTTTACAGAGATCAAGACAAAAGGGTGAGATTTGTAAATATCAATATGAAGGGTACTCCAGATGATTATAAAATCAGCTTAGGGAAAGAAAAAAAATGAAAAAGGGGTTGATTGTGAGCTTCAATTTTTTCTAATGAAAAAATGAAACATGTGATCAACCCCATGTTTTTATCCCAGATTAAAACTTCTGAGCTTCACTTGGGTAAATTTACGCTTGGTGTCTAATGGAAAGTCACCTTTCATCATCCAGTCATAGTAGGAAGGTTCTTCTTTCAGAACTTGCACGATAGTCTTGCCCTTATGCTTTCCAAAGTTGAAACATTCTTCACCATTTTCATTGAAAATAAATCTGCCAGCAAGATCTACCATCTTCTCATTGAGCAGTTGATGGATTTTTTTCATGTCATTTTCAAGTGTCCCCAGTTTGTTCCCAAGCAAATCTTCGGCTTCTTGTCCTTCGTATCGGGCTATTTGTGCCTTGAATACTTCATATGTCGCAATAGTATCAGCTTCGGCAGAGTGAGCATTTTCTAATTTTTTGCCACAGTAGAACTTATAGGCTGCTGACAAGTTTCTTTTTTCCATCAAGTGAAAAATTTTCTGAGCATCCAAAAGGTTTCTTTTATCTATATCAAAATCAATTCCTGCTCTTAAAAACTCCTCTACCAATAGTGGAATATCATATTTCAAGACATTAAAACCTGCTAAGTCAGCACCTACAAAAAACTGGTGAAGTTCTTTAGAAGCATCTTTGAAAGTAGGGGCATCTTTAATATCCTCATCATATATTCCATGAATCAGAGATGATTCTAAAGGAATCGGAATGGTGGGATTAATTTTCATTGTTTTTATCTCTTCTTTTCCATTGGGGTGAACTTTTACAATAGAAATTTCTACAATTCGGTCTGTGGAAATATTAGTACCTGTAGCTTCTAGATCAAAAAAAGCGACGGGAGTCTTTAAGTTTAAATTCATCTTATTAATTTTGATTGATTTTTTCTTTGATCGATGATAAGTCCATATCATCATAATTGCCAGAGCTCATAAGCAAAAGGTTGGTGTTTTGATATGATTTTGACTCCAAATAATCTTTTAATTTTTGAATTTCGGTGAAAAGCTTGATGTCATTTCGTTGAAATCCCTCCCTCAAAGTAGATTCATCCATCAACTCTAGCTTCTTCAAAGATACAGCTTTTGGATTCAAATAGATAATAGCTTCATCAGCATCATCTATGGTGTGGGCGTAATTGTGAACAAAATCTTTGTTCAATGAGCTGTAGGTGTGGAGTTCTTGAATAGCAATTAATTTTCTTTCTGGGAATTGATTCTTTACGGCTTTTACCGTAGCTTGAAGTTTTGATGGTGCATGTGCAAAATCCCTGTAGAGGATTGAAGTTGCTGATTTAGCAAGTATTTCTTGCCTTTTTGCCGCTCCTTGGAATGTTTGGATATGCTTATAAAAAACCTCAGCGGAAAGTCCTAACGATTGGCATACTTCAAGTGCACCTTGTAAGTTTTGTAAATTGTGGTCTCCAAATATTTCAATAGGAATAGTGCCTAGGTTCGTTTCTAGATAGGTCACTCCATCTATGATTTTACTAGGATGTGCTTGGTAGGGGATGAGTTTGACTGAATCTGCGGGACAATTTTCCCCTAATTTTTTGACAATTGGGTCCCTTTCGCAATAGATAAAAACACCATTTTCTGGTGTCATCGCAACTAATTTTTCAAATTGTTCCACATAATTTTCAAAAGTGGGAAATACATTGAAATGATCCCACGCTATTCCACTCATCAATAATATATCGTGCTGATAGTGGAAAAACTTAGGTCGTCGATCTAAAGGTGAAGTTAAATATTCGTCTCCTTCAATAATGATGATGGGTGCATCAGAAAGTTTTACCATAAGATCAAATCCTGCAATCTGAGCTCCGACTAGATAATCGAATGCCACACCCTCAGCTTTGAGTACATGAAGGATCATGGAGGTTATACTAGTCTTACCATGACTGCCTGATATCACCACCCTTTTCTTTTCTTGGCTTTGATTATAAATAAATTCTGGAAATGAATATACAGGGATTCCCAATGCCTTGGCTTTCGTAAGCTCTGGATTGTCGATTCTCGCGTGCATGCCCAAAATGATTCCATCAAGCTCGGGATGAATTTTTTCTTCAAACCAACCTTTTTGATTTGGTAAAATGCCCGCATTAAAAAGCCTAGTTCTGGATGGTTCATAAATTTCATCATCAGAACCACTGACTTCAAACCCCTGCGAGACCATAGAAAGTGCCAAATTGTGCATAACAGCACCTCCAATGGCTATAAAATGAAATTTTTTAGACATTTCTATTCGAATTTATAAATTTTAGGATTCAAGATTCAGCTTATTAAAGTTCTGCAAATTGGTAATAGTTTTTGTAACATATTTATGTAAAGATACTAATCAAAATCCGATAGGTTATGAGGCAAAAATCCAAGGTTACCTACTAAAATTGAATTGATATTGTTCTATAGTATTCAAGATTTTTCCAATATTTTGATCATTTTGAATGATTTCATCAAATGAAATAGCCCTGGTAAAATAATGCTTCCGCCTATGATAAGCATCCAGCCTAAATTGTTGATTGTAGATTCTGGTGCTATATTTTCCAGTATGCTTATTTCTTCATTTGAGGTGATGATAAAATAAGGAAAATGAGTAACTATAGCTGCAAACAGAATTAGTATTACTTGGATCCCTGCTAAGTATCGGCTGGCTATCTTTCGCTGTTGTTTGATGAATTTCCAAAGCGGGATGAGTAGTATTCCTGACAAAGCAACACTTGCCAAGGCAAGAGGATTCACTATGAAATCTTGGATAAACTTGATTTCAAAACTGTAACCGTAGGTAAGAAGTATGAATCCCACTACTACCAAAACCACTGTAAATGTAGCTGAGCTTTTGCTGAAGTGTTGCTTGGATTTGCCTTCGGACTCACCAATCAACAAGGTAGCAGCAAGAAAAGCACATAATGAAGCATAGAATAACCCTGTCAATAGACCAAATACATTGAACCATGGTTGTATAAAAATATCGTAAAAACTAGCACTTGGATGATCCTCTATCAAAATGATTTTGCCATTAATCAAAGCTGAAAAGGATAGTCCTAGAAAAATAGGTGTCATAAAGCTTCCAATTCTGAAAAGCCAGTTGTACCAAAACTGAGATTTATCTACCACAGCATCATAATGCCTAAAGACAAAAGCCACACCTCTAATCGTGATACCCAAAAGTACCAGTGTCAAAGGAATGTGCAAATAAATTACGATAATGTTAAAATACACTGGGAATGCCACCCAAAGAATCACAAGAAGGATAATCAACCAAATATGATTCGCTTCCCAAACAGGACCTATCACCTTGTATATAATATCCCTTGTATTTGCCCTGTTATTTTTAGAAGCAAATAACTCAACTATCCCAGCTCCGAAATCAGCTCCACCTAACATCACATATAATAAGAGTGAAAAAAGCAGAAAGAATAATACAACATACAGCATCTTTAGTCAATTTTTTGGTTAAGTGATCTAATTTGTCTCTGCATCAACCAGGTAACTGTAATTGCCAAAATGGAATATAGAACCAAGTAAAAAAAGAAACTATATTTCATTCCAGGTACTGGTGTAACGGCATCTTTGGTCTTCATGACTTGATGTATTATCCACGGCTGACGACCTACCTCAGTTACTACCCATCCTGCTTCTATAGCCAAAAAGCCCATAGGTGCCATGATCACAAATATTAGCCAATAATACTTGCATTGAAGCCAACTTTTTTTCTTGATGCTGATCAAATATATGATTCCAGCTAGCATCAGTGCTACACCCAAACCTACCATGATCTGAAAGGCATAATGCACAATGGCCACAGGAGGCCTCTCATCTTCAGGAAAATCATTGAGCCCTTTGACCTCAGCGTCAAAATCTCCAAATGCTAAGAATGAAAGAGCTTTTGGTATGGCTATTTTATGGCTTACCTTTTGATTTTCTTGGTCTACTATTCCTCCGATATATAGAGGTGCTCCTTTTTGAGTCTCGTAATGTGCTTCAAGTGCAGCAAGTTTTGCAGGTTGCCTTTTAGCTACGTCTTTGGCCGAAATGTCTCCACTGATAGGTTGAAGAAATGCTGCAATTGTACCTATGATTATGGTGATTTTGAAAGCTTTGAGGTGTAGGTCTACATTTCGATTTTTGTATATCTGATAGGCATGAATACCCGCTACTCCGAAGCTAGTGGCTACAAATGCTGCCAAGGTCATATGCAGAGCCTGTGTAAACCATGCTGGATTAAGCAATGCTTTCACGGGGTCTATATTCGTAAACTCTCCGTTGACATAATCAAAGCCTGATGGGGCGTTCATCCAGCCATTCGCTGATACAACTAAAATACCTGAAGCCACTCCAGCCACTCCGATTATCACTCCTGTGAACCAATGAAACTTCTCAGGCAACTTATTCCACCCATACAAGTAGAATCCTAATGCAATCGCCTCTACAAAAAATGCCGCTCCTTCCAAAGAAAATGGCATTCCAATGATAGGACCTGCATGCTTCATAAATCCAGGCCACAGCATCCCAAGCTCAAATGACAAGGCGGTCCCTGAAACTGCACCAGTGACAAAAAAAATTGCTACACCTTTCAACCAAGCCATAGTCAACTTCTTATAAATGGGATTTCTTGTTTTTAAGTATTTGTAATGAGAAACTACCATGAAGAAGGGCATCACCATCCCGATACACGCAAAGATGATGTGGAAGCCTAATGTAAAGGCCATTTGTAATCGAGCATAATCAAGATTTTCCATAGGCTGGGTTTGATAACCAAAGATAACTCTTAATTGGCTAGCAGGACAGTGAAATCATGATTACTTCTGATTTCCAAAAAATATAAACCTAAATTTATGTCCCTTCTTTTGTGAGACTAGCAATAACCTATTAAGCGTTTATTCAGTCATTTGTTGGTATTACATTTTATTTTTAAGAGGATTACTAATTGAGGTACAAGCTGAGGAAATGTCAAGATATATTGAATGTCGTCCAAATGTCGGGTAAAATCCTGTACTATTTCGGGTTATATTTGCAGGAATCCCTCCAACTTGCTATGGTAAAAAAAAACATACATCAAATGAAGCAGCCCATATTAGGTCAAAAAATCCAAGAGTGGAGAAAAGCCAAAGGATTGACGCAGGAAGAATTGGTAGAACGTTGTAATCTCAATGTAAGGACAATTCAGCGGATTGAAGCTGGAGAAGTTACTCCAAGACCATACACTGTGAAGGCAATCATGGAAGTCTTGGAAGTAAATTTCTCAGATGAAGTCGTAGAAACCAATCAATTGCCAGGTCCAAAAGGGGCAATGGCTAATTCCATGAGTTCATGGCTTCGAACTTCATTCTTTTGTGGGATTTTGTATTTGATCCTTTCGATGGTGGAAGGGTTGTTTGATCTTCAATTGTTGACAGACTCTAATTCTTTTAGAGATGTTTCACCTCTTTTTTATATTTCTCTCAAATTTGGGATTATTGTTTTATTCCTTTTCTTCAATCTGTCTTTTTTCAAACTTGCAGAACTTTCAAGAAATTATTTCTTGCAAGTCATGACAGTCATCCTGATCCTTGCAACTTGTATATTTCTGGTAGAAGACATCATTGTATTCATATTTCATTTTGAAAGTAAATTCAGCCTAATTTTAAGAGCTGTTATATCTGGAATTATTTATGTCTTGTTTGCAGCAAGTTTTCTGAATCAATCCAAGGACAAAAAAGTCATTTATACTGTAGCAGTAGCTGTAGGAATAGTCACTGGTATTTGCTTTATGACCGTTGTATTTGCTATCCCTGGACTCATACTACTAACTGTCTTTGAGGTGGTGTTGGTTGTGCTACTTTATCAAGAATACGAAAAGATGTCAGGGCCAAAGCATGTTTTTGGTTAAAATACTTTGGCCTAAAGAATCACAATCTTGAGCTGATTTATAGAATCTCCCTCTTGATCCACTTCAATATTTCGGCATTACGAGGGCTTTCAGTTTTGATTTCAATTAATTTTGGACGTGTATTTTCATCAAAAAAATGTTCCATGGAATGTTCCAAATCCTTTTCCGAAAGGGCTAAATGGTATTCAAAGTCAAATTCTTTTGCAAGATGGCTTGCGTCGAGATTTTGTTTTGTTTCAAAAAACTCTTCCAACTCGGCTTGTTTTGAAGGGCCTTCTATCAATCTGAAAATTCCTCCAGCGTGATTGTTGAGGAGAATCACTCTCAAATTGGAGATTGAGTAATTGTGCCAAAAAGCATTTCGATCGTAAAAAAATGCCAGATCTCCAGTAATCAAAATTACTTGGTCTTTGGTAGTAAAGGTACAACCAACAGCAGTACTGTTGCTACCATCTATACCACTTGTACCTCTGTTGCAAATGATCTCGTTTTCTATTGCTCCCAGCATATTCATGTATCTTATAGACATGCTATTGGCGATGTGTAATTTGGCCTGAGCTGGTATGAATTTTAGTATTTTGTAGATGGCTTTGAATTCTCCGAAAGCAGAACGATCTAGGGCATTGGTTAACTTACTTTTTGCTATTTGGTCTAATTCCTTCCAAGTATTTGTATAAGATTCGTTTTTGGGAAGCTCTTCCACCAAAACCTTCAAGAATGACTCTGTATCACATGATAGTATTTTCGTCAATGATTGATAAGTGTCGGGAGAATATCCTGTTTGCTGTATATGCCAATGTTCCGCTTGAGAAGTTCGTAAAAAGTTTTTCAAACCTTTTGAAATGATCGACTTTCCAAATGAAATTATCAGGTCTGGTTTTAATAGGTCTAACTTTTCGGCATGATTGATAAAATGATCATGCAAAGTGATGGTGTGATCAGATTGCATGTTGGAAATGACATCTGACACGACTACTACCTGTTGATTGGAAGCAAGAAGGCTGAGGATTTTAGAAATTTCTTGATTGGGCCTTTGTTGTCCTGGTATGATGACTATTCTTCTGTGAAGAGCAAGTTTTTCTTTAAGCTGTACTTTCACTATGTCTCCTAATTCGAGCCTACTATGAATCGTATCTGTAATCCTGATATTTTTGAACTCAAAATTTTCACCTGATTCAGGATAAAAGGGTTCCCTAAGTGGAATATTGATATGCACAGGACCAGCGGGGAAATCACTGGCCAGATTGATAGCTTCATTGACAATTCTATGTGCATGCCATACTTTGTCTCTGTGACTGAACTCATCAGGGAATCCCAGAGATGCTTTTATGTGGCGGCCATAAATGTCGGATTGTCGGATGGTCTGACCATCCCATTGATCTATCCATTCAGATGGTCTATCCGCTGTGATCACTATCAGTGGCACCTGTTGGAAATATGCCTCTGCAATTGCAGGTGCGTAATTATAAGCAGCAGAGCCAGAAGTGCACACCAAAACAACCGGACTTTCCAACTGCTGAGCCATCCCCAAAGCTATGAATGCAGCTGATCTTTCATCTGAGATAGTCCTACACTGAATATCAGGGTGCCGTGCAAAAGCCAATGTTAGAGGCGCACATCTAGATCCTGGTGATAATATTGCTTGCTTGATGCCTTTTTGGGCACATATAGATACTAAGTCAAGGATGGGTTGTAAAATCAATTTAGTTCTTTTAAGTTTAAGTGGCTTGCAATAATTTCACATTTCAGCTCAGTTTCTTCCCATTCTTTTTCAGGATCTGAATCTTCTGTAACGCCTGCCCCTGCATACAGCAAAGCTGCTCCGCAAAGTAATTGAGCAGTTCGAAGGTTGACGTACAGTGAGGTTTCTTCTTCTATATTGACTGGCCCAATAAAGCCGGCAAACAATGATCTGTCAAAAGATTCATTTTTACTGATAAAGTCGAAAGCTTCTTGTCTCGGCATACCGCAAACAGCAGATGTAGGGTGAAGAAGTTCAAGCATGACTGAGCCTAGTTGGGGAAAATTGGTTGCTTTCATATTTACCTTGAAATCTGACTTAAGATGAAGCAAGTTACCAGCAATAACTGTTTTTGGTCCAATTTCTTCATATTCTCTAAGTCTTATTCTTTTGAAGCAATCTACAATGTACCGAGATACAAGTGCTTGTTCTTCAATTTCTTTTTGGGTCCATGCTACTGATTTGAGAGGATTATCTCCACGAGCTCGCTGGGTTCCTGCTAGAGACATGGTATGGAATTGGTCCCCTTTGGTTTGAATCAATACTTCAGGTGATGCCCCTATCCAAGTCCCCACCTCGGGTAAATGGAAAAAGTTTATAAAAGCATTTGGATATGCTTTGAGCATACTTTGAATAGCGGTGACCAAATCAAAAGAATCGCTATATGCTAGTTTTTTGACTTTTGCAGGTACGATTTTACTCAATTTGCCCTCTTTGATTTCTTGTATACCTTTTTCTACCAATTCAATGAAATCTTCCTTGGCGGTTGCAGTTAGTTTAGTATGAGATGTTTTTTTATCTTTTTTTTCAGTGAAGAAATTTTTTAAAATCTCCTTGGCTTCCTCAAACTTTTCCGATAAGATTTTTTCATCTGGGTAAGTCTCCAATTGATTTTCAGCAAGATTGATTTTGATAAAAACTGATTTTTCTAAAAAAAATGCTTTTTTGTCATCTTGATCTAAAAAAGGATGGATTATAAATCCTTCTTCTAAAGATTCAAGTTGTGGTATCACTCTTTTAGTAATACCAGTCTGATCTATCAGTATGTTTAAAGTATGAGAATGTGGCTTTCTCCAGAGTGCAAATTGATCTTTTTGAGAGATCAATTTTGCAAAAAGCTTTGTTAAAAATTCCTCGAGATTGATTGTTGTATGAACAGTTTGAGTCTGCATTTTTATTTTTTATCAATAACAGCCATTGTAATTCTACTGATACAGCTTAATTCTTCAAGAGCTGTATAGATTTTTATCTCCCAAATTTGAGTCTTTTTACCAAGATGAATGGGTTTTGTGATACCTTTTACCTTACCTTCCTTTACAGACTTGATATGGTTTGCGTTGATTTCAAGACCAACACAATATTGTAAATCAAGATCCACAGTAAGGCTTGCTGCCACGCTTCCCAATGTCTCTGCCAAGACTACATTTGCCCCTCCATGTAACAGTCCTAAGGGCTGTTTGGTTCTATGATCTACAGGCATTGTCGCTACTAAATAATCTGCGCCAATTTCAGTAAATTCTATTCCTAAAAAATCTGTCATTGTATTTTTACCCCAATCATTGAGTAGGCTGACATTAAGGTTTGGTGGAAATATCATGGTTATATGAATAAAAACATTTTCTTTGAAGTCTGGAACAAAATTAATTAATCTTGCTTACTAAAAAAATATACCTGGTTCGCCATGGTCAGACAGATTACAATTTAAAGGGAGTAGTTCAAGGAAGTGGAATCGATGCTCCACTCAATGACCACGGTAGATTGCAAGCGGCTGCTTTTTTTGATGCTTATAAAGATGTGCCATTTGAGAAAGCATTTTACACTGGACTGCAACGGACAAAGCAATCCATTCAGCAATTTTTAGATTTAGGAATACCAAGTGAATCTGTTCCAGAATTGAATGAGATCAGCTGGGGTGATTACGAAGGTCAACCAATGACGCCTGACGAAAACGCCTATTATCAGTCAATGCTTGCAAAATGGGCATCTGGAGATTTGGATTTTGCCATAAAGGGAGGAGAGAGTCCCAATCAAGTCTCCAAAAGATTGAGAATAGGTCTTGAAAAAATCTTAAATCAAGATCAAAAAGTAATTCTGATTTGTATGCACGGAAGAGCCATGAGAATGTTGCTTAGCATTTTGATGAAAGTAGATCTTAAATATATGGATCAATTTGAGCATAGAAATCTCGGCTTATATGTATTGGAAATAGATGGTAAAGGAAATGTAGAAATAATAAAAAATAACTCTGGAGATCATCTTCAACTTAAAGCGTTGATTTGAAAAGTTTGTTATTCTTTTTTGTTTTGGAGTTTTTCTCTTCAAAATCTGCCAATAAATTCAAATAAAACTCTCTACACTCATCCAAATCAATGATTTGAAAAGCTATCTCATCTAACGTGCTAATTTGATTTTGATTGAATCTAATAATAAAATCTCCTAATACACATTTGTCTATTTGTGCATGATCTGTTTTGATCAAAATTGCAGCGTCTGAATTTCCTGAATACGATTTGGTATTGAATATGTGCATAAGACTCAATTCAATGTATTCAGTACTAGTTTTATTCTTTTTTAGTTCCGCATTGTCAAAAATCACTAAAAATGTCCTTTCATTCGGAGTTTTTGCCAAAACCGAATGAACAGAAATACAAAGTAATATGATGACAAGTAACCTTTTCATTGTTGAAATGTATACAAATTAAACTTGTATGTCAACAAGAAGGTTTAAAAAATGTGAATCTTAAGAATAAAAAAAAGACCTGCAATGCAGGTCTTTTCGTATTTTAAGCTCTTGAGCCTCTCTTTTTCTTTGGAGCTTCTTCTTCTATTTCATCCTCAACACCCGCAAGAATTCTTCCGCAATGTTCACAAACGATTAGTTTCTTCTGCTCTCTGATATCAGCTTGTCTTTGCGGTGGTACCACATTAAAACAACCTCCGCAAGCTCCTCTTTTTACCAAAACTACAGCAAGACCATTTTTGGCATTTGCTCTTATTTTAGTGTAAGATTTTGCTAATCTATCATCGATCTTTTTGAGAGCTTTTTCTCTATCATTGGCTAGTTTGCCTTCCTCGGCTTCACTTTCTGCAACGATATTGTCAAGTTCTCCTTTTTTATTGTCAAGATCCTTATTTCTGTCTTTGACCACATCTTTCAATGCTTCCAAATCAGTTTTTTTAGTCTCGATTTTAACTTCTGCTTCTCCAATTTTCTTTTTGGAGACTTGGATTTCCAGATCTTGAAGCTCTAATTCTTTCGTTATGGCGTCGTACTCTCTGTTGTTTCTGACGTTCATTTGCTGATCTTGATATTTTTTGATCAGCTTTTCAGATTCTTTGATGTTTTCTTTATGCTTCTTGATATCTTCTTCTAAAGATTGAATATCAGCATTGAATTTGTCGATTCTGGTTTCGTAACCAGCGATCTCATCTTCTAAATCTTGAACTTCTTCAGGGAGTGCTCCTCTAACTTTAACAATGGCATCAAGGCGGGAATCTATCTTTTGAAGGTTATGTAGTGCTTCAAGTTTCTGTGCAACGGTACTTTCCATGTACTATAGGTAAGTTATGGGATTAGTAACTACTTTGGTAAAATAGAGTGCAATATTAGTAAATTTTTGGGACAATATCTCTAATAACAGATCTTTTGTGAATATTTCGCTCTCGTAATGCCCAATATCGCAAATAACTATTTGATTTTCAGCGTCAAAGAATTCGTGATATTTTATGTCCGATGTGATAAAGATGTCTGCCTTTTCTCTTTTTGCATGATCTAGTAAAAATATTCCAGCTCCACCACACACAGCCACTCTTTGAATAGGTCTATGGAGGAGTGTTGTATGCTTCAGTACTTGCAGTTCCATATTAGTTTTTAGCATTTCTAGAAAGGATTTTTCATCCAAAGGGGAGGTCAGATTCCCCACCATTCCAGCACCTACTTCTTGGTGTGCGTTCTCCAACCTATGTAAATAATATGCTACTTCTTCATAAGGATGGACAGATTTCAGCACTTTTAATACTTTGGATTCTAGATGACTAGGAAGTAGTACTTCGACTTTTACTTCTTCCTCTTGATGAGATTCCTCTATGCTCCCTTTGGTTGGGTTTGCATTTGCTGATGGCGTGAAAGTACCCTTTCCTTCACTTTGAAAGCTACAATCCCTGTACTCACCAATTTTGCCGGCTCCAGCAGTAAACAAAGCCTTGGTCACTTTTCCTACATCATCTTTGGGTACAAATGTGCTTAATTTTGATAGAATTCCTTTTTTAGGAGCAAGGATCTTTGTTTCTCTCAGACCTATTTTGTCACAGATTTTTTTATTCACGCCATGAGCCACATGGTCGAGATTCGTATGGATAGCAAATATGGCAATGTCATTTTTGATCGCTTTTATGATTGTTCTTTCTACATAATTTGATCCTGTAAAGCTTTTTAATCCTTTGAAAACGATCGGGTGATGCGCTACAATGAGATTACATCCTTTGGAAATAGCGTCATCTACCACTTCTTCTGTAGCATCCAAAGAACATAGTATGCCTGTGACTTCCATGTTAGGATTGCCAGTGATCAACCCAGAGTTGTCATATGACTCTTGATATGCTGGAGGTGCGACACTACTTAGAAAAGAAACTACATCTTGAATCTGGTATACCATATATTTTATTTTAATTTGTCTTTCAAAAATAATCAAATTTCCTCAATGCGTTGGTTTGATCCCTTGCTACTTCCTTTTTCTATCAGCTATGACCTAGCGACAAGACTTAGAAATCATTTATTTGATATCGGTTTCAAGAAGTCAAAGAACTTTACTGTCCCTACCGTGGTGATTGGTAATTTGAGTATGGGGGGGACTGGGAAGACTCCTTTTGTAGAATTTTTGATTGAATTGCTTTCTGAGCATTATCAAATCACTACGCTGAGTAGGGGATATGGTAGAAAAAGTAAAGGGTACATTTTGGCAGATGATTCATCTACTGCTTCACAGATCGGAGATGAACCATTTCAGATCTATGAGAAGTATAAAGAGAAAATTAATGTGGCTGTCGGAGAAAAGCGAGTACTAGCTATTCCTCAAATCCTTGTAGATAGTCCCGATACAAGTTTGATATTGTTGGATGATGCTTTTCAGCATAGGTATGTTTTAGCAGACTATCAAATTCTGCTCACTACTTATCATAAGCCATTTTTCGAAGATCAGATTGTCCCCAAGGGAACCTTGAGAGAATCGATGGTTGGTGCTTCAAGGGCTGATATGATCATCGTGACCAAATGTCCAAAAGATCTCGACGAAGGTGAAAGAAATGCTTTCAGACAACAAATCAGGAAGTACAACCAGAAAGCTAACATCATATTCGTAGGTATTAGGTATGGAACTCCAAAGAGTTCTTCTTTAGACCTTTTAGAAAGCAAATCTGATGTAATAACTGTCTCAGGGATTGCAAATGATACTTTGTTTAAAAATGAAGCTTCTCGTATTTTTCAAGTAAAACATACGTTTTCATACACTGACCATCACCACTACACGTTGAAGGATATAAATAAAATAGCTCAGAAATGCCGAGAATTCCCAAATTCTGTAATTTTAACTACAGAAAAAGATGCAGTCAAACTTAAAGCTCCTATATTTCGGGATTATTTGGCAGAAATTCCGATTTTTGCCTGGCCCATTACAATAGATATTCAAAGAGAAGATAAAGCATTCATAAAAAATACTATTATCAATATCATCAAGGAAAAAGATTACGAAAAGTGAGATCAAGAATTTTAGGTTTTATTTTATTTTTAATAATGCTCACGCTCAGCTTGGAGGTATTCGCGCAGATTCCTACTCGAAATCCCCCTATGGGTAATACGCGTCAAGAAACAAATAGAGAAAACGAAGATGAGCAGGAGCAACAGCAAGATGGAAGAAAAAAACTCATTGATGATTCTACTAAAATGGTTTTTGGGCCTAAGACTACGCTGTATTTTTTAGAAAAGGATGTGAGGAGAAATAGGATAAAGAAGTATGAAGTAGATACTCTTTTGAATAATTTTCACTACTATGAGCCAGTAGCTAAATCTGGATGGAAATATCAAGATCTGGGGAATGTAGGTTCAGCAGCTCAGCATATTTTTTATCAGGCGCCAGTGATGATAGGAACTACCTCTGGTTTTCATGCTTATGATTTGTATCATCAGTCTACAGATAGTGTCAAGTACTACGACACGAAGTCTCCATTTACCAATATGGAGCTCTACTTTGGAGGAGGCAATCGCAACATGATGGACTTGGAGTTTGCTAGAAATGTGACACCAAAATGGAACGTAGGATTTACACTAAATACAATCCGTGCCAGAAAGACATTGAACCCTAATAGAAGAGATGATAATCAGGCAGTCAAGAATGCCTATGTGTTTCATACTAGCTATAAATCTGATAACGATAAATACCTACTACTAGCAAACTTTTCACGAACTAGACATCAAGTAGCAGAACAAGGGGGCATCATACCACCTGATGTAGATAGTACCTCTTTGTATTTCACCTATGAAGACGCTAAGGTATGGTTGAGGGGAGCATCTGCTGTAGATTTGAGGCAGGATATTCATGTGTATCAAGAATACGAAATATTAAAAGGATGGCAAGCCTATCATGTTTTTGATAAAAGAAGGCAGCAGCTTTCTTTTAGAGCTGGATTAGGTCCAGAATCGGCTCCATTTTTTGATAGGTACAATCCAGAGAGATTCAATCGCCCCGACAGCACTATCAATGTCAATGATTTCTCTGAATGGAGAAATGAACTAGGTTTCAAAGGTGATTTTGGGCCTGTTTATTACAATGCATTTGCAAAGTTTAGAACTGGTCGAATGAAAGGAAACTATCAAGTTGATCCTTTTGGGTTTGACGAGTTTTCAGTAGGGGGCGCCCTAAGGGGAGAGATAAGTGAACGATGGAGGTTCGAAGCAGAAGGAGAGTATCTTATACCTGGGGCATTTAGGATTCATGGTAAATTTATTTCTCCTTTTCTTGAAGCTACTTATACCAAAGCACTTTATAAACCAACAGCCATGCAAATGCTCTTTAGAGGAAACCATCACCGCTGGAGCAATAGGTTTTCTAATATAGGTTTGGATCAGGTACAAGGTGTGATTAAGGCTGATTTCAAGAGATGGAGCGTTCGACCTAATGTAACTATAAATAGATTGAGCAATTTTGTTTATTTTGATGAAAATCAGCAGGCTGCTCAAGCAAATGGTGATGCCTTCATGCTCATTCCCGGGGTCAAAACTAGTTTTAATGTAAGGGGAAAGTTGTTCTGGGAAACAGAAGCTTACTACACCCTAATCACTGGTGGTTCTTCTGATATTTTTAGAATACCAGAAGTCTTTGCAAACAGTAGGGTTTACTTTGATAGCCCTATGTTTGAAGAAAATCTTTTTGTACAGATTGGAATTGAAGGTAGATATAGAAGTGAATACAGAGCAGATTTTTATAATCCAGCTCTACAGCAATTCTACTTACAAGGTGCTGAGAGAAGGTTTCTAGTCGCTGGTTATCCAATATTAGATTTTTTTCTAAATGTAAGGATAAACAGAACGCGTGTCTTGGTTAGATATAATCACATCAATGATAACCTACTATCAGTCCCTGGGTATTTTGTGACACCTGATTACACAGGATTGAGAGGAATGTTAGATATAGGAATATCGTGGCCCTTATTTGATTAGATTTTATGAGTTGGGAAGAAAGTACTAAACAAAAAATGCTACATCTTCAACTACCCACAGATCCGAGATGGGTAGATATAGCAAAGATGAATTTGGAAGATATACTAACAGATCATGCATATTGTGAACAAAAAGCAGCTACTTCTTGTATCTCTTTGATCGTGAATTTTTATGATTTTAAAGAGTTAAGAGATGTACTTGTGCCTGTTGTTGCAGAAGAATGGGGGCATTTTGAGCGAGTGATAGATCAGATTGACAAAAGAGGATATACTTTGGGAAAACCTAGAAAGGATGAGTATGTGATAAAGCTTGCTGAATTTGTTAAAAAAGGTGGGAATAGGCCACAGCAATTATCTGAATATTTACTTATGAATGCCCTAATTGAAGCCAGAAGCTGCGAGCGCTTCAAGCTGTTATCTAAGGATATTCAAGATGAGGAGCTAAAGAAATTTTATTATGAGCTAATGATCTCTGAAGCTGGTCATTATGTGAATTTTATAGAATTAGCTAGACAAATACATGATAAAGATCAAGTTAATGAGCGTTGGAAAGAATGGTTGTTATATGAGGCTCAAGTATTAAAGCAAATAACAATTAGAGGAGATCGAATGCATTAATGAGCTTACTTATGTTATTTAAAAAAAGTTATTGATTTTTTGAGATAATGTAAGATATTAATGCTTTCAGAGTACTAGATTTAGGTAATTCTGTTCTAAAATGAACGATATATGAATTTGATCGAAAATATAAGGGAGGCTTTAAGGTCAGTCAAGACTAATTTGCTTAGAACCATACTTACAGGTGCTATCATCGCTATAGGGATCACTTCTTTGGTTGGAATGCTGACAGCAATAGACGCTATCAAGGCGCAGATTGAAGATAGCTTTTCAGGTCTTGGTGTTAATAATTTTGATATACGATCAAGAGGTTTTTCTGGTGGAAGATCTGTCCAAGGTGGAAAATCTGAAAAATCCTATCCTTTAGTAAAATATAAGGATGCCAAAGAATTCAAGCAGGCATATTCTTCAATGGGTAATGCTACAGTATATACTACACTTTCAGGTGCCGCCGAAATCAAAAGAGGTTCAAAGAAGACCAATCCAAACGTAAGGGTGACTGGAGTGGATGAGCTTTATTTTTTGATCAAAGGTGTAAAAATCGAAAATGGAAGAAATTTTAGTGCTACAGAGATTCAGTATGGCACCAATGTGTGTGTAGTAGGTCTAGATCTCGTAGAGACTCTATTTGAAAAGGAAGAAAATGCACTGAATCAACAAATTTCTTTTTTTGGAAATAGATATACAATAATTGGGGTTTTAGAGAAGCAGGGAAACATTGGGGGAGGCTCGAGTGCCGATAGGGCTATATTTATTCCTATAGAGAATGGAAGTAGATTAGATTCTAAGGGTACTTTTAGATACAATATCACAGCTAGTGCAGCTAGTCCTATGAGCGTAGAATATGATATGGGGCAAGCGACTGGGTTGATGAGAAAGATCAGGCAAGATGCTGTAGGTCAAGAAGATTCATTTGAAATTACCAAAAGTCAAACAGTAGGAGAGAGCCTTGAGGAAGTGGCGGGTTATTTAAGAATTGGTGGTTTTACCATTGGTTTTGTCACCCTAGTAGGAGCTTCTATAGGACTGATGAATATCATGCTAGTATCTGTGACCGAGCGTACTCGTGAAATTGGAATACGAAAGGCATTAGGTGCCACACCATTGAGGATTAGACAGCAATTTTTGATTGAAGCTATCACAATTTGTATCATAGGTGGGATTTTCGGTGTCATATTAGGAATTGGCATAGGGAATGTTGTTGCAAATTCAATAGGTCCTGGAGGCTTTTTGGTGCCTTGGTTATGGATTATGGTTTCATTTATGATTTGTATAGTTGTGGGTTTGGGATCTGGATATATACCAGCATTCAAAGCTAGCAAGCTTGACCCTATCGAGTCATTGAGGTATGAATAATGGAAAAAGGTAGCTTCTTGTCTCTAAAAAATATTGGAGTAAAGCATCTTGGAAATATTATCTTTCAAGAGTTTGATTTTTTCATGGAAATAGAACAACATTGGGCGGTTATGTTTCCAAGTGTATTGGAAAAGGAGGCCTTTTTCAATACAATCTTAGGAAAAACAGTAGTTTATCAAGGTCAAGTGACATTTCCTTTTGCTTCTCAGTATCAAAAGCAAAAAATAGCTTCTAAGGAAGTGAATAGTTACAGAGATTTGATAGCTCATGTGTCGCAAAGATATACCTTCACTAATAAAGATAATCTTCAAAATTTTTATTTTCAACAAAGATTCAATGCCACAGAGTCGGATACAGCTTTTTCTGTAAAGGAACATTTGACATCTATAAAACCTAAGAGGTCTGGATATTGGAACATTGAAAGTGTCTTGGAGGTATTCGATCTTATCAAACTACAAAATGAATCACTTCTCAAACTTTCTAATGGAGAGACTAGAAGACTTGCTATAGCTTCAGCTTTGCTTCACAACCCTATGCTTTTTCTGATGGATGAGCCCTTGACGGGTTTAGATCGGGAAACCCGGCGTCTATTTGATCATGTTTTTCAACAAATCGCGAATTCTGGAATTCAATTGATTTTAGCTACGAAATTTCAAGAGATACCCAATATCGTGACGCATGTAGGTATATATGGTACTAATGGTATGCAATCTATGTCGAAATCAACATTTTTGAAAAATAAAAAGATGGATCAACTTGATTGCTCAAACGAAATAAATGGTAAAAAATTAGATGAGCTTTTTGTTTGTCCTGATATTCCTAAATATGAGAAATTTGTAAAGCTCAATAATGTGAATGTAATCTATGGTGAAAAATGTATTCTCAAAAATGTCTCCTGGGAGATAAAGCAAGGCGAATCATGGTCTATCAAAGGACACAATGGCGCTGGAAAATCTACTTTGATTAGTTTACTGATAGGTGAGCATCCCCAAGCTTATGCAAATGAAATTTATTTGTTTGATAAAAAAAGGGGTACTGGCGAATCGATCTGGGATATCAAAAAACCTATTGGTTTTGTCTCATCAGATTTATCAAGATTTTTCCCTAGAAATCAAACTTGTAAGAAAGTGATTTTGTCAGGTTTCTTTGATACCATGGGATTGTTTAAGAAGACCTCAGCGGAACAAGACCATCTAGCCATGAATTGGATGGAATTTCTAAGGATAGAGAAGTACTCGAATGTTCTTTTTCATCAGTCTCCCATAGACATTCAGCGTTTTTGCTTACTTGCCCGAGCTTTAGTCAAATCTCCTGTATTTTTGATTCTGGATGAAGCCACTCAAGGTATGGACGAGAATCAAGCTAGTCTTTTTAGACAAATAGTAAACTATATTGGGAAGCGACCATTGATTTCAATTCTATATGTTAGTCATTACGATCACGATATTCCTTCGATTATTGAAAAGGAACTTGTCTTACAAGCTGGAGAGGTTTTTCAAATCAATGGTTACTCAATAGATACTCCATGACTATACTTATTAATGTTTTTCGTACATGATCTCAGGTTCAGTTACCTCTACAGTTCCTTTATCGTTAATTGATTTTAGAGTGACTGTTTTCAGTTCATTGATAAGCAAAGGGTCATATTTGGCAGATACACGGATGTAATTTTCGGTAAATCCATGCATTTTACCATCTTCTACATCATCCTCAAAGAGCACAGTAAAGGTCTTGTCAAGATTTTCTTCATAGAATTTCCTTCTTTTCTTTTCAGAAAGAATTCGAAGCATTTTGGATCTTTCATTTCTCACTTTCATAGGCACTACATCATCCATTTCTGTGGCTCGAGTATTGGCACGTTCTGAATAAGTAAATACATGGAGATAAGAGATATCAAGGTCGTTTAGAAAGTTATAAGTTTCAAGGAACAATTCATCAGACTCTCCAGGAAATCCAACTATCACATCCACACCTATACAGCAATGTGGCATTAAGGTTTTGATTTTACTTACACGATCTTCATAAAGTTCTCGTAAATACCTTCTTCCCATCTTTCTCAAGATCTCATTCGAACCAGATTGTAAAGGAATATGAAAATGTGGAACAAAGCGTTTTGAAGTTGATGCAAACTCTATGATTTCATTGGTGAGCAGATTAGGTTCGATAGATGAAATCCTAAGTCTTTCTATGCCTTCTACTTCATCAATGGCTTTCACTAAGTCTATGAATTTTTCTTTTCTTTTTCCATCTTGAATCCCGAAATCACCAATGTTTACACCAGTTAATACTACTTCTTTGACATCTGTGGCTGCAATTTCTCTCGCTGCTGCGAGGATATTTTCAGTACTGTCGCTTCTGCTTTTTCCTCTAGCTAATGGTATGGTGCAAAAAGCACAGCCATAATTGCAACCGTCTTGAACTTTGAGAAAAGTTCTAGTGCGGTCATTTATAGAATACGCATTGTTGAAAGCTACTGCATCTTGAATTTCAGAAGCAAGGACTTTGGTTTCTTGTTCTTTAGCAAAGCCGTCTAATAGTTCTATGAGTCGAAATTTTTCAGCAGCTCCAAGTACAGCATCTACACCTTTAATTTCTGCAATTTCTTGTGGTTTCAGTTGAGCATAGCAACCTATGATGGTTACATAGGAGTTTGGAGATATTTTTTTAGCCTCTTGGACTATTTTTTTACATTTTTTATCTGCATTTTCCGTCACAGAGCATGTATTGATGATAAAAATGTCTGGCTTTTCCTCAAAAGCTACCTTTTGATATCCTTTATCTTCAAACATTCTTCCAATCGTAGATGTCTCAGAGTAATTCAATTTGCAACCTAACGTATAAAATGCTACTTTTTTCACTTTACTTTCTCCTGATTAAGAATGCAAAGGTAATTAATTAGATTAAGTTTTCAATTTTTTCAATTTCAGGCCATAAACTGAAAAAAATATGAGTGATTCTATGGTGTTTGAGCTTATTTTTTTAGAAATAATGTATTTTTTATGAAAATTCGGTCTTATTTCGAGCCAATTACTTTTAAATTGCAAATATTTTCTATTTTTGTAGGTATTAAATCAAACCACTTATTGTAGAAATGGCAACTTTAAGACAAAAAGCGCTTTTACTTGCGCAAAACAGACCAAGTGTGAGTGTAACTGCACCATCACTGAAAATTTCTGATTATTTTGGAGTAAATGTTTTTGGTAAAAAACAAATGAAGGAGTCACTTGCTCCTACTGTTTACAAAAAAGTAGAGGAAGCGATTGAAAAAGGAGCAAAGATAGATCCTACAACTGCTGAAGAAATAGCTTCTGCTGTTAAAACTTGGGCTTTGTCCAAGGGTGTTACTCACTATACCCACTGGTTTCAGCCTTTGACTGGCTCTACAGCTGAAAAGCACGATGCTTTTTTTGATGCACATGCTGGTATTGAGAAGTTCAAAGGATCTGCATTGGTTCAACAAGAACCTGACGCTTCATCTTTTCCAAACGGAGGTATAAGATCTACTTTTGAAGCAAGAGGATACACTGCTTGGGATCCATCGTCCCCAATTTTCATTTTCTCTAATACATTATGTATTCCTACCATTTTTGTGGCGTACACAGGGGAGGCATTGGATTACAAAACTCCACTATTGAAATCAATAGAAGCTATCAATGATGCTTCTGTGGCGATCTGTCAATTATTTGATAGGAATGTGAGAAAAGTAACTCCTTCTTTAGGTGTAGAGCAGGAATATTTTGTGATTGATAAGGCACTATTCGCGACAAGACCTGATTTGGTAATGGCAGGCAGGTCTGTATATGGACACAATCCAGCTAGAGGTCAGCAATTAGAAGATCACTATTTTGGATCTATTCCTACTAGGGTGAAAGATTTCATGTTGGACTTTGAGATTGAAGCACTCAAATTGGGAATTCCTGTTTCTACTCGTCACAATGAAGTTGCTCCGGGTCAGTTTGAAGTAGCTCCATTGTTTGAAGAAATCAATAAAGCTGTCGATCATAATCAGCTTTTGATGGATCTTATGGATAAAGTTGCAGAAAAGCACAATCTAAAAGTATTGTTCCATGAGAAGCCATTTGCAGGTGTTAATGGCTCTGGTAAGCATAACAACTGGTCTTTGATCACGGATACAGGAGTAAACTTATTTCAGCCGAGTAATTCAGCTAGAGAGAATCTTCAGTTTCTAACTTTCTTGGTTGGTACCATCAAAGCTGTTTATGATTATGCGGATTTGTTGAGAGCTAGCATTGCTTCTGCTGGCAATGATCATAGACTAGGTGCAAATGAAGCACCTCCAGCTATTATCTCCGTATTCCTTGGTTCGACACTTTCTGGTATTTTGGATGAGCTTGAGAAAAATGGAAATATCAAGATCGAGAAAGGCGACAACATGTACATGAAGCTTGGAATTTCAAAAATTCCAGAAATCATTCTTGATAATACTGATAGAAATAGAACTTCTCCATTTGCTTTCACAGGCAATAAGTTTGAATTCAGAGCTGTAGGTTCTAATGCTAACTCTGCTGAACCAATGACCGCATTGAATGTGATTGTTGCAGAGGTATTAAAGCAAATGGCTAAGGATATAGAGAAAGAGATCTCAGCTGGAAAAGAAAAGAAAATTGCAATAGTCAATGTATTGAGAAAATATATCAAAGACTCTAAGAAAGTAAGATTTGAAGGAGATGGGTATTCAGAAGAGTGGGAGAAAGAGGCTGAAAAAAGAGGTCTTTCTAACTTGAAAAGTACACCATTTGCTTTGGATACTTATTCTGACAAAAAAGTGATTGATATTTTCCAAAAGCATAATGTACTATCTCATGTAGAGCTTCATGCACGTCATGAGATCATGCTTGAGAATTATATCAAGAAAGTTCAAATTGAATCTAGGGTTATGGGTGATTTGGCTCTGAACCATATTATCCCTACTGCAATTCTCTATCAAAACAAATTGATAGAAAATGCAAATGGACTCAAAGGTCTAGGCTTGGATAATACTGCTGCCATCGAGACTATCAAAGAAGTAAGTAAGCATCTTGAATCTCTAAAGTCTAATGTAAATCAAATGATTGAAGCTAGAAAGAAGCTTAATAAGGAAGATGATATTGTCAAAAGAGCAAAAGGGTATAGCACTGATGTAAAAGAAGCGTTTTTCGATAAAATCAGATATGCTGTAGATAAATTAGAACTATTGGTAGATGATGAATCTTGGCCATTGGTGAAATATAGAGAAATGTTATTTATCAAGTAATATTCCGAAGCACAAATAAAAAAAGAGAACCAACTGGTTCTCTTTTTTTTATTCAAGTATGATTGATTTAGCTAGTTCCTCTGCCTCCTCTGCTGCTGCTTCTCGAGCTTGAACTTGTTCCAGAAGAAGATCTAGAAGAACCGTTCCCACCTGATCTTACAGCTCCGCTATTTCTATTAGAAGCTCCACTAGATCTTACTGCAGATCCTGAATTGCTCTGTCTCTGAGGCGCAGGAGATGCTTTAGTTGCATTGCTATTACTTCTCTGAGGTGTTACTCTTGCGTTGTTCTGTCTTTGCTGCGGTGCCGCTTGCCTAGTTTGAGACTGCTGTTGTGCAGGCCTTGCTTGCTCTTGTCTATTTTGTTGCGGAGTCGCTTGTCTAGTTTGATTTTGCTGAGGTGCTACCTGCCTTGTTTGGTTTTGTTGTGGTGTAGCTTGTCTAGCTTGTCCTTGTTGAGGCGTAGCAGTTCTAGTTTGTGTGTTTCGCTGCTCATTAGGAGCTGTTCTAGATTGATTTCTCTGAGGCGTAGCTACTTGACTATTTCTACTGTTTTGAGCTGGTGCAGCAGTTCTTGAATTACTAGGTGTATTAGCCTCTCTAATTTGAGCATTAGCAGCAGCTCTACTTTGCACGGCTGGTCTGCTTCTATATTCTTCTGCTGACACTGCTCTTGAAGGTCTAGCTTGAGCATTTGCTGCTCGTGAATTATCAATTTCAGGCCTATAGATATTCAATCCTCTACTATTCACAGTTGCTCTGCCAGCTCTACCAGCATTGTTCACTTGATGTACTGGCACATTCCTACGAGTTACATTTTGAACTTCCTGTCTGCTCGGTCCAGATACATATGTCCTGTTGTTATAAACATATGTGTTGTTGATGATGGTAGTTCTATTATATATACTCACTACATTTCTGTGAGGAACATAGTATCGGTAGAAATTTCTGTGCATAAACCTCCTTTGTGGGACAAATCTCCAATGATTGCTATGAAATCCAAAAGACACGTTGATTCCAATCCCAGGTCCTAACGGAGCCCATCCATAATATCCGCCGCCTGTTCTCCAGCTAACCCAAGCTGGTCCCCACTCATAACCTGGTACCCATGCCCATCCATAGAAATCATTCCAAAACCACCTTCCATAATGAAACGGTGCCCATCCCCAAGCATAATCAGATACCCAAGTGTTCCCATAGTTGGTCATAGTCCAATATCCATTAGTTCCGTAAGGATGGAAATTTGGTCCTGCATTTGGAATCCATACATAACCGTGAGTTGGATCCATCACCCAATCACCATGCGGGCTCAATTCATTATAAAATATTTGGAAACTAACTCCCATTGCTGGAGGCGAAGCTTCTGCATAATTTTTAAGTCCTAGTCCAATGCTTAGCATCAAGACGAGACTTAGTCGGATTAGAGTTAGATTTTTCATGATAGTCTGGTTTAGTATTATAGTTTGTTTTACGAGGATATCTAAAAATATGTTTTGAAAAATTGATTGGTTGTTGATTAAAATGCTGATAAAAACAGTTTTACAAATTTTAAATTATGTAAAAACAACTATTACTGGTGATATGTACATCCTAAAACGAAAAAGCAACCAAGTCATTAGAGTTGGTTGCTTTTAATATGTTAAATATGATCGTTCACTATTACCAGAAAATGTGATTGACCCAAATTGGTTATGAATTTTACTCGTTAAGATCCTTACCTAAAAACCGATTGATAGCTACATTTAACTTAAAGTAATTGGGATAATATGGTATCTATAGCTTAGCTCATATAGTTAATCCAAAGCTGTTAAGTAGAAGAGCTTATTTTAATTCATCTATTTTTTTTGCTATTTCTTCTGCTTTTGCCATCAATTTATCTGCCTCAGTTCGGTTAGCATGTGATAGCTTATGCGCTTTTTCTAGCATTTCTTTATATTGAGATTGAAGCTTTTCTAGCTCAGTTTTTTTCTTGAATAATCCAAACATAACTTTTTTTTAAAACAACTCTTTACTGATAGGATTGTTTTAATCTTCAAAAGTTTTAAACTTCACTTCATCTTCAGGGCCTTTAGGTGGGACTACCTCATCATCTTTGAAGATAATGACTTGTTCGAGCCTGCCATTTATATTGAAGTATCTCCAATTACCTTCTTTTTTACCTTCTATCATTTGACCTTCCGAGGCAATCCTTCCATTTTCATGAAAATAAGACCATTTTCCTTCTGGCTTTCCATTAGAATAGTTTCCTTCAGATTCTTTTTTCCCACTTACATAGTAAGTTATTCTTGTTCCATTACCATCTTTCAGCGTTCCTTTATCGAAGGTCTTACTTCCATCATAAGAATAATATTCTCCAATATTGGTTAGGCGTCCATTGCTCCAATATTCTTCCTGATTGAGATTTTTATTATCATAGAACAACCCCCAAGTGCCTTCCTCAAAACCGTAAAAATAGCTACCTACTGACTTTAGTTGGCCACCATCGTAATAATAGAACCACTGGCCATGCTCAGAACCTAAATTGTATTCGCCTTCTGCGATAAGTATTCCAATCTTATTGAAATATTTCCAGAGCCCCGACTTCAAGTCGCTCTTATATTCTCCAATTGAGTAAAGCTCTCCATCAGGAAAGAAATTTCTCCAGAGTCCATCTTTTACTCCACCTTTGTATTGTCCAGAAACAGAAGTTGCACCATTCGAGTGATATTCAATATATTCGCCTACTGGAACTCCAAGTTCATAAGTTTTTCTCTTGGAAAGATTTCTATTTGGGAAAAACTCTTCCCATGTTCCTACAGGGATGTCATTTTCATACTTTTCTATCCTAGCAGTTCTTTTATTTTCATAATAAAATTTCCATTCTCCTGTTCTATTTCCATTATCATCATAAAACTTTTCAGACTCCAAAACTTTTGTTCCAGGAAAGAATGCAGACCATTTCCCAATTTTCCTTCCATTTTTGAACTTACCTTCTTCCCAAATCTGATTTCTACCTGCATAACGTTTGTAGTCACCATCTGGCTTTCCATTGACATAATTAACCTCTGTCATCAAAATCCCTTCAAAAAAGTATTCTTGATATGGACCATGCAGAATATCATCCTTGTATGTTTCTTTGATTGCTATGGTTTGTGGCAAAAATTCAAAATAAGTGATCCATAATCCGTCCTTTTTACCATTTACATAATTACCTTCTTTCTTAATGATTAAAGGATCAAAATTAGAGGCTTTTGCCGTTTTTGGGAAATACTCTCTAAAAGGTCCCACTGGAATGCTATCTTTAAATACCAACTCAATCTTAAGGTTTCCAAATATGTCATACTCTTTGAAAGGGCCATGAAGCATGTCATCTTTGTATTCAGTTTCTATTCTTTTGACTTTGCCATCGTGATAGGATATTGCTTTGCCATTCCTCACACCATTAGTGAAATTAGTAATCTGTAAAAGTTCTCCAGTTTTTGGATTTTCAAACTTCCAAAGCCCGTCCATTCTTTCGTTAATCAAGATTCCAGTGCCAGCGAAAGTGGAATCTGGATTATATACCGTAACCACTGACTGTGCGAATATCAAAACTGGCGTTAGAAATAAAACAAATAATGCCAAGAAGTTTTTTAGTTTGTTTGGTCTATAGATTTCCATGTTTCGGAGTTAATTCTTTATAAAGCATTTAATCAATTTTGGTAGTTTTAAACAACAATTTAACTGTTGTTTTACGAATTTTTAATACGTGAATTATACAAAACTGTTCCAAATTACACCAAATTCGAAATTAAATGATTGTTTATTTTAATAAATCTAAAATGTTGATAATGGCAGCTTGGCAATCTTTATCAATATCTTCCTTTGTATTCCATGCTATTTTTTTGAATATGACTAAGTTTTGATTTTTTTTGGGGTGATTCTTAATATTTTCTGAATTTATTTTTATAAAATTCAAGAAATGACCCCTGTAATCAAAGCTACCATTGCCTTTGCCTAGATAATATTTATCTTTTTCAAAGAAGTTTTCCAGTTTTGAGATATTTATGCGTTCATGTCCTAAATGTAAAATGACATAAAGTCCATATCCCCACCAATTGAGAACTCGAATGTTAAATCCCGTATCTGGATTGAAATTCCTGATCAAATCTAAAACTTGATAAGGTGTCCCATTTAAATTATTACCTTGGCTTATTTTAGTGCCTTTAGAATCAGTGGTGAAGGATTTAAGCAAAGATTGAGGAAATTCATTGGCTATGTCTGTAAAGAGATCAATAAATAATTGTTTTTGAGCATGTATCTGCTCATAAAGTTCTTTTTGACCGATTATATTTAAGTCTATCTTTTGAATTTCCTGCATAATTAGTTTACCAGTTCAGGAGTGCTGAAGCCCAAGTAAAACCACTGCCAAAAGCCGCTAAACAAACAAGATCACCATCTTTTAACTTATTTTGCTCCCACGCCTGACTTAAAGCGATCGGTATCGTAGCTGCTGTGGTATTACCTAGTTTCATTATATTGTTAAAGACTTTTTCATCAGATAGTCCCATCTTTTGTTGAATATAATTACTTATTCTCAAGTTGGCTTGATGCGGAACCAGTAAGTCTATAGCAGATTTATTTAGCTTGTTGGCATCAAGAGCTTCTAGGATTACTTCATGAAAGCGTACTACAGCATGTTTGAACACAGTATTCCCATTCATGTACATTTTAAAGCTTTGTTGATTTACTATTTCAGGAGATAGTCTGACCTCTCGACTACTTCCGGGGTCTTTCAAATATAATTCTTCCGCATAATCACCATCAGCATGAAGATGAGTGGACAAAATTCCATGTTGATCTATGTCTACTGCTTTTAATATGGCAGCTCCAGCTCCGTCCGCAAAAATTACGGCACTTGATCTACCTTCATCAGATTTATCCAAAGCAGAAGATTGGATTTCTGCACCAACCACAAGTACTGTTTTGTACATCCCAGTTTTGATGAATTGATCAGCTACTGAAAGGGCATAAATGAATCCTGAACAAGCATTTCTTACATCTAGTGCAGGTACCCCTTGAATACCTAATTCCCTTTGAAGAAGTACACCATTGCCAGGGACAAAATAATCTGGCGTGATGGTTGCAAAAACAATAAAATCAATGTCCTTTGCTAATACACCAGCCCTGTCCAAAGCCATTTTAGAAGCTGCCAATGACATGCTAGTAACGGTATCCTTCCCTGGTGTAAACCACCTTCTTTCTTCAATTCCTGTCCTTTCAACAATCCATTCATTATTTGTATTCATCATGCCTGAAAGGTACTCATTGGTAATTACTTGGTCAGGAACATAGTGACCTACACCTACAATCCTTGATTTTTTCATAAAAATTAAAATTACTTGGTTTATTGGGTATTTATATTCTCTTCATTAAAGAAACAAAACTCATCAATAGAATAATAGTTTATGTAATCTTTAAATAGATCAAACTTACAGCCTTTAGACTAATTTAAGAAATTTAAAATAAAATTTATGATTATCTGCATTTACAGCAGAAATAGCAATTCTTACAAATGCACGATTGATTCCAATTTAATATTCTCTATCATAACCTAAATCTTAAAATATCACTCGACTTTTTGTGCTCGATATCTTTTCAGATATTTATAAAATTCATGTTAAGATTGTTTTTTTGGTGATTTTAACAAGCATAACATCAATATTTGCATATTGATATAAATAGGATTGAAAAAAAATAGGCCATTCCACTTGAGGAATGACCTATTTTGAAAGTGATTATTAACTTAACTGTTTTAATTCACGTCCCACCATGGTTTGATATTCATTTCATTTTGAAAACCAGCATTGGCTACTGCATCTGGATTATTACCCAACTCTACAGCTGGATAAAGTGCTCTTACTGGGATAGAGGTACGTACAGCTGCTGCAGGTACAGTCAACTGAGGGTAATCAAGTCGTCTCCATTCTGACCATGCCTCAATTCCATTTCCGTAAAGTGCTATCCATTTTTGGATACCAATAGAGTTTTTCCAATTATCAGCATTATAAGCATTGATTGGCAAAGCCAAATAATTGTTTATCGCTTGCTGATCAGTGATACCCCATTGCCTCATAGAAGCTGCTATACCAGCATTATAAGCCTCTGCTGCATTCCCAGAAATGAAGCCTCTAGCAATAGCTTCAGCTTCAAAAAACTTCATCTCTGCATGAGTCAAAAGGTGAGCAGGAGCTGTAGCAGATCTTAGACGAGTACTCGGTCTTGAAGCTGTACCTTGAAGAGAAAATGTTTCTCCGTCAGTAAGACCATAAGGCAGCCCCACAAATTGACCAGATACATTTGGATTTCCAAAGGAAGGGATTCTCGGGTCATTACGCTCGCTCATTATGCCTACCAATACATCAGAAAGCGTAAAGTCATCTCTATTTCCGATAGTGTTATCAACAAAGAAAGGATTTGCTATACGTTGGTCAGATTGGAATGGAAAATGAAATCCCTCTTCATAAGAACTAATAACTCCAGCGGCGAAACCCTCAGATACCAAACGTCGTGCAGAGGCTTCATCTACATCTGCTATTCTCATTCCAATTCTTACTTTTAGAGAATTTCCAAACTTTTGCCATTTAGCCATATCTCCAGCATAATAGATGTCTCCCGTTGTAAAACTTGAAGTACCTACTGTGATTTTGCTCAGAGCGGCATCGATCTCACTTAATAATCCAGCATAAACATCTTGCTGCTTATCGTATCTTGGATTAGGGAATTCAGCAGGATTGAATGTTTGGGAATATGGAACATTTACCCATATGTCAGTGATATTTTGAAATGACCAAATTCGAAGCAACTCCAAAATAGCAATTCTGTTGTTTCTTTGAGCTGTCGTCAAGTTTTCATTAGCCTCGGTTATTCTCATGGCTGCTTGTAAGTCATTCATGCCGCCAGCGTAGAATGTGTTCCAAATGTTATCGAAATTACCAGGGTTGAAGTTGTAGCGTGATCTTTCAGCATATTCACTTTGAGAGAATTGCTGTACCATCAGCATTCCAAAATCAAAGTTCAATGCACGGCTCCACATTAGATTTGACAGGGAAAATTCAGCTTGAGTAAGCAAGTTTTCCGCTGGCACCATTGTAGGATTGTTAGGATCAGAATTCATCTCCTCAAAACCCTCTGTACAGCTAATTATTCCTAAACTGAACAGGAATAAACCTATTAGATAGTTTGATATATATTTCATGATTTTTCTTTAAATTATAACATTCGCTTGAATTGATTTTATTTACTACTAGTTAGATACTGTGATAAAGTAACCTGACTGAATAGTCAAACAAAAACAATAATTAGAATTTAAAACTGATGTCAAAGCCAAGGGAGCGAGTAGTTGGCACCTGAGCATTTTCCAAACCTTGTACGTTTCCAGCACCGTTCACCCCTTGTGGATCAAGGTATGGTAAGTTACTGTGCAAAATGGCTAGATTACGACCAAAAGTACGTACCCTTACATCCCTAACTGGCAGTCTTGAAATAAGTCTATTCGGCAAAGTATATGATAAGGACAATTCTCTTAGTTTTATAAATGAAGCATCAAATACATTTGGCGAAGCTACTGACCAGATGGTTTGATAATACGCTTGTGGGCTAATGGGTACAGTATTAGGTTCTCCTGTCTCAGTGACGCCTGGTACGATTAATCCTGTTTCACGTACATTGTTTTCTACTGTAACTGGATCCATTCCAGAATACTTAGACCACTGTAAAGACGTCGAGTGAATAATACCTCCACCTTGATAATCTATCAAAACACCAAGTTCTAATCCTTTGTAATTAAAGCTATTACGGATACCACCGGCAAAATCAGCAATTGTACTTCCCAAAAATTCACGATTGCTATTTACTAATGGGAAACCGTTTGCCCCTACAATCACTTGTCCAGCTTCATTTCGTCGGAAGTCCTGACCGAATAGTGACATATATGGATAACCTTCTTGAACCCTAACATCCGCAGCCCATGTTGTACCAGCGATAATATTATCAACTCCAGGAGCTAATTCAATTACTTCATTATTAAACGTAGCAAAATTCACCATTATGTCCCAACGGAAATCTCTCTTATCCACAGGGGTAGCGTTCATAGTCACTTCTATACCATGATTACGCATAGAGCCAGCATTTAGGATTCTAGAAGTAAATCCAGTAGATGCGGATGAGGGAACATTGAAAATTTGATCTACTGTAGTTCTGTCATAGTAGGACACATCAAATGATAGACGGTTGTTCAGTACAGCAAATTCAACCCCAAATTCAATCTCATTGGTACGTTCTGGTCGCAAGTTTGCGTTAGGGCTACCTAAAGGCACAGTGTATCTAGGGAAGCTGCCGAAGTTAGGGATTACATTGCTATATACATTGCGAAGTTGATAAGGAGCTGCATCGTTTGCAGCTTGACCATAACCTACGCGAACTTTACCAAAAGATAAGAAGGAATTACGTAGTGCTTGAAGCTCAGTAAATACAAAACTTGAAGATACTGATGGATACCAGTAGTTATTGTTTTCGGCTGGTAATGTTGAAGACCAGTCGCCACGAAGTGCTAAGTCAACATATAACATATCCATGAACCCTAATGAGGTTGTCGCAAAGACACTGTTGATTGCTCTTTCTTGCTCATAGGTTGTGACTTGCGGTGAGTTCACTGAGTTTGCAATATTAAAGAAACCATTTAGAGCCAAGCCACCTACAGTACTGATGGTGTTTCTTGTGTTCGTTTGGTTCATCAAGTTACCACCAAGCATTGCGTTTAAAGAAAATTTCTCTGAAATTCTAGTGTCATAAAGGAATTTAGCTTCAAAGTTTGTTTCATTAAACGTTCTTATTTCCTCTCTGTAGCTTGATTGAGTAATGCCACCTTGAGGTATACCTTCTCTTGATTTGAAAGTGAATCCATCACGCATAGCCCTTACATTGAAACTTAAACCGTCAATAATTTTATAGTTCAAGTTAAAGTTACCGAAAAAGCGATCACGTGTGTCTTCCTGAAGGTAGTTGTTACGTACCCAATATGGGTTGTCAAAAAATCTTGGTCGATGATCGAATGAAAGCAATTGACCAGTAGCAGGGTCAATTATTGGCCCTATTGGATTCCATGTTTGCTGACGGCCATCAGTGAATTGATCATTTTTCAATCTCTCTACATCAAGTTGAGTTTGCCACCACTGTGTAAATCCCTGCATAGGATTTGCATTACTATAGCCAGTAGCATTTCTTCCATCTGCATTTTGAATTACCAAACTTCCCGCAGCGGAAGCCGTCAGACGATTAGAGATTTTATAACTACTATTGAAACTTACGGTATTACGACCTAGGTTAGAGTTAGGAATTACTCCAGACTGAGCCATATTAGTGTATCCTAATCTAAAACTACCTACATCATTTGAACCTGTTACAGCAAGACTATTTTGAGTTGTAACACCTGTTTCGAAAAATCTATCATAAGGATTAGCTGGAGCTACCCAAGGTCTTGTTTCACCATAAGTAGGAGAATCTACATCCCACGAGTCCCAATGACGTACTTGTACATTGGGATTGTAGCGAGGTCCCCAAGCACCATCCTTAGCATAAATAGGTGCCAAAAACGTCTGCCCATTTTCAATAAATTCTACGAATCCAGAATCTGTATTAGCGATATCACCTCCGCCATATAATTGCTGGTGAGGCATTAGCGCTATTGGACTTTCAAAAGTAGTTGTAGAATTTACTTCTACACCAATTCCTTTTTTATTTGAACCACCACTTTTGGTTGTTATTAAGATTACCCCATTTGACCCACGAGTTCCATAAAGGGCTGTTGCTGCTGCTCCTTTAAGTACTTCCATAGATGCAATATCTTCTGGATTGATATCAGAGGCAGCATTACCGTAATCGTAGGCACCACCGCCAAAACCTTCCTGTTGTGCTCTCGAAGCATAGTTGGCATTGTTGATAGGCATACCATCCACCACAAATAACGGCTGATTCTCACCCAAAAATGAATTTGCACCACGAATGGTAATACGAGAAGATCCACCGATTGCGCCAGGTGATCCTTGAATTTGAATACCAGCTACTTGACCTTGAAGTGCGTTTACAATGTTTGTCTCACGAGTTGAAGACAAGCGATCACCGTCTACTGACTGCACAGCATAGCCTAGAGATGCTTTTTCTCTGGAAATTCCCAAAGCAGTAACTACGACCTCAGATAGTGCGCTAGTTTCTGGCTCCATGGTTATGTTTATAACCGAACGACCTCCAATTGTAACTTCCTGTGAGGCAAGTCCAATAAATGAGAATACCAAAACAGTATTTCCAGAAGGTACATTGATAGTATAGTTACCATCAATATCAGATACTGCGCCTATAGTGGTTCCTTTCACCAAGACGCTGGCTCCTGGTACAGGCTCATTACCTTCAGACGATATAATCGTCCCTTTTACTTCTACAGTTTGCGCAAAAGAAAATTGCGCTAAAAAGCAGAAGAACAATGTGAATAGTAAAGTTTTCTTCATATTAATTTGTTTATTTTGACACCAATTTAGAGAAAAAGATAATAAGTTGTTTATGATTTTTTAACACGCTTTTAAAAAATATTTGTGTAATGTCATAAATTATTAGTTTTTAGGATCTTGAAAATGATACTTGCTGTTAAAAAAAATATAAAATTGCTCTAATTTCGTGATTTATAATTCAATCAAAAGGTATTTTATTTGAATGAAACATAATGCAAAATTTAAATCTAACTGGATACAAATATTATTTCGTGCATTTTATTAATTATTAAAATGGAGCGTTTTGAATCTTGAAAAATTTAGTTTGATCCTTTTGAATAACATACAAATCTTATGAGCTAAGTTTAAAAAAGATGTTAGTTTTAAAGTTTGAGTCTGAAAGATAGCTCTTGAATATAGCATTAAATTTACTTTTTGATAACATCCGCAAGACTAAAAGGTGATTAATTACAAAGATTTTTTCAGAATAATATTTTGTATACATGCAACTATCTCAGCCACCTACAGAAAAATCGAATTAACCTAGCTTTGATCCGCTGCCATTTGATCAAGGATATTGACCAATAGCTACTGATTTGGTCAATGTTTTAATATTTTTAGCAAAGATACGTACAAACAAATAGCTTAAATATAATTCCGAAGATCAAAAAAATTATAAAAAGTGGCAAACTGAAATTTTGTAAACTAAAAAAGCATATTAGTATCTGTTTACATTATCCAAACAGTGTATAATTCCCGAACTGATCCATAGGGGAGGTTTTTCTCATCACAGATGGATTGTCATTTGCCACTTGATTCACTAACGGAGAAACAGTGTAAGAGATCATTTCTTCAGATGAATAAGGAATCAACATCTTTTGCAATTCTTCAATTGTACTATATTTATCAAGCCATTTTTTTTCGTTTTCTCTACTTATGATTACAGGCATCCTGTCATGCACGTCTTGAACAACCCTATTTGCATCCGTGGTTAAGATCAAAAAGGTATGATTAGTTTCACCTTTTTCATTTTCGTATTCTTCCCAAATACCAGCAAAAGCAAAAAGGCTTTCATCATGCATGGTAAATCTATAAGGAGTGATAGTTTTTTTGCCTAATCTTTTCCATTCATAAAATCCATCTGCGGGTATTAAGCATCTACGTTTTTCGAAAGATGATTTGAAGGACACTTTTTGATGCACGGTATCAGCGCGTGCGTTGATTAGTTTTTGAGCAACAGTTTTGTTTTTGGCAAAATCTGGTGTGATTCCCCAATAAAAGAATGAAAATCCTTTTGGGCTCTCTGAAGTCAATACAGGGAGAAGCTGTGTAGGTGCAATATTGTATCGTGGATTGAAATCGGTGAGGATTTCTGCTTGAAATCTTTCTTCTAGCGCAATTTTACTTTTATTAAGTGAATATCTTCCACACATGATTTTGAAGTATTGATTTTGTTGTAAATTAATGATCTGAAGTGATAAATTCAAATGCTCTTTTTTCTGACCAGTAGACTTCATTTCGACTTCTTGGGCTAAATCCAACATGCCCTCCATATTTTGGGAACTCCATCCACAAGTGAGTTGAGCTATGACCTATATTTACTGGGTAACATTTAGGACTCAAAAAGGGATCATTTTGGGCATTGAGGATGAGTGTTGGTACTTTAATCTTTTCAATAAAATACAAGGATGAATTCTTTTCGTAGTAATCGTGAGCATCGTCAAATCCATGTATAGGGCCTGTATATAGATCATCAAAATCCTTTAAAGTTTTTATTTTTCTCAGTTTATCTGGAGAAAGTTGATTAGGAAAAACCAAAGATTTCTGTGTAATCTTTTCTTTGAGTGTCTTGAGAAATCGTCTTGCATAAATGATGTTTTCTCTAGAAGATATTTTTTCGCATGAAGATTCCAGATGAAGAGGCACTGAAATAGCCGTAGCAGACTTGATTTTAAGGTTGATTTGGTCGGTTTCTCCTAGATATTTTAAAGTTAGATTTCCACCAAGGCTAAAACCAATAAGAAAAACTTCTTTGTACCCACTACTGGCATGATCAATCACTTCTTTGAGGTCATACGTGGCACCAGAGTGGTAAAATATTAGTTTTTTGTTCATTTCTTCACTACAGCCTCTGAAGTTCCAATTGAGCACATCAAAATTATTTTTGAAAAATTGGTGGGCCATTCCAACCATGTATGGCCTTCTACTATTCCCCTCCAAACCATGGCTGATGATCACCAATTTTTCTGATCCAGAACGTAACCAATCTAAGTCTATAAAATCACCATCTTTGGTTGTAATACGTTCTCTTTCAAATGGTAATAGATTTATTTTTCTAAAGATACTAGGTACGATAGTTTGTAAATGACCATTGAATAACCATTTTGGATTTTGATATGGGGAAGATTTTAAAAGAGGCATTTTTGAACAATTCTGGAACATTATCACTTTTCAATCATGAAAATACTATTATTAAATTTGAAAAAAGACATTTTAACGACTATTTTTGACCTGCTTAAAATTGACTAGGATACTAATAAACATATGGCCGAAATAATAAGAATGCCCAAGATGAGCGATACCATGGAAGAAGGTGTGATCGCAGCGTGGTTGAAGAAAGTTGGTGATGAAGTGAAACCAGGTGATATCCTCGCAGAGGTAGAGACTGACAAAGCTACCATGGAGTTGGAATCTTACGAAGAAGGTGTTTTGCTTCACATAGGCGTGGAAGAAAAAGATGCTGTTCCAGTAAATGGAGTCATTGCTATCATTGGCGAAAAGGATGAAGACATTGAAGATTTGTTGAAAGAAGCAAATGGTGAGGGATCTACTAGCTCTAAGAATGATTCTGATAAAAAAGAAGAAAAATCAGAAGAAAAGAAATCAGAAGAGAAAGAAGAGAGCCAAGATGATAAGAAGGAATCTAAGACTAAATCTGAAAAAGTAGATACTTCAAATATCAATGCCACTGTGATTACCATGCCTAAGATGTCTGACACGATGACTGAGGGAGTAATAGCTTCATGGTTGAAAAAGGTAGGAGATGAAATCAAAGCTGGTGATATCATTGCCGAAGTTGAGACTGATAAGGCTACAATGGAGCTTGAATCTTATGATGATGGTATCTTGCTTCATATCGGAGTAGAAGCTGGTGACTCTGTAGAAATCGATGGAGTGATTGCTGTGATAGGTGAAAAAGATGCTGATTATAAAACTTTGCTGAAAGCCCATGAGCAGAATGCTGATGGTGATGAAGAGATGGTGACTTCAGAGAAAAAGGAAGAAGTCAAAGAAAAGAAAGAAACAGTTTCTGAAAAGAAATCAGAAGATAAGAAAAGTGAATCAAGCTCATCTTCTTCAAGTGGTAGTTCTTCTAATACTACTGCGGATGGTGACCGCTTGAAAGCTTCACCTTTGGCCAAAAAGTTAGCTTCAGATAAAGGAATCGATATAGCTCAAGTAAAAGGTTCGGGTGAAGGAGGGAGAATAATCAAACGTGATGTAGAGAATTTCACCCCTGCACCAGCTCAAGCTACTACTGCTTTGGATTCTCCAGCTGCACCATCTGTAGGGCAAGAATCTTACAAAGAAGAAAAGGTATCTCAAATGCGAAAAGTTATCGCTAAGAGATTGGCAGAAAGTAAGTTTACAGCACCTCACTTCTATTTGACCATGGAGATAAACATGGACAAAGCTATAGAAGCAAGAAAAAGCATGAATGAGGTTGCTCCAGTGAAGATTTCGTTCAATGACATGGTGATCAAAGCTTCAGCGGCAGCATTGCGTCAGCATCCAAAAGTTAATTCTTCTTGGTTAGGAGACAAGATTCGATACAATGAGCATATTCATATTGGTATGGCAGTGGCTGTTGAAGAAGGTCTTCTTGTACCAGTGATTAGATTTGCTGATTCAAAGTCGCTGTCTCAGATCTCAAATGAAGCAAAATCCCTTGGAGGTAAAGCAAAAAATAAAGAATTGCAACCAAAAGATTGGGAAGGTAATACCTTCACTATTTCAAACCTTGGTATGTTTGGGATAGATGAATTTACTGCTATTATCAATCCTCCAGATGCTTGCATCCTAGCAGTAGGTGGAATAAAAGAAACTGTAGTGGTCAAGAATGGACAGATGCAAATTGGAAATGTGATGAAGGTAACTTTGTCATGTGACCATAGAGTAGTAGACGGAGCAGTAGGTTCTGCATTTTTACAGACTCTTAAAGGTTTGTTGGAAGATCCAGTTAGAATCTTGATTTAATAATTATATATCAAAAATTGATCATGTCAAAAAGTCCTGTTTTTCGGGACTTTTTGCATTTAGTATGGTTATTGACTTAATCATTCAGACACATGTTCTATAGAATAAAATGGAGATATCTTTAATCAATAATTTATTGCTAGGACTGATTTATAGTGATAAAAGATCCTTTAGGTTGCTTGTAATGATTTCTCATAGGAGTTGAGCAGTCTATAAAGAAAAGTCAGCAAATTTTAAGTAATTCAATTTTCTTAGGAAATAAATGTTTATTGGTTATTTAAAATTTCAACTGTATTTCTTAGACATTTCACTGAATACGTAACCTGTTCACAGTTGAGGATATCAAATTAATTTACCTTTAGTTTTAAATTTCAATCATCTAAAATAAATATGGAAAAAATCAAAGCAACCACCGTAGTCGCTATTAAGCATAATGGTGAAGTAGTGATAGGAGCTGATGGTCAAGCCACCATGGGGCATACAGTCGCCAAAAGTACGGTCAATAAAGTTCGAAGATTGCAAGGAGGCAAAATCGTTACTGGGTTTGCAGGTTCTACGGCAGATGCTTTCACTTTATTGGAAAAGTTTGAAGAAAAACTTGGCGCTTATGGGAATAATATGAAAAGAGCAGCTGTGGAATTAGCTAAGGAATGGAGGATGGATAGAATGCTTTCCAAACTTGAAGCAATGATGATCGTGGCGGATTCTCAAGATATATTGATAATTTCAGGTACTGGAGATGTGATAGAACCTGATATGGAGATTGCTACTATAGGTTCTGGAAGCATGTATGCGCAATCTGCAGCAAGAGCTCTCAAGAAGTTTGCTCCACAACTTACAGCCGAACAAATGGTCCGAGAAAGTTTAGGCATAGCGGCAGATGTATGTATCTATACCAATCACAATTTGGTCATTGAAAAAGTTCTAATAGAAAAATAGGGTAGATCGCCCTTTGTTACTTTCTGAGTATAGTTATTTATCTAATGTATATCAGTGACTTTACCGATAATTATAGAATAAGATTATACGCTTTTTTTCCAATAGCTTCAATTCATTGGCTCAATAGGTCGTTAATGATCAATATCCATAAGTATCCAGTATCAATTTATATCGGAAGTTAGATAAATCGGAATTTTGTAATGTTATTGGCATAGTTCCGTATATCCATAATATAGAAATTATCGATTTAAATTAGCTTTGATATAAATTGAACAATTCCAAAAAGAGGGGACGGATTATTTACTAATTGCATTGTAGTTTGGACAGCCCTAAACTGGATACATTGGAAAAGTAAGAATAGATTTCTATATCTTAATAATCCTATGAGGATTTGTTAATTTGTATCTTTTCGAATTAAGATTTAAAGTAAATTCATGGATAAAATCCATATTTCAAAGTACATGCAGTAGTTCAATATTGTACTAAATTTCAGCCTGAAATTTTTGGTCTGATTGTTGAAAAAGGGAAGAATCTAACTCTCTTCGTTTTTATATTTGAATCTTAAAAACTTGGGAGAAAATTCTGATTACAGGAGTTTAATTTGACCTTTATATGAATTTAAAAGAAAGTAAAATGAAAAAATGTTTTTTGGTTATCGCTTTATTTAGTGTTTTCTTTAAAACATTCGGTCAAGGGAGCATTCAAGATCGTGTATATGAAGAAAATATTCAGTCTGTACGACTCTTTCCTCAATCTTCAGAGTTTTCATCACAAATGAGTTCTCCTGCGATTTCACTTCAAGCGAATACACCACTTTTACTATCCTTTGATGATATTGCTTATGATCCAGATATGTATTCGGTAAGATTGATTCATTGTGATATGAATTGGACGCCTTCCGATCTCAAAGAGAATGATTATCTAGAGCAATTCAACGAATTCAATATCACTGACTACAATTACTCAATTGACACTCGTATACCTTACATACATTATAATTTTGTGATTCCAAGAGTCACCAAAAGTGGGAATTATATTGTGCAGGTGTATAGAGGACGTGAACAAGACAAAACTATAATCACGAAAAGATTTATGGTTTTTGACAATTCTGTTCAAGTAGGGGCTAAGATAGTACCACCAAGTCAAACAGAATTCAGGAGAAAACAGCAACAACTTAACATCAACCTCAACTATAAAGCACGAGAAGTTTTAGATCCTCGGACAGCACTGAGAGTCGTTATAAGACAAAATCAACGGTGGGACAATACGATCTTTAATTTGAAGCCAACTATGGTAAGAGAGGACTTAAAAACGGTCTCCTATGAACTTTTCGATGGTTCAAATGCTTTTTTGGCAGGGAATGAATTTAGATTCGTAGATTTAAGATATGTAAGAGCGAGAGGGAATAATGTAGCTAAAATTCAGATGGAAGAAGATGTGGTTTTTGCGGAAACTATGATAGAAAAGATCAGGCCAACCGCTGTATACTCACAATACCTTGATATGAATGGGCAATATGTAATATTTAATTTTGAGCGACAAAATCATGACCTTGAAGGTGAATACATTCTTACTACGTTTAACCTTAAAGCAGATGGGGTTTCTGAAACACCCTATATAGTCGGATCGCTTAGTAATTGGGGAACTGATTCGGATGCAAAAATGGTACTTGACAAAAAGACAAATACTTATCAAGCTACTTTACTTTTGAAGCAAGGATGGTATGATTATCAATTTGCCTATAAAACAAATGATGGCTGGAACATGTCACCTATAGAAGGAGATCATTTTGAGACAGAAAATGAATATGAGGTATTGGTTTATTTCAGGGATGTGGGTAGTAGGTATGATGAATTGGTAGGGTACAGTAATTTGAATCCTAATAAGCGTAGGTTATAATTTCTCTTTTCTCGGGTTTTGAATAACTTTTTGTGAATTAGATATCTGTATATCCAAAATGATACAAGTAACAATAGAGAACATTGATTGAACAGATAGATTGAAATCAGTGACAAAGAAACATAAAATAAAATGAAAAAAACCGATCAATTTTGATCGGTTTTTTTTAAGCTTTTCAGTGATTAAGCCATTTCTTCAGAGTCTTCTCCTTCAGAATCTTGAGATTTTGTTCTTTCCTGATGTGCTTTATAAGGAATAAAACCTTCTCTTTTGAACTTATAAGGTTCGGTTCTTTGATTAGGAGCGTGGTTAGCAAGGTCAAGCATACCAAATCCTTTGTGGGTGAATGCACCCAAACCACATTTGAACACGAAATCCTGTACTTCTGGAGCAGCATAAAGTGTAAAAGGTAAAGTATAACCTCTCACTTCATATTTGACATCCATGTCATATACAGAATAGATTCTTGCAAATTTCTTTTGCTGTTCTCTGAGCTTATTTACATAATTCATATCAGGTACAACTTGGAACTTGTAGAATGACTCCATTTGCTCTTGGGAATACCAACCAGATCTTTCCATTCTGGTCAAGGTAGATTCATAAAGTAGATCTGAAAATTCATCAGAATCTGGATTTATAAAACGTTTACCTGACTCATCATTGAAAGATGGAGTGAGTAATACAAGAGGGGAGATACACACGAACTTGTTCGAAGTCTCCAATTCTGGCTCAGTTTCTACTTCTGTGTATTCAGGAGAGATCACTAAGTTGCCCAACTCAATCTTTGGCGTAGCAAATACTTGCTCAAGCAGATAGTCCATAAATTCTTCATTGGGTGATGAAAGCACTAGGGTGACTAAACTTGAGTAATAATGAAGGCCACTTCTACTAACCTTGGTCTGACCTTTAAGACCAGAGAAGTTGAAGTAATTGTAGTTGAAAAACTCCTCACGACCACCTTTTACGATAAGTCCTTTGAGGAATTGTGCCAGAATGTACTGGTGATGAAAGGGTAAGTAAGCTCCTTTGTTTTTTAAGGAAAATATTAATCTTATTCTCACGGTTTTTTAAAAATAAAATTTAAACAATTATTTAACTGTAATTGGCTTTTAATTATGTGTTTTTTTTAATCTTCTTGCAAAAGTACAAATTTTTTTTTAAGTTCTATCAAACATTGAACCTAAAATGCATGATATCACCATCATGTACTACATATTCTTTGCCTTCTATGGCTATTTTACCGTTCTCTCTGCAAGCTGCTTCAGATTTGAACTTTTCATAGTCTGAAAGCTTGATTACTTCTGCTTTTATAAAGCCTCTTTCAAAATCTGTATGAATCACTCCAGCTGCTTGAGGAGCTTTCCAGCCTTTTTTTATTGTCCAAGCTCTCACTTCTTGTACACCAGCTGTGAAATAGGTAATCAGATCCAACAAAGCATACGCTGCGGCGATTAGTCTATTCAAACCACTTTCTTCAAGACCATATTCTGAAAGAAACATTGCTTTTTCTTCTGCATCTTCAAATTCAGCGATTTGAGATTCCAGCGCTGCACATAGTACAATCACTTCTGCATTTTCTTCTTTAACTTTTTCACGTAGTTGATCTACAAACTTATTTCCAGATTGAATACTGTTTTCGTCCACATTAGCAACGTATAAAACTGGCTTTATTGTAAGCAAATGTAAATCTCTTACGGCTTCAAGGTCTTCTTTATCGACCTCTACTGAACGTGCATTTTTGCCATCTGTCAATGCTTGTTTGAATTTTTGAAGCGTTTCTAGTTCCTTTCTAGCTTTCGCATCTCCAGATTTTGCAATTTTTTCCAATCTTTGAATCTTTTTTTCTACAGACTCAAGATCCTTAAGTTGGAGCTCAGTATCAATGACCTCTTTGTCAAAAACAGGATCTACTCCTCCTGCGACATGTACAATGTTGTCGTCATCAAAACATCTGATAACGTGAATTACTGCATCTACTTCTCTGATATTTGCCAAAAACTTATTTCCTAGCCCTTCTCCTTTGCTAGCCCCTTTTACGAGTCCTGCAATATCTACAAATTCGATAACAGTGGGCATTACACGCTGAGGATTGACCAACTGTTCCAGTACTTGAAGTCTCCTGTCTGGTACAGTTACTACGCCCACATTTGGCTCGATAGTACAAAAAGGGAAATTTGCAGCCTCAGCTTTTGCACTTGAGATTGCATTGAATAAAGTAGATTTACCAACGTTGGGTAAACCAACGATACCGCACTGTAATGCCATTATTTAGATTTTATAATTTGAATATTTTATACTCCCTATATCCTTTAAAGAATTCTATGATAGAAACTCTGAAAACAGTATATACAGGAATTGCAAATATCATCCCGGTGATTCCAGCGATTTTTGCACCTGCAAAGATAACAACAAATATTTCAAGTGGATGAGCTTTTACAGATTTAGAGAATATTAAAGGCTGTAAAAATATATTGTCCGTAAGCTGTACAGCAGAAAATACAGATAATATCTTAATGATAAATAGCCATATTTCATTTCCTTCTCCAAAACTTCCAGTGGTAAGACCTACCAAAACGCCAAATGTAGCTCCTAAAATCGGGCCTGCATACGGTATCAAGTTGGCAATGGCTGCAAAGAAAGCTATGGTAAGTGCATATTCTATATTCATTATCGTAAGTCCAATGGACGCAATGGAAAAAATCGCCGAAATCTGAATCAATAATCCAATTAAATAATTGGAAAGCAGTCTCTCCACTTTATTGAAGGTGGAAACGTAAAGTTCGAAATATGCATTTGGCACAAGATTAATGATATTACGGCGTAGTAATCCATTTTCCAATAGAAGGAAAAATGTGATAAATACAATTGCCATAGTTCCTACTAAAAATGTGCTGGTGGTATTAAGAATGGTATTGACGATGTTTTGGATACTGATAAAGTTGAAATTCGAAATAAGATTTTCTCTAACCTGAGTGATCAAAAATCCTGGCTCATTTTCAATTAATTTATATCTTAACAATATATCCTCTAATTTACCTGCCGGATTTTGGATTTGTTCATAAATCAAATCCATATCGTATGTGGCAATTATCTGAATCTGTTTTGAGATAAGAGGAATGAATAAAAAACCGATTATAATGAAAAAAGAAACTACTACGGTAAAGGATACTAATATTGAAAACCATCTTGGTACATGTCTTCCTAGCAAATGAATGGAGCTGATTCTATTGGTCAGTGGTCTTAGAACTGCAGCAAGAATAATTGAAATTAGAAAGTAAAAAGTGATATTAGAGAAATACCAGCCTATGATAAAAAATAGGATGGTAAAAATGCTTATGTATATTATGAGTTTTTTCATTTTATAAGCAAAAAGGAGAAAGGTACAACAAAACTAAGCTATGACTATAAATGAATATAATCATAAAATAATTTTAATTGAAACTTTCTCCAAATGAGTTAATGAATAAAAGTAGAGATTAATCCCATTTCAATTCATCATCGTACTCGGATTCTTCTTGATCAAATTGAGAGAAATCCACTTCAGGCATTAAATCTGTCTTTACATGCTCCACCGTATTCTGAAGTGCTTCTAAGAATTTACCGAAATCTTCCTTGTAAAGAAAAATCTTGTGTTTCTCGAAAGAAAAGGAATCTCCATTCACTCTTCTCTTGCTTTCGGTAATGGTCAGGTAGTAATCATTTGACCTAGTTGATTTTACGTCAAAGAAATAAGTCCTTTTACCAGCTTTTACTCTTTTGGAGAAGATTTCTTCTCTGTCATTTCCTCTGTTGTCTTCCACAGCCCTAATTTTAATGTTGTAGTATTTAAGCAATTAAATCGGGAGACAATTTAAATCAATTAAGGAGAAATATTCAAGCCAATTATCAGATTTTTTAAATATGTTGCAATAATTTTATAATAAGGCTCTCAATAACAGGCATAAAATAAAATAAGAGAGGTGTTTTCTCTCTTATTCTCCATGCATGAATTCTTTCTTTGCAAGTAATTCTTCTTCACTTTCTCGGTGGTCAGGATCATCTACACAGCAGTCTACTGGGCATACAGCTGCACATTGAGGCTCCTCATGAAAACCTGTACATTCAGTGCATTTTTCAGTTACGATGTAGTAAAATTCATCAGATACTGGTTCTTGCTTCTCAGAAGCATCTATGACAGAACCATCAGGTAGGGTCACTTCTTGTAGCTTTGTACCACCTGCCCAAGTCCATTCAATCCCACCTTCATATATCGCTGTGTTCGGACACTCTGGTTCACATGCACCGCAATTGATGCACTCATCCGTTATCATTATCGCCATTGTTCAATCAATTTTAAATTTCTACGCAAAATTAATAAGCAATTAACAAACGCACCAAATAAAAGTTGTCATGCTAATTAATTTATATTCAATCTAGCTAAGCCGTTTTTTTCTCTAATTTGGATACCTTTGCAGGCGAAATTACATTAAAATGACGTTAGAAGAAAGAATATTTGCATTTGATCATCTTGGAAAAAGGCTAAGTAACCTCAGTGATGGGGAATTTGATGATTTAGCGTGGAGAGTCGAGAATAACAACAGTTGGTTCACAAAAGATCACACCAAGTCTGCTATTGAAGCACTATGTTCATTTTTGGAATTGGAATCCCTCAAAAATTGGGTTGCCAAGTATACATGGATACATGAAGGAGCCCCTAAAAATATAGGGATACTAATGGCAGGAAATGTGCCAGGAGTAGGGTTTCATGATTTGTTATCAGTATTGATTACTGGACATCAAGCAGCTGTGAAATTAAGTTCAAGTGATAGTGTGCTCATTAAATGGTTGACGAGTGAGTTGATTGAAATTGAGCCAAGGTTTGAGAAACTAGTTCGCTTTGAAGAGATGCTCAAAGGAAAAGATGCCTACATCGCTACAGGTAGTGACAATTCTGCTAGGTATTTTGAATATTATTTTGGTAAATATCCCAGCATCATTAGAAAAAATAGAACATCTATAGCAATATTGAATGGGAATGAGAAAGAGGAAGACTTTCTGGATCTAGGAAAAGATGTTTTTCAGTATTTTGGATTAGGCTGTAGAAATGTATCCAAACTATATGTTCCTAATCGCTCGATTTTGACGAGATTTTTGGACAACATGAATGGTTTTCAGTTGATTTCAAGTCATCATAAGTATATCAATAATTATGACTACAATAAGTCAATATATTTAATCAATGGTGAGGATCATTTAGATAATGGATTTTTACTACTGAAAGAAAGTCAAGATTTGGTGTCACCTATTGCAGTACTTTATTATGAAATTTATGATGATTTGGAGATACTGAAGACCAAAATATCGGATCAGAAAGATAAAATACAGTGCATAGTTAGCCAATCAGGTTGGTATGAGAATAGTGAAACATTTGGTCAAGCGCAGTGCCCAAAACTAGATGATTATGCAGATAATGTGGACACTTTAGAGTTCTTACTGGGGTTGTACAAATGAGCGATATGAATTATTCAATTACAATTTTTCAAAATCAGAAGAAATATGATCTAGTTAAAATAGCATTCTGATTATACGCTTTTTTGCCAGTAACTTCAATTCATTGGCACAACAGGTTGTTAATGGTCAATATCCATAAGAATCCAATGTCAATTTATATTGAAAGTTAGAAAAATCGGAATTTTGTAATGTTATTGGCAAAGTTCCGTATATCCATAAATAGCATTTAGATTTTGCGTTTATTCCATGTTTTTGATTTCAATTTATGGAATTGAATTGTGATGATTAGATACCATGTGAAATTGAAAGATGTATATCAGATCATTGAATAGTTATTTAAAAATCTCTCGAGCAAAAATCATCTCTTCATGTAGCTAATTTTTAATAAATTATTATCTGATTCTAGAAAATCACTTTTGTGATCGATTTAGGAGATCTATTTTGGATACTAATGCTTGTGATATATCATAGTTTAAGTTGAGATATATATTAATTACCAACACAAATACTATTTTACTTCCATTTAATGGCTATTTTTTTATCTTTGCGAACAATTTAAAAAAACCTTTGTAACATTATAAACCATACATTTCCAATGGCATTTGATATAGAAATGATAAAGGCTGTCTATGAAAAGTATCCTTCTAGGATAGCTGCAGCTAGAGCAGCGGTAGGTAGACCACTTACATTGACAGAGAAGATTTTGTACGCACATCTTTCAGAAGGTGAAGCTAGTAAGGCTTATGAGAGAGGTGTTTCATATGTAGATTTTCAGCCAGATAGGGTAGCCATGCAAGATGCAACTGCACAAATGGCACTTTTACAATTTATGCAAGCAGGGAGGAATCAAGTTGCTGTTCCTTCCACTGTACATTGTGATCACTTGATCCAAGCAGAAGTTGGAGCTTCTGAAGACTTAAATAAAGCCAAAGATAAGAATAAAGAAGTATACGATTTCTTAGCATCAGTATCTAATAAGTATGGAATTGGTTTTTGGAAACCAGGTGCTGGTATTATACACCAAGTTGTGCTTGAAAACTATGCTTTCCCAGGTGGAATGATGATCGGGACTGATTCTCATACGCCAAATGCTGGTGGACTTGGTATGATCGCGATTGGTGTAGGTGGGGCAGATGCATGTGATGTAATGGCTGGACTTCCTTGGGAGCTAAAGTTTCCAAAGTTGATCGGTGTAAAACTTACAGGTAAGCTATCTGGCTGGACATCTGCCAAAGACGTGATCTTAAAAGTAGCTGGAATCTTAACTGTGAAGGGGGGGACCGGTGCTGTAGTGGAATATTTCGGAGAAGGAGCTAATGCACTATCAGCAACTGGAAAAGGTACTATCTGTAACATGGGTGCTGAAATTGGAGCTACAACTTCAATTTTTGGATATGATGAAAAGTCGGGAGCATATTTGAGAGGAACAGATCGTTCAGATATTGCTGACTTAGCTGATCAAATTAGAGAGCACCTCAATGCAGATGCAGAAGTGTATGAAAGTCCAGAGAAATATTTTGATCAGGTGATTGAAATCAATCTTTCTGAGCTTGAGCCACATGTAAATGGTCCTTTCACACCGGATTTGGCTTGGCCTTTGTCTAAATTTGCTGCGGCAGTAAAAGAAAATGGATGGCCGGCTAAGTTGGAAGTTGGATTGATCGGTTCTTGTACCAACTCATCGTATGAAGATATCTCAAGAGCAGCCTCATTGGCGCAACAAGCTGTTGATAAGAAATTGGTAGCAAAATCTGAATATACAATCACACCAGGTTCTGAGCAAGTAAGGTTCACTGTAGAGCGAGATGGCTTTTTGAATGTGTTTGATAAAATGGGTGGAGTAGTCTTAGCCAATGCTTGTGGTCCATGTATTGGTCAGTGGGCTAGACATGGTGCTGAAAAGCAAGAAAAGAACTCAATCATCACATCATTCAATAGAAATTTTGCAAAGAGAGCTGATGGAAATCCAAATACGCACTCATTTGTGGCCTCTCCAGAGATCGTAACAGCGCTAGCCATAGCAGGTGATCTTACATTCAACCCAATGACTGACTCTTTGACAAATGAAGATGGTCAGCAGGTAAAACTAGACGAACCAAGAGGTCTAGAACTTCCTACTCAAGGGTTTGCTGTGGAGGACGCAGGTTATCAAGCTCCAGCTGAGGATGGATCTTCTGTAAATGTCATAGTGGACCCAAAATCAGAAAGACTTCAATTACTTGAGCCATTTGCTCCATGGGAGGGAGTGGATCTGAAAGGACTTAAGCTACTTATCAAGGCAAAAGGTAAATGTACTACTGACCACATTTCTATGGCAGGGCCATGGTTGAGATTCAGAGGTCACTTGGATAATATCTCCAATAACATGCTTATAGGAGCGGTCAACTATTTCAACGAAGAGACCAATAAAGTGAAGAATCAACTCAATGGAGAGTATGGAGAAGTTCCAGCTGTCCAAAGACAATATAAACTTCATAATGTAGGCTCTGTCGTAGTAGGTGATGAAAACTATGGAGAAGGATCCTCAAGAGAGCATGCAGCTATGGAGCCAAGATTCCTTGGTGTAAGAGCTATCCTGGTAAAGTCTTTTGCTAGAATTCACGAGACCAACTTGAAAAAGCAGGGAATGCTTGCTTTGACTTTCGCAAATCCAGCAGATTATGATCTGGTACAGGAAAATGATAGCATAGATATCTTAGGTCTTGAGTCTTTTGCTCCAGGTCAGCAGCTTACAGTGGTACTGAATCATGCTGACGGAAGTACCAATGAGATCAAAGTAAATCACACTTACAATGCTGGTCAGATTGAATGGTTCAAAGCTGGTTCAGCTCTTAACTTGATCAAGGCAGGTGTATAACTTGTGATTTTAATAAATTTTTATAAAAAAGCTGTGGGTGACCACAGCTTTTTTATTTGTTATAGTTTTAGATTTGCAAATTCTAAATCAATGATAACTATGTCATATTTTAAAAAGTGTAAGTCTTTAAACTTTCCCAAAGTTGCTGTTTTTTGTTTTCTTATGATTTCTTCATTTGCATATTCACAGACTGTAGAGTCTGATGAACGGGCATTGATTGAAGTGAAAGAAGGTATCAAGTTCTCAAAGGACTCTCTGTTTTTAATGAATTTAAGGTTCAGGATGCAAAATAGAGCAGGGTTTAATTCAGTGTATTCAGGAACTGACTTAGGGATAGAGCAATTTGAAATGCGGGTGAGAAGGCTAAGGTTGAGATTAGATGGGTATGTATTGAATCCAAAGTTTCAATATTATATTCAGCTGGCATTTTCGAAAGCAGATATGGATTTGGAAACTGGTAACATTGCCCAGCCAGTACGTGATGCCATCTTGTATTATACTTTAAATGACAATTTCTATATTGGATTTGGACAGTCCAAACTTCCTGGAAATAGAGAAAGAGTGATCAGCTCAGGTAATTTACAGTTTGCAGACAGATCGATAGTGAATAGTCTCTTTACATTAGATAGGGACTTTGGTATTTTTGGCTATTATACTTTGCGTACAAATGGCAGTAGTTTGTTTTTAATCAAAGGGGCTTTATCCTCAGGTGATGGGAGAAATGCATCAGCCATTAACAATGGATTGGCTTATACTGGTAGATTAGAAGCATTGCCATTTGGAACATTCAAAAATAGTGGGGATTATTCTGAGGGAGATTTGGAATTTGAAGTAAGCCCAAAGCTATCTCTAGGAGTTACTTTATCAGAAAATCATAAAGCAGTAAGAACTGCGGGTCAACTTGGTGCTGAGCTTTATGCACCCAGGAATTTAAGTAGTTTTATAGTAGATGGTATGTTTAAGTATAGAGGTTGGGGAGTCATGAGTGAGTATATGAGGAGATCGACAGATGACCCAATCACAAGAAATAATCTTGGCGATGTACGGTATGTTGTAGTAGGTCATGGTGTCAATACACAAATCTCTAGAATGATCTCTCGAAAGTCGGAGATGGCAGTAAGATATGCTTATGTCATTCCCAATGAATCTATAGAGGTATATCAAAATAGAGTAGATGAAGTGCTTTTAGGATATACACATTATTTGAATGGACATAGGATAAAAGTTCAAGGAAATCTTGGCTACCGGTGGTTGGAAGGCTTATATCAATTAGCTAACTCAGGTAACTCTTGGACGGGAATGTTCCAAGTAGAGTTTGGTATTTGATGCGTGTGGATATACGCATAGAATCCGATAAACAAATCATATTAGTTATAAAAAAATCCAGTTATTGATTTAGTTCAAGGATGCTGCTAGTATGTAAGATCTTGTCAGGTCAATTCAACCTTCACTCAAATCATAAGTTCTCCACTAAATTTTGCTCAAAAAATTTAAAAAAAATCTTAAATTTTTAGGTTGTTGAGCTAAATCATATTTTTAAATGTTGAGTTTATATAGAAAAGCATTAAATTTCTGTCGGAATTGAATGGTTATCAGACTATTTGTAAAATATTTCCAACTATTTATAAGTTAGTTTGTTGTGGAGTGGTTAATTGAAAAAAATAAATGTTTAATCAATCCAAATGTGTCTTAAAACACGTAATTGACCATTTCGATAAATCCAAGTTGAAATCCAGCTAATTAATAATTAAAGTTACATAAAAAAATGTGCTCAGTCAACCCTTGAGTTGGAAGGCAAATTGGAAAAATTGATTCTTAATATTAAAATTTAAATATAAAAAATTTGCTGTAAAAAGCAAAAAAGTGTATGTTTACGTCAGTTTAGAGAGTTTTGCTATCTGAAGTTAAGTCAATTGACGATAGTTGATCTCAAGTAAAATCTATGAAGGATAGGGGAATTAATAATACTTTCAAGAAAGTAATTTATGAATCTTCGGATATGGTGTTTTTAGCTGATGATACCTATCCGTATAATATTTTCTATAGCAATCTTGCATTTGACAACTCCATAGGTGACTACCTATTGGACAAAAGTCTGGTGGGGTTGGGTTTGGATGTGAACAGCTATATCTTTAAAGAAGAGTTGTTGATTAGTTTTCAGTCAAGTGATTATAAGTTTCAAATTGAGCTTCCTAATCAAAATGGAGAAAACTATTTTTTGTTTTATAACGGCAAGGAAATAAAAAAACATGGATTTCCTTCTTCTCAAGATAGTCATTTATTTTTCGATTCAGGTCTTGATATGATTGCGATAGGAAAGAATAATTTTCTCACATGGGTTAATTCTAAAACACTTAAGGTGCTAGGATATACACAAGAGGAATTAGTAAATGTAGATTTATGTCAATTTTTTCATCCTGAAGATTTGTCTGATTTTCGCCTCACAATTGCTGGATTGAATTCAGAAAATTCTGGCTACGATGATTTGTCGGTAAGGATTTTGTCGAAAAATCATGGATATAGATTAATATCATGGAATGTGAAATTTGTTGATGGAAGTTTTTATGCAAGTGGTAGAGACGTAACTGAAAGAAGGAGAGATTTTCAATTATTTAAGAATTTCACGAATTATGTACCTGGTGCTTTTTTTAAACTCCTCATAAACAATACAGGAGAAATCACTTTCCCATATTTTAGTCCTAGTGTTTTTGAACTTTTTGGGATAAATGATACCAATAATGAATCTATAGATTTAGGGGTGATTGTATCTAAGATTCATCATGAGGATACTGCCAATGTAATTTCTACGGCGATGATGTCTTCTAAATCTACCAAACCATGGGAATGCGACTTTAGAATAAAAGGTAAAGATGAGGGTTCAATAAAGTGGATTAGAGTTCATGCACAGTTAGCAGAGGTGAGGCATATGAAATTGGTATGGTATGGATATTTGAGTGATGTTACTAGCTCTAAAATGTCTGAGCAAACCCTACATTTACAGAAAGAAATTGCTGAAAACTCGTCAAGAATAAAGTCCGAGTTCTTATCTACGATCAGCCATGATCTACGAACTCCTTTGAATGCTATTACGGGTTCTATCTATACTTTGCTGCAAGATGTTCATACTCCAGCACAAAAAGCGGCTTTTGATACCATCAATTTTTCTGTAGACAATCTCATCATCATGATCAATGATCTGCTCGATTTTCAGAAAATAGAAGCAGGAAAACTGAGCTTGGATCTACAGCCCATGGAATTAGCAGGGGTTGTCAAACAAGTAATTAATAGCTTCGAATCCCATGCATTAGAGTCGCGAAATACCCTAAGACTTCACTTTGATGATGCAGCAAATCTAGTTGTGCTAGGTGACAAAGTTAGGTTAACACAAGTATTGAATAACTTGATTTCCAATGCCCTTAAGTTTACCAAAAATGGACAAGTTGAATTGAAAGTTCAGCTGAAATCTAACAAATCAGACTACTCTATCATATATTTTGAAGTGAAAGATACTGGTATTGGTATAGCGGAGGAAGATATGGAGAAGATTTTTCAAGATTTTGATCAATTACAGCAGACATTTAGTAAGAAATATGGTGGAACAGGATTAGGATTGTCAATTTCAAAGAAATTGCTTGAACAGATGGATAGTAGGATAGAAGTAACATCCCAATTAGGAGTGGGCTCAATCTTTTTCTTCGAGATAGCATTTGAAAATGTAAACAAAGAAATGCTAAGACCAAATAGCTATTCAAAACCTGAAGAAGTAAAACTCAGTCAAGTAAGTGTATTAATGGCAGAAGATAATGATGTAAACGCACTAGTTCTTGGAAAAATTCTTAAAAAATGGGGTTATGAATTTGATAGAGTCACAAATGGTGTTGAAGCATTGGAAGCTATTGGGAAAAAGGAGTACGATATAATTCTTATGGATATTCAAATGCCTTTGATGGACGGTCTTGAGTGTACTTCAAAGATCAAGGAGATTTCTAATACACCAGTGATAGCACTTACAGCAGCGATAGAGCAAGAAGTGATAAAAGCATTAGAAGCTGTGGGATTTGATGAATATGTTTCAAAACCCATTGATGCAGACGAACTTCACCAAAAGATCAACGATCTATTGGTAGTGACGAATTTATAGTGCCCTAATTTTGGACAAGTATTCATCCACAAGGTCCATTTTGGGATCATAGTTTTTAGCATCCTCCAAATATTTTTGAGCTGAAACTTTATCTCCTGTGAGAAAGTAATATATTCCTTTGTTTCGCCAAGCATATGGATTTTTAGAGTTTTGCTTGATACTGAAATTTATATCCGTGATGCCTTTATCCAACTCACCCAAAAATAGGTAATAAAGTCCCCTGTTATTGTGATAAAATGAAACTCTAGGATTGATACTTATTGCTTTTTCTACCCAGGATAGAGCCTCTTGATAACGATCATTATCAAATGCAATCATAGACCTTAGATTGTAAATGTTTGCCTCTTCTGGGTTAGATTTTTCAGCATTTTCTAACAATTCTATAGCTCTATTATAGTCTTTTTGATAATAAAGAATGGTGGCCATATTTACTATCAAGTCAGCATTGGTAGGATTGTATGATAATCCCTTTTCAAATGCCTTAAGTGCAGCATCATAATCCTTTAGTCTTTCTTTCGTAAGTCCAAGTAAAAAATATGATTTCCAACTTTCTGGACTTTCTTTTAGCAGGTTTTCTGCATCATTGAGGGCTTTATAATTTTCGCCGTTATCCAGATAAGACAAACCTCTTTGAAAATAGGCAGTACTATCAATCGAAGATCCAATGGAAAGGATATTACTAAAATCATCGATGGCTGCTTCGAAATTATTCAATCTGCTTTGGACGATACCTCTATTCAACAAAGCGTCGGCAAAGTTAGGGTCGATCTTTAGGGCTTCAGTATAAAAATCTAAAGCCCCTTTAAGATCATTTTCTTTTAGTTTTTCATTTCCTTTTAGTAAAAAGCGACCCTTTTTGTCTTCTTGTGTAGCACAAGCCAATAATAATACCGCTGCAAAAAGGATAAATAAAATATTGCTAATTTTTTGATTTATCATTTTGTATCTTTTCTTTTTCCTCTCCTAACAACAAAGCAAAAGGTCTTGTTGATTCATCAAGTTCAAATATTTTTCTCAAGACAGCCAAGGTCGGTATTATCATTATCATTCCTATTACTCCCCATATAGAAGCTCCTATAAGTAATCCAATAAATGTGATGAAAGCGTTCAAATTAACATTACTTCCGACAATTTTAGGCGTTAAGAAATTACTTTCTATGAGCTGGATGATTGTAAATGCTGCAATCACACCAAGCGGGTAAAATAGACTGTCTTTTGTCAAAAATGCAAAAATCATCGGTAATATAGCCCCTAGGAATGGCCCTAAGTATGGTATTATATTCAAAATCGCTGCAAATACAGCAAAGAAGATCGCATGCTTGATGCCTAGTCCAAACAAAACAGCTGAGTTTAAAACAGCTAAAATTGCCATTACTTTCACAATTCCCACAATGTATCTTTGAACAAGTTTTCTGAGTTCTCTAATTTTGCTTTTAATTTCATCTTGGTCATGTTCTTTGAACATATTGACAATAAAATCTGTAAGATGATCTCTATAGATCAGGAAAAAGAAGATGAAAACAGGGAGTAAAATAAGCCCAGACATTGATCCGATGGTATTGAGTACAAATTCGGCTAAGCTCGAACTGTTAGACTGTAGCAAATCTACCCAATGACTTTTGTCAATACCATCCCCAATGCCTGTTTCCACAGCAAAATTGTCATAAACCCAAGAGTCAATATCACTTAGATAATTGTTTAATCTATCTCCTACATTATCTAAATCGCGAGAAAAGCTGGCAACTTGAAGAATAACGAATGTGATGAATCCTGCCGTTACCAAAATTGCTGAAATCAAGGATATGATAGCACTGAATATCCTAGAAAATTTTTTACCCTCTAGCCAATTTCCAAGAGGTGTAAGTAGAATTGAGATAAATCCTCCCAAAAATAGTGGGATAAAAATTCCTTTTCCTACTATCAATATAAAAACTATGGCAGCTGTCAAGCAGATGACTAATAGTGCTTTGATGTAAGAAGGAAGTTTGATTGGTGTTGATTCCATAAAATGTTTGATTTAGATTTTCAGTTTTCTATTCAATATTATTAAAAATCGGCAATTTTCAATAAATATATTCTAATTTTGGAGTCCAAATATTATACCGCAACTCGTGAATCAGCAAAAAACAAAGTGGATTAGAATTTCTTTTATCGTAAGTGTGATCTTGTTGATAATTAAATTTTATTCCTTTTACATTACCAATTCACTTGCAATTCTAACTGACGCATTGGAGAGTATAGTGAATGTAGTTGCTGCTGGATTTGCTTCGTATAGTATATACTTAAGTTCTCAGCCGAAGGATGAAAATCATCCATATGGTCATGGCAAAATAGAGTTTTTTAGTGCTGGTATTGAAGGTGTGCTCATTATACTAGCTGGTTTGTTCATTATTTATCAGGCAATATACAATTTCTTTGTTCCAAATGAACTTGAAATGCTTCTTGAAGGTGTTTTTCTGATTGGGATCACTGGTTTGATAAACGGGCTGCTTGGTCTAAAGTTGAAAAATGTCGGTAGAAAGATGAATAGCATAACGCTTGAAGCTAATGGGAAGCACCTACTCACAGACACCGTAAGTAGTCTAATCTTGGTGGGAGGAGTAGTTGTAATTTACTTGACAGGCATCGAGATTTTAGACGCTATCCTATCTATTCTGTTTTCACTGTACATAGTATATTCAGGTTATATACTCGTGAGAAAGTCTGTAGGCGGGCTGATGGATGAAGCTAATCCTTTGGCGATCAGTCATACTGTATCAGTGCTCAACAGTGAAAGAAAACCAGAGTGGATAGATATACATAATATGCGTGTCCAACAGTATGGAAGCGACAGGCATATCGATTTGCACTTGACGCTTCCATATTATTTTGAGCTCAAAAGGGTTCATGAAGAGGTTGAAAAAGTAGAAGAGGCTCTTGAAAATACTTTCCATGGTGGAATGGAAGTTTTTATTCATTCTGATCCATGCATTCCAGAAAAGTGTTGCAAATATTGTCAACTCTCAACTTGTTCAGTTCGAAAATATAAAGCAAGTACAAAAATCGAATGGACTGCTGAAAATATGGCTAAAAATCAAAAGCATTATCATGAACTGACTGATCGTATTACAGACTGATACCCACATGTGCTTTGATGCACCCATTAATATTGTGTCTATATTGTCTTTTGTATAAGAAATATGGTTATAGGTATTGTTTTTCAGCATTTAATATGGTATATTCAGCAAAAATACAAATATGAACGAGGATAAGCAATTCCGGTTACTATTGACTATATCGTCAGTGGTTTGGTTAGTCTTGATAGGGTTCATGATGGTGCTGTAAAGACTAATAGCGTTTGGTCTGCTGGTTGGCAGTTTAGATAAAAAAAAGGATGCATTTAAGTGCATCCTTTTTCAATTTATATCAATCCAGCTCTCTTTAGCAAAGCTTCTGGTTTTGGATCTCTTCCTCTAAATCTTTTATAAAGTACCTCAGGGTGTTCTTTAGACCCACTTGAAAGTATGTGTTCTTGGAAGGATTTAGCAGTGTTTTGATCAAAAATACCATTTTCTAAAAACAGCTCAAACGCATCAGCATCCAAAACTTCTGCCCATTTGTAACTATAGTAACCTGCTGCATAACCACCTTGGAAGATATGAGAGAAAGAAGTGCTCATGAGTGTGCCTTCTACCTCTGGAAGTAAAGAAGTTCCTTTCATCTGCTCCTTTTCGAATACAGGTATGCTATCTATCAAGCCTGGATCAGTACTATGATATGCCATGTCAAGTAATCCAAAGCTGATTTGTCTTACTGTCTGATAGCCTTGATGGAAATTAGATGCATTTTTGATTTTATCTATCAATTCTGGTGATATTTTTTCACCAGTAGCATAATGACTAGCAAAAAGATCTAGACATTCTTTCTCATAGCACCAATTTTCAAAAATTTGAGATGGAAGCTCAACAAAATCCCAATATACATGTGTTCCAGTGAGAGATTCATAGGTTCCTTTCGCTAACATACCATGGAGAGCATGTCCAAACTCATGGAACAATGTGGTGACTTCATTAAATGTAAGTAGTGAAGGCTTAGACTTGGTTGGTTTGGTGAAATTACAAACTATAGAGACATGTGGCCTTTGATCTATCTCATTTCTGATTTTTTGACCTCTATAACTTGTCATCCATGCTCCATTTCTTTTGCCTGGTCTAGGGAAAAAGTCAGCATAAAATACGGCCAAATGGTTATCATTTTCATCTAAAACTTCATATGCTGTAACATCATCATGGTATACTTGAATCTCATCACTCTTTTTGAAGGTAATTCCAAATAATTTTCTGGCAGTTTCAAAAACGCCCTGAGTAACCTTCTCGAGCTGAAAATAAGGTCTTAGGAGTTCGTCATCTACATCATATTTTTGCTTTTTGAGTTTTTCTGCATAGTAAGCAAAGTCCCACTTCTCTAATCGATCAATTTGGTCCAAGTTTTTTGCAAAAGCTTCAAGTTCATTGATTTCTTCAATTGCTTTTGGTTTACCTTTCTCCAATAGGTTTTCCAAAAAATCAAGCACTGCTTCACTGCTTTTTGCCATACGCTCTTCTAATACAAATGCCGCGTAGTTTTTATACCCAAGTAGAGAAGCCCTCTCGTTTTTCAAATGAAGCATTTCTTTGATGAACTCTTGATTATCAAGCTGATCACCTTTGCTAGCCTTGGTATTATATGCTATAAATAACTCCTTTCTGAGGGACCTGTTTTTAGCATAAGTCATAAAGGGGATATAGCTTGGAAAGGCAAGTGTAAAAATCCATTTCCCAACTTCTCCTGAATTTTCAGCTTCCTGTGATGCCGCTTCAATAACTGCCTCTGGAAGTCCTTCAAGATCCGATTCTTCTTCTACAATTAGCTTATATTTGTTCGTTTCGGCCAATACATTCTCACCGAATTTCAGACCAAGTTGAGAAAGTTTTTGGTCAATACTTCTAAGCTTTTCTTGCTCGTCTAGATCAAGTTTGGCTCCATTTCTAACAAAACTCTTGTAAGTTTTTTCAAGAAGCGAAAGTTGTTCTATTGTCAGATTTAAATTTTCTTTCTTTTTGAAAACTATTTCTACATTTTCAAAAAGCTTCTTATCCAACAATACATCATTGCTATGTGAAGTCAATAGTGGGGAGATTTCCCTTGCAAGTGCCTGTAAAGCATCATTTGTCTCTGCTGAATTGAGGTTGAAAAATATGGATGAAACCAAAGACAGTCGTTCACCAGCATTATCTAATGCCACTATCGTATTTTCGAAATCTGGATTAGACTCCGCTTTTATACGTTCGATATCAGCTTTTGCTTGTTGGATTCCATCCTGAATTGCAGGAAGGAAATGCTCAGTATTTATTTTTTTAAAAGGAGGGGTCTCAAATGGGGTATGGAATTTTTCCAATAAAGGATTCATATATCTTTTTAAGTTTAATTTATGAATTACAATCAGTTTCGTCCGGGGATATTTTCCTATAGGTGTAGATACGAATTTCCGACTGTTTATTTTAGCAATTTTTCAAAATTTAAATTCACTCATTCTAAATGAATGAGCATGCGGTGATCAAATCGAATGCACGGCCTCTCTATGGAGTAAGATTATTTATATACCAAAATATAGAACATAAGCCATACTAGGTAAACAAATACATAGCCTACCAATACAATCAAAAACGATTCCTTAAGGTTCCTTTTGCTATAAGTATGCACACCAAGGGTCAAAATGAAAGCATAAAGGACCTCAAATAGATTAAGTGCTTTTAATGGGTAGTGGTATTTTGAACTAATGCCATCAAGATCGAACAAAGAAGCAAGGGAAAAAGCACTGAAATTTTGAATATCCTGGAAAGAAGTATCGGATGATGGACTGATGAAAATAATCATTTTAATAAGTTCAGGTAAGATAAAAACTGTCTCAGCTACAAGTACAAATGTCCATAGAGGCTTAAAATTGATCTTGTATCCCAGAGCAAATGCCCCAGTCCAGAGAAAGAAAGTAATCAAAGTGACTTTCCAAAGAATAGAAAATGGTGTCCAAATATAATGCAGCGCATTGAATAGATGGAAAAATGACAATGAACCATTTTCTGACAATTCGCGACCAGCATAAATTGTATCAAGAATTATGTCATTGGTGACAAATCTTATGGTAATGAATAAGAAACATAAAATGATAAAAAATATTCTTTTGTCGAAATTAATTGTATCTAATATTCGTTGTGCAACTTGGGAGTCAGGTTTACTCATAGAGCAAAAATTAATTTTAGATAAAAGTAATTTTTTGTTTCTAATACCTGATAGTTTTGCAGAAAAAAAAATAAAAAAAAATAATGAGATACAAAATCTTCATGTCGATGCTGATAGGGTTATTAATGTTCAGTTCAGTATCTGCTCAAGAAGGAAATGAGGTTGATGTTTCTACGACACCAGGTTCTGAATATTTACTATTAGATAAAAGTTTGCAATTTAGGATTACAGATGCTGTAAATAGCCTTTACAATTTTGATTTTGCAACTGCAGAGCGTGGTTTTAGGGTCATGGGATTACAATATCCAGATCATCCACTACCAGATTTTCTATTAGGCTTAAGTACTTGGTGGAAAATAGCTGTAGATATAGAAAACAAAAAATATGACGCGACCTTTATCAGCCAAATGGATAAGGCGATCGCAAAGGCAGAAAAAATTTATAAAAAGAATCCAGAAAACAAAGAGGCAGCTTTTTTCCTTTCGGGTGCATATGGATTCCAAGGAAGATTATACAGCGAAAGAAAGAGCTGGACCAAAGCGACATTTGCTGGGAAGAGTGCTATGAAATACCTCAATCTTAGCAAAGGTGATGAAGAACTTAATCCTGAGCTTTTGTTAGGAGATGCACTTTTCAATTACTTCTCAGTGTGGATTCCTGAGAACTATCCTTTACTGAAGCCAGTGCTAGCCTTTTTTCCTAAAGGAGACAAAAAACTTGGGCTGAAACAACTTGAAGATGTTGCACAAAATGCATTTTATGCAAGGATTGAGGCTCAATACTTTTTGTTCAGGCTCTATGCATCAGAAGAAAAGCAGCCATTCAAAGCTTTAGAGATCACAGATTATTTACATAGCAAGTACCCAAATAACCCTTATTTTCATAGGTCTCATGCAAGGCATCTCTATTCTGTAGGAAGAATGGTAGAAGCGAATGAAACATCTTTGGAAATTCTTAAGCGTATAGATGAATCTTGGACGGGATATGAATCAAACTCAGGAAGGTATGCGGCATTTTTTGTAGCACAATACAATGACAGGATTGGAAATAAGAAAGAAGCCAAGAAATATTACCTAAAGACTTTGTCTTATGGCGAAGAGTCAGAGAGTCAAGAAAGCGGGTATTACCTTTACTCTTTGATGGCTTTGGGAAAAATGGCCAATGAGGATAAGGATAAGAAAAAAGCAAAAGATTATTTCAACAAAGTCAAAAAATACGCAAAACGAAAGCACCCAGCTCATAAGGAAGCAAGGGATTACATCAAAAAGAATAAACTTTAAGCTGATAAAATCGTATTTCTTCTCAGTTTCTCAAGAGATAATTTGAATATTTACAAATACTTACATGATTTCGATTGATTTGTTCTATTAAATTACGTTAATTGACAACAATATTTTGTAAAACCAGTCGTTTTTTGTTGGAAATGATTATAAAATAAATTTAAATTATATTAACTTTGTGCCACATAAAATTTTGAAAAATTTTAAATAATATGGATAACAGCGTAAGAGTAAAATTCGATAAAATAGACCGGAAGATATTAGAAATCCTTCAAGCTAACGCTAAAATCACCAATGCCCAACTTTCAAAAGATATAGGCTTATCACCTGCACCTACTTTAGAAAGAGTTAAGAAACTAGAGCAATCAGGTATAATCAAAAGCTATCACGCAAAACTAGATCCAGAAAGGATTGGTTTAGGGGTAAGTACTTTTGTTTTGGTCAGCTTGATAGGTCACAATAAAGGCAACATTGATGCTTTTATGAAGGAAATCAATGATATCCAAGAGGTAATAGAATGTCATCACATCACTGGTACTGGTGACTTTATCTTGAAAATCATAGCTAAGGATATCACTGCATATCAAAAGCTCATGCTTGAGAAAGTGAGTGAGATCAAAGAAGTAGATTCTATGCAATCTATGGTTATCTTGTCTACTTTCAAGGATAGTAAAGTTCTTCCTATCCCTGCATAATTTAATATTACTATCTCAATCATAGGAGGCTAGTGATAGTCTCCTTTTTTTATATCAAAAAATCATGGAAAACCCTTGGAAAACGCTATCAATCCAAACAGTATTTGAAAATCCCTGGATCGAAGTCACGCATAGGGATGTGATCATTCCATCAGGAAAACCTGGTACATATGGAATGGTCCATTTTAAAAATAAAGCTCTTGGCATCATACCAGTAGATGAGGAAGGCAATACTTGGCTAGTAGGTCAGTTCAGATACACTTTAAATGAATACTCTTGGGAAATCCCAATGGGTGGAGGGATACTTGAAGAAGATGACTTGATCAATGCTCAGAGAGAGCTTAAGGAAGAAACAGGACTTATCGCTGAGAGGTGGACGGAGATTATGAAGATACATACTTCCAACTCTGTCACTGATGAGTCAGGAGTGATATATTTGGCTGAAGGATTGACTCAAGGAGAAACAGAATTTGAAGAGACTGAGCAGTTGGAAATCATTAAGTTACCGCTCAAGGAGGCCGTGGAAAAAGTGATGAAAGGCGAAATTACTGATGCAATATCTATCGCTGGATTACTCAAAGTGGCCAAATTGTTCGATATTTGACCCTTCAAATAAAACCCTGCCCTCCATTCATGAATAGCATTAATTTCAAAGATCATTTTTCAAAAACTTTTACACTAGCCTATCCTGTGATGCTTAGCCAATTAGGTCAAGTTCTGGTCGGTGTGGCTGATTCTATGATGGTGGGTAGGCTTGGAGCCATTCCTTTGGCCGCAGCTTCACTGGCTAATAGTATATTCTTTGTGGTGCTCATGTTTGGAATAGGGGTGTCTATGGCAATCACGCCATTGGTAGCTATGGCCGACGGAAAGAAGAAAGATAATAAAATAGGGAGATTGTTCAGACATGGATTTGTTATCAATTCTGCCACAGCATTTATACTTTTTGTACTGATAACCTTATTCACACCAATGCTGAAATACATGAATCAGCCGGAGGAAGTCGTTACACAGGCTATACCGTACTTGATTATTATCACGATTTCAATACTACCATTTATGTTTTTTCAGACTTTCAAGCAATTTGCAGAAGGTCTTTCACAGACCAAACAAGCCATGTATATTACTTTGGTATGTAATGGCTTGAATGTGTTTTTGAACTGGGTAATGATTTATGGGAATTTAGGTTTTCCACCATTGGGATTGAATGGAGCAGGTTGGGCCACCCTTATATCAAGAGTACTTATGGGAATTATCATTGCCTACTATGTATTCAAATCCAATAGATACAAAAGGTTTGATCTAGGCTTTAAGATAAAGAAGTTTTCTTTCCCTATGGTTTCCAAAATGATCAGAATCGGAGTTCCGACAGGCTTTCAGTATATCTTTGAGGTAGGTGCATTCAGTACTGCGGCTATAATGATGGGTTGGATAGGAGTGACTGCACTGGCTGCTCATCAGATCGCTATCAATCTGGCATCTGTGAGTTATATGATGGCTTCAGGTTTATCGGCTGCTGCAATGGTCCGAGTTGGTAATCAGTTAGGACGAAATGATATCAAATCACTCAGGGAAGCAGGATTCACTGTATTTACTATGGTTGCCTTATTCATGCTTGTATCTGCATTTATCTTTATAGTTTTTAGAGAGTTTCTTCCATCTTTATACATTGATGATCCTACAGTTATTAGAATGAGTGCTAGTCTGCTAGTCATCGCAGGAATTTTTCAATTATCAGATGGCATCCAAGTGGTGGGTTTGGGAGCACTAAGAGGAATGGCTGATGTCAAAGTTCCTACTATAATTACTTTGATAGCTTACTGGGTCATCGGATTGCCTTTAGGGTATTTCTTTGCTTTTGTTTTGGATTTGAGGGAGTTAGGGGTTTGGTATGGTCTATTGATTGGATTGTCAATTACTGGAGTGATGTTATTAGTAAGATTTCATACTTTGAGCAGAGGACTGCTCCATAGGAAAAATTATCAAGGAGTGATCTAAAGTAGCTTTTGGATCCATATTTTTTGGTTTTTAGAAAGTATAGCAAGTTTTTTTACAATCACTTTTGGTGTTCTATTGAATACTGTCTATTTTCATTCAAAAAAAATATGATTGAGGCTAGAAAAGCAAGTTTTTCCCGTGTCACTATTACAGAGTTAATGATCCCTTCTTATGCTAACTTCGGAGGGAAAATACATGGAGGTATTTTATTGTCTCTCATGGATAAGGTTGCTTATGCTACAGCTTCTAAGCATAGCGGAGCTTATTGTGTCACTGTATCTGTGGATACAGTAGATTTTTTGCAACCTGTAGAGGTGGGAGAGTTAGTATCTCTCAAAGCTTCTGTGAATTACGTCGGTAATAGCTCGATGATTATTGGTATTAAGGTGATTTCTGAAAATGTAAAAACAGGAGAAGTCAAGCACACCAATACTTGCTATTTTACCATGGTAGCCAAAGGGGATGATGATAAGCCCACCACAGTTCCCAAATTGATTTTAGAGAATAAGACAGATGTAAGGAGGTTTGTTGAGGCCATCTATAGAAAAGGCTTTAAAAAAGAATATGAAGCAAATCTTCATGAGATAAAAAAATCGTGGGATAAGCAAGAGATAAAGTCTTTGCTAGCCAATGAGAGATGTATTATTGAATTTTAAATAAATATGATGAGAAAAATTTACTTGCTAGTTACCCTACTGGTGTTGGTTCATTTGGACCTATTGGCACAACACCCCGCAGTTCTCTCCCAACGTGCTCAAGCTGATGTGGTGGAGCAAAGACTTGAAGAAAGAATTGAGTATTTATTGCCAGAACTCATGGATAGGGCAGGTGTAGATATGTGGGTGCTGATTTCTAGGGAATACAATGAGGATCCTGTAATCAGGACATTTTTGCCAGCTACATGGTTTGCCGCTAGGAGGAGGACTATGCTCGTAATCCATAAGGCTGACAATCAAGATAAGGTAGAAGCAATTGCAGTGGCGAGATATGATGTAGGCAAAGCATTTAAGAAAGCTTGGGATCCTGAGGTAGAGCCTGATCAGTGGAAAGCACTTAGCAAAGTGATTGAAGAAAGAAACCCAAAAGCAATAGCCGTCAATTTTTCGGATACTTATGGACATGCAGATGGGATTTCGGTGAGTGATTTTGAATTGTTGAAGTCGAATCTTTCTAAAGAACTCAATCAAAGAATAGTATCAGGGGAAAAACTTGCAGTGGGTTGGCTTGAGACGAGGACACCAAGTGAAATGGCTACCTATCGACATATGCAAACTATTGCGAATGAAATCATTGCAGAAGGACTTTCAGAAGATGTGATTACCCCAGGGGTAACTACTACAGAGGATGTAGTATGGTGGTACAGAGAAAGAATAAAAGAACGAAAACTTGATACTTGGTTTCAACCAACTGTTGATTTACAGCGATCAGAAAAAAGTTCCTCATCAAACTCCAAACAAGGAAAGATGCATGTCAAGGAAAATGTGATTCAACCAGGTGATTTGCTACATATAGATTTCGGGATCACCTACTTAAGGTTGAATACCGATACACAGCAGCTAGCTTATGTACTCAAGCAAGACGAAATGGAAGTGCCAGCCTATTTGCAAGCAGGACTCAAAGTAGGTAATAGGCTGCAAGATATCTTGACTTCTCAATTTGTAGCAGGCAGAACAGGGAATGAGATCCTCAAAGAAACTAGGGCTGTAATGGCTAAAGAAAATATTAAAGGTAGTATATACTCTCATCCATTGGGCTATCATGGTCACGCATCTGGGCCGACTATTGGCATGTGGGACAATCAAGGTGATACCAAAGGTGCTGGCGACTACCCTTTATACCCCAATACTGCCTACGCTATTGAATTAAGCGCAACCGTTCATGTGGAGGAGTGGGGAAAAGACGTTGTTTTCCAATTAGAGGAGGGAGCTTATTTTGATGGAGAAAAGGTGATTTATTTTGACGGAAGACAAAAGGAAATCATGGCAATCCCAAGAGTTAGACCCTATTTGAGAAAATAATCTCTTAAATCTGCTAAACTTGTATAGAAGTTTTTGAAAACATGAATGGCTAGAATCGATAATTTCTAACTTTGCACACTTATAATCAGCGTTAAGATTTTAGAATACCTAAATCTAAACCTTAACGCTAACCCCGAAAGCTATCGGGACTGAAAACTAAAATCCGAATGCAAGTAGCCATAATAAAATACAATGCCGGCAATGTACAATCTGTGCTTTATGCCTTGGAGAGATTGGGTGTGCAAGCAATGTTGACTGATGATGTTGAGGAGATTTCCAAAGCTGATAAAGTGATATTTCCAGGTCAAGGAGAGGCAAGCACAGCAATGAAATACCTCAAAGAAAAGCAATTAGATCAATTGATCCCTACATTAAAACAACCCTTTTTTGGGGTTTGTCTTGGTCAGCAATTACTTTGTGAACATTCTGAGGAAAATGATACAACCTGTTTAGGAGTGTTTCCGGTAAAAGTTAAAAAGTTTACCCCAGAATTTCAGGCAGATTTCAAAGTGCCACATGTTGGATGGAATAATCTCACAGACCTCAAAACTCCATTATTGAAAGGTTTGTCGGATGAATCCTTCGTTTATTATGTTCATAGCTACTATTGTGAGCTCAGTGAATACACCATAGCTACGACAGACTATGTATTGGACTTTGCAGGTTTGATGCATAGAGATAACTTCTACGCCATGCAAGCTCACCCCGAAAAAAGTGGCTTGGTAGGAGAGCAGATATTGAAGAATTTCTTGAGCTTATAGATTGTACTAAGTATTAAGTACAATGAATTAAGAAGCGAGAAGCGAGAGATTAGAGACAAGAAACAAGAAACAAGAGAAGATTAGAGAAATCCCCTCAATCTAATCCCGATAGCTATCGGGACTAAAATCTAAAATCAAAATGTATATCATACCAGCAATAGACATCATCGGAGGTAAGTGCGTAAGGCTTACACAAGGTGATTACAATCAGAAAAAGGAATATCATGATAGTCCACTTGAAATGGCCAAGCGATTCGAGGATGCAGGAATCAGCAAGTTGCATTTGGTAGATTTGGATGGTGCTAAGGCAAAGAAAATTATCAATAAGCAAGTCCTTCAAAGCATTGCTTCAGGGACTTCACTTGAAGTTGATTTCGGAGGTGGAGTACAATCTGATGAAGATATAGCGCTAGCATTTGAACTTGGAGCCAAACAGTTGACTGGAGGAAGTATTGCAGTCAAAAACCCAGCGATGTTCGAATCATGGATCAGTACTTATGGAGGAGAAAAAATTATCCTTGGTGCAGATGCAAAGGATAAGAAAATTGCCATTTCCGGATGGGAAGAGACAACGGAAGTTGATTTGATTGATTTTATCAAATCTTATCATGCCAAAGGGATTAGTTATGTGATTTGCACGGATGTAGCAAAGGATGGCTTACTTCAAGGTCCTTCTGTAGCGCTTTATAAAGAAATCATGCAAGAGATCCCAGGTATTAAATTAATAGCTAGTGGAGGTGTTTCAAAGGTAAAAGACCTAGAAGAACTTCAAAAAACAGGGGTATATGGAGCTATTGTTGGTAAAGCTTTTTATGAAGGTAGGATTAGTTTGGAAGAATTGGCAGCATTTTAAGACACTAGATATGAGACATGAGACACTAGAAACAAGAGTCAAGAATCAAGACAAAGAGGGAATAATTTTAAATCAAGGATGTGTTATTTTCAAAACATGTAAAAATCAGATAATTTCAAGTCTTTGTGTCTACTAATTCACTATATCGGGTTGACTCTTAAAACTTTAGAATCTTAAATCCTTCCACCAGTTTTAAAATCTTTCATCCCGAAAAGTATCGGGACAAATCCCTTAATACAAAATGTTAACAAAAAGAATTATTCCTTGCTTAGATATCAAGGATGGACGTACGGTCAAAGGTGTCAACTTTGTCCAGCTTAGAGATGCTGGAGACCCTGTTGAGTTAGCCAAGATATATTCTGATGAAGGTGCAGATGAACTGGTGTTTTTAGATATAACAGCCACCGTTGATAAGCGTAAAACATTAGCAGAATTAGTAACCAAGGTTGCCAAGGCAATCAATATACCATTCACAGTAGGTGGTGGAATTAGTACAGTAGAGGATGTGAAGTTGCTTCTCAATGCTGGTGCAGATAAGATTTCAATCAATTCCGCAGCTGTTCACAATCCGGGAGTAATCAATGAAATGGCTTTGGAGTTTGGAAGTCAATGTATTGTGGTGGCTATAGATACCAGGAATGTAGACGGAGTTGATTTCGTACATACACATGGTGGAAGAAAGCCTACAATTCTCAATACTCAAGAGTGGGCAAAAGAAGTCTGTGAACGAGGTGCTGGAGAGATTCTTTTGACCTCCATGGATCATGATGGTACCAAGGGTGGATTTGCAAATGAAATTACCGCCGAGATTTCTTCCATGCTTTCTATTCCAGTCATTGCTTCAGGAGGTGCTGGAAATATGGAGCATTTCAAGGATGTCTTTACCTTTGGAAAAGCAGATGCAGCATTGGCTGCAAGTATATTCCACTTCAAAGAAATTCCAATTCCCGAATTGAAGCAGTATCTTAGCAGGGAAGATATCTCAATTAGGAAATGAGAGGCTGGTGAGAGGCGAGAAGCGAGAGTTTAGACTTAAGAGCCAAGAACCAAGATCCAAGAGCCAAGAGCCAAGATCCAAGAGCCAAGAGCCAAGAGCCAAGAACCAAGAACCAAGAGCCAAGAACCAAGAACCAAGAACCAAGAGCCAAGAGCCAAGAGCCAAGAACCAAGAACCAAGATCCAAGATCCAAGAACCAAGATCCAAGAACCAAGAGAGGCGAGACAGAGAGGCGAGAGCAACGATGCAAGACAGAGGGGCGGAGGCAGAGAGAGGCGAGAAGCTGGAAATGAGACACGATGCAGTCAACCCCGAATGGGTCTGCCTGACGAAGGCAGGGTTTAACCATGTGTAACTTGTCCGCCGTGGAGGAGCCCCGTGTGTAACACGGTGGTAAATAAATTCAAAAACCATTAAACCCACGACTCTAAAGGGGTCGAATTCTAGATAAAAATGAACAAACTGAATATAGATTTTGAAAAGGTGGGTGGCTTAGTGCCTGCCGTGATACAAGATGTTGCTACTGGTAAGGTATTGATGCTTGGCTACATGAATCAAGAGGCTATCGATATTACTTTGGAAACTAAAAAGGTGACTTTTTTTTCAAGGACAAAGAATAGACTTTGGACAAAAGGGGAGACGTCTGGTAATTTCTTACATGTGGTTTCTTTGACAGTGGATTGTGATCAAGACACCATTTTGATCAAATCCAGACCAGAAGGGCCAGTATGTCACACAGGTGATGATACTTGTTTTGCAGAAGAGAACAAAAGCAAAACCTTTTTCATAGACACTTTGAGATCTATCATCAAGGATAGAAAGGTTAATCCAAATGATCAATCTTACACAGCTTCATTGTTTGCCAAAGGGATTAATAAAGTTGCCCAAAAGGTAGGTGAAGAAGCTGTGGAAATCGTAATTGAGGCCAAGGACGACAACAAAGATTTGTTTATGGGAGAGGCAGCAGATTTGCTTTATCATTACTTGGTTTTGTTAGAGGCAAAAGGTTATGAACTTGATGAGGTAATGGATGTATTGATCGAAAGACATCAAAAGAAATAAATTATAAGGCGATGTTACATTTTTTGAAACAGCCTTATCCATGCGAAAATGCCAGTTGGAAAAGCATAATCCGTTTAGCTTTTCTGATTGGTTTTTTTGTGGCTACTTTTTTATTGGTTTTCCAGCCTTTTGGTCTTCATCGTATTCCAGATGAATATAAGTTGATGATGATCTCTGGTTATGGACTTGTGACCTTTCTATGCATGATATTTTTTCAAGGTGGAGTTAAAGGGCTTTTTTCAGGTTACTTTGATGAATCTACTTGGACGACAGGGAAAGAGATCATCCAAAATTTAAGCATTTTAGGGTTGATCTCAATTGGTAATTTTCTTTATACCGTTTGGATTGGAGGAGTTAGTTGGTCTTTTTATTCTTTGATGCTTTCTATAGTTTTTACTTTTGCAGTAGGGGTCTTTCCTGTGTTTTTTTTGGTGATCTATAGGTACAATAAGTTGCTGAGAAAATATACTACAACCGCAACTCATATGGAAAGCCATATTTCTAACACCACTTCTGAACCATACCAACAAAATATTATTACCATAACTTTACAATCTCAATATGCACAGGAAGATTTGGTGGTTGAATTGTCTCAGCTGTATTATTTGCAATCCGCAGACAACTATGTAGAGGTTGTTTTTCTTGGTGATAAAGGCGTTAAAAAGCAATTGATCAGAAACACCTTGACAGAGATTGCAGGACAATGGGAGCATGTAGGGATCATTCAGTGTCACAGGTCCTATCTAGTAAATATCCATCAAGTCAAACGCATCACTGGAAATGCTCAAGGATACAAGCTGTTTTTGGGTGAAGGAAATTTGGTAGTACCTGTATCTCGTAAATTCGCTGGAAAAGTCAAAGAGTATTTGAGTCAATAGCTTTGTTATTTGTCCCTAATCTTGCCATAAATCCCTATTTGAAGCAATGAAGGTAGATTTGATTTACATTTGAAATAAAAAAGTCAAATGGAAAATCTACTAAAAATCACACTTTACTTTCACATTGCATTTGGGTTTACAGCCTTGCTCTCGGGGATTTTGGCTATCCTTTTTACGAAAGGAAGTAAGAAACATAATCTTTCTGGTATGCTATACTATTGGTGCATGATAGGGATTGGAATCACAGCATTCCTGATTGCTATTCCAAAAGGAAATATGTTTTTGCTTATGATCGGTGGCTTTAGTACATACATGACCCTGACGGGTAGAAGGTATCTCCAGTTAAGAAAGCATCTTAAGCCAAAATTTTCTATTGTGGATAGGCTTTTTCAAGGTATAGCACTTGTGACTGTTTTTATTCCGATTGTCTATTTTTCACTACAATCTTGGTCAAATTTAGGAGGATTTACAGTTGTTTTTGCAGTATTTGGAAGCTTTCTGTTATCGATGGTTTGGGTAGATATGCGTGCATCCTCTAAGCTAGAGACCTTGCCAAAGAAGTGGTTCCTTAGTATGCATATCAGTAGGATGATGGGTGCATTTATAGCAACCTTTACCGCTTTCCTTGTTATCAACTTACATACAGATCCCGTATTTATAGCGTGGCTATTACCTACTGTAGTTTTTACTCCTTTGATTATTTATTTTCAGAGGAAGTTTGTGACAAAAAGTAAAACTGTTTCAGTATCTTGAATATAAAATAATTAATTGGACTGAAGCTCTCAGAGGTGAGAATTGGAATTTTAAGAATCAAAAATCCTGAGATTTTCCCCTAAAATAAAATCCGAATAACTGAAACGGAATTTTATTAATGCCATTTTTAATAATAAAAGCGTTTGGAATTCCTTCGATTTGGTATTTGCCCGTTTTACGGGCACCTACTTCGAAAACGTAATTGCTATCCAATATCAAATCTCAAAACTTAAGGGATGTGATTTGAAAGGGCTTTCATGCTTATGCTGCAGCATAAGTGTAGTTTTCCCAGTCCCTCTATGACCTATTATCACAATCAGTCTTTGTGTCCAATCAATCTTGTCACTTAAATATCTTTTGAATTTTGGAGGTGTGGCTATCAGTTTCCTCTTAAAAATTTCAATTAACCTTTCTATTTTGATTTCCCGATAAAACAAAAGCACAAAATGTTTTTTGTATAAAACAAAATGCAAGATTTTTCTTGAGAAAAAACAGTTAAAAAAATAAGATAGGTTAGAACGATAAAGTTAATTGATGAATAACTAAGCCTATTTAATTTTTCATTTCAGAATATGGACAAGATTGAAGCAAAAAATTAACATAAATGATTGATTTACTTCTAAAACGGTTGTTTATTACCTTTATTTGTAATAAGTTGAGATTAGTTAATTTCCTTGTCAATATTAAATATGAAAAAGTTTAATCCTATCCAAACTATTGAAGATGATGGTTTGGAAATTATGGAAGTTGGAAATTGGGCTCAACTTAAATATAAATTAGTAGGAAAATATTGCGATATTTTCACTTCAGGTATGAAAAATAAGTGGGATTTGGTTTACTTAGATCTTTTCTCTGGTCCTGGATTTGTGAAGATAAAAGAAACAAAATCTTGCATTAAAAATTCAGCTTTGATTGCAATGTCCTTGCCTAATTCCTTTAATCATTATGTGTTAAATGATTTTTCAAAAAGTGCTGTTTCTTCACTTGAAGAAAGAGTAGAAAGACTTTATTCTGACAAATCATTTAAAATTTACAATCAAGATGCAAATTTGGTTGTTGATAGGATTTTTGATGATCTACCAACATACTTAAAAATTGGAAAGCCTTTGTTTTTTGCATTTATCGATCCTTTTTCATTAAATCTTCATTTTGATACAATTAAGAAACTTTCTGCTCAACAAGTTGATATTTTAGTACTGCATGCTCTTCAAATGGATGGGATTAGAAATATGGGCCATTACATTAAAGAAAATAACCCAAGGTTAAATCTGTTTTTTGGCAATTCGGATTGGAGATATAGATTAACCGAAGAGAAGGTAGCAAAAGGGCAATTTGTGAAGTTTTTATCCGACGAATTCGATAACAGTATCAGGAAATTAGGTTATAAAACAGCTATTATAAAGGAAAGGATTACTAATAATCAAGGGAGTGGTATATATTACCTTTCTTTTTACTCTAAGCATGAAAGAGGATTGGAGTTTTTTGAAAAAGTAAGAAAAGGAAATAACAATCAATACGAAATATTTTAATTATGGCACAAACTTCAATAGAATGGACAGAACTAACATGGAATCCTGTCACAGGTTGCACTAAAATTTCAGCTGGTTGTAAATTTTGCTATGCGGAAGTCATGACGAAGAGGCTGAAAGCCATGGGAGTAGAAAAATACAAGGATGGATTTAAAAACGTAAGGATTCATGAAGATGCCTTGGGCATCCCATATACTTGGAAAAAATCAAAGGTGGTGTTTGTGAACTCAATGTCTGACTTATTTCACAAAGATGTACCTTTGGAATTTATTCAGAAAGTGTTTCAAGTTATGAAAGATAATGGACAACATGTTTTCCAAGTTCTCACCAAGCGGGCTGATCGTCTTGCTGAAATCAATCACCTTTTACCTTGGTCACACAATATCTGGATGGGTGTTTCTGTCGAAGACGAAAGAGTTCTCGACAGAATAGACTTTCTCCGTCAAACGGGTGCTAGAGTAAAATTCCTATCCTGCGAACCCTTGATCGGTGCACTATCAAATATGAACCTAAACGGAATCGACTGGGTCATAGTCGGAGGGGAAAGTGGACACAAAGCAAGACCTATGAATCCAGATTGGGTATTGGATATTCAGGAGCAATGCCAAACAGCTAAAGTTGCTTTCTTCTTCAAACAATGGGGAGGTAAGAACAAGAAAAAAGCTGGACGAGAACTTAATGGGCAAACATATGATGAGATGCCTGATGTGGAGTTGGAGAAGTATATTTAATAAAGAAAATTGATTATTATGGAGAAGTCTCAGAAATCTTGATTTGGTTCGTTTAAATGGTTTTAAATTTTATTCAATAATAAAAATTATCCTAATCTTTTTCATTAAATAAGGGTCCGTGACTTTTAATAATTGAATTCAGAAATTCTTCAAAATCATTCCGATTAATAGATGCTTGGTATTTTTTTTCGTAGTCAAGACTTTTTATTAAAACCAAATCAAGACCCTTAGAATCTTTTAATGCCCCAATAATTTTGAGTTCCTCTATAAAATATGCTTTGACATTATCCGATAGAGAAAAATTATATTTTTTTTGTAAAAAATAGGCTCTAATTATATTCCCTTCCCTAGTTGGATTTCTATATACATAACTTTTATTTTTCCTTAGTATATCTAGTTTCTTACTTTTTAAAAGGTCATTATAGTGCTTAACTGAAAATCTATTGGTGTTCAGATTCATGACTAATGAATCATAATTGAAAAATGATCCCTCTGCAATTTTTTCAATAACTATTTTATCATCTAAATCTGAGTTAAAATCAAATTTGATCCTTTCCTCACCAAATGCCCAATTGTCATGAATTGACCAAATATCTACATCAAAACTTTTTAAAGAAAGTTTTATTCCCCCTAGACGATTTACTTTTATATTAGTATCAATATTTTTCAAACAATTCAATAGCTCTTCTTTTTTCATCGAACTAATCAAATCAATATCTCTAAACGTATAATTCTCATTTGCTATATTTCTTAAAAAACCACCAACTACAAATAACTGATCATTTGAGATTAATTGAGGATAAAGAGCATGAAAACTAGGCTCTTTAGCTCTTAAAGTTGAAATTGTAGTTTTAACTTTAAATTTAAAATTTTCGATATTTTGGATTGGTAATAACTCCATTAAAGTCTTATTCCTTTGATTTTTTGATAAAGCTTCATCGCATAAGTATCAGTCATTCCACTTATAAAATCATTTATTAGCTGATATCTTAAAAATATGTCATCAGTATTTGTCGAGTATTTTTCAAATATAAATCTATAATTAGATGAAATCGTCATATACAATTTTTTGGGAAGCGATTTTGGCTCACCTTTTTTGCTAAAATCTATCGAATCAGCAACATTGTAAAATTCATTTAATAATCCTTGTATGATTTTATAACTCGCAATTTCCCTTTCTACTACTACAGGGTGATCAAAAACTATATATGACATTTTTTTAAATGCCTTTCTAATTTTAGATGCGGTCGAATCTTCAATTAACTCCTTTCCATATGTCCCTGTTAATATCTCTCCTTGAACTTCTTTAAATCTTTGTATTACTGCGGGTATCATTATTGACTGCGAATCAATTCTTATTCTTTGGATTGAAAGATTTAACCTATCTTTTTCTGAATGCCCACTATCTTTATATTCTGTATTGTAGTATTCTTTAAATTTATCTGCCAATTCGGTGTCTGCCTCTTTTAATATCTCATAAATATTATTAAAGTTTAATGCTCCAAATTTAACGCCATCTTCAATGTCAGCAGCTGAGTATGCAATATCATCAGCGCTTTCCATTAGGAAAACAGCAGGATGCCTCTCATAATTTAATTTAAGGGTTTGGTTTATCTCGTTAAATTTATCCTCTTCTGTAAAAAAATATCCATACTTCTTCCTACTTATACTGCTTCGTTTCTCCTCAGGCTGGTTTCCCACCAAAGAATTACTAGGGTATTTTACTATCGTCGCAAGAGTAGGGTATGATAAATTGTAGCTGAATTCATCTTTTAAATAACTTAGCCTTGTCAAAATTCTAAAAGTCTGAACATTCCCATCAAAATTTACAAGGTCATTATATTCAATAGATTTATTATCTTTTAATTTTTCTTTGTAAAAAGACTTTATGGCCTCTTCACCAAAATGACCAAATGGAGGGTTTCCAAGGTCGTGTACTAAGGATGCAGCTGCTAGTAATGCAGGTAAATGCCCTCTAAAACATTCATCTAAATAGCTTTCATCTATTAAATATGACTCTATACTTGAACCAATACTTCTTGCTATTGTACTTACCTCAAGCAAATGTGTTAGCCTTGTTCTTAAAAAGTCACTTTTATCAAGAAGAAAAACCTGAGTTTTATCTTGTAATCTTCTAAATGAACTACTGAAAAGGAGCCTAGAATAGTCATCCTCAAAAGGATTTCTTCTATCGCTAATCTGTTTACTTGTTTCAGGTCTAAACCTTTTAGGGTTTAGTAATTCTTCCCATCTGTTTTTTATTTCTGTTCTTTTCATAATAATTAATATCTTATTTATTTTAATTCTCCCCCCCCCTCAAACAACTCTGCATCCAATCCTCTTGGGTAGTTTGATGGGTTTCTATCTCTTGTTCTAGTTTATCGTATAAAGCCATCAAGCCTATATACTTTTTTTAATGACCTTATTCTTTTTCCTCATTGTAATAGGTAAAAAATAACAGTTAAATATAAAGATATTAGTTTGAAGTTTAAAAGGAAATAAAATTCGTAATAACTCTTCCCAAATAGCTCCTTTTTGTTCACAAATTTGGTAAAAGGTTTCTTTGCCAGTAATATCAATTCCTAGAATCATTAGGTTCTTAAATGCCAATTCCGAAAGATCGGAACAGGTTATCAATCAATGTCTAAATATCTATCAATATCAAAGCTAAATTTATTCGATATTTTCTATCGCTACTTTTAAGATTTCAAATTCACATTTTCAAAAAAACTTCATTTCCCTTTTCCCTCCATCAATACAAAAAGCCAAAAATCCATAAGGGAATTTTGTTGCCAGACCCGATTTTGATGTCGTCTGCTGCGATGTAGGCATTGGGTACGCCTTGGATTTGAGCGGCTGTTTTGCCTGCGCCACCGATCTCAAATACATAGGTATCATCTACCATAAAATCTCCATACTTTGGTAAAGTGACTTCATGGGATTGCCGAACCTGATTGAGAAAGAAAGTCTCTCTTAGATTCTCCTGATTGGAGGCATAAGTAGATAAGGCAAAAGCCAAATTGGTATTTTGAAGATAGATTTTCTCTGGCTTTTGCAAGAAAGAAACACCTCGGGTTGACATTCTGAGTAGGTTGAGAATCTGAGCTTGTTCAAGGAGATCGAGTGTTTTTAATATGGTGTTTCTTGAGACTTCCAATTTTTCGGCAAGCTTGCTGATATTTGGGATAAATGGGACTGATTCACTGATGATGAAGATAAGCCTTTTCATTTTTCGGATGGTCTTGTGAGTCAAATCTTCCCATGGACTGAGGTCCATTTCTAGTACTACTTGAGTTGTTTCTAGCAGCCTTGATTTATATAAGTTTTTACTTTCAAGGTAGAATGGGTAGTAGCCAAATTCTAAATACTCTTTGAAAAGCTTTGTGATATCAGCTTGATCTGTGATCGATTCGCTCAAGGCTTGGTGATTAGCTAAAATTTCATTTAGGCTAATGGGTGGATGGTCTATTTGATTTTCTAGCATCAAGTATTCTCTAAAAGATAGACCAGCCAAGTGATAGACAGCAGCCCTTCTTGATAAATCTCCTTTACCTTTTTGAATTTCTAATATGGATGAACCTGAGACTATAAAATGTACATCAGGGAAATTATCATATAGGTTTTTGAGGTCTACAGACCAATGAATGTAGCGGTGTACTTCATCCAAATAAAATGACCTGTAACCTAAATCATAGAGCGCTTCAATTACTAAGACTAGCCTGTTACTTTCAAAATGAAAGTCATCCAAGATAAGATAAATTGCCTTAGCTTGGCGCTTTTGCATCTGTTGGAGGAGTAGTGTAGTCTTGCCCACACCTCTATGTCCTAGGATCAAAATCAACCTCTGATCCCAATCTACCTGATCAATTAAGTAGCGTTTGAAGCCTTGTTTAAAGCCTTTAATTGTTTTTTCAGAAGTCTTAATTAACCTTTCCATTTTGTTTTCTATGAAAAACAAATATAAAAAATGTTTTCTATAAAAAACAAAATGAAGATATGTTTTCTGTGGAAAACAAAAACCCACCTTGGAAACAAGGTGGGTTTAGTCAAATCAGTTAACCAATACTAAAATCTAAAATTTAGGCACTGTAGTCAGCCCAGCCACCTGAATAGTTCTGAATATTGTCAAATCCATTGGCAAATATGACGGAGTATGCGATCGCTGCTTTGGCACCAATTAAGAAATCTGCATTTATGTTTTTTTAGAAGAGATGTCTAATCTTCATATCATGTGCCTTTGCTATCTGAATGTATGAGCATATTTCTTTTTGTACTTAGTGCCATCAAAACCTGTAGCTGTACCCTAATCTAAATACTTGTGTTTCAAAGTAATCATTTGAGTTTAAAGTAAAATCATTTCCTTCTAACCTATACCTGATTACAAGTGTGTTGAAAATATCAGCTGCATTGAAGAATAGTTCTCCTTTGCCTTCTTGGATTTTTTTGGTTACACCTCCATCCATATGGTATCGCGCAAGAATTCTTCCTTGGGGCACAATATCTGGTGCTAGATAGATAGCAGTGAGTTGAATGTTTAAGCTTTTTGGCAGCTTAAGTAGGCCATTGATTTTAATATTTCCTGTAAAATTACTTTCTGTAGACCTACTGAAATTGATGTTGGAAGGATAAGCATTGCTTAGTGTGAATGCATCTATTTTGTTTTGATAGACATTTGCATTGGTATTTAATGTGAATTTATCTCCCAATTTTTGAGATAAGACTAATTCCAATCCAGTATTCCAGCCTCTACCAGCATTTTGATCTATGGTGACCAATCTGGATGAATTTGGTATTTCAGTTGTGATCCGTGTCAAGAGGTTAGTAGATGCTCGGTGATAGATAGCCGTATAAAAGTAGCCAAGATCATTTGATACTTTGTATCCGGCCTCTATACTTTGAGTGAATTGAGGCACCAATGTTGGATTTCCAATACTGAGGATTTCAGGGTCTGCATAAGTAGGGAATGCTCTTAGATTTTTTTCTTCAGGTCGATCTACTCTGCGATTGTAGAATATGGTGATATTGCTCAAATCGTTGATGATATAAGAAGCCCTAAGACTTGGAAAAGGTTCAAAATAATCAAAGCCTGCACTCTCAAACACCGCATGGTTTGGATCAACCAAATAGTCAACTTTGACATATTCTAACCTCAATCCTGCTTCTAGTTCCCATTTGTTTTTTTCGTAGATGTAATTGCCGTAAACTGCTGAAAGCCATTCTTGATACGTTGCACTACCAGCAAGACCAGGGTCCAAGATGGAGTTTTCTCCGGGGGAGAAAGTAATCAAATTGGGAAAAACCCTTGCCCTTTGTTTGGTGCCAAATTCCATTCTTCCTGAGCGAAGGGGTTTTATGTAATCTAAAGTCAAGTCAAATATATTTTCATCTGCAATCAATGCGGTAGTATCTGTTCCAGTGAAATTGATTTCCTGATTTGTGAAATAGAATATTTCATCTTTTCTTCTGAAGGAGTAATTGAAAGAAGAGGTCAGCTTGTGACCAGGTTGTCTAAATTTATAGGTATGTGAGATTGTGGTAAAAATGGTCTGATTTATTTCATTTTCGAAATATTGCCAAAGTCTCTGCTGCTGTTCAGTGATTGCATTTTGATAGCGGATATCACCTAAGTCAGTATATGCCCGATAATTAAATAATCCAGAAAATGTAAATGAATTATTCTCATTTGGATTCCAATCAAGGCCTGTCCTTAAGTTGTAAATAGGTTGTGTTCTGTTTTCAATATATTGCTGACTGATGGCTGTCCCATCTTCAAAAACCCTATCCGTAAATTCATTTTTCATCATTTGCTTGTGCCATAGCACGTCACCTTGGAAGAAGAAGTTGATTTTTTCTTTTTTATAATTCAAAGAAAGGGATGGGTTCAATTTTGGGGTAAATCTATATTGATCTCTAAGCCCAGGAAAGCTTTCTCTCTTCTCCAATACATTACCGACACCAGCGATCATTCCTGCTTTGCCATTCCAGCCAGCTTCTTTTTCTTTTTTGAAAATGATATTGATGATTCCCGCATTTCCAGTTGCATCATATTTAGAAGATGGGTTGTTGATGATTTCTATTTTTTCTATAGAGGATGCTGGGAAATTTTCTAGTCCAGATTGGGCACCTATACCTGTGATTGCGGTTTGCTTGCCATCAAGAAGTATCGCCACTTTATCACTACCTCTCAAGAATACCGTTCCACTCTGATCTATGGTGATTCCAGGTAAATTTTGTAAGGCTTGAAGTACAGAGCCACCTAGCTGACTGATATTTTCATCTAGGGTAAAAGTCTTTTTATCTAATGCAGTTGCTATTTCCTCTCTATTTGCTGCTACGATCACTTCACCTAGCTCTTCAGAATTTTCTATTAATAGAATCGATCCTAGATCTAAAAAATTATTCAATCTACCCACCTCAATTGATTCTGATTCAGGCTTGTATCCCATATAAGAAAATGAAATTAAATATCTGCCAGGTTTTATCGGGGCAAGTTTGAATAGACCTTTTTCATCAGTAACCGTACCTGAAACAAATGTGCTGTCGGGTAGGGCATTCACCAATACGTTCACATAGGGGAGTGTAGTTTTGTTTTTAGCCTCTTTGACTGTTCCAGATATCGTTACCTGCTGCGCACTTAGATATGTTGTTGCGAGCATAAAAGTCAATGCGAAAGTAGTAAAATAGTGTTTCATTTATTTTCTTAAGGTATTTCAACAAACATAGATGAAGATTCTGAAGAAAATTAGATCAAGAAAATTTATTTGAGCCTTTTGAAATTTTGCTTTTCTTGGATAATTGCTATTTTACAATAACATTAAATTATTTTCTACTTAAGATCAACATCAAGAAGTATCTAATGTCAATAAGTAATTTGTTAATATAGAATGAGTTATCATTTGTAAATTGCCAGTTGATTTAATCGAGAAAATTAGGAATTCAAAACTCAAAATCACAACTCATGTCATCTGTACCAATCGGAGCTCCATCAGGTACGGTCATTTGAACTGGTGTACTGAGCTCTTCTGGTAATCTTAAAAATGCTGATATTTTGTCAGCAAGATAGTTAAGATGACTCTCTACTACCGAGTTTCTATTTTTGATCTTTTTATCAAGGATTAATTCTTTTGAAGTTATTTCTTTTAGCATGGCTCGTGATTCTGCTTTCACAATAGAACTTGCTCTAGTGTCTTTGGATAAATTGATCAAGTGATCTATCAATTTGTTTTGAGTCATAATTTGAATTTGATTTTGGTATTCGTTTGCTGAAAAAGATGAGAATACCTTAGACTTGATCGGATTTAAAATTTCTGACAAAGAGGGGAGTTTGTTATCAAATGCTTGCTGCTGAGCAATTCTATTGGCTCGTGCGGGATCAAACAAAAAGCTAAATGTCATATCCACAATATTTTCAGCTGGAGCAATTGGATCAAAGTTCGGTCCTGTCCTAGAGGGGAAAGTTTCTCGATTTCTTCCATAACCCATGGGTCTAGGTGGAATAAGTTCAACGATATGATTTGGCAAAGCTAAGTTTTCAGGATGGATGGTATTGAGCAAAGTTTCTAGAGCTTCTTTTTGTGATCTTGCATCGAGTCTGTTTTGTTTTCTTTGGTTATCACCTTTCACCTTGTAGGTATAGTCAACGCCTCCGATAAGCTTAGCAGTGGCTTCGATTTGATAGCGATGCATCATATACAATGGAACCAATACCTCTTCCATAAGTGCTTCTGGTGTATTGTTCGGGATTGAATTTAGTCCAAATGTGTTTAGCTTTTGCTTCCTGATTTTCATCATTCTTTTTAATTCTTCGGTGGCTGAGTCACCATTATCCCAAAGATGTGCTTGTGGGTGGCTACCGCTAGAATTTCTGGAATCTGAATCTGAAATAAAAGTATGTCCTGCTGAATAAGTATCTTCTAAAAGTTTGTTTAAATATAAATTTTCATCAATTCCCTTCGGAATGATATCATAGCCATACCGTATGGCCCATTTGTCCCAGTCTCCTATTTTATCATCGTATGCTTTGGATAAGTCAAGGTTTCCATCTTTGTCCATGGTGATATATGGATAAGGATAGTCCATGACAGAGCCACGCGAAGTAGGAGAGGATGCATAGGCATGTGCTAGACCGAGAGTATGACCTATTTCATGTGCAGAAAGCTGTCTCAATCTCGCCAAGGCCATTTCTAGCATAGCTGTGCTTTTGGGCTTGCCATCCTCGAAAGGCTGAAGCAATCCTTGCGCAATCAAGTAATCTTGCCTTACCCTAAGTGAGCCTAAACTTACATGACCTTTTAGAATTTCGCCTGTTCTTGGATCTCTTATTGTGGCTCCATAGGACCAACCTCTTGTAGACCTGTGTACCCATTGTATCACATTGTACCTGACGTCCATGGGGTCTGCACCTTCTGGCATAAGCTCTACCCTGAAAGCATTTTTGAACCCAGCAGCTTCAAAAGCTTGATTCCACCAATTGCCCTCTTCAAGTAGGGCTGACCTTATTGGCTCTGGAGTACCTCTGTCAAGGTAATAGATGATTGGTTTTACTGGTTCTGACATTGCTGCACTAGGATCTTTTTTCTCCAACCTGTGCCTTGCTATGTATTTCTTCTCCATGGGCTCACCTATAGGACTGGTGAAATCGAGGTAACTGATATGGAAATAACCAGCACGAGTATCAAATTCCCTCGGCTCATACTTATCATCTGGTAGCTGAATAAACGAGTGCCGTTGTCTTACGCTCACAGCTTCGGGACTTGGTGTTACTGAGCGAATGTAGCTTCCAGAAGGGGTTCCTGTGACTGTAATGGTTGCTTCCACTTCCGTGTTTTGAGGGAAATTTTTTGTCATAGACTCATAGATTGCACTACGAGAGTTATCTACTTTATAAGCTCCTTGACGTGAAGAGCCTAATTTTTCAGCTACCTGATGAGCATCTTGTAAGTAAAAATTTGTTGCATCTACTAGGTATTTACCATCTTCTGCTTTGTTGATCTCAAATCCCCAAAGGATAGATTCAGCAAAAGCATCCTTTACAGATTTTATTTCATAGGGATTGTCACTGTATGCTCTGAAGTCATAGTTTTTGTGCACTAAAAAAATCCTATTCCCGGCTTTTCTAAACTCTACAACCCTGATTTTTCCAAGCTGACCGCGATCTAGACCAATATCATTTGACCCGACACCTGCTGCTAGAGAGTTGACATAAAGGAATTCGCTTTCCAATTTGGAAATCTCAAGATAGATTTTCCCTTTTTCCTCATCTAGATAAAAATCCACAAAACCTTCTTTTTTTTGAAGTTTGCTGAAATCTATGTTTTGGGAAATCACATTGCCCATCGAGACGAGCATGAATAAAGCTATGGTATAAAATTTTCTCATGTAATGATGGATTTTTGAGAGTATTAAATTACAAAATGCTTGTTATTCGGCTTTACCGATGGTGGAATTTATCTGTTAAATTGATATCTAAGTTGAAAAATGGTCTCTGTTTGAACCGAACCTTGAATCGTTTGCAGTCCAGATCCAATTTGTTCTCTATCTGTATATGTTGTTCTAGCAAATCTAGCCCAAAAAGTGAGCTTTTGATTGAGTTTGTATTGACCTAAGAGGTAGTATCTGTAACCTTGTCCGTGAAGTGCCGGTATGGAAAAAGCCCAAAGTACATTTCTCTCATAGATGTATTGTCGATTATCAAAGTTGTCGGTATCAAAAAGAACAAACCGTGAGGAAATTCTCCACTTTTGGTAATCAACATTAAGATCTTGGCTAATGGCATATCCTTTTGTTATGTTATTAGAAAAATCAAATCTGCTACCATTGATTCGTGACTTGAAGCTAAATTTATCGTTGATTTTATAGTCGAGATTGACGGTATAGTTCCACTTTTTGCCCTGCGAAAGTTGGTAAGTAGTTTGTGGTCCAAGCATTTCACTGATGTTTCTAGCTTTAGATTCTTCTCGGAATTGAGCAAATAGTAAAACAGCCTTGCTAGGCTTATAGGTAAATCTACTCATCCATTCGTGTCCTTCTGATGGTGCATAGGTTCTGAACTTTAGCCAAGGAAACTTAAATTGATCATAATATATAGACCAATTGTATTTGATCGAAGGCCTGAAGTTTATACCAATGTATATGCCTTCTTCATTGATAGGGCGAGTGTTTTCGGAAAATGCATTCCCATAAAATGTGTGAAAATTACGATCAAATTTCCTCCTTAATATGGACAGGTCTATGTTTTTGCTCAAACTGCTCATCATTCCTATAACATAACCCATCCCTCTGCTCTTTGACAAGGCCTGTTCTCCAAAGAAAAAGTAATTTCTGAAATTGTAAGAATAATATGCGCTTCCAATAAAATTCGTTTGACCCGAAAATTCGAATTGATTATATACTTGTGGATTCCTTACGAATGATTGGCTAAATCTGGTGTATAGTGTGTTTAAACCTATTTGCAAGCGCTTGTTTGGGTGATCATACTGGAAATTTGTACCAAAATTACTTTCTCGAACTTGATCTTTGTAAGCGATTTCTGTAGGTGTACGGTGAAGGCCAGATAGCTGTAATGAACTGATAATTAATTCTTGACGATCTAATGTGTCAATAATAGCTTCAACTCTTCCATCTCTTGGTGCATGTGAAGCAATGATAGTAGTGGTAAGCTGTCCAGCTTGAAATGAAGTTCCAATACCTCTAAAAAAACCAAACTCCATAGCTCCTGTATAGGGTTTGAGACCAGTGCTGCTACGTCTGACGGTAGTGATGGTTTCTGCACCTTTTCCTACAGAAAACCCCGCACCGTAAACCAAACCCTGTCCAAATTGTGCTTGAAAGTCACCAATTGTCAACACTTTCCATCTTCCTTGATTGTAAAGAGTAAAGTGATAGGACAAAAAATTAAAGCCATATCTTTTCGTTTGGGGATCCCATATAAATTGCTCCCCAGCGTCTTTGTCTACTGTGAACCCAAGACTAAAGTCTTTACTGTGCTGAATCCTAAATCGGCCATATATATTATGAGGGTCTCCTAGATATCGACTTGAAATTCTACCAGTGCTTGAAGTATCTGCTGGTGTAAATCCCCTTCTCATCTCCCAGACACGCTGATGCCTCAATATAAAATATCCATCTCTTTCCGAAGCTATTCTTTTCCATAAAGAAACACCCGAAGACCGTTGATAATCGGATAGGGTGACGAAAGGTAGTATTCTATAGATAGTCTCCAAATCAAAACCAGGAATTGCTTGTAATTCGTATAATGAAATTAAGTTTCCAAAATTATCTCTATACTTAAAAAATGAATTGATTTGGTAAGGATTGAGGATGAAGATGGATTTAAGTTCTTCTGGATTTGTTTTATTGAGATGGATTGGATTGAGGAAAAGTTGCAAAAGTCCTTCATATATTTCTTCATATTCATCCTCACCTTGCTGTACTCCAAATAGGTCTTCGATGAATGTTTCTATGTTGATTTCTCCCTTTCTGTAAGTTTGAGCGGAGCTATATGCTGTACACAAGATTAGCAGCAAGATTGATAAACAGCTTTTCATGGATCTGAAAAATTATAGCCAACTGAAAAATGATGAGTTGGACCCAGATATTTTTGTTGACCAAGAGCATAATCGATTACAAAGCGTTTAGGTTTGAATCCCAAACCAAAGAACAGGTTGCCAGGAATAATATGAAATCCTGATCTCATCCAAACTTTATCCAATAAATTATATTCTAGCCCAAGTTTAAGATCAGCGGGTAGCAAAATATCCTTTTCTGCTTCGATGTTTAGCATTAGTTTATCCGAAGGGCGGTATGAAAGACTTGACTTCACCACAGTAGGAAGATGGTCTGCAGAAGCTTTACTGAATTTGGAATAAGTAATATTGTAAATATGACCGGCAAACCAAAGCATTGGTGTAAGTTCAGCTAACCCTCCAAATTCGAAAACAGGTGAAATTGCTCTCCCAAACCCTTCAATGTTGGTCTGAAGAAGGTTTACTTTCAATCCTAAACTTGCTATCCCCAATCTATTGGCTATTCCTATTCCAATATGCTGCTGATTGAAATAATCATCTCCGTATGAAGAGGTACTGATGCCAAAATTGAATTTTTGAGTATAAAAAACTGCTGATGCGGACAAAGTTGTGAGCTCATCCATTTGAAACCTATGATCGTATCCTACAGCGATACTTGATGATTGTAAATAGGCAATGGAGGCAATATTGTTCAATGGAGACCAAGTGTCAGATAGGGTAGAGCTTGCGTTAGCCATCCCCATACTTCTAGCACCTTTGGCTTTGATATCAAGTCCCCCCTGTGCCTGAGACAAAATAGGTAGACATATATTGATCAAGAAAACTACAAATACCTTCATGAAAAAAATGCTAATTGAATAATATTAAATTTATTCTACATTATTCCATGAATCGTATTTTAATCGATTATAGTCGATTTAATCTTTTCTGATTATACGCTTTTTTACCAGTAACTTCAATTCATTGGCTTAGCGGGTTGTTAATGGTCAATATCCATAAGTATCCAATATCAATTTATATCGGAAGTTAGACAAATCGGGATTTTGTAATGTTATTGACAAAGTTCCGTATATCCATATAATCTTTTATGTAAGCCTTCTGTTAGAATGGTGCATTGAAATTAAAAAAGAAACCTCCTTCTTTAGAATTATTCATAGAATATTCAAGTCTAAAGACAATATCGTAGAAAATAACTAAGTCCAATCCAGGCCCATATCCAAAAAGATAGGTATTGGTCAATCTTCTGTTTTCAGGGATATTATTTCTGTCATTGACATACCCATGGTCAAAATTGCCACTTAAATACAATCTCAGCGGGAAAGTCGTAAATCCATCTATTGGGACTAAATTGGATATGTCATAATTGAGGTCTAGCAACTTGAATCTTAGACTATTTTTGTGTACAATAGTCTGCTGTCCATCGATTACATTGAACTCATATCCTCGAATAAAATAAGGTCTGTATCCAATTCCCCTGACGGAAGTAAAGGGTTGCCTTTGTCCAAAAAAGGTGTTGACAGAGAGACCAGTAGCCATATGTAAGCTGTTGCTAAACTCCATGTATCTATTTGCAGTTCCAGAGAATTCCCAATCTTGAAAATCATCAAAGCCAAATAAGCCATACCTCGTTAATTCCAAATCTAAAAGTGCTCCTCTAGTAGGGTATGAGTTGTAATTCCGGCGATCATGACGATAATTATAAGAAGCTGAAAAATTCCTTAAAACATTATCCCCATGAAGAAAGTAGTTTGGGTTTTCGATGAATACATCTTCATGTGCTCGAATGTTATTGTAGCCTAAAGTGACAAAGTGGAAATTATAAAAACTCCCTCTATAGCTATAGCTTATCGCTGATTGAATATTTCTTCTTAATACATTTTCATCATCATTTGCGAAAAAAACCTGTCTGTTATTTTCAGATCTGACAGCGATATTTTTATTTGTCTGAAACCTAACTTGGAACGAAAGTCCGTGCTTTTGATTACGATCTATATAGGGGAATCTATAAAGTAGATCAAATGCCTGTGTAAATCCAAATTGAGTAACAACTCTCAATTTTTCATTTCTACCACCAACGTTATTATGGTAAAATCTACCACCGTAATTCACTCGTCTGAAGCTTCGATTTTGATTAGTCCACCATTCTGCAAAATTTCTATCGGCAAGTTCGAAGATTACAGAAGGTATGAAGTACCTCCTTTCATCTACCTTGACGAGAAGGTCGATTTGTTCTTCTCCTGTGATGAGTGGGGTGATTTCTACAGTATTGAATAACTGTAGATTAAAAATCTTTCTTTCATCTGCTTGTATTATTTCTATCAATTCATCCCAGCCATACTGTATATCTTTGGAAAGATTCAATTCTCTAAGAATGATGTTTTTTCTAGTCTTTTGATTTCCAACTACATAGATGTTGTTTATCACAACTTTTTCAGGTGCTTCTGTACTGATTTGAATTTGTTCTTCCACTTGAATACTTTGTGCTATAGAGCTGTTATAAATTACAGTGATCCAAAAGCTTATAAAGTAAAGAAGTGAAAAATTGAATTTCATTTTTTTTATGACAAAAGGTTTATTTATTGATTTTTTGTTGCTTAGTTAAGGCAAATTCATGTTAATGATATATTTGAATATAATATTGAGCCGGAGCTGAGATAGAATACTTTAATGGAATTTAATATAGAAATCGTATGTTTGATCTTAAATCACGCACCAAAGATTGCCTCATTGAAGACTCTATTTCGTAAAATCGCTATTCTACCAGTATTGTTTTATCAATACGCCATTTCCCCCTTATTTCCGCCATCTTGCAGATATACACCTACGTGTAGTCATTATATGAAAGAAGCTATCATGAAACATGGTGTGATCAAAGGTGGCTGGCTGGGTATTAAGCGCATTTCCAAGTGCCATCCATGGGGGGGGCATGGGCATGACCCAGTTCCTTAGCTATTGGTTTTGAGGTGGTTTTAAGCCTTTTTTAGCAGCCATGATGATTAATACCACCCCACCGATCACCAATGGTACACTTAAAGTTTGACCCATGTTGAATTGTAAGCCTTCTTCAAAGTCTACTTGATTTTCTTTGAGAAATTCCCAAATAAATCTCATTCCAAAAACTGATATAAGAAATATACCCAAAAATAATCCATCAGGTAATCTTTCTTTGTATTTGTTCCAGATGAGATACAAGATCAAGAAAATTAAGAAATATGAAAGTGATTCATATATTTGAGTGGGATATCTCGCCTTGCCAAAGGTTTTGACCGTGACCAAATAAGTACTTCCTTCATCCGTGACGCTGTAATCTAAGGCCTTGCTAGGATCTTCCGCCAGATATTTCTGCGAACTTCTGAATCGTGTCAAAATATACTTGACATCAGTTTCAATTGCTGTACGCAAATCTTTTTCTTCAAAGCCTCCTTTTACTATTTCTATGTCGAAATTTACAGGTACTATTCCATTTCCTACAAGCTCAGATTGTCTGTCAGATGGCTTGTAAGCATTCACATTTTGAAGTGGTAAACGCAAAGTTTCCAATGCTTCTTCCGTATCTCTTGCAAAAACAAAACCAGAATCATTATTTGTTTCTTTACCTCCAATTTCTGAATTCATCAAATTCCCAATCCTAATCAAAGCACCTGTCATAGCAACTACGATCACTATCCGGTCTACTACCCAAAGATAAGATTGTCCAGGAGTCTTCTTGGCATACATGAATAGGGCAATGAGTATAGCGATAGCGGCACCATGACTTGCAAGTCCACCTTCCCATACTTTTAAGATGTCGATGGGATTGCTCAAATATTTTTCTGGTTCATAAAATAATACGTGACCTAATCTTGCCCCTATGATCGTAGCCAATACCATGTAGATGGTAAGCTTGTCTACCAATTGAGGATTTTGGCCTTCTTTTTTGAAAATATAAACCATGATCTGCTGCGAGATAATGAAACCAAGAGCAAAAAGTAAGCTATACCATCTGAGCCTATCAAATCCAGGGATAACTGCTTGATCTGGACTCCATACTATATAATTCAAAATGTTATTTACCATTTTTTTATTTTTTCTAAATCAAATATGCGCAATATCAAATAAGAACGCGAGTAATAATTTTAAATTTTGATCAATATGAATCTAATTCTTCTAACTCGACTTCAAAACCACCTGACAAAATAGGAAACCTATACCAAGACCTTGGATCTACACTAAATTCATCTAGATGAAAGGAGGGGGCTATCCGTTCTCTTTTCCATTGATTTCTAGACCAAAGCCTGAAGAATTTTCTAATATAGGATTTGAGCAACTCATCCTCTAAGCCTAGTTCATCTTTTAAAATCAAATAAATAGCTATGGGAGATCTTTTGTCTTTGATAGCAAGTTTTTCGATTTCTAAAATGGTAGGATAAGGCATGAGATCATCTTCATCAGTTTGATGATTGTCCAAAGGTCTAAGTTCTGCGGACGGTTGGAGAGCATTTACATATTTCAAACCATGGTGACCAAGTTCATTTTCTGCCCATCGGAGCCATTGAAGAATGAAAGCTTTGTCCACACCAGCGATGGGAGAGATACTTCCAGAGGTATCGCCATCCATAGTTGCATATCCTACATCACCTTCACTTCTGTTTGAGGTAGTTAGGAGCAATGCATTCTTTATATTTGCAAGCATCCATATAATGGGAGATCTGCTACGTGCTTGAATATTTTGAAGTGCCAAATCATCTTTATCCCAGGTTAGTTTCCTACCGATAGCCTTTTCGATTTTTTGAGTGTAGGATTTCACTTCTGTACCGATCTCCCAGTCATAGAATGTAGCACCTATACTCTTAGCAAGAAGTTTTGCACTTTCGAATGTCTCTTTGGATGAATTTTCAGTACCTTGATATGCCGTAGTTAGAATTTGAGTCATGATATCCTTGGATGGATCATCACCTAATTTTTCTATTTTTAAATTCAGTTTACTGAGAAAAGTTTTAATCCCAAGTTCAGCAACTCCTCTCTTGACCATTTCTGCTACGAGGATGGCTATGCTTGAAGAATCAGCTCCTCCGCTCAGAGAAAGTACGAAACCGCTACTTCTACTTTTTCTTAAATAATCAAATAATCCCAAGGAAGCTGCTTGGACAAATTCCTGATTTTTGTCATGAGAACTTGTTATTTCTGGATAATTGGATTTTTGGTGATCATATTCAAAAATGGAAACTTGGTAGTCCTCAAATGATAGTAGCCGATTTTTGAAGATTAGCTTTCCTGCCTTCGAAATCAAGGTCTCACCGTCAAAAATCATTTTACCAGATTCATTCCCTAGGAGGTTGATGTAAAAGTATGTGGCATCAAATTCTTTTGAAGAGAAGCACACAAGATCTTCTCTAGTCTTACTTTTCCCCATGGCAAAATGACTTGCGCTGGGGTTGAATATAAGATCAATCTTTTTCTCTTTTAACCTGTAGCCCGGACGTAATTTTCCTCTCCAAGCATCTTCACAGATTTCGAACCCATACCTTAATCCATTTTTCTCAAAAATGATGTCGCCAAATGGTATGCATTCTCCATCAAATTCATAAGAGGTGGTCTCATTGGCTTTCCATGGAGTGAACCATCTGAACTCATAATGTACTCCATCAATCGCCATAAACTGCTTAGCCACAAATCCCATTAGCTGTTTGTTTTCTACCACAGCTATGCAATTATAAACCACTTCTTGTATTCTGACAGGAAGCCCTACAGCAATGGTGATATTCTCACACATTGGAATGATTTGCTTAAGTTGTTCCAGCGCTTTTTGAGGGTACCAGTAGCTCAAAAAAAGATCTTCGCTACCATATCCTGTGATGGCTAATTCTGGAAAACATAAAAGTTCTACCCCTCGAGATTTTGCTTCATCTATGCTTCTAGAAATGTTTTTTATATTTCCTTTCCAATCCAAAGGGGTTTGGTTGACAGTAGCTAGTGCAATCTTTAGTTTGGATGACATAATTTGAGATATTCCCTAAAACGTTAACTCCAAAGATAAGTATCTAAATAGGAATATTTAGGTTTTCGCAGGCGTTTTTCGAAGCTTCTTGTTCTGCTTTTTTCTTGGTAGCACCCTTTCCAGTAGTGATGATTTTATTTTCTACGATCACTTCGATTTCAAATTCCTTGAACCGCTGCGTACCATTGACAGACAAAAGCTTGAACTCTATGTCTTTGGATTCTTTTTGAGCCCATTCTATGAGTTTGCTTTTGAAATTGCTTGTAGTTGTGATGATGTTATCTACATCGAAGTGAATGATTATCCTTTTGAGGATAAATTTCTTTGTGAATTTGTAACCTCTATCAAGGTAGATAGCACCAATTAGTGCTTCAAGTGTATCTCCATTGATGGATTTATTACCAATTACATTTTTGTTTTTCAGTTCTTCATTGATGAGTTTAGCAAGCCCTATTTTGATAGCGATTTGATTTAGAGCTTCTCTATTGACGATTCTGGACCTAGTCTCTGTCAAAAATCCCTCATCTCTATAGGGGAATTTTAGATACAAAAATTCTGCTACAATAGCTCCCAAGACTGCATCACCCAAGAATTCCAATCTTTCATTGGATAGCTTGAGTCCATTGATGCTTTCATCAGCTACTGAAGCATGCTTGATAGCTAGTTTGTAAAGAGCCAAGTTAAAAGGCTTACTGCCCACCATATGTTTGATGGAGGCAGCAAGCCTTTTTTCATTTTTATTATAAAGTAGCGCTTGTAATCTGAGTAATCGTGAAAGTCTCAAGGTTACACCGTGATTTTTTTGAAAATAATGGAACAGTTGTGTCCACCAAATCCAAAAGTATTACTCAAAGCGGCTCTTACTTCTCTTTTTTGAGCTTTGTTGAAAGTAAGATTCAACTTGCTGTCAAAACTTTCGTCATCCGTAAAATGATTGATAGTAGGAGGGACGATGTCGTTTTGTACGGATAGTACAGAAGCAATGGCTTCAATAGCACCCGCTGCACCAAGAAGGTGGCCTGTCATTGATTTGGTGCTGCTGATATTCATATTATAAGCATGCTCACCAAATACTTTTTGAATGGCTTTGACTTCACTTACATCACCCAATGGTGTGGAAGTACCATGTACATTGACATAGTCAATGTCTTCAGGGCTAAGTCCTGCATCTTCTAATGCATATTTCATTACATTTGCTGCACCTTCACCTTCTGGGTGTGGGGCTGTAATGTGATGAGCATCTGCGGTCATCCCGCCACCTACCAACTCTGCATAGATTTTTGCTCCTCTAGCCTTAGCATGCTCGTACTCTTCTAAGATAAGTGCACCAGCACCCTCTCCAAGCACAAAACCATCTCGATCTTTGTCAAAAGGTCTAGATGCTGACTGAGGATCATCATTTCTTTGAGATAAGGCTTTCATCGCATTGAATCCTCCGATACCTGCTTCTGTTACAGCAGCTTCTGATCCTCCAGAAATAAAAACATCTGCCTTACCTAGTCTTATGTAGTTAAAAGCATCTATTAATGCATTCGTTCCAGAAGCACAGGCTGATACAGTGACAAAATTTGGCCCTTTGAAACCATATTTTATCGAAAGGAATCCTGTGCTAATGTCAGCGATCATTTTTGGAATGAAAAATGGATTGAACCTAGGAGTACCATCTCCATTAGCAAAATCTACAACTTCATCTTGGAAAGTCTTAAGACCTCCAATACCTGATCCCCAAATGACTCCAGCTCTATTTAGGTTGATTTTTTCTAGATCCAAACCTGAATCTTTCATAGCTTCATCCACAGCAATCATGGCATATTGTGTGAATGGATCCATTTTTCGAGCTTCTTTTCTGTCAATGAAGTCTTCTACATTGAGGCCTTTGACCTCACAAGCAAACTGTGTCTTGAACAAAGTAGCATCGAATCTAGTAATAGGCGCAGCACCGCTTACACCACTTGTCAGCCCTTCCCAAAACTCAGGAACGGTGTTACCAATTGGTGTAAGGGCGCCAATACCTGTTACTACAACTCTTCTTAAATTCATAAATGAATTTTAAGTGATTATTTATTTAACGTTTGCTTCCAGATAGCTGATAGCTTGACCTACAGTGCCGATTTGCTCAGCTTGGTCGTCTGGAATAGAAATGTTGAATTCTTTTTCGAATTCCATAATTAGTTCTACCGTATCTAGTGAGTCAGCACCTAGATCGTTTGTGAAGCTAGCCTCAGGAGTAACTTCAGATTCTTCTACGCCTAACTTATCAACGATAATGGCTTTTACTTTTTGTGCAATTTCAGACATTTTGTTATCAGTTTATTTTATAACACTTCGCAAAGAAATATATTTATCCCCTTATTGCCAAAAAAAACTGACAAGTAAATTCAAGTTATTGCGTTACCACCTTGAAGTTGAAGGATTATTTTTAACTTTGTTTTTTAAATTCTTCCTGAATGAAGAAAACAAAATTACTTGTAGACAACATATACGATTTTGAACTTTTGGGCTTCATAGCACCACTCAAGGACTATAAAATGGCTTGGGTGATCAACAATTGTTTAGATATGAACCTTGTCAAATCAAAGGATTTTGAACTTCAGTTCTTGGATGATACAGCCATGATAATTTCTCAATATATGATTGAAAAAGAACATGGTTATGTACAGCTTCTCAAAAACAGATCAGTCAATCAAAATGTGAATGTAAGGTATCTTATACCTGAATTGAAGATAATGGACTACTTCTTACTAATTCAAGATTACACCGAAGAATTGGATATTAATCTGTATATTGAGCGCTTATCAAAAAGTAACCTGATCCAAAATGTCGTCAAATTGGATGTTAATAAAATTAAATCGAAAGAAAACCTTTTAACCTATTAAAACGAGAATTACCAATGAGTGCATCTGTCTTTAATAAAACAAAGATTTTGGCTACCGTAGGCCCTGCTTCCAACAATGAAGAATCACTATACAACCTAGCGCAAGCTGGAGCGAATGTGTTCAGATTGAATTTTTCTCATGGAAATCATGAAGGTCACGCCAAAGTGATTGGCATGATCAGAAAGATCAATAAAGATCATAACCTTTCTCTAGGAATACTTCAAGACCTTCAAGGACCAAAAATCAGAGTAGGTGAAGTAGAAAACAATGGAGTGGAGATCAACCCTGGTGATCTCATCACCATCACGAATGATCCAGTAGTAGGAACGTCAAAATTGGTGAGCACTGTCTACCAAAACCTTCCCAATGACGTGGTCACAGGTGATAGGATTCTAATAGATGATGGAAACCTAGAACTTGTAGTCAACAGTACAGATGGAAAGAATGTGAACTGCACAGTAATCCATGGAGGTATCTTGAAATCAAGAAAAGGCATCAATCTTCCCAATACCAAAGTCTCTGCCCCTTCGCTTACTGAAAAGGATATTGAAGATTTGGCTTTTGGATTGGAAAATGACGTAGATTGGATCGCTTTGTCTTTTGTAAGATCAGCAGAAGATATATATGATCTTAGAAATAGAATCGAAAAGGCAGGTAAGCACTGCAAAATAGTAGCTAAAATCGAAAAACCAGAGGCTCTTGAAAATATAGACTCCATCATCGAGGCTACGGATGCTATCATGGTAGCTAGAGGGGATCTTGGTGTAGAAGTTCCAATGCAAATGGTTCCTCTTTGGCAAAAGAAAATGGTTGAAAAATGTAAACTTGCATGTAAGCCAGTCATTATAGCTACTCAAATGCTCGAAAGTATGATAGTCAACCCTCGCCCTACTCGTGCAGAAACTAATGACGTCGCAACTGCTGTCTTGGATGGAGCTGATGCGGTGATGTTATCGGCTGAGACGGCTTCAGGTAACTTCCCCGTCAATGCCGTGAAGGCCATGAGTTCTATCATTGGTTATATTGAAGAAAATTCAGATGTCTATCACAATCTTTATAAAATTCCTGAAGATGATAAGACTTTTTTGTCCAACAATCTGATTTTGATGGCCTCTAGAATCTCTAGAAATGTGAATGCCAAGGCAATAGTGGGAATCACTTCTTCTGGCTTTACTGCATTTAGAATTGCTTCTCATAGGCCAAAAGCGAATACTTTTATTTTTACAAGAAACAAGCCATTGCTTACTCAATTAAGTTTGGTCTGGGGAGTCAGGGCTTACTATTATGAAAGCAATGTGTCGACTGATGCTACTTTCAATGATATTCAAGATCAATTGAAAGATGATGGTCATGTGAAAACTGGTGATGTCATTATCAATACAGCTAGTATGCCTTTGAGTGTAAAGGGAAAAACAAACATGATGAAAGTACATGTAGTTGAATAATATTTATCAATTAATAAGAACAAAGGTCATTGATTAGTTTCAATGACCTTTGTTCTTTTTATAATACCTCTCTGAAAGCTTAACTAGCTAATCTTCTAAACTGCGCTTGCTCAATTGCTCATATTATGGCCTTACACGAGTATACTAGAGTGTTTTTTTAATTTGCAAACTATCGAGTCTTTAGGTTGATTTCAATCTCTTGGTCCAGAAGGACTTACCATGATTACTTGCTCTCTATCTACCATTACAGCACCTGGTGCTGATCCCTTGACTTTTCTTACGTACTTCACAGGGGTATATATCACTGGAGCTAAAGATTCATTTTTATTTTTGGAATAATAGGCTGCAAGTTCAGCAGCTCTCTCAAGGACTGATTTAGGGAAATTCAGTCCCGACTTAAATTTCACAATCACATGTGAGCCGGATACATCTTTGGCATGAAGCCACAAATCTTCTTTCCATGCAAAGTATCTAAGCATCTCATCATTTGATTTTGCGGACTTTCCTACCAAGACTTCAAACCCCTCAATTTCGAAACGCTTAAATGGAGACTGTTCTAGTTTTTCTTTTTGTTGACTGATCAGGTTGTGATCTTTGAGGAAAGATTTTAGAGCTTTGAAATTTGTTATTTCTTTGATTTTCATCAATTTAAGTTGCACGTCTTCTAGCAAAGCTTCCTTGTCACTTAGATTTTGATAAAGCTGGTCAAGTTCTATTTTTCTATTTTTTGATTTACGATAGAGATTTTCAGCTGTTTTTTGAGGACTGATTCCCCTTTTTAGCTTGATGTTTTCGTTCTTCTGGGTATAAAAATTAAACAACTCTATAGTTTCTGACCCTTTTGGTATTTGATGCAAATTTGCCATTATTACATCTGCAATTTGTGCAGGAGATGCATCATTCTCAAGAGTCAAAAGCTTCTCTTCAGTCTTTTGTATGTATGCTTTTGATTTTTTGTTGATGTCTTCAAAGTATTTTATCCAATGATTTTTTTCTTTCTCAAAGGCTTGAATGACCACTAAGTATCTGAAAAGCTCATTGCATGCGTCTATTGGGTCTGCTGAAGTATAAATAGGGTTTTCTTCTGGAAGTAGGGTGAGATAATGTCCTTCAAGATGCTTCACAATTGAAAAGAGAGGAGACTCCAACATGTCTAATAGTGTCTGAATCAAAGCCCACTTTTCCTCTAAATTGGCCTCGATATATCCCTTAGACCTTAGCCACTCTCGGGGTACTTTACCTAAAGTTGGGATAAATTTGGATGCATTACCCTCAAGTGATTCAAAGTTTTCGAAGCTCAGATCGAGATTTTTTGATAGGGAGTCAATTGTGATTTGAAAGTCATCACGAAGCTCATTTCGTGAAAGTTTGGAAGGTGTAGTGTGTCCGCTAGGAAAATATAGCATATTACAACGAGCCCCATGAAGCTTGAAAAGTAATGTGTCACCAGAAGATAGTAAGATCGTGAAAGCTCTTTCAAAAGGAATTAGCTCAAACTTCGTGATGGATTGGCCAATCAATTCAGGAAATAAAGATACCGTATTTTTCTTTCCTCTTTTGAATTCATCAGGAAAAGATAGACATGAAATACTTGGGAGGAAATTGGCTCTTATAAAATATTCTTGGTCAGAATCTTTACACCCGATGACCAATTCGTCCTTATTTTGAGAAAAGCATGTGAAAATTTCAAATCCCTTCAACTTACTTTGAAGAGCAGGGCAAAGGAATTTTAAGAAGTGGTAATTTAGATGCATTAGGAAACGTTAATTTTCAGACCATCATAAGCCAATTTGATATGATCAGGTAGTTTTTTTTCTACTTCTTCGTGAGTTCCAAGCTTATGGCTGATGTGTGTAAGAAACGCTCGCTGGGGCTGTAAAGTTTCGATCAGCTGTATCGCTTCATCCAAGGTGAAATGAGATATGTGGTGAGATTTTTGAAGTGCATTGATCACCAATGTTTTTGTGCCTTTTATTTTTTCAAGCTCCTCGGATTCTATTGTCTTGGCGTCTGTAATATAAGTAAAGTCTCCAATCCTAAATCCTAACACTGGCAGCCTGTAATGCATGACTTCTATGGGTTGTATTTTGAGGTCATTGATCAGGAAAGGATGATTTTTGGATATGGACACCGCTTGTACTTGCGGTACACCAGGGTATTTGACTTCTTCAAAAATATAAGAAAATTCTCTTTTGATTTGATCCAGTACTTGATCAGTTGCATAGATAGGCATGTCAAGATTTTGCATAAAATTATATGGTCGGATGTCATCCAGACCAGCCGTGTGATCTTTATGTTCATGTGTAAAAATTACTGCATCGAGACTTTTAATCCTTTCTCTGAGCATTTGAGTTCGAAAATCTGGTCCAGTATCGATCACTATACTAGTGTCTTCAGATTGGATATGAATAGCACACCTAAGCCTCTTATCCCTGAAGTCCAAAGAACTACAGACAGGGCAATGACAACCTATGACGGGGACTCCTTGAGAAGTCCCCGTTCCCAAAAACGTAACTTTCAAAGCGCTAAAGTGGTTTGTTGAAGTTCACTTAAGAAATCTTGATTCTTTTTATCTGAAAAATCTTGTGGTTTGAAACCAATTTCTTTAATGATATCAATCAAAGTGTTGATCTTTCCTTCTAGGGTATAATACTTATTTACAATGACAACTTTATTGTCTTTGAGTATACAATAGCCTGATTTGAAATTTCCTTTCTCGTATCTTAAGATGAAAGCAGAGGAAGCAAATAAGTTCTCAAGTCTATCGAGATAGCTTTTTGTATATTTGACTGCCATAGCTTATCGTTTTTTCTTTAGGATAAGTGTTTTTTTACTGTTGCCAAAAGCTTATCATAGTCCAAAGGCTTTTGGATGTAGTCGTTTAGACCTGCTTTTTTGAAATCATCCAAAGTGTAATTTTTGTAATTACCTGTGATAGCAATCACAGGAATAGAGGCCTTTTTTTTGTCACTTAGAGATCGGATGGATTTGGTGCATTCTATACCATCCATGATTGGCATGTTGATATCCATCAAAATAAGGTCAAAATCTTCCTTGGCCAACTTCTCTAGCACTTGTTTACCGTTTTTTACTGCTGTAATGACGTACTTCTCAAACATCAAAACATTTTTTGTCAAATTAATAATGACAGAACTGTCTTCTGCGACAAGTACTTTTTTATTTTCCGCCATGGGTCAAAATGTTATGGTTGTTTACGTGTAGTTTAAATGACTCGAATTGTTCCTTCAAAAGATGGTAGTCTTCCAAAGCATGATCAAAAATGCTATTTTTTATATCGTTTTCAAACTGTTTGGAACAATTAAAGATTTTTTTTGCACCTAAAGTTCCTGAATTCCCCTTTATGATGTGTAATTTATCACCTATGAGTGGGAAATCTTCATTTTTTATTAATATTTCAATTTCTTCCAATAGGGAATTCGTTTCTTCAAAAAATTCATTGTATACCAATTGAATATTCTCGATGGAATTGTATTTGAGCAATTGATCAATGACTTTTAAATCTAAGATCTCGTATTGATCTAATTCTTTGGCTACTCTATCACGTGAATTTGTGTCGTCTCTATTAAGATAATTTGAGATTACTTCTAAAAATGAGCGTGGCTTGATAGGCTTTGCTATGAAATCACTGAAACCTGTAGAGGTAAAGTAATCTTTGTCTGCTTGGTTGGCAAATGCTGAAGTTGCTATAATAGGAGAGGTAGTCAATTGCTCGCTTTTGATAATGGACAAAGTACTAATACCATCCATTATAGGCATCTGAATGTCCAAAAGTATAAGATCAAAATGATTGTTTCTCAAAGATTCTATGGCCTCTAATCCATTTTTTGCAAATTGTACATCATATTCTTGACCCATGATGTGTTCAAATAGCTTTCTGTTGAGCGCATTATCTTCTACTATTAATACCTTTTTATGTTTCATCTATAAATATCGGTAAATTCGCAACTTAAACAGATGCTTTGAAAATGATGATTAAGGGTACTGGAAAATTCTTACTGGTGATCGTAGGGCCTACGGCTGTAGGTAAAACTAATTTGTGTTTAAAGTTAGCTAAAAAATTTGAAACAGAAATTATTTCATGTGATAGTAGACAATTTTTCAAAGAAATGAATTTGGGTACTGCCAAGCCAACTGAAAGTGAATTGAATCAAGTCAAACATTATTTTATAGATAGCCTTTCTATTTTTGATGATTATGATGCCAAAATGTTTGAAAATGAAGTGCTTGATCTGTTGAATGAAAAATTTCAAAGTAAAAATTTAATGATAATGACAGGAGGATCTGGACTTTATGTAGATGCGATTTGCAAAGGTTTTGATGATATCCCTGAAATAGATCCATCGATACGAGCTTCTTTGATTCAGCTTTTTGAAAATGAAGGCATTGGGGTACTACAAGAAAATCTAAAAAAAATAGATCCTATATACTATGATGCTGTAGATCTAAATAATCCTCAAAGACTCATGCGTGCAATCGAAGTTTATGAGGGTACGGGTAAGCCCTACAGTAGTTTTAGGTCAAAGAAAAAAGTAAAAAGACCATTTGATATCATTAAGATTGGATTGAGGAGGGATAGAGAAGAGCTCTATGATAGAATCGATCAAAGAATGGATGACATGATTCAGCAAGGCTTATTCGAAGAAGCTTCTAGCCTTTTTCCATTCAAACACTTAAATGCCTTACATACTGTAGGTTATTCTGAAATCTTTCGATATTTGGAAGGGGATTATGATAGAGAAGAGGCAATAAGGCTTTTGAAAAGGAATTCAAGAAGATATGCCAAGCGTCAAATGACTTGGTTCAATAGAGACGAAGAAATCACTTGGTTTGACCCTAGTCAATTTGAAGAAGTAAGTTCTTTTGTAGCCAATCAAATAGCTTTGTAGCCAAATAATTTGGCTACAAAGCTATAAGGTCTTGTTGAAATCAGTTTGTTATGCTGCACTCGCAAAAGTTTTGCTTGAAATAAATTAGATTTTATGGTCTTGTCATATTTCAGCAATTGATCATTTTGCAGTTGGGATTTATTTTTCTTTATCAAAAGGCTTAGGTTATCAAGAGAAGTAGGGAACTTTAATTCTTGATTGGTCAAGGCATTCCAATCTTGAGCTACTTGTCGTATAAGTAATTCTACATTGTTCCGCTTCTGAGTGATTGACTGCTTTACTACCATGATAAAAAGCATGATAGCACCTGACATCGTCAATATAACTGGAATAAACCCCATTTTATTTATATACTTAAAATTTCAATTAACCTTAAATGATCCCCTTTTAGAGGCTTCGTTTTTCCAATACAATCTGCGAATGGTGTGTAAGCAACGTCACCATTTACCACGCCTGCCATGCAGTTAGACTGACCGTTCATCAGACCTTCGACAGCTGCCATACCACATCTTGAAGCCAATACTCTATCTCTTGCTGTCGGATTTCCACCTCTCTGAATATGTCCAAGGGTGGTCACTTTGAACTCTTTATCTTCATCATTGATCTTTACTTTGACTTTTTCCATGATGAGTTCTGCATTGCCCTCTTCATCTCCCTCCGCTACTACTATGATGCTTGATGTCCTAGATTTTCTTAGGTTTTTCAGAGATTTTACTACTTTCTTCAAGTCTGTCTCTGTCTCAGGAACCATCACAAATTCAGCTCCGCCACCTATTCCACACTCTACAGCTATATATCCGCTGTCTCTTCCCATGACTTCGATAAAGAAAATTCTATCGTGTGCTGCTGCGGTATCTCTAATCTTGTCTATTGCTTCTAAGGCAGTATTTACAGCTGTATCGAATCCGATTGTATAGTCTGTTCCATAGATGTCGTTGTCAATTGTACCAGGACAACCTATGGTTGGGATTCCGAATTCTTCAAAGAACAACTTGGCTCCAGTAAAGGTCCCATCTCCTCCGATGGCTACAAGGCCTTCGATTCCTAGTGATTTTAATTGTTCGTAAGCTTTTTGCCTTCCTTCTTTTGTTCTGAAATCCTCACTTCTAGCCGACTTGAGGATTGTACCACCTCTTTGAACGATGTTACTTACCGAACTTGATTGCATCCTTTTGATGTTTCCATTGATCAGACCATCATACCCATAGGTAACACCATATACCTCGATTCCGTGATATATCGCTGTACGAACTACGGCTCTAATACATGCATTCATCCCAGGGGCATCTCCTCCAGAAGTGAAAACTGCAATTTTTTTCATTGTATTAATAGGTTTTTGAATTCCAAAAATACTACTAAAAGGATGGCTTTTTTAATATTTAGAAAAAATAATAATTGATTCTAGGGAGATGAGTGGAAATTGAGAATCAAGTTTTTTGAGCCGTGTTCCAATTTATGGTTTTAAGAAAATCTGAAAAGATATCAGTTGGTAAATTGGACTTATGTGAGATCAAGAAATAAATGGGTATTCAAACTGTTCTGCTCAAGTAACTGGAAGCGATTGAATCAGGAGTAGTTTTTTATTATTACAAAGAGAAGAATTCTGGTTGAAATACGAATAAATGTATATGATTTTCTTAATCTTTTGTTTCTATGTTTTATCTCCTTGTCTCGAGACTTTTATATTAATTTCAATTTTTCTAGCTTTGCAACCTAATATTTAATCTATTATGAATCAGTTATTGACATTTTTATACATTTTAGTTTTTGTAGGAGGGTTATCAGAAGGATGTGATGTGAAGCCAGTAGCACAGGATGACTCTGGTATAAATCCTGATATAGAGATCAATCCATCAGAAGATATTGATATCCAAAACCTGACAGCGAGAAAAATTTCTACTTTAGATAAAACTCTAGTTGGAGTGTACTTTATGCCTTCTTGGAATGCTTCTTCAGATCCTTCCAAGGATATCGATAGCTTTTGGCCTTGTCTTTATAAGCCTGAGGATTGTGGCTTTACGAATAGTACTTCAAGATGGGGGCCTAGGGGAAGAGTGTACAATAACAGATATCCTTATGAAGGTCCTTTTCTCGAAAGAAAACCGCATAGCAGTTTGGGGGGATTTTTCAAGAGAGACGATCCGAAGGTTGCTAGAAAGCAATTGGAATACATGAAAAACTATGGGATCGATTTCTTTGCGTACAATTGGTTTTTTGGAAGACATTATTACTACCATTTAGGCTTTGCCCCACAAGCAAATACATATTATCCCAAGGGTTGGAAAGTAGACCATTCTAATTATAAAAGGGTAGCAGTACCTGGAATTGAGCAATGGGAAGACCAACTGACGGTATTACTAAAAGAAAACGAAAGACTTCCAGAAGGTAAGCAAATGAAGTGGGCTATCAATTGGTGTGATGATGATGCTGCCAAATGGTTACATTGGTTAGACGTCGGTTCTCCTGAGAGTATAGCTACTAAAAGGAATGTTCCTGGAGAGAGAGCTGATAAATCCACTTATTTACAAGTTCATGACAAGATTACTATGTTATGGATTGATAAATATTTCAAAAGGAAAGATTATTTGAAAGATGCATCAGGACGACCAATTGTGTATTTTTATTTTCCTCATGATACGGAAGCTACAGCAGCTTATTATGGTATTTCCATGAAGGAATTGCTAGATAGATCGAAAGCATTAGCTAGAAAGGCTGGGTTTCCAGGGATCAAATTTATTGCATCCACTTCAGGTGCGATGACGCAAGCAGAATTGCCTTATGCTATGCCCACAAAATGGGTAGCTCATAACCCTAGAGAGCCTTGGAAAGGAGGACAATATACTGGTAAAATGCTTTTTCAAGATTATGCAAAAAGGTTAAAGGGAATGGGATTTGAAGGCATGACAGCATATGTATACCATACTTTTGAAAATAAAGCCAATTGGAGTTATGATGACATGAGGAGAAACTACCGAAGTCATTGGGAAAAATGGACGGAGGAGTTTAAAAATGATCCTGACTTTGAATATCATCCTCCAGTGGCCATGGGATGGGATAGCAGACCAATGGGCGGTACATGGCCTCAACAGTCAGGATTCCCGAGTGAGCCTGGAAAAGATAAAGTGCACAGTACAAAGTCAACTTTCAAAGCAAAGCTAGAAGAGGCTAGGATAGTAGCTGAAAAAAATAAAGCTACAAATGGCAATACAGTTATGATATGTTGCTGGAATGAGTACTTAGAAGGAAATCACATCGAACCTTCGGAGGGTCATCAATTTGACTATTTGGAAGCAATCCGAGAGGTTTTTAAGCGGTAGTGATAAAATTGATTTGAAATCAAATACGTACTACAAATTCCGATAAACAAAATCAGTAAGGTCTTAATCGTAATTTAATAAAAGTAATAGGTCGTAATAAACCATGAAATTTCAAGCCTGTAGTATGGTTATAGCGGTTTTTTCATCAATCAGAGATTACCAATAGGAATCGGTAACAAGGGTTTTTGGCTAGTGGGCTAAATGTTGTGCGGTCGGCTTTTTTTGTTAATCTTATTTTTAATCAAATAATATGTATAAATCAGTCCTGTAGTTATTGACCAGATTATTAAGAAAATTATGATAGCAGAAAAAATCATCCAGACAAGGCCATAGCGTAACCCAACGCCCCAAATTATAATTGGAGGCAAAGTGCCGATTTTCTCAATTGATTGCTGTAATAAACTTCCACTGATTGGATTATGGGTGCTCTTAAAAAAGTAAATATTAGTTATTGTAAAATATAATACTGCGAGCACAAAGGATTTTAATTTGATATTATTCTTTCTCATGAAGCCTTCTTAAAACATGTACTTCTATATTTTTTTTCTGATTATACACTTTTTTGTCAGTAACTTCAATTCATTGGCTCAACAAGTTGTTAATGCTCAATATCCATAAGTATCCAATATCAATTTATATCGGAAGTTAGATAAATTGGAATTTTGTAATGTTATTGGCAAGAGCTATTTCCAGCGGTTCTCCGTTTCTGAGTTCGGGAATGCCAAACTCAAGTTTAAATTTTGTGGGATATTTTTTGAATTTCACTTTTTCATTATTGACTTTAGTATTGGCGAAGTAGGAATATGCATCATTCTTCATATTAGCAATGGTTCCATCTTTCAGGTTGATAAAGAGTATCTTATTTTCACATGTCACAATATTTAATCTTTCACCTGTCAAATAAATATTATTTGACTCCATAAGCTTCTCAACTTTGTTAGGCAGGTATTCATCGAAAAGCAGAATATTGGTTGCTGAATCATAATTTGGTTTTCCTAAATAGAAAGTGCTATATACCCAATTGTACTTGCATGACCCTTCCAAAGGATCCACAAGTTCTTCTGTTCTGTATGCTTTTAAAATCCCATTTTGGGAATAAATCCTTAGAGGATATTTGTTTCCATCAGAAAAAGGCTCTATAAACACGAGTTTTTGACCATTTTCACTTAAGAATGCCGTTTCTCCCGCAAAATATCTTTCCACTTCCCATTTTAAATTATCATTTGAATCAAAAATCTGTGTTCGTCCTAAGGTATCATACTCTTGATTAGAATAGGGTTTAGAGCTAATATAGAACTTTTGGTTTCTGGAAAACTTCTTGTACTCATAAGATAGCTGTCCAAAACTTTCAAAACTGAAAAGCAAAAGCAAAATGATA
>NZ_JAKZGR010000012.1 GCF_022549675.1 Belliella kenyensis | reverse complement strand
CCAAGTCAACTCGCATGAATGGCTAAAGCATGTCCTACAAAACATCATGACCATAAATCATAAAAATATCAAAAAACTTTATCCGCAAAACTTTAAATCAAACATGTAGTTCCTCGGACGCTTACTTCTTAAAAGAACAACCTTTTCCAATATAATCAAAACAATTAAAGAAATTGACCACAGGTTAGAAGTAATCGACAAATTGAAGTTTCTTATTTCAGAACACGAAAAAGAAACTCTTGAAGTTAAGCACTTACAAAAAATATTAGATGAGAACTTTTGGTTATTTGGAGAACAATTTAGACTTTTTAGTTCAACAGAAGGAGCACTAAAGAATGTGCTTATAAAATATGCTAAAGAAGTTCTTGAAATTAAAGACCCTGAATTAGAAAGTAGCCCGAATGGAGAAGTAGATTTATTTCTAACAAAAACGGAATCAATTGGCGAAGGAATTCAAAAGAATATAATCGTTGAAATTAAAAGAGCATCTAAACTATTGGCTGAAGGTAAAGAATACAACCAGATTAATGACTATAGAAAGAAAATTTTAGAGCAAAATATATGCAATGGAGAAAATCAATATTGGGAATTTTATTTAATCGGCAAGAACTATGACAAAGGGATTAATGAGCTTATTCAAAATGCTAAACAGCACGGTGAAAAGGATAAAGGATTAAGCTTTAGCATAAACGATGGTAGGGTAAAGATATATGTTCGTAAATGGTCTGATATTTTGGAAGTTGAGTGGGGAACAAAAATGAAATACTTGAAAGAAAGATTGCAAATTCAGGCAAAAAAAGAAAAAGCAACACCACAAGAAATAACCGAAGATTTGATTAAATGAAATTCACCGAAGCAAAACTAAAAAAGCATAAAATGAAAGGACTTATATATAAAGAAGAATTACAGCAAAGTAGAGTATGGTTAACTTCGCAACGAAATTGCGAAGTTAACCATACTTCATCAAATTTCAAAATGTCCAGTTTTTTTACTAATAAACTGGACAAAATAACTATCTTTGCAGCACAATAAAAGGAATGAAAACCGCTGAATACATAGCATTTACCATAGACAGGCTCCCCAAGGGCTATGTATTCACCTATGCTGATTTTACCACAGAGGTGAACCAAAAAGAAGCGGTGATAAAAGCCCTGAACCGTATGGTAGCTTCGGGCAAGATTGCCAAACTATCCAAAGGAAAATACTACAAACCCGAAAATACCCCATTTGGCAACCTTCAACCCAATCAGGCACAAGTAGTAAAAGACCTATTGGAAGAAAACGGAAAAATAACAGGCTATCTCACAGGTTACAGCATCTACAACCAATTGGGCTTAACCACACAGGTAAGCAATACCATACAAATCGGGAAAAACCAGGTTCGCCCCAATTTTAAAAGAGAACGCTATACGATTGCTTTTGTAAAACAAAAAAACACCATCACCAAAGAGAATATCCCTTTGTTGCAGTTACTGGATGCCATTCGCTACATCAAAAAAATACCTGATGCCAATGTAGAATCATCTTGTAAACGGTTTTTGGCAATCATTAAAAACTTTACAGACAAAGAAATAAACACCTTGGTTCGCCTGGCTTTGAAATATCCACCGGCTACAAGGGCTTTATTAGGTGCTTTGTTAGAGCAATTGCAACAAGGCAACACAACAGAACCACTTTTCAAATCATTGAACCCAATAACCAAGTATAAACTAACAGGTGCAGCGAAAGCCCTATCCACCACCGAAAAATGGAATATTGTATGAACCTGCACCACGACATAAAGTTATTTACGCAAACACTGAGGGCTGCATCACAGCACTTGGATATTAAGTTGGAATTTGTAGAAAAAGATTACTGGATAACATTGGTGTTAAGTCGTTTGGCAAAAAGTAAATATGTTGATGAATCCGTTTTTAAAGGAGGTACATCGCTCTCAAAAGGATATAATCTGATAGAGCGATTTTCGGAGGATGTAGATATTGCCATCATAAACGACAAGGGTAAAACAGGAAATGAGATTAAAACCATCATCCGCACTATTGAAAAAGAAATTACACCTGATTTAACCGAATTGCAAATGGACGGTGTAACAAGTAAAGGTTCAAGATTCAGAAAATCTGTTTTTGAGTATGTTACAACTGAAAAAGGCAATGCAAATAACAAACTCATTGTTGAAATAAACTCGTTTGCCAATCCTTTCCCTTATCAACGACTTACCATTCAGAGTATGGTGTTTGACTTTTTGATGCAAACAAGCAATGAAAAATACATTGAGCAATACAATCTCCAATCCTTTGAAGTGAACGTATTGAGCAAAGAACAAACGCTATTGGAAAAGATGGTGTCATTAATTCGATTTTCATTTAAGGAAAATACTGTTGAAAGTATCTCCGATAAGATAAGACATTTTTATGATTTGTATTACTTAATGAAAAATCCTGAGTGTTTTGAATTTGTAGCTTCAGGCTCGTTTAAGAAACAATTTGATATCATTCTGCAACACGATAGAGCTATGTTTGAAGAGCCGATGGGCTGGCAATCTAAGTCAATTTCCGAATCTTCCTTGATGATGGATTTTTCAACCATCTGGAAACAATTAACAGAAAAATATCAAACTGAACTATCCGCTTTAGCATATAGACCAATCCCTAATGAAAATGATGTAGCGAAATGCTTTGAAGAATTAATAAAAAGAATTGAATGAAATTTACAGAAGCAAGTTTAGAAAAGGCGTTTATCGAGTTGTTGGGGTAGGAAGAATTTCCTCACCGCTTAAAACTTTGTCTGAACAGTGATTTTTGTGATTAAATGATTACTATGATTAACGATCAATATAAATACTCCGAATTAACCTCCAAAATTATAGGTTGTGCTATGACTGTTCACAAAGCACTTGGCAATGGTTTTCAAGAAGTTATTTATCAGAGAGCATTGGCAATAGAAATGAATTTATCAGGCATTGCGTTTAATAGAGAATTTGAAATGCCCATTTTTTACAGAGAGGAGCAAATCGGAACAAGAAGGGTAGATTTTTTAGTAGAAGGTATCATTTCAGTTGAACTAAAGGCCATTACCCTATTGGAGGATGTTCATTTTGCACAGGCCATTAATTATTTAGAAGCGTATAATTTAGAAATTGGCTTACTCATAAACTTTGGAGAGAAGAGTTTGAATTTTAAACGGCTGACAAATAAAAAATTCAAACCTTAAATCATTCAATCTCATAAATCAAACAAATCATAGTTCAGACAATGACCAGCGACATCCTCATATACCAAAACAAAGACGGCAACATCAAAATAGATGTTCGCTTGCAAGAAGAAACGGTTTGGCTTACGCAGGCGCAAATGGGGCAATTATTTGGCAAGGACAAACGCACCATCAGCGAGCACATAAAAAATGTATTTGCAGAAGGCGAGCTGGACGAAAAAGTGGTAGTTCGGAAATTCCGAATAACCACTAAGCACGGTGCTATGGCCGGAAAGACTCGAGAAGATGAAGTTACTGATGGATTTGACTATTCCTCAAAATTCTTTACATTGAATTAGTTAGGTTAAAGGAAAATGGATATTCATTAGCTTATTGCCACATTTGAATCAATCAACTCATTTTCCAAAAGATAAAAAAACGTTAATCAGTAAACTACTATGGAAAAAAAGGACATCTACAGCATGACGGATGAGGAACTCTTGATTGAAAAAAAGAACTTGAGAAACTCTAAGATTTTTCACGCCTTGGCCATTGGCTTTCTCGCAGGGATATTTTTTGTGGGAATAGTTGCCTGGGGTATATCCTCCAAAATGAATTTTGGCATGTTGATTCCGTTGATGATTCCAGTATTTTTGATTTACAAACTAGCCAAAAAACCTGATACTAGCGGCGATTTGGTAGAGCTACTTAAAAAGCGCGGATTATATTGAGACAAGAAAAATTCTATGAGAGATTTAGATCAAAAGCTATATGCAAGGGGTGAGTTGAGATAAAGTAAATTTTGAACCAAGGCCTATTAACTATCTAAAGCAATGACCCAATTAACTTTTAAAATCCAAAAAGACGCGCAGACAGTCCTCAGTTACCTGACGGATACACAAAAATTTGTTTCGGTACATCCGCTCATTTATAAAATGAAGGAATTGAATAAAAATAAATACAAAGTCTACGAGAGCGTTAAGCTTGGAATTTTTACGTATAGGTTTACTTATCAATGCTTCTGTCATGGGCTTGACCAAGTTAACTATGCATTTCCATTTGCACGAAGAAGGCAATGAGACTGTAATTGTTGAGGAATTAACCATAAAGTCAGTTTTGCCAATTAAAAACTTGATGACTAATCTTATCTCCAAGCAACATGAAGAAATGTTTAAGAACATTGGTAATGCTAGAAATGCCTAAAAATAATTCATGATTATCCGCTTCTTTGCCACTAATCAAATACACAAGGGTTTATCTGTAACCGAACCCTAATAAATATTAGATGTTTATGGATATTGGTTCAAAGAGTAGATGGGTCTTCTCAAGCCATTAAATTTTCAACTGGTGGAGTAAAAAGAAATTCAATCTGGTCACAAGTCACAAGTCGGTGAAGGATTGTAACTGGAGTGTATCGGGAAAATCATTTAGGAATAGTTCCTCGGAACGTTGTCTGAGGAACTATCTTTATGAAGCTTGCCGTATCTACAGCAACAGCTTCGTCCGAATGCGGTCATTATTGTTCGCCCACATGTTTTGCTGGGATAGAAAATCTCATAAATTAAGGGATTGAGGCTACTTTGGATTGGTATGAACTTGGTTCTAAGATCGATAATATAAAGTTAGCTTCAAGGAAATTGTTATGTGGAAAAACTACCTGCTCATTGCTTTTAGAAATATTCGTAGAAATAAACTAAGGACTTTTGTCCATATCTTCGGATTATCACTTGGTGTCGGGATATGCTTGTTGATATTTCAAGTGGTACTTCATGCCTTTAGTTTTGATAGGTTTCATTCGGATGTAGATAGGATCTTTAGGATTCATACAGTCTCAGAATGGCAATTGGGGGAAAAGTTTGAATCTTCTGGGACATCAGGGCCTTTGGGAGAAGTGATAGATGAAGAGTTGGCATTTGTTGAGACCAAAGGGAGGCTGTATACTTTGAGTGATGTTTCAGCTGTAGTTCCAGAGCAAAATAGGTATATAGGAAAGTCAAACCTGATAGCTTTTGCTGATCAGGGATTTATGGAGATTTTCGACAGGGTGTGGCTAGCGGGTAATCCCGAAACAGCCTTATCTTCTCCATTTCAAGCGGTGATCTCTGAATCTAGTATGCGGAAGTACTTTCCTGGGCTTGAAGCCTCTGAGGTTTTGGGAAAAGAAATGCTCTGGATAGATGCCGCAGACACTATTTACACCCATATTCACGGGGTGGTAAAGGACTATGAGGAACTTTCCGATTTTGTGTTCAAGGATTTTATCTCATTCAGCACCATAGCGCAACAAGAGAAAAGTGACTGGTATGGATTACACAGTTGGACGAACCTAAATTCTTCTAGTCAACTATTTGTAAAGCTAGCACAAGGCACAAATCTAGCGCAACTGGATGAAGGATTAGGTCATATAGCTTCCAAGTACTTGGATGTTGAAAATAATTCTGATCGGTTTTCTGGAAAACCATTGCTCGACATGCATTTTTCGGAGAATTTTAATGGTACAGAGGTTTCTTTAGATTTATTGAGAGGCTTAGTATTCATAGGTGTGATCATCATGCTATTGGCATGTTTGAATTTTGTCAATTTAGAAACAGCCCTTGCGATCAAGAGGGCCAAAGAAGTAGGAATCAGAAAGACCCTTGGGTCAGACAGGAAGCAGCTGATGCTTCAATTTTTAAGCGAAACATTTCTTTTGGTGATTGGCGCGGCATGCTTGGCTGTATTTTTAGCAGATGGTTTTTATCAATTGTTTTCCTCGTATCTACCTGAAACATTTGAATACGTCAATTTCAGTCTGAACAATGGGTTATTTCTCCTTTTGATTGCTGTATTAGTTACCTGCTTATCGGGTATTTATCCTGCGGTGATACTTTCTGGATACCAACCACAGCGCGCATTGAAAGGAGAGGTTCAAGGAGGATCTCAACTTGGTTTTGGGCCATTTTTAAGAAAAAATCTTACAGTCATTCAGTTTACAGCTTCAATTACATTTATATGTATGGTTTTGGTACTAAGGTCACAACTGCAATTCGTCAGTTCACAACCCTTGGGTTTCGATAAAGATGCCGTGATGTATGTCAGGTTACCTTTTATGGGTGATCCAGAGGTAAAGGCACAGCTAACCGATCGCCTGAGGCAGCAAAGTTCCGTGTCAGCAGCAAGTTTGAGCAATGTCCTGATTTCATCGAATAGCCTATGGACTACAGATTCATATCTCCAAGGGGATACTACTGGACAAGCTTTGTATGTTCACGTCATGAATGTGGACTCCGCATTTGTAGAAGTTCACGGCCTGAATATCCTCGCAGGTAAGCGTGCAAGCAATAAGGTCGATGAAGTGTTGGTCAATAGGAATTTCCTTCACCTAGCTAGCCTTTCCAGTCCAGAAGATGCCATAGGGATGGCATTACAGATCAGTGGTGAACAAAGGAGAATTGTGGGTGTTTTGGATAATTTCAATGCCAGAAATCTCCGTGAGGAAATTCTACCCATGGTATTTATCTACAGTCCTACCTATTACAATTACTTGAATGTCAAGCTTGCCCCAAGCCAAAATCTATCCCATGCAAAACTTAGCCTAGAGGCCATTGTGAAGGAGGTATATCCTTATGAATCAGGGGAGTTTTTGTTTATAGATGAAGCTATTGAGGGTTTTTATGAAGCAGATAGGAGGATTCAAGGAATACTTGGTTTTGCGTCTGGCATTGCGATATTGATTTCTATCCTTGGCTTATTCGGATTGTCATCATTTACCATCGCACAGCGCAGCAAAGAAGTCAGTATTCGTAAAGTTTTGGGGGCAGGCGTCACCAGTATTTTGATGTTGATAAGTAAGCAATACATCTGGTTGGTCTTTGTTTCGACCCTATTGGCGATCATACCTGCCTACTACTTTAGCAACCAATGGCTCAAAGAGTTTGCTTACAAAATTGACATGCCATACGCCGTGTTCGGCCTTGTAGGATTGGCAGTCTTGGGTATGGCACTTACAGTAGTTTTCATCCATTCCTTACAAGTCATCAGAACTAATCCTGCAAAAGTGTTGAAAAGTGAGTGAGGTGATGAGGGAGAAGCGAGAGTTTAGACTTAAGAACCAAGAGTCAAGATCCAAGAGCCAAGAGTCAAGATCCAAGAGCCAAGATCCAAGAGCCAAGAGCCAAGAACCAAGAACCAAGAGCCAAGAGCCAAGAGCCAAGATTCAAGAGCCAAGATTCAAGACGCAAGACGCAAGACTCAAGATGCAAGACCAAGAGTCAAGAACCAAGAACCAAGAACCAAGAGTCATGAGATTAGACTTGCCTGCTGCAAGCAGGAACAAGAAGCAAGAAGCAAGAAACAAGAAGCAAGAAACAAGAAGCAAGAAACAAGAAGTAAGAAGCAAGAAGCAAGAGGGTGAGTTAGCGAAATAAAGTTGAAAAATGCCTCTACCTATGGGTAGACAGGTGCGACGAAATAAGGTTCTACCTGTGAGGATTTTCATCAATCTTTGATCTTTTAATTAAAAGGAAATTGGGAATAAACAATAAGTCCTGTAAGGACGACCGACATCTTAGCCTTGGGTTTTAACCTAGGGAAAGCTCAAATGTAAAAGTGCCATAGGCACGACCGACAAAACTGGATGCATGAATCTAGGCTGGAAAGAATATAGGTGAAGACGTAGTGAGTTAACGTAAAGATGGACAGATAAGGTACAAAGTACCAAGTACAATGTACAAAGTAGTCTCTAGGCGTACAAAATCCTAAAAACTTCTACAATCTACAATCTAAGACTAATCCTCAAAATCCTTAACTTTAACAGGGACAGAGAAAGTCCCCGATACTTGCCACCTCTCATCATAAATAGATGCAAACTCTATTTCCATCTCTACTTTTTTTCCAAATAACACATCTGTCCATGCGTCTTCATTTTCAAGTGAATACACTTTTAGTAATACCAATATGTCATTGGGTGAAATCACCATACCTTCTGTAACAGAATTGGTTTCGATAATAAGGTCTGGATGATTTCCTTCTTTTTTTACTTTTCTATAAAGCCCAAGGTAATCCATATTTTCAAAAATTTCATCATTATATTTCATCCGAACATGTTTGATAAATGCGGGGCCAAGCCCTGTGTTTTTTAAATAAACAAAATCTTCTTCACTGCTGTATCCTTGGAAAATTTGTAAATAAGGCATAACAGAAGCAAGCTGTTGCTTTTGCTCCAATTCAAATTGCTTGCTTGCCAGACTGGTTTGATAAATAAGGATAAACAAACTGACCGCACTGATCAATATGGCAGAAAAGCTTACCAGCTTGTTACTATCGTTCCAAAATTTTGATTTTCTTTGATTAGTCATTCTTCTATTATCAAGATTCAAAAGGTTGCACTAATATAATGATTTGAAATAAACTTTAAGTTCTTGACAAAAGTGATACTAAGATTTTTTTGAGAACAAGCTATTTTCGTCCGTTGGCGGACAAAGGTGTTCGGGGATTAAGCAGGGAAATTTTAAAAAATGGCATTAATCTTCCAAATAGGGAGGTTTTTTATGGCATAACAATGGAAATGAAAGATTGAGAAAACTACAATAACATGTTTTTGAATTTAGGCTTAAAGAATTGAAAAAATAAAACAATGATAGAACTCAATGGCATTGACAAGTATATAGAATCTCGCTTCCAGCGCATATTTATCTTACAAAGTATCCATATCAAAATCCAACAAGGAGAATTTGTCACGCTGATGGGACCTTCAGGAGTGGGAAAGTCTACCCTCATGAACATCATCGGAATGTTGGACGAGGATTTTGAAGGGAGCTATAGTTTTGACGGAAAGGACGTGAATGCCATGAAAGCAAAGCAAAGAGGGGCACTTCACAAGTCAGAGTTCGGGTATATTTTTCAAGCCTACCACTTGATCGACGAGCTGACTGTCTACGAAAACATAGAGACTCCTTTACTTTACAGAAATGTGTCTAGTTCTGAGCGTAAGAGCATCATTGCAGACTTACTAGATCGGTTCAATATGGTGGCTAAAAAAGACCTTTTTCCAGAGCAGCTATCTGGAGGACAACAGCAGCTAGTAGGTATTGCGAGGGCCATAGCTGGGAAGCCTAAGGTTCTGCTAGCAGATGAGCCTACGGGAAATCTCCACTCTGTACAAGCCAAAGAAATCATGGAGATCTTCAAAGAACTCAATCAAGAAGGGATGACCATCATTCAAGCCACTCATGCCCGTGAAAATGCTGACTATGGCACCAGATTGATAGAAATGATGGATGGTAGAATTGATAAGGATATGGCATTATGAGAATATTGATATTTACTTTGTTGCTCTTGATGATGTATGTGCCAAGTGGTATGGCCCAGCAAGAGCTTGTCCTGACCTTTGAGGAAGCGGTTGAGATCGGATTGGAAAGGCAGCTAGATTATAGAAAACTTCTCAATCAGCAACAAGTGCTTAGAATGGAGCGATTGAATGCGCAGATGAATTACTTACCTAGATTGAATTTTTCAAATTCAAATTTCAGACAGATTGGTCAGCAGTTTCAGCAAGTAGAGGGAGAGCTTATCGTAACCAATGAGGTCAACTCGATCGTCTCTGGAAGCATCAATGCTAGTATGCCGGTATTCAATGCCTTTCGTCAGCATCATTTGACAAGAGCAGGAAAGTATTTTGAAGAGGCAGGTGAATTAGGGTTAGAAAGAAACAGGCAGCTTGTCTATAATACGATAGCCCAACAATATCTTCAAGCCCTACTTAGCGAGGAGTTGGTGAGGATTGCTAAGGAAAACCTGGAAAATCAAAGACAGTTACTCTCTCAGATTGAAGGTTTTGTAAATGTTGGACTCAGGACATTGGCAGATCTTTATAATCAGCAATCAGAAGTTGCTAGATTAGAGACTGTTTTGTTGGATGCCGAGCTTGATTGGGAGACCAACCGATGGGTTCTGGCAGAAAGCCTTCAGCTAGAATCCGAAATACTACCAAAGTTAACTCCTATAGCACTTGATGTGGATGAACTTGAGTGGATTAGTCTTCCTCTCGAGGAGCTTTATGAGAATGCAAAGGCTACGAGAAAGGATTTACAACAACAGCAGGAGATGGAAAAGGGAAATAGAAGTCTTTTGGCAATGTCTAGGACAGCTTATTTTCCTCAATTAAGCGCTTTTTTCAATTACAATACCTTCTATACTTCCTTGGATAACAGGACTTTTAGCAATCAATTCTTCAATATTTTCCCGCAGCGAGTGATCGGCTTGAATCTTAACATTCCAATTTTCAATAATTTTGACAACAAGACGCAAGTCACAAGAGCAAAGGTAGAATACATGAATCAGCAGCTGGATAGAAGTGCAATAGAGAGGGTGATTTCTCAAGAAGTAAAACTTGCCTACCAAGGCATGAAGGCTGCTGTAAAAAGGAAAGATGCCACAGCGGTACAATTAGAAGCAGCCGAAGTTGCCTATGAAGCTATCTCAGAGCGTTTTCGATTGGGAGTTAGTAATTTTGTAGATTTGGCGCAGGCCAATCAGCAATTAGTCACTGCACAATCTGACTATGCACAAGCAAGGTATACCCTGTACTTTCAAGAGTTACAGTTGAAGTTTGCTATTGGAGAATAAAGGCAATTAAGACTCAAAGGACGTCCTGAATGTCAGGTGTTTTGTCAAATACGCTTTTAGCAAAAGGGCACAAGGGTAAGATTTTAATATTTTTCTCTCGGGCAAATTCCACGGCAGTCATAAGCATCTTCTTGCCCACATGCTGACCTTTGAATGCAGGATTTACTTCTGTGTGGTCTATGATGATCCGCTGCTCACCTGCCCAAGAATAAGTCATTCTGCCAGCTTCTTTTCCGTCATCTATGGCCTTGAAGTACCCTTTTGATTCGTGGTTGATTTGTTCTATTTCCATGGTTCTGGATGTTTTTGTCTTGTATTAATATGTTGAAAGCAAAAATGTGAGCTGACTTTTAAGACTTTTTGAAAGTAGGGTAAGGGACAAAATCTGTTTCACCTACCACTTTCGGAAATTTCTGATTGACCCAATCTTCCTTAGCCTTTGCAAGACGTTCTTTGCTCGAAGAGACAAAGTTCCAATCGATGTATCTTTCCTCTGGAAAAGGTTCGCCTCCAAAAATGTAAACAGTGGAATGCTCACCAATGTCAAATTCGCAGAGTTTTGCATCTTTGGCAATAAGGATTTGCTTTGGCCCATACTCATTTCCTTCACTCGAAATGGAGCCTTCAAGTATGTATAGTGCACTTTCCCCATAGAGCTTGTCACCAATGCTTACCTTAGTAGCGTTTTGACTTTTGATTTCTATGAAGTACAGCTTGCTATGTACTGGGACAGGAGATTTTTTGTCTAGGGCTTCACCAGCTATGAGCTTGAAGCGTACATCTCCATCTTGCCATTTCGGGATTTGGTTAGCATCTATATGCGTAAATGATGGAGACGTCTCTTCTAGCTCTTTGGGTAGTGCAACCCAGATTTGAAGTCCATGAAGACTTTTGGTGGAGTCTTGCAATCTTTCTGGCGTCCTTTCAGAATGCACCACGCCGCTACCAGCCGTCATCCAGTTGACTGCGCCAGGTTGGATCTCTACTTCACTTCCAATGCTGTCTCGGTGCATAATAGCTCCATCAAACAAGAAAGTAAGCGTAGAAAGGCCAATATGTGGATGGGGCAATACTTCCATGTTTTCTCGCTCGCTCATTTTGACTGGTCCCATGTGATCTATGAATACAAATGGACCTACGGCTCTTTTTTGCCTGAAAGGGAGAAGCCTGCCGACCATAAAATTCCCAATATTGGCGGCACGCTCTTCAATGATTAAGCTAATATTTGACATGTTAGATTCCTTATTTGCCTTTGAAAAAGTTAATTTAAGGAAAAATTAGCGCTTATTTTTATCCTTTTCTTCATTATCTACTTTTTGATCCTCTCCTAGCCCGTCATCTTTCTCTTTATCGTTTTTTCTTTGACGCTCTTTATACTCTTCTTTTTTTGGAGGACGAGCACCTTCAGATTCTCCTGGTGTATCTCTATTGGATCTTTTGTCTACATCTTGATCGTCTTTATCACCGAAGGATACTAAGGGTAGAATGTTGGTTGGCTTGTTGTTGATAGTTAGCATAGGTTGTTGGTTTTTTTGTCTTTTGACTTTCAACAATCGTTCCAATTATGCTTATTCCCATGTTTTTTATTCATATTTCAATTAAAAATTGACATAGTACCTTTAAAATTAAAAAGATGATAAGTATATTGATGGGTGTTATCGTTAAATTGTAACTTGGTATGCTCAAAAAAATGAAATAAATAAAAGATGAAATACGTGTCATAGATCGCTATGGGACTGATCGAGGGATGAATATTTGGGTCAAGTCAGCGGATGGGAGTGAATGAACTCTCCATGAAGAAAGATTTTCCCTTCATGGAGAGTTTTTTTAATCCAATATTTGGATTGTCTGTTCTATGTAAACTTGACCTTTTTCACCTTTTATTTGAAAATTCATAAGCTTGTTTTTCCAGTCAATGGAGGCCAACCCATAATGAAGAGAGGCGACTAATCCAGATACCCTGTATGGGTTGTATTCTTCTTTGTAGCTTTTCCACACATGAGTCATTCCGCTAGAAGTAATCTCATAAAGACCCTTAGTGAATCTGCTATCTTTTAATTTTGAGATCTCAGCGATATGTCTATCTCCACTTAAGAGAACTGGGTTTTTCACTTTAGAAGAATGAATCAAATCAAATAGTCTCTCTCTTTCTTTGGGGTAGTTTTCCCATTTTTCATGAGGATGTTCTGTTGGTATGAATTGTATTCCAGACGCAATGATGTTGACATCAGCTTTACTATTTTTTAGTTCTTTTTCTAGCCAAGTCCACTGTTCTTCACCTAATACAGACCCGCTTAAGTTTGGCAGATATTGACCATCTTCTTTGTAAAGGGTATCTCGACTATACCTGGCGTCTAAAAGGTAAATTTTCACTGAATTTTCTCCATGATGATATTCGTATGCACCATATACACCTTCTTGCGATCTTCTGGGGCTATCTTTGGGTTCATCAAGAAAATCTAGCATCAGTTGCATGGATGCCTCTTTTTGAGCGTAATGTTTTCCTCCGTCATTGATACCAAAATCGTGGTCATCCCATACACCTATGATTTTTGCAGTTTGACGAAGTTTTTGATATCCTTCTATAGCTTTTTGAGCATCATATTTACGCTTAAGGAGGTTCATATCATGAGTGTCTCCATAGACATTGTCTCCGAGCCAGACGAATACCTCAGGCGAGTCTTCTATTATTGGATTCCAGAGGGGTTGTGGAAGGTCATGTTTATTGCAAGACCCAAAAGCGATTCTTTGAACCTCTTGGGAATAAGCCATTGTGCTGACTAATAGGAGAGTCAAAGAGACTAAAATCCCGATATTGAATTTTTTAGATATATTGTACATGGTTTTTGGTGCGTTTTTTTTCTTGTTTATGCAAGGTGATGGATAAGTTTCTTATCCATTAGAATAGTTGAGTCATGTTGGAGCTTGTTTGTTTTCAATTTTGAGCTCTCATCAAATGACTTTAGTAGTTTTGATACGGTCTGTCTTGATATTCCTGTCATTTGGGCAATGTCTACGATGTGTAGGAGATCCAATATTTTCACTTTCTTTGATTTAGAGATCACTATGATGTGGTCGAATTCAGCGAAAAGCGCTTTGATTCTATCTGCTGCTGGCAGGGTACAGAATCTATACAGTCTTGTTTCCATTTTACACCATCGTTGAATGGTCGTTTTATTAAACCAGTCTGAGATCAATGGATCATGGACTATCATCTTTTTGTAAAATGACAATTCATAACAGATGATTTTACAGTCAGTCAGCGCTTTTGCAAACTCAAAGAATTGACCATTGAGATACCGAAGATTTCCAAATACTTCATTTTGAAACAAAATATCATAACAGGCCTCTTCACCTTTTTCAGTATATGTTCCAATTTTGATAGCCCCTGATATTATTTGAAACATCTCATTTGGTTTGATGGGAGGCATATAGACATATTCTCCTTTTCGAAAATTTACCTCCTTGATCAGATTACTCGCTTCTTCTCTTGTGAGGGTTTGTTGAAAATATGATAAGATGTCCATGCTTTTTTTGATAAAATTCAGAAAGAGTATTGAATATTCCGCTACTCTTTCTGAATCTTAACCAAAACTTAAAGCAAGCCTTTGAGATTTTTATTTTTGACAGGATCTAAAAAGAATACCGAAGCCCTAGCTGAATCCTCCAAGGAGTGCCATTAATAGGCAGAATTCCAACTCCTTGTTCTACATTATAGATGTATTGTTGAGAGCTTTGGTCAAAACCCCTGATGCTTTGTAGGTTTCTACTGCTGCTGAGGTTATTGTCTACACCCCAGTCTTTATTGAGCATGTTCATGAAGTTAAATACATCTGCAGACAGTTCCACTCTTTGAGAACCTGCTATTTTTATGTTTTTCAATAGTCTGAGGTCAAGGTTGTAGAACATTGGATTTTCTCCTCCATTTCTATCGGCTATTTTTCCAAAGCTTTCTCTCAAATATTTTTTGGTACTTTCAGAAGTGTTTGGGTCATTTAGAATCGCATTGTACCCGTCTCTGATGTTTTGTGGGGTGTCTGGATTGTTTGGATCAAATACAAAAGCAAGTGCGTTGTTCAATGGGAAGTCACCTTGAAGCGAGCCATTAGATACCAAGAAAGAATATCTTGATCCACCTATTCCTATCAACGTCGCCCCCATTGTAAATCCACGCCAAGTTGGAGTAGCTCCATTCAAGACTATTTTATGTTTAAATTGATTGTCTGAATACGCCCAATTCAATTTCCTAGAGTCATCTACTACAGGAAGGAAAGTGGATGTATTGGCTACACAGCAATTGTATGATGTATTATCGAAAGCCTGATTGAAAGTGTATGAGGCAGTAATGTAGCCATCCTTTCCAAGCCTTACACTACCATCTAGAATCAAAGCGTATTGATATCCTTCCCCGTCGGAATTCAATTCAAGTACTCTTCCGACATTATTAGACTTTCTTGAATTCAACCAATTGGTCTGCCCATTAGACCCAATTGTATTGGCTGGAACAAACACCCCTCTATTTCCTTCATTTGAAAGCCTGAAATATGGATCATCGACCATGTTTCTTTCCAAATAGACATAGTTATTGAAGGTGTAAGAGTAGATCACGTTGGCGCCGATTCTAAATCTATCACCAATCAGCTTGTTATAATTTAAATTTGCCTTGAATGTATTTGGAACCCTGAAATCATCAGCGACGCTATTGATGGTGGAGATAAAGTCTGCACCTTCTGGAATCCCCGGAGCCTCGAGTCCATTTCTATAGCCGATAAAGTCAGCCTCAGGAACCAAATCTCCTTGTACATCTATGGCTGCAAGCATCACTCCTGAGTTTTGTATGTTGTTCACTTGAGCATAATAATGTGGCTGCGCGGCAAACATACCCGCACCAAATTTCAATACATCTGTATTCTTTCCTTTAATGTCCCATGTCGCTTGAATTCTAGGCTGGAGGTTTCTAAAATCAGCTGGCTTATTGTCTGTCCTAATGCCAAGCTCATTGGATACAGTGGGATTGAAAGCAGCCTCATTCATAAACATCGTCGCATCATACCTCAATCCTGCCACCAAGTTGACATCTTTATGAGGATTTACTTCCATTTGACCAAAAAGTGAAAGGTCTACAACGGTTTGCTTCACGATCGGAAGTCCTTGCAGTGGCACCTCTCTGGCATATCGAAATGGGTTGTTGTTTTCGAAGTCTGTTAAGCTATTGTAAAAAAATCTTCCATTTTGCTCACTACTTAGCAATGTTTCTAAATAGGTCACCATATTGTCTGTACCGAAAGTGAAGTTGAATTTCCCTTGCTGGGTATAAGTGGTATTTACGATGTGGATTTGTTGCTCAAGATTGGTTTCTGGCAGGAATCGCTGTCCACCAATTTGAACATTTGTTGTTTGTATGGCATTTGGATTGTTTTCGGTTGGAAAAGGTGAAACCACCCTGACGATTGCTCTAGGCATGTTGTTGGACGGCAATTGCCCATTGACAGTAAAACCTCTTTCAGCATGTTGAAGCTGGACTTTTAGTTCGTTTGTGGTATTTGCATTGGCAATAGACCTCAAGGATACTAGAAGGCTATTTTCCTTTGATGAGAAGTCTCCAAAAACTTCTGCTAAATTGATCGCAGTATTGTCATTTACTGAAAATGGATTTGACCAGTCAGTGTAGTTGTTTCTGATAGTCAATTTGTTTCTTTTGTTGATTTGCCAGTCTATCCTTGCAAAGAAGGTGTTGGCTACCGTTTTTCTGGAAAATTCTCCTAGCTGCTGCTCTGAACCTACTCCATAAAGCCTTCGGGCTACATCTACGAATTTGTCCAAAGTATCTTTTCTAATTCTAAGCCTTAATTCATCGTCTTCGTTTCGAATGTCACCGATGAAAACAGGCTCTCCAGCGTCTTGTCTATCAAATACAGTGAAGAAATGTACTTTATCTTTTATAATAGGTCCGCCTAGGCTAAAGCCCCACTGGGTATTGTTGAATACCACTTCTCTTTCGTTTCCTCTAATATCATATGGGCTAGCTAAGTTGTCATTTCTATGGTATGCAAAAGCTGAGCCTTCGAGTGTATTGGTGCCTGATTTGGTGACTGCATTCAGCGCTCCACCAGCTTGCCTCCCTTGAGTGACATCATAGGAGTTGGTAGCTACTTCAAACTCCCTGATGGCTTCAATAGATACCGTATAGGGACCACGTGCTATTTCCCCTGCGGTCAATTGATTTCTTGCATTTACACCATCCAAAGTGACATTGGTGGAAGTTCTTCGTTGTCCTCCCAAGTTGAGTCCTCCTCCACCTTGGAGTGGTGAGAGAGCAGTCAAGTTTGTAAAATTTCTACCTTCTGTCGGTAGGTTTTTGATTTGCTTAGAATCAATGGCTGTCACTGCTCCTAATTTATCCACTTGATTTTTGAAGCTATCGCCAGTGACGACTACTTCAGACAGGTCACTACTTCCATACTCCATGGTGATCTCTACATTGATTCTATCACCTTGATTGAGTTGGTAGCCTGTCAGTTTTTGAGTGTTGAACCCAATATAGCTTACAGTCACCGTGTAGGGTTTTCCAAGGGGTAACTGCTGCAATTGAAATCTCCCATCTAAACCTGTGATTGTTCCTGCCTCAAATCCAGTGGACTCATTTTTGACCAAAACATTGGCACCTATGAGAGGCTCCTTGCTATCATCTAAAATTAGTCCAGAGATAGTCGCATTTGTCGCTTGAGCAAATGCAGATGATATGGGGCATAAAGTTATGCTTGTCCATGCTAAAGCAATGATAAACAGTGCTTTGGTTTTTTGTTTTGTAAAGTAGTTATACATAATGTGATCATTTTACTACCACAAAACTGCTAGAGTTTAGATCATAAAAATGTTAAAATTTAACATGTTAAGCCTAGTTAAAAGTAACTTCATTTTAGAGTAATACTGAGTGATTTTATTGATCATGTACACCATACATGATCTATATACACATAGCTAACCTTACGCCAAGTTGCTAAGTATTCATCAAGGCTTAGCCTTTTTGGTCATGTATGAGAACCTTCTCATTTTACATAAGGTATATCAATAATATGGATATACGGAACTTTGCCAATAACATTACAAAATCCCGATTTATCTGACTTCCGATATTAATTGATATTGGATACTTATGGATATTGACCATTAACAACCGATTGAGCCAATGGATTGAAGTTGCTGGCAAAAAAGCGTATAATCAGAATTAATAATTTCACAAATAAGCCTTGTCTTCCCTAAAACAACATCTTTTGGGAAGGCCAGTATTAAAAGTTAAAGGCTATTGCCAAATCTCATTTTTCTCGGTGAGAATGATAGGTTTAGAATCAGTAATCACGATGGTGTGTTCATGCTGCGCCATATGACCACCTCTGTTGCCCACCATTGTCCAGCCATCATTTGTAGTTACTGCTAGGGTAGATTGGGTAGCTATAAAAGTTTCAATTGCCACAACGGTATTTTTCCTAAATCTTCTTTGATCGTATTTATTTCTATAGTTGAGTAACTCATCTGGTTGCTCATGCAGGCTTCTTCCTATACCATGTCCTCCCAAGTTCCTGATGACTTTATAGCCATATTTCTTAGCTTCAGTTTCCATCAGGTGACCAATATCAGAAATCCTGACACCTCCTTTGATACGATCCAAAGCTTGTTTTAGGATGTCTTTAGAAGCATCTATGAGAGGCTGATGCTTGAATTTGTCAACACCAAGTACAAATGAAGCACCGTTGTCTGACCAATAGCCTTCAAGTTCAGCGGATACATCAATATTGATCAACTCTCCCTCACCCAAGATTTTGTTAGAAGATGGCAATCCATGGCAAAATTCATTATTTATACTAATACATGTCCATCCAGGGAAGTTATAAGTCTGTCGTGGTGCCGACTTAGCCCCAAAATCTCTCAAAATGTTGCCACCAAAGTCGTCTAACTCTTTTGTAGACATCCCAGGCTTGGCATATTGCTTCATTTCTTTGAGTGTGTAAGCAACTACATCACTTACCTTTTGCATGGCAATGAGGTCAGAATCAGTATTTATAGACATGGTTATTTTTTTTGATTGGCATCAGTGTTTTTGAGTAAGTTAAAACACGCTTAAAAACTAATTTCTATCCTTCCAATTCCCCAACTTCATTTTTATTGGCCAATTGACCACAGGCAGCATCGATATCCTGACCTCTTGATTTTCTGACTTTGGCAATGATCCCTTGTCCCTCAAGTATCCTGATATACATGTCCACAGCCTCTTGGGAAGCTTGTCTAAACTCCCCTTCATCTATGGGATTGTACTGTATGATATTGACTTTCGAAGGAATGACCTTACAGAATTTTGCCAAAGCCTTGGCATGAGCTTCATCATCATTGATCCCATCCCAAATCACATATTCATAGGTCACTTTACGTTTGGTCTTCTGGTACCAATAGCGTAATGAGTCTGCCAAGTCTTCTAGCGGATTTACCTCATTGATAGGCATTAGCATGGTTCTGGTCTCGTTGATAGCCGAATGAAGAGAAATGGCCAAGTTGAATTTCACCTCATCATCCGCCATTTTCTTGATCATCTTTGGGATACCCACTGTGGAGAGTGTGATTCTGCGGGGAGCCATACCAAGTCCAGTTGGAGAGGTGATTTTGTCAATCGCCGAGATGACATTGTTATAGTTCAGCAAAGGCTCTCCCATTCCCATGAAAACAATATTGGTCAGAGGTCTATTAAAATAAGTTTCAGCTTCATCTTTGATAGCGACCACTTGATCATAGATTTCATCAGGATTCAAGTTTCGCATCCTTTTCAATCTTGCTGTAGCACAAAAATTACAATCTAGGCTACACCCAACTTGGGAAGAAACGCAGGCAGTAATTCTCTTTGAAGTTGGGATTAAAACAGACTCTACAATTTTGCTATCATAAAGTTTCACTGCATTTTTGATCGTGCCATCCGAAGAATGCTGCATCAAGTCAACTAAGATGTGGTTGATAGAAAAGTTATTTTTCAACATTTCTCTCGTTTCTTTTGAAATGTTGCTCATGTCATCAAAGTTTTTCAAAGACTTATTCCAAAGCCAGTCATAGACTTGCTTGGCACGGAATTTCTTATCACCATTTGATACAAAGAATTCCTCCAAATCTTGAAGACTCAATTTCCGTATGTCTTTTTTGCTTTGCTCCATCCTACAAAGGTAAGAAAAGCTAAGGGAGGAAGTGATTTACTTACCAAGAAAAATAGTGTGGATAATTCGCTGTGATATCCAGAAATCCTTGGTGTCGTAGCACGAAATGAGCAAACGAAAAAAATGTACAGTTGTTTTTTGTTGTCTTTTAATTTTTTGTAATCCATTTTCGAAACTTTTCTAATCGGGTATAAAAAAGCCGTCATGAGCGTAGTCAGCATACTTTTCGAAGTAAAGCATAAATATCCTGTAGTAATTTAATTTCATGCCTGTAGTACTTATGATGTATTGAAATGTATCTGTAAATCAATAAGTTTTGGCTAAAATCGTAAAATCAATTTTCAATACTCCCAACTCAATAAGTTATGTTACGAATAAAAAACAGTATGTTTTTTGGACTCGTATTTTCTCTTTTGGTTATCGTAACACTGGATACAAAAGGCCAGTTTGTACCGGTAGGTAATGGTGGATATACAGAAACCTTCCCTGGAACAGATGCAGCAGGCAGAAATGGATTTCCTCCAGGACAACCACAATTAAGTGGAAATGTAGTAGGCAAGCCAGTGCCTACCAATGACTGGTGGTCCTTGCTCTTGCAAAGTGATCATGTGAGTAATTTGTTCAATTACCCCATGGCTATGAAGACCATACCTGCAGGATTGGTTGTGAGCTATATACCCTGGGGGGTTTTTGATGATCAAGAACCAATTGTAGTAGGACTTTCTGGGCTGAGTGCCTCTAGAGCGACTGTTGCAGATTATACAGATTGGACGGTAACTTTTGATTGGACGAGTGGTGCTAGAAATTTACAAGTAACCTCAGGTATAGCCATGCCTTTTTTATATTTCAAAAAAAGTACAGATGATCTACTTCAAATTACTGTCAATCTAGGAAATGTATCAATTCAGAATGAGCTTTTGATCATTGAGAATGCTAGGAATGGAGCAGATTTTGTCTTTTATGCACCAACTGGAAGTACTTGGATACAAAATGGTAAAGTATATTCCTCTACTTTAAATGGTAAAGATTACTGGTCAATGGCGATGCTGCCCTTGACGACTACTAATGTCTCTCAGACAGCCGAACTTTATAAAGAGTACGCTTATGTTTTTCCAAAAAACACTTTGACAAAATGGAGTTTTGATGAGAATACCTCCAAAGTTAGAACGGACTTTACCATTGAAGCAGATGTCAAAGAAGGAACGGCTAATGCGCCGCTAATTGGGCTTTTACCTCATCAATGGGCGAATTTATCTTCTGACTCCCCAAGACCTGATTTGTTAAGTTACAGTTCTGTCAGAGGGGAGATTAAAACCATGGCAGCGACATCCTTCAGCGTAGAGAATACTTACTTAGGGATCTTACCAACCCTTCCTTATCAGGCAAACTACAGTGAAGGTTTTAGCATTGCTGAGTTGGATTCCAAGGTAAAGCGATTGGAAAATGACGGGTTGAGTACTTGGACAGATTCATACAATGAGGGTCAGGTGATGAACCGCTTGATTCAAACCGCCCGAATCGCTCACGAAATGGGAAACTTTGAGTCAAGAGATAAGATGCTTGCGACAATTAAAGAGCGACTGGAGGACTGGCTGACTGCAAAACCAGGGCAGGTAGCTTTTCTTTTTTACTACAACAAAACTTGGTCAGCAATGCTAGGATATCCTGCTGGACATGGCCAAGATTCGAATTTGAATGACCATCACTTTCATTGGGGTTATTTTATCCATGCGGCGGCATTCTTGGAGCAGTTTGAGCCAGGATGGGCCGAAGGCTGGGGAGAAATGGTGAACTTGCTCGTAAGAGATGCGGCATCTCCTGATAGGGATGATGACATGTTTCCTTTTTTGAGAAATTTTAGCCCATATGCTGGTCACTGTTGGGCAAATGGATTTGCAAGTTTTCCACAAGGAAATGACCAAGAGTCTACCTCTGAGAGTATGCAATTTAATTCAGCCTTGATTCACTGGGGTACTATCACTGGCAATAAAGAAATTCGTGATTTGGGCATTTATTTATATACCACTGAGCAGACTGCGATAGAAGAGTATTGGTTTGACATGTATGAGCGCAATTTTGGTCCAAATCAACAATATAGTCTAGTATCTCGAGTTTGGGGGAACTCCTATGACAACGGTACTTTTTGGACGGACGATATAGCGGCTTCATATGGGATTGAGTTGTATCCTATACATGGAGGCTCCCTTTATCTAGGGCATCATCAAGATTACGCTACCAAACTATGGAGGGAAATTGAGCAAAATACAGGAATTCTTCGCAATGAAGCCAATGTCAATCTTTGGCATGATGTAAAGTGGCAGTATTTGGCATTCACAGATCCTCAGAAAGCCATCGATCTATATGACAGCTATCCTGAAAGAGAATTGAAATTTGGGGTTTCTGATGCGCAGACTTATTATTGGCTACATGTCATGAATGCCATGGGTATAGTGGATGTATCTGTGACGGCTGATTATCCCACGGCTTCCGTTTTTATCAACGATGGTAAGAGAACTTATGTGGCCAATAATTACGAAAAAACAGCCATCACGGTAACTTTTTCAGATGGATTTGAACTTGAAGTACCTGCTCGTACCATGGTGTCGAGTAATGACGTAGACATAGAAAGTGAATTGACCAGCAGTTTTACGCAGGCTTATGTCAATGGAAGTGTTGATTTGAGTTTGATAATTACCAAAGGTGAGCCTACAAAGGTGGAGTTTTTCCGAGGTTCCGAAATGATAGGAGAAATGACCGAAGGACCTTTTGATTTCAAGGCTATGAGCTTGCCTTTGGGAGTTCATGATTTCTATGCTAAAGTGTTTGAGGGGGAAAAATTGGCTGTATCCAATATCGTCACCGTGACTGTAGGTGAACAAGTCCCCTATATGGGTACACCTTGGGCGATTCCTGGCACAATCGAGGCAGCACATTATGATGTGTTTGAAGGCGGGCGTGGGCAAGGGATTACGTATTCTGATGTATCCATGTCCAATGAAGGAGATTTCAGAAAAGAAGAAGGTGTGGATGCCATTGTGGTAGCAGGAGAGGGGGCTACTGTAGGATGGATAGTAAGTGGAGAATGGTTAGAATACACAGTAAATGTAGAAAAAGCAGGATTGTATAGCATGGAGTTCAGGTATGCTTCGGGGAATTCCAGTGGAGGGGGACCATTCTGGCTAGAAATGAACGGAAAGAAAATCACAGATGACATCCGAGTGGAAAGCACGCAAGATTGGGATGCGTGGAGTTCACAAAAAGTGGAAAATATTCCATTGATAGGTGGAGAAAATATCCTTCGACTTGCTTTTGGTAATGGTGAGATGAATATAGGACGTATGACATTTAGTTTCGAAGGAGAATCACCGTTCAGTCAGCCTACTGCCGATGCAGGAAGTAATATTGTAGTGATACTTCCGGCTCAAAGCACCTTGCTGACTGGAACTGGAACCGATCCAGAGGGAGGTAATCTTGTATACCATTGGCTACAGGTCTATGGTCCAAATAGAGCCACTATAGCAGACCCTACAGCAGCAGTGACGATGATAGAGGATTTGGTAGAAGGGATTTACAATTTCGAATTGACAGTAAGCAATGGGGAATATCAAGCAAAGAAGCAGCTACTCGTAATAGTAAGTAGCGATGGTATAATAGCTCCCATTGTAGCTATCAATACCCCATCGAATAACCAAACTTTTCTAGGAGGAAGACCAATTCAAATCAGCGCAATAGCTAAGGATTTGGATGGAAGTATAGAAGAGGTGGAATTTTATGCGGGAGATGAGGCTATTGGAAAGGCCACACAGGAGCCTTGGTCAATCTCATGGACAGGTGAAGTAGGTTCCTATGTTTTATCAGCCACTGCAAAGGACAATGATGGCAATACTGCGAGCTCTTCACCAGTGAATGTACGCTTCACCGAAGCACCTTCTTGTAGTGGTATTGCAGAGAATGGAGATTTTAGGTTTGAGTTTTCTGATGATTTGAACAACCCTACCATTACTTTCATTCCAAATGTACCAGGTATGGGGGATCAGACATTGATTCTGTATTATGGCACACAGGCCAATGGGAACTTCCCAGGGTATGGTGTACGTCCGAATCAGCCTTTTCGATTGAATGCGCCTGAAGGTACTACTGTTTGGTTTTATTATACCTATTCGCATCCTACACAAGGTGAAAAAAACACAGCAGGACAGCGGATATCCTATGTAGTAGGTACTTGTCAAGGTACAGGTGAAGGTGGTGGAGGTGAAGATCCAACTGGGCCAGGCATAGATTTTCCTATCACATTTGAAGAAAACCTCATGTGGCCTACACTGATCACAAATTTTGACGGGGGAGATTTGACCGTGATAGACAATCCGCATCAGGATGGAAACACAAGTGCTAAAGTGGCAAGAATGGTCAAAGGCGCTGGTCAGCTTTGGGGTGGCTCGTTCCTTACCAAAGCTACACCAATCGATTTCTCCAAGGGGACCGACTTCAAAGTCTCTGTAAGAGCACCTCGTGCTGGCACCAAGATGTTGTTGAAGTTTGAGAATGAATTTGATGGGGGGCAATTCTATGAGCAGGAATTGCTGATTCCAGAGGCAAACAAATGGGTGGAACTTACCTTCGATATGAGTGGCAGGAATCCATCTTTAGTATTCAAAAAAATAGTCTTGATCTTCGAGTTGGGGACTGTAGGTGATGGTAGCTCAAGCTTCACATGGTATGTTGACAACATTCGTCAAGGAGATCAAGGTGAAAATCCTGGAGTTGAAAAGATGAATCAAGTCATCACATTTGAGCCAATCATTACACAGATTATTGGGGATGTTCCTTTTGACTTGTATGCCAGAGCTGATTCAGACTTGCCTGTCTCTTTCCAAGCAGATTCTGATCATATCAGCATTGCAGGAAATACAGTTACCATAATAAAAGCTGGTAGAGCCACTGTTTTGGCCCTGCAAGAAGGAAATGAAAGTTATCATCCAGCCCTTCCTGTTAGTCAGAGCTTTTGTATCAATCCTGCTAAACCAACCATCAGCCTAGATGGGCTTGGCTCGGGCATGGTTACTTTGACATCTAGTGCTGCTGTAGGTAATCAATGGTACCTCAATGGACAAATTATAGCTGGAGCCACAAATCAGTCCTATGAAGCTTCAGTGGATGGTGTCTTTTCTGTAGCTACTCGTGTAGATGATTGTATGAGTGCGATTTCAGACCCAATTACTTTGATAGTGAATAGTTTGGATAGAGAGGTTACGGCACCTATCACATTCTATCCAAATCCTTCTGAGAACCATTTCTTTATCAAAGGAGTCCTGGAGCCCATACGATCACTAGAACTTTCAGACATGGTAGGGAGGATACATACAATGAGTGCAGAGGACATGGAAGGTTTGTTGAAAATTGATATCTCACACTTACCAGCTGGAGTTTACATGCTGAGAATGATCCATGGAAATACACAGACAATACATAAAATTCTAAAAAAATAATAGCGTGCTTTTTATTTTGCAAACCCGTGGCCTGAAAAGGCTACGGGTTTTTTCAAATTTGATTTATTGTGGCTTTGGCAAGAAATGTGTAGTATAGTGAAGGCAATATCACTCAAATTATGAAAAAAATACTACTCTCCTCACTGTATGCTGTTAAAAGGAAGCTATCTGCGGTCAAAGTTTGGTTTGGATTAAGGCTTGGATTAATAAAAACTATCCAAATTTTACCCTATAAAGGCTTTGGTAATACACATGAAATATACTTTTTGGGTAGGGTGCAGCGTGATAGAGGGATTGGTTTTTCTACAATTTCAGACAGCAGGTGGAGGAATTTTGTCAAAATGTATAAGCGCTTTGCTACTTGGGAGCTTCCAGGCTTGCGTGTGAAGGCGAAATTTCAAGGTGTGGAGCAAATAGTAACTACTGATGATGAAGGATACTTTGAGGTTCGGTTGAGAAACGAAGATGGATGGCAATTGGCTAATTATTGGAATCAAGTTGAATTGGTGTTGTTAGACAATCCTCTAAGAGATGCTGAATTGGTAAAAGCGCACAATCCAGTTTTTATACCTTATAAAGATTGTGATTTTGGGGTGATTTCTGATATAGATGACACCATAGTGCCCACAGGAGCTACCAGGGTGTTTGAGATGTTGAAGACCACTTTTTTTGGAAATGCGCACACGAGATTGCCTTTTGAAGCTGTTTCAGAGTTTTATCAAGCCCTGCATAGAGGCTCAGATGATATAGATTCAAATCCATTTTTCTATGTTTCTAGTTCACCATGGAATCTATATGACTTCTTGACTGAATTTTTGGAGACTCACCAGATACCCAAGGGGCCTTTGATGCTAAGGGATTTGGGATTGTCTAGAGAGCAGTTGTTTGCAGGGAGCCATTGGGAGCACAAGCTCCTTCAGGTTGAAATGATTTTTGAAATTGAAAGTAACCTGTCTTTTATTTTGATTGGAGATTCTGGTCAGCACGATGCAGAGATTTACCTTCAGGTCATCAAGGACTATCCTGGAAGGGTGAAGATGGTTTACATCCGACATATCAATGCGCGTGATGAAGAAAAAATGCTAAAAATTCAAACGCAAATGAAGCATTTAGGAGTTGAAATGATGCTTATCAAAGATACTTTGGAGGCAGCGCAAGATGCTTTACAAAAAGGCTGGATACAGGAATCTGGCATCAAAGATATTTTGATAGAGCAACAGAAGCATGGTGAATAAAAGCCACATTATAATGCTCTTGAGCCAAATGACCCATTGTCAGCATACCAATAATGCGTCCAAGGTAACTCCCAATCCTTGATGCTGGTGGATGAGAATTCGGAAGTTTTTGCTGATCGGAATACGCTCACAGCTGAATTATCTCTATTCCAAGTAAGAGGTGTATTTGGTGTTATCAATTCTGGTCCATTTTCACTACTTTTCAAAAAATATGCATCATGCTCTCCCACGATTTGCCATTTACCGGATTTATCTATCAGTACTGCCGTCCTTTCATCCACTCCGATTGCTGTAGGTCTGATCTCATAGCGATCAAAGATGTTTGCTAAAAATGAGAGTAGTCTACCTTCTCTATTTCTTTGTGCAAAGTGCTGGTCTGTAACGGTGTTTTTCAGTAAGGGGTGATTGATAAGGGAAGACCTTCTCACAGTCAGCCTGTCATCAAAAGGATTGGAAAGTGCCTCGCTGCTCACGATGCTTCCATTTTCGCCTGTGTACACAAATTCTCCCATGATCGCACATCCTGCACTTGTACCACCTATGGGTACTTTTTTTTCGTGAATTAAGTATTGGAGTGTTTCTTCGACTTTAGTCCCTTCCCAGTGTCTAAGGTAATTTGATTGATCTCCCCCAGCTATAAAAACGGCTTCGGCATTTCTCAAAGTTGCTATGACCCTGTCATCATTTGCTGCTACTGACGAATTGATCCTTAAAGTTTCTACCGAGTTGGTATTTGAAAGCCCATAAATGTATTCATTGTATGCTGCTGCTCCAGTCACTCTTATGACCACTATATCACCTTTGCCAGCCTTTTCTATCATCCACCGCATGGCTGCATCTACATCTGTACTTCCACCCATCAAGACTACTGCTGCTTCAGTGGTAGTTTGAATATCCTCTGCGTTGCCCACTCTCCCAAGAGAATAGGGGTTTCTTTCTTGTACAGAAGGAGTTATAGGTGTGGGTTGATCTTCTTGACCACCGCAAGAAAGCAAAATTGATAAAAATAGAACTAAAGTTAGGGGTGGCTTTTTAGTGGAAAAATTCATTTGATTTCGGTTTTAGCAGCGATTGGATTCTTGAAAATAGGTGCTTTTACTGAAAGTTCAAGTATAATGTAATGCTTTTTCTACGCAAAGATTCAATGGCAGAGCTGTAAGTTGGATCTGTAGCTTCAGGTCTGTACATGTTCAGTAGTCCATGGGAAAACCTCACCTCAGGAGAAAATTTAAAAAACTTAAAATACATGTCAAAACCAATTCCTAAATCTACGGTAAAGTCCCTGCCCAGTGTGCCGATGTCTTCTACATCTGCTTCTTCTTGATCTTTTGTTCTAAACATAAACGATCCTCCAGCTGTAAAAAACATCCTTGAGTTGTTGAATCTCTGTGCCTTATACTTGAAAAGTATAGGAATTTCTACCATCGTCGATTCATTGATAACAGTGCTTGTGGTGTACAGACTTGATTCTTCTTGGGTATAGGGGTCCGGGTCAGGTACGAAGCTGTTGATGTCTGTACGGTATTCATAGAAACCTACTTTGGGTGTTATCAGAAAATTCACTTGATCATGAAGTCTAAATACCACCAAGAAACCCAACGAAAAGCCTGGAGAGTAATAGGGCATAATGCTCTGAACGCTTCGCTCATTTACATTGAAAAGTTGTTCAGCAAAGCTTTCTGAATATTTTAATCTCCAGTAGTTGGTATGTCCTCCAAGGAAAAATCCGTAGGATACTAGCTTTTCATCTTGACCAGCCTTACTGATTTCATTGAATCGTGCTTGACCCATAGCAAAACCACTACTGAGCAAAAATAAAAAAAACAAAGAGATTACTTTTCTCCTATATAAATTGAGCTGATTCCAAATGTCAATGGTTTGCATTTTGTGTTTTTAAAGCCGACTTTATTCAAAACTTTGAGAAAATCATCTCCATCAGGGAATGCCTGTACAGATTCAGGAAGATAAGTATACGCCGAATTGTCCTTAGAAACAAGTTTGCCGATCTGAGGAAGGATATATTTAAAGTAAAAATTATATCCTTGCTTCATAGGGAATCTTTTTGGTTTTGAGAATTCCACAATTACTGTTTTTGCTCCAGGTTTCAATACCCGATACATATCTGCTAGACCTTTTTCGAGATTTTCAAAGTTTCTAACTCCAAAAGAAACGATAACAGCATCAAACTTATTATCCTCAAACAAAAGCTTCTCTGAATCTCCCATTTGTAAATCGATGAGATGGTCAAGCTTTCGCTTTTTCATTTTCTTTTTCCCTTCCTCAAGCATACCAGCTGAGATATCCACACCGATGATCTTGTCAGGATTAAGTGCCAAGGCCTCTATAGCAAAATCACCTGTGCCAGTAGCTATGTCTAATATTAGCTTTGGCTGATCTGCCTTAAGCATTTTGATAGCTTTTTTTCTCCAAGTGATGTCTATCCCCAGGCTCAAGAAATGATTTAGAAAGTCATATTTCTTGCTGATATTGTTGAACATCTCCGCAACCTGCTCTTTCTTGCCTGATTCTTTTTCTTTGTATGGTACTACTGACATGTATGCTGTATCTAATGAGTTTGCAATATTACTAAGTAAACATGAGCAATGGAAAAATGTTGGAGAATAATACCAAACCATACCACTCCATAGGCTCATAAACTCGCTTAAAAAGATGAAGTATCTCTCGGTAGGTCACTTTATTGATGAGAAAGCCTTAACTTTGTGAAAAAAAACACCATGATCAAAAAAGCTACTTTCTTAATCAGCAACACTGACCATACCAAGTGTCCGTCTCCTGACAAGCCAGAATTTGCTTTCATCGGAAGATCCAATGTAGGCAAAAGCTCATTGATCAATATGCTTGCAAACAATAAGAACCTTGCTAAAACTTCTGGGAGACCGGGGAAAACACAGTTGATCAATCATTTTTTGGTAGATGAAAAATGGTATATGGTCGATCTTCCTGGATATGGTTTTGCCAAAGTAAGTAAATCCATAAAGGCAGATTGGGAAGGTATGATTCAATCTTACTTGAGCAATAGGGAAAATCTTGTTGCGCTTTTTGTACTCATTGATAGCCGTCTAGAGCCTCAAAAGATTGATTTAGAATTCATCACTTGGTGTGGCGAGAACGGCATTCCCATAGTGTTGGTTTTCACCAAAGCCGATAAACAATCCTGGCCTAAGACGCAGTCTAGCATAGCCAAATTCATCAAGGCATCCAAAGCGATTTTTGAAGAAGCTCCGTTGTATTTTGTCACTTCTGCTGAAAACGCAAAGGGTAAAGAAGAACTTACAGGGTTTATAGAAACACAAGTAGAAGAATTTTATCAGGAAAGATCCTAAGTATTGGGCTTTTGGATCGAAACTATATATTTGCAAACTCAATTGTGAAATGCCCAAGTGAAAGGACACTAGCTGATACTTGAGGAAGAATTTAAAAATAAATTACTTGAGATACTTGGGACCCTCAGTTGGTTCTGTGACTTGAGAGAAAACAAATAATTATAATATGAAATTTAATGAAATAGCTACAGTATCTGGGAAGCCAGGACTTTATAAAATTCTTAAACCAACTAGGAGTGGAGTGATTTTGGAATCTATGGATGAGAAGAAAGGCAAACTTGTCGTAGGTGCAAACCAACGCGTGTCAGTTCTCAGCGAGATTTCTATGTACACCATGACAGAAGAAGGAGCTTCACCACTTGAGGAGATTTTGATAAAAATCGAGTCAGAGTTTGGAGGTGACTTGGGCTTAGACAGTACAGCTGATGCAGATGAACTAAAGGCGTTTTTGAAACATGTTTTGCCTGATTATGATGAAGATAAGGTCTATCCATCAGATATAAAAAAGCTTGTAAGCTGGTATAAGATCATCAGAAAGCACGCTCCAGAAGTTCTTGAAGAAGGCAATAACGATGTCGAGGAGGAAGAAGAAAAATCAGAAGATTAAAAACATAAAACTCGCAGTTCAAACCTGCGAGTTTTTTTGTAATACAAACTTCCTCTGATGAAATTAGTGGTTTTTACAAATGTATGACTCGTGATTATGTACAATCCTACGGGTTTTGGGCTTTGAGATATGGGTAATGATCTGATTATAAATGCTTCCAAGTTGATAGGGAAAGATTTTGGCTTGGAATTGAAAGAGGATATTGGTAATGAACAATCCTTATTGGAATGGCTCAGACCTCATATTCGATTTTTGCTGGATAAGGATTTTGGTCGTTTGTTGCAGATCTGTTATAGAATAGATATAGGAGAAAACCTCCTCAAAAGCATTCTTCATGAATCCATGCCCGAACGAGTGGCAGAAGACTTGTGCCTAGCAATCATCGAAAGACAAAAACTCAAAATTGAGCTTAGAAGGAGGTTCTCTTCTTGATTTTAGTGATTTTCTTGAACGGATGATTTTTTTGAAATGAAGCTTAGTGCTTCATCTACCATACTCTTAGAACCGATATAGAGAGGAGTTCTTTGGTGTAATGAGGTGGGTTGAATGTCCAAAATTCTCTGTATCCCATCAGTAGCATCAGCGCCAGCCTGTTCTGCAATGAAAGCTAAGGCATTTGCTTCGTAAAGCAGTCTGAGCTTTCCTTTTGGGTTCTTTTTGGTTTCTGGATAGATGTATATTCCTCCTTTCAACAAGTTTCTATGAAAATCAGCCACCAAGCTACCAATGTATCTAGCACTATAGTTTTTAGACTTGCAGTAAGTGATATAGTCACTTAATCCTTGGCTAAATGTATTGGAAACGCCTTCATTGATACTGTAAATGTTTCCACTAAGTGGTGCTTTCATATCAGGGTGAGAAAGGAAGAATTCTCCTAGGGATTGCTCATAGGTGAAGCCATTGACGCCGCATCCAGTAGTGTACACGAGCATAGTGGATGAGCCATAGAGGACATATCCAGCAGCGACTTGCTGATTGCCAGGCTGCATGATGTCTTCTAGCTGTATGGGACTACCCACTGGCGTGACTCTTCTGTAGATAGAGAAGATAGTTCCTATGGAAATATTCACATCAATATTTGATGAGCCATCTAGGGGATCGATAGCCACTACGTATTTGCCGGAGCTGTTTTGTAAATCAATCACTTCATCATCTTCTTCAGATACTATGGCACAGACCTCTCCGCCTTTGGTAAGCGCTCTGGTAAATCGAATGTTAGCGATCACATCTAGTTTTTGCTGCTCTTCGCCCTGTACATTGGTGTGACCAAAGGCTCCGCCAATGTTAGCTAATCCTGCACGATTGGTTTCTCTATTCACTATCTTTGCTGCAAGTGCAATGTCTCTTAGCAATTGAGATAATTCACCTGAGGCAAATGGAAAATCATCTTGTTTCTTCTTGATAAACCGGTCTAAGGTTACTCCCACTGAGTAGGCAAGGGAGGTGTCATTTGGAATGTAGGGTTTTATTTTCATGTCTTGGAAAAGTACAAGTATTGTTGATTGATTCCTTGAAATTACAAATAAATTCTGATGTCAAAAGCAATTGTTTTCAAATTTGGTGGTGCTTCTGTAAAAGATGCTGATTCTATTAAAAACCTTTTCAATATTTTATTCAAACGATTGCGAAATCCAATGGTTTTGGTGGTCTCAGCAATAGGGAAGACTACAAACGCCCTCGAAGAAATCCTGCAAGCCAAATTTAACAACGATGCTTATTCTTTGAAATGTTCTATTTTGAGATCGCATCATATGACCATCTGTGAATCTCTCTTTCCAAGAGATCATGATGTGTTTCTGCGTCTAGATTCTCTGTTTGACTCCCTAGAAGGGCAACTCAAGAATGAGCTCAGCAGTCTGAACTACGATGAGTACTACGATCAAGTGATTGTATATGGAGAGCTGGCCTCATCACTAATCCTGCAAGCATATATTGAGTACAGACAAGTATCTTCCATATGGATTGATGCGAGGAAGGTAATCAAAACTAACTCAGATTTTAGATTTGCGAAGGTGTCTTGGAATCATACTCAGGATAAAGTAAATGAAGTGCTATTGCCATGGATCCAAGAGAAACTTGTGGTGACACAGGGGTTTATTGGAAGTGATGAGTCGGGTAAAAGTACTACATTAGGCAGAGAGGGTTCTGATTTCAGCGCAGCCATAATCGCTTCCTGTTTAGATGCTGATTCTGTGACAATTTGGAAAGATGTCGCGGGAGTTTTGAATGCGGATCCAAAGAAGTTCAAAAATACCCGGAAGTTTGAAGAGCTAGATTATCATGAAGCAGCTGAGTTGACGTACTATGGTGCTTCTGTTATTCATCCAAAGACTATAAAACCTCTAGCCAACAAGCATATCCCACTTTATGTAAAGTCTTTTGTCAAGCCTGAAGCTTCAGGGACAAAAATTCATAAAGTCAATGAGCCTAATACCGTCCCGTGTATTGTCATGAAAGAAAATCAAGTATTGGTTACTTTCAAAGTGACTGATTTTACATTTATCAATGAATCTCATATTCACTCAGTTTACGAAAAGCTGGAATTTTTGAAGTTGAAAGTTAATCTTTTGCAAGTTTCTGGAATTAGTATCTCGATAGTGATAGATGATGATATTTTCAAATTGGATAGGCTTTTGGATAGCTTAAGTGATCGATTTCAAATCAAGTACAACAAAAATCTTTTTCTTATCACAATCAAAAATCCTAATCAAAAGATGATAAAACGTATGGTCCGAGACAAGGTAGTGATGCTAGAGCAAATCACTCGATATAGCTTTCAAGTGGCATATAAGCTATCGACAAACTAATAAAAAGGTAGATTTGTGCAGTTTTTAAAAATCAAGCATGTACTTGATGCTCTTGTTTCAAAAATTCTAAAAAATGATTGATTGCATCGTCTAGAATTTCATATACTTCTTCGAAGGCTTCCATGCCTCCATAATAAGGGTCTGGTACTTCTAGTGAGTCTGATGAAGATTGAAACTCTCGAATCAAATGCAACTGATCGTGATTTAGTCCATTGCGGTTGATAAGTTTTTCTACATTCACTTTGTTAGACTTATCCATGGCCAAAATGTAATCAAACTCTCGGATATCTACCCTATTGATCTGTCTGCCTCTGTGATTAATATCAATATTCCTTTGATTGGCGCATTTGATAGTTCTCTCATCAGGAAGCTCTCCGATATGGTAATCGGAAGTTCCACAACTGTCACTTTTGAATAGATGATGAAGGTTTTGTGCTTTGACTTTATGCTCAAAAATAGCCTCTGCTAAAGGAGATCTGCAAATATTGCCAAGACATACGAATAAAACTTTTACCATCGAATCTTCAAAATTTATTGCTTGTTGTGAAAGTAAGGTACAAGTTAGGAAAAAATTAAACACTAATTCAAACCGACCCAATCAAAAATCAACCTTTGTGAAAAAATAGCAGCAAATATAATTTTGTATATTCTCTATTTCAGCCAAATTCAAGCGTGGTAATGAGCTTAAAATGCCATATTTTGAATCAGTTTTTATAGAGTGTTCGATTGCTACCAAATAATGTATGGCGATTTTTTTGTTCATTTTTCAATAATTACTATCTTTGTGTAATAATTCGTAAATAATAATTATTATTAATTGAAAATATTTTAATGAACCTTGCTTTAATCAAAGAGAAGATTACCAATTGTGGATTGAAATTCACACATCAGCGCATGGTGATATTTCTTGCATTGACAAAGTCAGAATCTCATCCTTCTGCAGAGCAAGTTTATGAAGAGATCAAAGGCAGCAATCCTTCCATTTCGATAGCTACAGTCTACAAGACATTAGATAGCTTTGTGCAGGCTGGGTTGTTAAGAAAGACAATAGACCAAAATGGAGTAATGAGATTTGACTCCAAACTTGATGCTCATAGCCACCTATATTGCAAAACCTCCCATGAGATCAGAGATTATGAGAATGAAAAGCTTGAAAAGTTATTGCAAGACTTCATTGAATCCAATGATTTTGACGGGTATGAGATAGATGAGATCAATGTGGTATTCAAGGGTCACAAAAGAGAAAAAACTATTAACTAATAAAAACACAAAAAACATGTCATTAGTAGGAAAAAAAGCACCTATATTCAGTACAGCTGCAGTAATCAACGGAGAGGAAATCGTTGAAAACTTCTCTCTAGAGCAGTACATTGGCAACAAAGAAGTGGTATTCTTCTTCTATCCAAAAGACTTTACATTCGTGTGTCCAACAGAAATTTTGGCATTTCAAGAGAAATTGGCTGAGTTTGAGAAAAGGGGCGTAGCAGTAGTTGGAGCTTCTACAGACACCGAAGAGACTCACCTTGCATGGTTGGGCACTCCGAAGTCACAAGGCGGTATCGAAGGCGTCACTTATCCACTAGTAGCAGATACAGCAAAGACTATCGCTCACAATTTCGGAGTACTTGCTGGAGAGTGGAACTACAACGAGGAAGGAGAGTTGAAATTTGAAGGTGCACCTGTCGCATTCAGAGGTACGTTCTTGATCGACAAGAATGGTGTCGTAAGACAAGAGACTATCAACGACCTTCCATTAGGAAGAAATATTGACGAGATGATTAGACTTGTAGATGCACTTCAGCACGTAGAGAAGTTCGGAGAAGTTTGTCCTGCAAACTGGGAAGAAGGAAAAGAAGCAATGACCGCAACTAAAGAAGGAGTTTCTGCTTATTTGAGCAAAAACTAATTTATTTTGATAAAAATTGAAATTAGCCTCGATTCATAACAATCGAGGCTTTTTCATTTAAAAATATTTTCATTTCTTGCTTAAAGTTTCTCACAAACCGAAATCGAACCTCAAAACCAACTTTTACCACATGAAAATCATCTATAACTTTTCCATGTTTTTGTTTTCGATCCTAGTAAAATTGCTTCAAAATAGCAGACCTAAGATCAAGCAATTTGTACAAGGAAGAAAAGAAGTACTGGATCATATTCAAGAATTCAAATCCAAATTTAAGGAAGATGTGGCTTGGTTTCATGTAGCTTCATTAGGCGAGTATGAGCAGTCTCGACCAGTCATTTTACATTTCAAAAAGAAGAAGCCAGAAGTGAAAATTGCAGTTTCGTTTTTCAGTCCTTCTGGATATGAGCATGTGAAGCGCAAAAACAAAGGAGAGGCTGACTTGTTATTGTATTTACCCATCGATACACCAAAAAATGCAAGAGAGTTTTTAAGTGAGTTGAAACCGAAATATGCTTTTTTTGTAAAATATGATCTTTGGGCTAATTATATCTTTGAAGCAAAAAGACAGCAAATACCACTTTACCTATTTTCAGCAGCGATGCGAGAAGATCAAGTATATTTTCAAGTGTTCGGAGGGTTTTTTAGAAAAATTTTACAATCGTTTGATCATATTTTTACCCAAAATGAGAGAAGCATAGATTTGCTTCATCAGATAAACATCAGCTCATGCACACATGTAGGAGATACGAGGTTTGATCGGGTAAATCAGATTAGTTCATCACCCACTCGATATGAGGAAGTGGAATTATTTTGTAACAACATTAGAACCATTGTGTTAGGCTCTGTATGGGAGGCTGATATGGATGTTTGGATTCCATGGATCAATAGTTCCCAAGGATATAAATTTATCATTGCTCCCCATGACATTGATCAAGTACAGATTGATAAGTGGATGAATCAAATCACCCTACAGTCTACAAAGTTTTCTTCTAAATCGCCTATTCTGAGAAATGTGGATGTGCTATTTATTGACAATATTGGAATGCTTTCCTCATTGTATCAATATGCTTATATTGCTTATGTAGGTGGTGCATTCGGAAAAGGACTCCACAATATTCTTGAGCCTCTGGCTTTTGGTATTCCTGTCCTTTTTGGCGAACTTCGCAAGCCTAAAAAGTTTCCCGAAGCTTGTATAAGTATAGAGTATGGAGCAAGTGGAACTATAGCAGATCTGGAAGCATTGAATACCACAATCACTGCACTGGAAGATCCTGAGTTGTATGAAAAGACCTGCGAAGCTTCGCGTCAATTGGTCAAAGAAAATCTAGGAAGTGCAAGGAAGATAGTGGAAAAAGTTCTTAGTAGTTAACTTTATTATGGATGGGGGAGCAAGAGGTTCTTCTTTGGTTCCTCTCTTTATTTTATTAGAGTATGCCATGCAAATGCTGTCCTTTGTGAAAAAATAATTGCAAAATGAAAGGTAGAGTGATCAAATCGACTGGCAGTTGGTACCTGGTAGAAACCAGTGAGGGGCTTGTAAAGTCAAGACTACGAGGGAAATTCAAACAGGACAATTTAAAACTGACGAATCCCATAGCGGTAGGTGACTTCGTGGAAGTATGCCAAGAAGCAGATCAACCTACATGGACGATTGATGAAATTCTCCCAAGAGAGAACTATATCATCCGAAAATCCACACGAAAGTCACATTTTTCTCATATCATAGCTTCAAATATAGATCAAGCATTCCTGATAGTTACTATTCGGAACCCACGTACCTCTCTTGGTTTTATTGATAGATTCTTGGTGAGCACTGAGAGTTTTAGAATTCCCACGACGATCATAGTAAACAAAATGGACATGGTGGAAAAAGAAAAGGATCTCGACTACCTGCAAGATATTCACGAAATCTATGAGCCGCTAGGTTATCCAGTTATAGAGACAGTGGCGATTGATGAAGATGGATTGGGTGATGTTTTCGATTCACTTCTTCAGGGAAAGACAACCCTGCTCTCTGGTCATAGCGGTGTAGGAAAATCTACTCTACTGAATAGACTCATTCCCAAAGCAGCTCAGGCAACACAGGAGATATCTAAATTTAGTGCAAAAGGTGTGCATACCACCACTTTTGCCGAGATGTTCTCACTAGAGGAACATGGAGGATATGTCATAGACACCCCTGGGATCAAAGAATTTGGGATTTTAGATATTGATGAGTTTGAGCTCTCTCATTACTTCCCAGAGATGAGGCAGTACTTGGGACAATGCAAATATAATAACTGCAAACACCTCAACGAACCAGGATGTGTAGTACTGGAAAAGTTGGAAGAAGGATACATTCATCCTTATCGATATGATTCCTATGTCAATATACTACATGAAGAAGATGGGCATCGGTAGTTTTTGATGTTAACTTCAATTAGCGTAATTTCCCATTTCAAAACCAGATTAAGCAATTCAAATGTCTGAAAATAGAAGTCAAGTCCTGGATCATAGACAAGTGAATCAAAAGATCACTAGAATGGCCTATGAAATCTATGAACGCAATGCCTCGGAAGAAGAGATTGTATTTGCTGGTATATCCGGAATGGGATATACTTTGGCCAAATTGTTAGCAGATAATCTTCAGCAGATCTCACCAATCAAGCCAGTGGTAGTGGAAGTCAGACTTGACAAAAGTAGTTTGATTCAAGGGGAAGTCAGCCTTTCACCTGATGTGGCTCCAGCTGACAAATGTATCGTTTTGGTAGATGATGTGCTCAATACAGGTAAGACACTTGCTTATTCACTCAAGCCGTTTTTAGAGATTACAATGAAAAAAATGGAGATTGCAGTGCTCGTAAATCGAAGCCATAAGCTGTTTCCTGTATCTCCAGATTATACTGGACTGGAACTGTCCACTACACTCAGTGAGCATATTGCTGTCGATCTGAGTCAAGAACCATATACTGTATATTTACATTAAATTCTCATGTCTGTACATCCGTCTTCTAATATCAAGAGAATCACAACACACATCCTTCAAGAGATGAAAGGTCGTGGAGAAAAGATTACCATGCTCACAGCTTATGATTTTTCTATGGCAGGTATCATTGACGCTGCGGGAATAGACATCATACTTGTTGGAGATTCTGCATCGAACGTGATGGCAGGTCATGAGACTACGCTCCCCATCACACTGGATCAAATGATCTATCACGCCAGCTCAGTAGTAAGAGGGGTAAGAAGGGCATTCGTGGTAGTAGATATTCCATTTGGCTCTTATCAAGGGAACAGTTCAGAAGCATTGAGATCTGCCATCAGAATCATGAAGGAGTCAGGGGCTCATGCTGTCAAAGTAGAAGGTGGTGCTGAGATCAAAGAGTCTGTGACGCGAATACTCAGTGCGGGAGTACCTGTAATGGGACACTTGGGATTGACTCCTCAGTCAATATATAAATTTGGTACATACACGGTCAGAGCAAAAGAAGAAGAGGAGGCTAATAAGCTTCTAGAAGATGCGAAAATCCTCGAAGAGTCTGGTTGCTTCGCCATAGTGCTCGAAAAAATCCCCGCCAAACTTGCGAAAAAAGTCGCAGAAACAGTCAGTATACCAGTGATTGGAATCGGAGCTGGCGGTGATGTAGATGGTCAAGTGCTGGTGGTTCATGATATGTTAGGTATCACTCAGGAGTTCAAGCCTCGATTTTTGAGACAATATGCAGATCTCAGAGGGATGATGACTCAGGCAGTGGAAGATTATGTGAAAGATGTAAAAGCGAAAGATTTTCCAAATCAAAGCGAGAGTTATTGAATCTCGATAATTAGAAAATAAATTATCGGAAAAAGTAATAATTCAGCTATATTGTCTTGCTATTACTCAAATTTGCAAGATGATGAAATATCTGAGTGTAAGGATATATGCCTTATTTTTGTGCTTTATTCTAAGTATCTTCAAAGGCCATACTCAAAATCAAGCCATTATTGATAGTCTTCAGTCTGTCATTGATGCTTCTATTACTGACAGTGTAAAAGCAGAAGCATTGATGGATTTGGCTTGGCAGCAAATGTATGCTGACCACCCAGAGGCACTATCACTCGCTCATGAAGGGATCCGAGCACTGGATAATGTAAGTAGCCTTAGGATCAGGGGATATTCCTATACAGTCATCGGGGTAGTTCATTGGGTAGGCTCTTCCTATGATTCAGCCATATATTACTTGACAAAATCTTCTGATGCCTATCAGGCCAAAGGGGATTTCAGAGGACTGGCCGCAGTTTACAATAACTTGTCAATGGTCTATCAGAATCAAAGTGATTTTGCTAGATCACTTGAATATGCAACACTTGCACTTCAAACTGCTGAAAGTCTACGAGATGAGAAGATGATTGGCAATTCGCTATTCACAGTAGGGAACGTTCACTATCTCCTTGAAGATAATGATAAAGCACTTTCATATTTCCAAAGGGCTCTGCAAACCAAAATTAGGGCAAGTGACAAGCACAACCTTCAGAAAATCTACTTGAACTTGGGTTCAACTTATCATAATCTCAAAGACCTGGATTCTGCAGCCTTTTATTATTCCAAATGTTTGGACGTTTCTGAGCATTTGGGGGATTATAAAGCATTAGCCATAGCGTCGACTAATCTTGGAAACCTCGAAATGGATAAGGGAGTGCCTAATGAAGCTATTCTTTTCTACAACAAATCTCAAGAAATCTACAGCTCCAAACTGAAAAACGACTACGATTACGCCGTTTTACTCCATTCGATGGCCAAAGCTCAATTGCAACTTAAACAATACAATTCAGCTGAGGAATATGCAAAGAAATCATTGGCACTTGCTGAAAAGCTCAATGACTTCAAGCGTCTTCATTCAGCACATGATGTGCTGAGTCAAATCTATCAGCAAACAGGTGATTTTAAAAATGCATTTTATAATGTCAAACATGCACAGGTTTTCAGAGATAGCATTTTTAATCTTGACAAAGCAGCACTACTTGCAGACATAGAGACAAAATATGAAACGGAAAAGAAGGAAGCTCAAATCATTCTTCAAGAAGCAGAACTATCAGAACAAAAAATAAAGAATGAGAGAAATCTAATTCTAATCTTTGGACTTTCTGTTATTCTTGTTTTGATCGCAAGCCTTTATATGCTGAATCAAAGTAGACAGAAAAAAGCTAATCAACTAGCCCAACAACAAAAAGAGTTGGAAATCAAAGAAGCTTATATTCATGCAGCCTTAGAATCTCAAGAAATTGAAAGAAAAAGATTTGCGCAAGATCTTCATGATGGCTTTGGACAATTGATTTCTGCCTTGAGATTGAATATCTCTAATTTGCAGGATAGCACCCATGAAGTGGAGAGTCAGGTCGCTATGGTAGAAAAAAGTGAATCGATCCTTGTAGAAATGCATTCCGAAATACGAAACATCGCCTTCAATCTAATGCCTGTCACGCTGATTCAATATGGACTCAAAGACGCCTTAGTGGAATTGGCTCAAAGGATCAATCTTTCGGGAAGAATTTCTGTCATCATCGATACCCAGGAAATGTCAGGTAGACTCAGTGAAATCCAAGAGATATCCTTGTATCGAGTCATTCAAGAATGGGTAAATAATGTGATCAAATATGCAAAAGCGAATAAAATTATAATTCAGCTGGTTCTTCATGAAAATGAGCTGAATCTTTTGATAGAAGATGACGGTGAGGGCTTTGATCCTGATATTCTCAAGAACAACGCTGGCAATGGCTGGAGAAATATTCAATCAAGACTAAATAGAATTAAAGCCGATTTTGATCTTGATAGTTGTCCAAACAGAAAAGGAACTAGCTTGATCATAGATTTACCAATCGTAAAACAAGATTTTTTTGAAAATGAACCAACCTTTGTATAAAATACCCTCCAGCACGGATTTCAAAAGTGTATTACTTGATGTAACTTTTGGAAATGTTTGCAAAGATCCTTCAATCTCTTAAACTCGAAAAAAAATCTTCAACAATGAAAGTGTTTCTTGTAGATGATCACGCAATTCTATTAGATGGTATCAAGAGCTTGCTTGAAAAGGATACTTCGATCCATGTCGTCGGACTAGCAAGTACTGCCGAGAATGCTTTGGAATTTATCAAAAACAATGAAGTTGAACTTCTGATCACAGACTATAATTTGCCAGGAATTGATGGACTTGCATTGGTAAGAATAGTGAAAAAAATAAGCCCTCTTACAAAGATTATCATTCTTAGCATGCATGACGAGGCACATTTGGTAAAGGAAATACTCAAAGAAGATATACAAGGCTACGTTCTCAAGAACGACAGCCATAAGGAATTAATTCAGGCCATTTCTGCTGTCAAAGAAAACAAAATTTATTTAAGCAATGATATCAATCGCATCATTATCAACAGCCTTCAGTTTCCTCAAGAAGAAAGGATGCTCACAGATAGAGAGAGGGAAATTCTAAAGTTAATCGCAAAAGAATATTCCAATAAGGAAATTGCTGAGCAGCTTTTTATCTCCGAACGGACAGTAGAGACACATAGGAAAAATATATTCCGTAAGACAAAGACAAATTCACTAGTGGGTCTTATCAAATTCGCTTATGGAAATAACTTAATATGAGTGCTAAAAAAAGAGCCAAGGTGCAAGCCTTGGCTCTGGTCAGTAATTAGATTACTTCCCTTTGGTCCCAACGACCAAAGCTTTAGCAAACTCTCTTGAGTATTGGGTAAAAAGGTCTTTGGAGGCTGCAATGTAATCTTCTTTGCTCATTTCAATGATCCTAGGATCAAAATCTACACTTGGGACATTTATTGCAAAAAACTTTTTGAATAAGCTAGCCGCTTTTTCCTTGTCAGAGTAGATGTTGGCTGTGTACTCTTTGCTTGAAACAAATTCTGATGATAGACTTGCAGGTGCTGAATTTGGACCTCCTTTTGGCGTGATGAAGTCCATAGTATTGTAGGTGATTCTCATCTTAGGTAGAATTTTCATTGCTGCTGTGGTAGTTTTACCTCTAGTACCAGCATCGATTTCGATGTCCAATTCCACCGTAGAAAAATCTATCGTAAGATTTTGTAATATCATCCCTGCGTTGGTTTCGGCATGGATTTTCTTCAACATTCCATAAAAGGCAGGTCCTCCACCCTTCATTACTGATTTTTCATCAAACATAAATAACGTATGTTTTGGATAAACTTTGATTGTACCAAATCCAATATCACTAGGATCAGCTTTACTCTGCTTTTTGTCAGTTTTATCTGAATACTTTTCCTTTATTTTTTGATAACTGTCTAGTTTATCTACATCTTCCATCTTCAAGATGCTTAGACCTGCTTTCTCTATTTCATTTTCCAGAATTTGATGAAAATCATTGGCAAGAGCTTGAAAATCTGATAGCTCCATTCCTGCATTCAGAATAGTGGTAACTCTTGCTGAGCTAGACTGTCTTCCACCATACTGCCCTCCCTTACTATGAGCCGCCATGTTATTTGCAAATGCGCTAAGTTTTGATTCTTTCTCTACTTGCTTTGTTTCCACATAGGTTTCAAAGCCAATTTGCATTTGAGGGATGTAAAAGGAATCTTGATTTTTCAAGGATTTGTTGTAAAATCCTTTGGCTCCAAATCCATCGAATAATTCTTGAGCAAATAGCGATCCCGCTGACAAGCTCAGCATTGCTACGGATAAGATGATCTTTTTCATGATTGATAAATGGTTTTCGTTGGGACTTATTTTTTCTCCCAAAGCTCATAAAAGTAGCATCATCAAAACATACCATCTACTGTGTAATTGTCCCTACCCTCTAGTACGGATACTGGTCTGTTTAAGGACGGATAATTATTTTTTTGCTATGATACTTTCCATCATTTAATCTAAAAGTCAAAAAGTAAACTCCAGGCGATAGTGTTTTAGTCTGGATGAGCACCTCTTTATTAGCTTCTACCATTTTACCTTGCATCAAAGTTTGCCCTAAGCTATTGATGAGATTCAATTCAGCATGCTGATTAATCAAAACTGTAAACGGACCATTTGTAGGATTGGGAAACACCTTGGCAAGAAAAGAATTACTTGAGGATTCTTCGCTTGATTCTGATGATTTCAAATAATTAATTCCGCCAGCGGTATTGCCTAGCAATAGGTCTCTGGAGTTCTCAAAGGGATCAGGTACAGTAGTGATCCAAGTATTTCTACCTAGCCGAAGTGGTCTGAATTCTTCACCTACTTTGACCAATACTTCTTCTCGGATGTCATGGTTCATAAAGTCTGCTATCCAGAACAACCTCCCTCTTTGATCTGCTGCATACAAGCTAGGTCTTTGACCTTGAACGATGTGTATGGTCAGGTTTCTAGCAGATGGATTGTCTTGAAATCCTAAAAAGTTGTTTTCAATTAATGAGAATTGCGGTGAATTGTTTTCAAAATTGATGCTATAAAGAAGTAGCTCGCCTGTCTGTCGTGACATCAGCATGTAGTCTTGGTTTTGATAAATAAAAAACTCAAAATGATCCAAAGGTCTTGGAGTTACACTTGGTACATTGATCTCAGATAGGCTAGAGTAATCTGCTGTAGATGAGAAGTATAATTTTTTGACCAATGAAAAACTAACGGTATCTGTACCGGCAAGCCAGTGGTAATCTTGTCCTCTGCTCGACCTGTGTGACATCAGTTGCAAATCAGTTAAGTCAAGCCTAGATAGATTGGCAAAATCTTGTTCTAAGAGCTGCCATCTACCATCAATAACTACAAAACGAGTGGCTCTACCGATCACGACATCATTGATTAAAGTATTGGCAGTTAAGATAAGTGATCCGTTTATTTGATTTCCTCTAAAGTAGGGGCGTGAATTTTCTCCTAAATCTACCATTTCATGTTGAAGGAATGGATCAATCGATCCTCCATTTAATGAGATAGAGAAAAAATTGTTACTGTAGTCTGCTCGAAAAGGGCCGGCTATAGAAGATGAGTTGGTGCCGATGAGCAACTTCTCTTTCCAGATCTGTGCTGTGTGAAAAACAGGGAATACAGGTAGATCTCCCATTGTAGGTAGAGAAGTTGAGAATTCGTCAAAAAATGGCTCGGCATTTGTTCCTTTGTTGGGGAGGTAATATAAGGAGTTGCATTCATCCTGACCCATAAGTAGATCCATCACCCCGTCACCATCAAAGTCTGCATAGAGCACCGAATGCCCGCCTGCATGCTCTATCCTTTTGCCTTCATCAATTACAGTCCTTCCCATAGGAAACCCCGCACATGTCACACCAAAGCTGAACTGTCCGCAATCACAAAACTCAAATCCGCCCCATCTTACTTCTGGAAATGCAAATCCGTCAATATCTGCGATACCCTTTCTTTCCATGGAAGTGTTTTTGTAAAATTCAAGAAAATCTCCTGAGGCAAAGTTGAATGTTGCGATATCAAGGTCACCATCTCCGTCAACATCCATGATTAGAGGGATATCCAAGTTGTTGGCTTGTAAGTTAGAGTTGTTGTCTAGCCGAAGGAAATTCTGAGCAAGTTCCCAACTGGGAAAGCTGGCACCTTGTGGGCTAACATTTTTGAATGCCCGAATGCCGAAAGGGCTGCTGGTGAATAGGTCTTTTTTCCCATCTCCATCAAAATCGGCTAAGACCAAGTAGCCACTGACTTCAGTAGGGAAGTAGTAAGACATTTCTGGAAGGTGCTGAAGATTTCCATCCACTTGTTGAAAAACCAATACCTGTCTAGAATTGATATCCCAAATGACTAGCTCATCCTCACCATCTCCATTAAGATCCATGGTCTGCACCTGCGCAGCATTCAGACCTCCCGCCCAACCAAGAGGAAGTATGCTCCCATCTTTTTCAATGGCAATAGACTGGTCATACTCGAATGCCGCTTGAGCATAGGTATTCATTTGACCAAAAAAAATACTTAGTAAAATCAAGCAGACCAGTATACATTTTAAAGACTTGATATTATTTTCCATGATCAAAATTGGGACGGAACATCTTGTGAAGTTCGAATATTGAAAATCATTTCCTCAAATTAACGATGTATTGTTGAAATTGATGTCACGAATACCGTAATTTTAGCTTTCAATCTTAGAAATCATGATAAGTATCGCTACCCTTTACCAGCATTTCCTCCAGTCCACAGGTGTCAGTACAGACACACGGAAGATAGGGCAGGGAAATATGTTTTTTGCACTCAAAGGACCGAATTTTAATGCAAATGAATTTGCATCCAGAGCTCTCGAAATGGGCGCTTCGTGGGTGGTCGTAGATGAGGAGGCTGTTGTGCCTTCAAAAAAGGATCAGTACCTGCTTGTAGATGATGTGCTTACGGCACTTCAGCAATTGGCCAATCATCACCGCAGACAGCTTGATATCCCAGTGATAGGGCTTACAGGTAGCAATGGGAAGACGACTTCCAAGGAACTTCTACACGCTGTTCTTAAAAAGAAGTACAATACTTCTGCTACTTTGGGTAATTTGAATAATCACATCGGTGTACCCTTGACATTGTTAGCTATAGGCAGAGATGTAGAAATTGCCATAGTGGAAATGGGTGCCAACAAGCCTGGAGATATCAAGGAGCTTTGCGATATCGCAGAACCTACTCATGGATTTATTACCAACATAGGTAAAGCCCACTTAGAAGGAATGGGTGGGCCTGAGGGTGTACTCAAGACAAAAACTGAACTTTTTCAGCATTTGAGAGAAAGTAATGGTGTAGTCTTTATCAATACACTTGATCCGATTCTAGCTAATATGTCCAAGAGATTTGCAAATCCCATTTTGTACCCATCCAAAGGTGATTTTTGTGAGGTAGAGTTCATAGATGCCAATCCTTTTGTAAGATTTAGAGTAGAAAATATGGATAAGTCTTTCTTGAGTGCCATGATCGGTTCTTATAATTTTGGTAACATAGCAACAGCAATTACTGTTGGAAAATACTTCGGGGTATCTATAGAGGATGCTGCACACGCGATAGTTACTTATAAGCCAGCAAATATGCGTTCCCAATTGATCGAAAAGCGAAGTAATCTAATTATTCTAGATGCTTATAATGCAAACCCATCAAGTATGGAAGTAGCAATCAGGACATTTGGAGAAATGACTGGGAAAAAGCACAAAATGGTAATCCTAGGCGATATGTATGAACTTGGCGAAAGCACAGCATCTGAGCATATGAGCCTAGGGGAATTAGTGGGAGAATACGATTTTGATAAAATTTGTTTTACAGGACAGTACATCCAATCTGCTTTGTCAAAAGCACCGATGAAGAGCTTGTATTTTCCTGATCCTTTTTCATTTAGAAATTGGCTTCAAGACTCCAAATTCGAAGATTATCTTATCTTGATCAAAGGTAGTAGAGGTATGAAGCTAGAAGGTTTGGTCGATTTTATTTGATGATCGGAATACCAGTTTTAATTTATGAATCTTGGAACTCCCTAATATGACTTGGTTACTGGTATCTTTGCAGATATACATTTTAATTTAAATTCAGAAAACAGCACAGGCCATGAGCAGACAATACCTAGAATTCCTTAAAGACCTTTCAGAAAACAATACCAAAGAATGGATGGATGAAAACAGGGCTCTTTACCTGAGCGTCAAAGATGGCTTTATCCAAGAAGTCAACGAAATGCTGGAGGAAATAAAAGTATTGGAACCTGGGATGGCAAATTTGAGACCAAAAGATTGTGTTTTTAGACAGAACAGAGATATTCGTTTTTCACAAAACAAAGCACCTTACAAAACTAACCTCGCTGCATACTTTGCAGTTGGGGGTAAAAAATCTGAGGGGCCAGGGTATTATTTGCATATTCAGCCTGGGAGTAGTTTTATAGCAGGAGGGGTCTGGATGCCTTCAGCGGAAGTCTTGAAAAAAATCAGGCAAGAAATAGATTACTCAGGAAACCTTCTAGTTGACATCCTAGAAAATCCAGATTTCAAAAGTTGGTTTTCAGGAATCGAAGGAGATCAACTTAAGACGAGCCCAAGAGATTATGATTCAGATCACCCTTATATAGATCTTTTGAGGTTCAAAAGTTTTATAGTATCTACTCCCCTTTCTGATAAAGAAATTAAGTCTGGAGAATTTAAAGAAAAGACATTGTCTGTTTTTAAAGTTATGAAACCATTCCATGATTTTTTACATCAAGCCATTGAAGATGTGGAAAGTGGAGATGGTTTATTGTAAAGAACTTAAAGGTTTCTTCAAAGAAAGCCATTGTTTTTTCAAAATTTATCAAGCAAAAATTGGAATTAATAAAAAATACTTCTACTTTTGTACCACGATATCAGTAAAAGGCTGATTTAAATCAGGAAATTATATACTCAAATACACTTTAGTGATATTTCTGAAGTCATAAATTAATATTCCGAGAGGGATTTATGACTTCTGAACCCCGAAATCACATCATTCGCAGCGGACATAAGTTCGAGTTCGAAAAAAGTTTGATTTGAAATAATAAAAATATATCGCGGGATGGATCCGCCGCGGCGGATCGTCGGGCTCATATCCGCCGCGGCGGACACGGTTTCGAGTCCACAAAAGATTGATTTGAAATAATAAAAATATATCGCGGGATGGAGCAGTTGGTAGCTCGTCGGGCTCATAACCCGAAGGTCACAGGTTCGAGTCCTGTTCCCGCTACATAGAACCCCTTATACGTTCAGTATTTGGGGTTTTTTCTTTTCAGTAGGCTGTATAGTAGGCTACTAAATTTATAGTAAATAAATATTGAAAGCCTAATGACGCCCAAAAAAATTGAAATTATTGTGATGTAGTTTTAAAATCTAGTCTTCTTGATTTGTATTTGATTCTGGAAAGCTCATGAAGTTTAAAAAATCTTCTTTGCATGTATTTTATGAAAAATACTTTTCAGTACAAGTGGGAATAGAAGACGAAAATCCGAATTTAATGGCCACCCCTTCAAATATTTTTAATTTCCTTTTTTTCAATTTGTATTTAGACGGGGGTAATAACCACTTATTCGGGTTTACACATTTAATTTTATCATAAAGGGTAATTTTTCTGCTAATCTGAGAAAACCTTTCTCAAGCTATTTTTAAATAGTAAACCTTTGGGGGATATTGAAATAAAAGCCTTTGAATAATATTGATTTTGTCTAATTGACTTTACAAAACCTTTACATTCCAATGCTCTAATTATAGCATAAGTTGTACTATTACTTACTTTATTTTCTTTACAAACATCAGACTTAGAGACGATTTGATTTTCTTCCAATAGCCTAATAATTGTTAATAGAACAAATTTTTCGCCAAGTCTTAAATCCTTATTGTGGCTAGTTAAAAAAAATCTCATTCCAGATTCTAAATATTTCAATTTAACTCTATTCATAATTCATAATATATTAAGGATTCGTTAAATGCGGAAGGGTTAATATCTAAAGCATAAAGAAATAATATTATTTATTCAATAATGTCTCACGGATTTTGTCAATATCAGATTTTGTCATATCGTTTGTTTTCATTTTTGATCTACTATGCATCCTATTGATCTCTTGAAACCTTACTCCTACTAATACAACTAAGAATGAAACAATTATAAATAGAACAAATACTTTTAAAGCTTTGAACTTACTTTTAAAAATAAGCTTCCAATACTCCAAATAATTAAAACTTAGATAAATTAAAAAAAATGAAATAATTACCTCAGTCAATCTTAAGGTCTCGTTTGAAATTTTTAATAAAACAAAAGGGTTGAAGAAAACTGCTAGGCAAAAAAAGAAAAATCTATGCCCTTGTTGAATTTTAGCCGAAGGTTTTAAACCTATCCAAATAAATGTGGAACATAAAAGAAATTTAAAAATGACATCAAGTTCTGGATCGTTTAAAAAGAAGCTAGTTAATAATATGCCAGACGTTAAAAATATAAGCCTAATTTTTTTTCTATCTTTTAACTCATTTTTAGAGTCAAAACTCCTTTTCTTAACAGAACCAGATGGTTTGGACTTAATTGAGTTTGAACTTTCCAGTAAATCATCACCTTCAAAGTAATTTAAATTAGTGTTTAAAAGCTCAGTTAAATATTTGGGAACTGACAATTTTTCTGTTTCTTCTTTAATCTCCTTTTTAATTCTTTCATCGTCTAGTTTTAGATTAAGTTCATCTTTTTTTTCTTGAAAAATGGTTTCAATAATTATCTCATCCCATAGCCTTTTTAAATAATCAGAATTCTTTTGGCCAAGTTCTTTGCCAATGTTATTTTGGGTTTGTTCAATGAAGTCTTTGAACTGCATTCCTTTTAACTTCGCATATTCTTTGACAAGGTTCTTTATGGTATTAAGGAATTTAATGTCATCCTTTGCCCTCTCCTCAAAATCGAACATTACTCCCATTTTATGTTCCAAGACTCTGGTTTTAAGTTCTGATACAAGTTTTTTAACTTTTGATTTTAAAAATTTGATTTTTATTGTATTTCTATTCATTTGACTATCAATTTAATTGATTTGTAATTAGCTGCTTTCTACTTTAAATCTTCTATTATCCTAGAATTAAATATTAAAATTGCAGTAATAATTGCTGAAACATTAGAAGCTATAATAATTGAAAAGAATTTTGTAGTGGTATAAATTAAAGAAAAAATAATAATTGATATTGAAAGCAAAATAATAAATAACACAAGAACTAATAACGTCTTTTCCTTATGCTTAGGAGCAATCCAAACCCCACCATATATGAAGCCAATAGTAAAAGCACAATGTGAGAAAATTTCCGTGGTAAATTCTTTAAGGAAGTAAGGTTCTCCATGAACCCCCCATCCTATTTTCAACATAAATGAAATCAAAATATTAGTAATTATGCCGCTTAAAACTGATGTTGGTATCAATAGAGTCCATCTAATTATGCTTTTCCACATTATTTTATTATTCATAGGCAAGTTTTTGCCAAATATATTAACTAAACGAGTATTCAATCATATCTTTATCTTAAAATTATTTATTTTGTAATCTGAAAAGAGATGAATATCAAAGAAATACCAATTAAAATTGTTTTAACTATCCTCTTATTTTCATGTCTGTTTAATTTGCCTTATGGATACTATCAATTAGTGAGATTTTTGGGTTTTTTGGGATTTTCAGTATTAGCTTATCATGCCCACAAAAAAGATTCGCAAATAGCATCATTTATCTTTATAGGCCTAGCCCTACTTTTTCAACCATTCTTTAAAGTTGTCCTGGGGAGACAAATTTGGAGTTTGGTCGATATCATCGTAGGGCTAGGTTTACTTATCTCAATCTTGGCTAAGCCTAAGAAATAATAATCCTAATTTTGGAATTTATCGATTCCCCACTCTCTTAAAATTCCTTTTATTTTTAAATCTAATTCCTTATTTAGTTCAGATTCGTGGGATATTTTTTCGTTAGATCCAATGAGATTTATCTTTGCCAATAGTCTTGAATAGTACTCTATACTATGAAATGCACTTATTGACTTAAGTAACTGAATGTCCCTAGGTATCTTTTCCCTTATTTCAAAAATGCCTATGAAGGTAAGGTAATCAACATAGTCTTTTATAGCTGAAATAAGTTCTGGTTTAAATTCGACTAAGTTGTTTTTCTTTATCTGAAAATAGTACTTAGCCCATAGAGTAATGATTTTTTTACAAAATCTTTCGTCAAATAAGTCTGATACCAAAACTTCACGATTCTCAAAGACGTTGCCTAACTTTCGCTTTATCCTTAATTCATATCTTAGTAGGTTTTTTTCGATTTTGAACCATTCAGGAAATCTAGTAGTTTTATAAAACTCTTTATTCTTATCATAGAAATTCATAGTTTTCAAACTGTTCTTGTAATATAATGAAGTGCTATTTACTAAGCCTCTAAACATTTGGGATTTTTCTCCTAATCCATCAAAATAGAATTTTGGTTCGTATTTCATTGAGAAATTGAAGCCTATGTCAATTCTAGTCAACTTTGCTTTTGAAATCGGTACAGATAGATCATCCTCAATTTTATTAATAGCTGATTTTATCTCTCTGATGCTTAGTTCTTTCAGATTATTGCCTTGATAGAATTTGGGTAAACTACCCTTAATACTAATACCTGTTGAAGTAAGTAAAACATTCAAGTTTTTTAGCTTTCCTCTAACTTTCAGCTCTCCAAACTCTGTTTGTATATTTTCTATACCCTGCAAATTCTTTGCAAAAAGGTCTAGGTCTAATTTACCAACTCGTTCTATTGGAAGCCAAATATGCAATGTATCAATCATTGCTACCTCCTTTTATAATAATGTGGAATAGTTGACCAAAATTGTCAATAATAGAAGAGTTAAAAACAGTTTTTTGACTATTTGAAACTAGCTTACTATACTTGGAATTAGTATCTTTACTTACTGCTTTTGATTGGATACCTTTAGCGGTATTGGCTTCAATTGGAATTAATCCGATTGAGGCCATTTCTTTTTTTAAGACCATCGGATTAATATTTTACAGTTTTTGTTTTATAAAGTGATGCTTCTACTTCGCTGTCTTTATACAAGACACGACCTCCAATTAAGTAGGATTGTAAAAGCCCTTTTTTGGTAAAATCATTAAGGGTGACAAGACTTATTTTTAGCTTGTCGGCTGTTTCTTTCCTTGTTAATAGCTTTTCACTTGTCGGTGCAGGGCATTGGGACTTAATGTCTTTGACTGCCTCCTTGATTGCGTTGTGAATAATCCCTGATAGTTCCTCAGGGGAGTAGGTACTTAAAATTACGCTTTCCATAATCTTTGAATTTAGTTTGATTCAAAGATGGTAGATTAGAAAAAGATGAAATGAACCAATTATACTTTGGTACAAAGTGTCTAACACTTCTTATGATAATATTCTCCATCTTCAGGTTTAGAAGCCTTAACAGAGGAAAGTGAAATTGGTAATCCAAAGTTTTTCTTTGCTATTTCCTTTACTTCTTTCTCAGTAAACTTAATTGTAAGCTCCTTTAGGCCAACCCACTTTATTAAACTCGCTAATTGAATCTTCCCATTTTCTTTAGTTCCTACCCATACAGATAAGTCATCCGAAAGAAGCCCTTGTTTAAACAGGCAATTCAGTAATTCAAAATATTTTGAATCATTTCCAAATTGATTCTGAAAAGCTAATTTCAAGTCATTTCTAAATGGTTTATCAAACTTTCTTGTAGAATTTGATTTAGATGGTATTTTCTTTAAATCGCTAACTTGCTTTTCCAATAAAAAAAGTCCTAAGTTCAATAATTCCTCTTTTTTCTCAGAAATATAAATAAGAATATAATTTTCAGGGATTTCAGGCTTTGGAAACCTTAAAGTACTAAAATCAACCAATTCGTAGTATATGGGGTATAGCTCTAATTCAACATTATCAAATTCCAGTAATATTTCATCCTTATCCAAATTGTCAAGCCCCCTTTTCAAAGAAGTTGGATTGTCTTTATATTTTTCCAATGTTTCTTTTTCAAGTTCTTGAAAATATTGATTAAAAAGGGAAACAGGATCAGTTGGTAAAACCCAATTGTTTTTAATAGCTAATGGCTTATATTTTGCAATTGAATTTTTAAAGTTACTTTTTAGATTTTCCAACCAAATTTTTTCAAGTTCTTCTTGGGTTTTATGTGTGGGTTCGGGTAATTCGAATTCAATTTCTTCTAAATCCATAACTATTTGAATTAATAAGCAATTTTTAAAGACGTTTCTCCCCAATGTTCCAAAAGCTTCTGGGCGTTTTCCTCAGGGGTTACTTTGATGTAGAGTAAAAATGCCTTTTCAGTCTTATGGCCTGTGATTTTCATTAAACTGATTGCGGGAAAGCCACTTTTATAAACATTGGTTGCAAATGAACGGCGGGCGGTGTGGGTGGTGACAAGTTCCCATTTCTGCTTTGTGGTATTCACTTTCAAACCTCCCTTGATTCCTTCGACCTCCACCCTTGTTTTTAAGCTGTCCACCTGCTTTGCAATGTCTTTTAGGTAGGCATTCATTTTTTGGTTTGCTATGGCTGGGGGCAAACTGTTTGGATACCTGTCTTTGTATTTGACCATGATTTCTTTTACAGTCCTGTGAATGGGAATAATTACCCTTTCACCAGTTTTGTAAGTAGTGATTTTCAAAAAGTCCCCTTCAATGTTTTTGGGCTGTATGTTCGTAAAATCTGAAAATCTTAAACCAGTCCAGCAACCAACTATAAAAAGGTCTCTAACCCGCTCCAAATGGGGCGTACTGCTCAAATCCAGTTTGTAAAGGTCATTCACTTCATTTTCGTTTAAGTAAATTGAAAATCCCGCTACTTTGTGGGCTTTGAACTGCCTTGATTGAAAAAACATGTTGGTATTGTAGCCGTTTTCTGTGGCATAGGTCAAAAAGGTCTTGATTACCTGTATGTACTTTCCAACATTGTTTAGGGAATACTTTTCCTTATTCAGGTAATTGACAAACTTGGTGTAAAAATTTTGGTCAATGGTTTCAAAGGTCAAATGATACCCTTTCCCGAACTGTTCCAACTTGTCAAAGACTGTATTGTATTTTTGGATAGACCTTTTGTCAAACCTTTTCCCGCTTGATGTTAGCCTTATCCCCTGTTCGGATTCATGGATAAACCTTTTGAATAAACCCATGAATGTGGGCTTATTTTCGTGGTCTGTGGAGGTGTCTTGGTGGAGGTTTTTTAATTCCCTATCAAGTTCTGTTTTTATCTCAGTCGGAAAAGGGCTTCTTTCCAGTCGAAAAATCAAGTCTTCAAAAAGCTTAAAGGCTATATCCTGAATAAATTTTAGATTGCTGTTAAAAATCTTTGCCGTTGGAAAGTCTTTGACCTGTCTCGCTTGTTGGGTTTCTTCGTTCCAAAATTTTGGATGGATAAGCTTTCCTGTTGAATAGACTAGCCTTTTACCTTCATATCTAATGTACAAATGAATAGGTGTTTCTTTGTCTGCGAATTTATCCTTTAGATAAAAGTTGAATTTTGCCATTGTTAGTACTTTTGATTGGATACCTAAAGTTAGGAAAATAAATATCAGTAGGCTATACAGTAGGCTATTTTATTTAATTTACTCTTATTTCTTTTATCCTTATTTACTTAGTGTAAATTACAAAATACTGATTTTCAATACATTTAAATTAATTGAAGTTAGTTTAAAAAAGGGGGTATTTAGCCCTGTTCCCGCTACTACGAAGACCGATCATAGTTGATCGGTTTTTTTGTTTCTGGTTAACTCGTCGGTCTCCTATCCGCCGCGGCGGACACAGGTTTGAGATCTGCTAATATGAAGGATTCTGAAATTGGTTTCTTTTTTTAATTTTTGCAATGAATACTGGACTTTAGTACTGCGTTTGAACACAATCTTTGAATTTTTTTTGATACAATAAATAGCCTAAAAAGGGTAGAGTTTGGGTTTTCAAAATCGTTAAAAAAAATTGTGCCGAATAAATATTTTTAGAAAGTAAATCAATAATTTCGGCAAGACTAATATGGGTTTTGGCTTCTAAATAAGCTAAGATTGTAGTGGTTCTTTTACTTCAAGCTTATTTTTAAAAAAAAATATTATTTCGAAAGATGAGGATTATAAAACTGTTTATTGTTTTTATTTCTACTACGTTTTTTTCATGCCAATCGGGCAAGGATAAAAGACTAGATGAATCCTACTTGAAGCAAGTTGAGGCTATAATCAAGTCGAACAATTTTAATGGTGTTGTTTTGATTGCTGATGAGAATGAGATTGTCTATCATAAAGCGTTTGGTTTTTCTGATTTAGAAAATAACCGAAGCTTGGCTGTAAGCGATCAGTTCTATATCGGCTCTATCAGCAAACAAATTACAGCGGTTTTAATTGTAAGAGAAATTGAAAAGGAAAGGTTAAAGCTATCGGATACAATAAGTAAGTTTGTTAGCGACATTGAGCAAGATTGGGTTGACGAGGTTACAGTACATCACCTTTTGACTCATACCCATGGGATTGTTGAACTTAATGAACCTCTAGCCTTTGAGTTAGGATCTGAATTTAGTTATTCTCAGATAGGGTATGGTCTGTTGGCAAGTATTCTAGAAAAAATTCATGGAAAATCATTTGAAAGGATATCGACAGATTTCTTTAAAGATTTGGGCTTGCAAAGTACTTTTCATCCAGAGCATAGAAGTTATAAAAACTTGGTAAAAAGCTATGAAGAATCCGAATTGGGTGAACTTGTCTTTTCAGACGAGAATCCTGTAAAGTATATAGCAGCTGGAGGTTTTATTTCGAATGCTGCGGATTTGCTAAAGTGGAACAAATTGTTGCATTCAGGAGAGATCATAAATCCAACATCGCTGGAAATGATGCAGCAAAGGTATGCGACAAGAGTTCATCCAATTTTAGATTCTATAGAGTATGGATATGGTTTAATTTTTAAGGAAAATGAAGAGCAAATTCAAATTGGAGCATTTGGTTACGCTCCAGGTTTTGCAAGTGCTAATTACTATTACCCGCAGAAGAAAATGCACCTCATTATCCTTAGCAATGTAGCAACCCAATTAGACAACTTTAAAAAGACATTTCAGACACATACAGAATTAATGGGTTTGATAAAAGCGAGTACATTCGATTGAGCCTAACAAATGAAGTTTTTTTGTAATGCACAGATCTAAAACTGAATTTATAGCTTAGGGTAGAAATAAAAAACTAGCGGATATTTACTAACCTCCTAAGCTTGAATATTTTGTTAAATTAAATTTGTTCGATAAATTAGATAGGCTTGAGGACAATCTTGAACTTGAAATAAAGCTTTTGAGGAGATTTAATTTTTAAGGTAAATTACAAAGGGACAAAAGGATTTGAATGTTTGAAGAATTAAAAATATACTGTAAATCTATTATTCCCTTGACTGAGGAGGATATTATGATGCTTGATGACTTTTTTGAAGTCAAGAACCTTAAGAAAAAGGAATTTTTGTTGAAAAATGGAGCCCAATGCAATTTCATTGGGTTTGTGGCAAGCGGAACCATCCGGCATTTTCATATCAAAGATGGCGTGGAAAAAACTTGTGATATTTCTTTTGAAAATGCTTGGGTAACTGATTTTCAAAGCTTTATTAATAACACCTCTTGCGTTATGAACTTACAAGCCTTGGAAGCTACTAAGATTTATTTAATAAAAAGGGAAAAACTTTACAGTCTTTATAGCAAATGTCATAAATATGAAACATTTGGTAGATTGATGGCTGAGCAAGTTGCACAAAGAGCAACTGAAATAGCTATGTCACTTTCATCAGATAAGCCAGAAGAAAGGTTTCAAAATTTATTAAAGAGACAGCCAGATTTGTTTCAAAAAGTTCCACAAAAGTATATAGCGAATTTTTTAGGCATCAGCCCAGAGAGTTTGAGCAGGATTCAAAAAAGAATTCATAACAAGCGAAAATCTTAACTTAAGTCATCGACTTTGGTCATACCAACTGTGCAAATTTGTATATCATAAATAGGAAAAATTATGAAATTCAAATTACTCACTTTAATTCTATCGACGATGCTGACTTTAACCCATGTATTAGCTCAAAAGTTGGATTTTGAAAAAGTAAAAATCTATGAACATCAACTTGATGACGTAATGGAATTGATTGATATCAATGAATTGAAAATTAAACTCATTGAAGTTGAGAAAGATCACAGTCAAAATCCATCACCTATCAACAAAGTACGTTTAGGAATTATTTATCATGAAGTAGCATTGAATTTGTCATTTTTATCACAAACGGAATTCAAAGGCTATGGAAGAAAGAGTTTTGAGGTACTAACCGCACAATTTAAGGCTTCTGATACCCCACAAGAATTGTTGCCCTATATATGTTCATACAGGGCATCAGCATTATCCTTAGTGAGTTCCGAAACGAACAGTCTGAAACTTTTGAGTCAAGCTTTTGAATTGTTCAAAGAAGCTGTTGACAATTACTCTTCCATCTCCTATCTGCCAGAATTTTTACGTGGGAGCGTTGCAGAAAATCTACCATGGTTTTTCTTTCAAAAAAGAAAATTCGCAAGAAGGGATTTTCAATCTATCATCGAAAAATACGACAACAATCAAGAGTACTCGAATGCTAAGATCATGAGTTTTACTTATTGGGCTTGGGCAAATCAAAGGCAGAAAGGCAAGCACAGAGAACAATCAATAATATATTTGGATAAAGCAATAGCTTTAGATCCTAATTACAAAGCTGGAAGAAAACGAGCAGAGGAATTGAAGTTGAAAATGACAAATTAAAAAGCCCATGCCACTTGTAGCATTTCAATCAAAAGAATTTGGATGACTTAAGAATTATCTACAAAATCAATTCAGATTGAAGTATTTATTTCTTAGTAAAAAAAATTAAAAGGTTTCAAATTGCAATCATATTTTATCATTTATGTTGCCCATATATTATTCAATATGGCTAATTACACTTCTAAATTTCATTGGAGGTTTAGGAATTCCTTTAAATAGCAGATTCAAATGATCTTCGTAACTAGTGTTTTCAGTGAATATAATAGAAGCCATTATAGATGGATTTGAAAGATCAGGATTGTAATCCAGTTTTTCCAAAATCTGAGCTGGGATTTCCATGATTTTAAATTGAGCATCTTTTGAAAATACTTCCCAATAAATTCTCCTATAATTTGGCCAACTTAGCTTATTTTTAAATTCAACCCTTTGCATCTGATATGTAAAAGTCTCGGGTAATTGGAGTTGAAAATCATAAAAACTTTTATTGAGGATTTTAACCTCTTGATCAATATCCAAATCTATTTTTTCAGGAGCATTATCCCAATATTCGAAATTATAAATAGATTTAAACCCTGAATTTAATCTTACCTGCATATGCCAATAAAAATGTTCAAAAGCTTTAGGAAAAGGAAGAACTATGCTAGTGTAAGTTTCATCAATCACAGCTAATGTATGAAGTTTCTTAAAATAACCATTTGACTCCTTTTGAAGTGCATATACTTCAGCATATATAATGCTTTCTGCTGGTGGAGCTACTTGAATCAATCTATCAACTTGCCCATCAAAATTCGGCCAATTTTGATGTTGCCAGTTGTAGGTCATGAGCCAATTATTTTATCTAATCGGCTAAAATATAGCAATAATTTGAGCCGATTAAAAGAATTAATCGGCTCAAGATGGTTTTATTCCATATCGGAATATGGAATAATTGCTTCTCTCTTTTCATGAAATGAAGAATAAATTTTATTTATACTTTCAATTGAATTCTATCTAATTTCATTCTTAGAAATATCTCCTTAATTTTCTTTCAATCGCTAATTTGCCTAAACCATTATGTCTATATTCATTTAGGGCGTCAATGCCTTGGTCAGATATGGGTTAATGTAATAATTGGGTTTGCTTACTTTTTTGATCAAGACACCATCTTTGGCTAATTGATTGAGATATCCCGCAGCGGTAGGACGGCTAATGCGAAGGGTCTCTTGTAAATATTCTATTTTGGTGTAAGGATGATGGAAAAGGTGGTTTAGCAAATCCTGACTGTAAAATTTATAATTTTCTCGGAGGACATTTTTCAATAGCATCATAGCTCTTTTTATTTCTTCCACTTTGTGCATGGTGCTTAGGGCAGTTTGCTCCACCCCTTGAATCATGTATAAAAGCCAATCCTCCCATTCCCCTGTTTTTCTTACTTCTTGCAAGTGCATGTAGTATTCGCTCTTATTTTGTATAATAAAATGGCTCAGGTACAGTATGGGCAAGTCAAGTAAACCTTGGAGAACCAAGTAGAGGATATTGATGATTCTTCCTGTGCGGCCATTGCCATCATAAAATGGATGTATGCTTTCGAACTGAAAGTGAATAACTGCCATTTTGATAATTGGGTCTACTTCACACATCTCAGGATCGTTGATGAACAGCTCCAAGTTCTGCATTAACGTTACAATCTCATCATATTCCTGCGGTGGTGTGTAAACCACTTCTCCCGTCTGCTGATTTTTGAGTGCTGTTCCTGGTAGTTTTCGAAAACCTGCATTGTTCCCTTCCAATACAGTTTGTATTTCTATGATGTGATTGGATGTAAGAATGCCATGTTTGGTGACAATGTCAAAACCCCTTTTGAGAGCAGATATATAGTTTTTCACTTCTTTGGCTTGTGGAGACACATCGTAATCAGGTCCAAGTGAAGATCGGTAGAGTTCATCATGTGTAGTAACTATATTTTCCACCTCAGAACTATCTTTAGCCTCTTGTATGGATAATGAATTGATCAATATATCCTGCCTAGGAATACTTCGAGCTACGCCCTTGAGCTCTGCCAGTGCACGATGTGCCTGGTTGAGGGCTTTGAGTACTTGTTTGGTTTCAAGTTCTTTGCTGTAAGGAAGTGATGTAGGTTGCCAGGTCATGGGTATTGTAAAGATTTTTTATTTTTCTTTATCTTGTGAAACACTAATGTAAAGAAAATTGAAATTCTTTTACATTGTATTGGTTAAATATTAAGATTTTCTCTATTATTTTATTTTAGCACGCCCTTTAGTATATGAATCGTATGATATTTTGATCCGATTAAAAGAATCAATCGATTGCCGAAGTAGCATACCGAAGTGGCTTTCAAAACTTGTCGTATTTCAATAGGGTTTTTAAAAGGATACAAGGAGAATCTCCTAAGGAGTATAGGATGAGGAGATTGGAAAGTATTAGATGATGATGTGATATAGGCTATTGATGATAAAATATATAGAAGCTAAAATAGGGCTTCCGTTTTTTTTAAGCTTTTCAGAAGGTACTTATGGGTAACTGAGAAAAAATGATTTTAGATTATTTGCTGACAAAGTGTATTACCTACGATTTGCTATTAAATTACCAGCAATGATTAATACTATAACACCAAGCAAAGTTACGGATAGAAGAACCGAAGAGGTCAAGCTGGGTATTTCAAGCCAGATGGATGCTGGATAAGAAAAGATGCATAAAATACCCATCAGAATGAATGTGACAGATGCAAAATGCGGTAATCCATTTTGAGTAGCATACTCTTGATCTTTTTGAGGCATGCTGTTATACCCAGCAAGAATATTAGGATATACTCTAGCCACAAAACCAATAATTAAGTAAAGAACTCCTGAAAACAATACCCCCATAATATTTCTATTTTATTTGTCAAATCAACTTTAAATTCAGCTTTTATTTATTTGATCCTATGAAATCCGAATGACTGATTATTTAGGTTAAATATTGTTATAATTCAGGATAAATGCAAAAAAACAAGGAAGGTTTGCCAGAATATAATAGTGATCAAAAATTTTCTTTTTCTAAGATTAGGCTTGCTGAAAAAGTCAAAGGTATGCCAGTCCTACCTATCAGTAGACAAGTTCAAAGTGGACGAATGAAAGATGTATGCTTATACTTCGAATGAGCCCAATGAAGATGAAGGTATTCCTGAGACTAGCCTAAAAATTTCGAGCTTTGAAATATTCAGGAGCATGCAAATCAAGCTAGATCATTGAATAGGCTTGCTCCTGCTGAAAAAGATAATACTCATAAATGGGGTATTCATCAAAATTCAAGATTTTATTCTCCAGTTGGCGTTTTTCAGTATTCACTATGATATTTGTTTTTATTAAATAATGAAATTACTCATTAGTACAATTTATTTCATTCTTGATCAATATTACCCTTTAGTCAGTGTTTTTTTATCAAATTTAAATGGGTAGTTTTAGAGTGGGGAGAGATAAGATTCCATAATCTTTTGCTCAATGAATTCGATTTTGAATTAATGTTGCGAAATTATAGCGTTCACACGATGTAATTGAAGAACTAAATGTAAACTAGAACCCTTACATCAGTCAGCATATTGATTGATGTTGGTAGTATTTACTCAAATTAATCATCCTTTATGAAAAGATCAATCTGTGCCTTATTATTCACATTCGTCTTTTTTTGCATTGATTCAATTTACGCAATTAATCCAGTAAGGGAGTATATAAGAACACCAGCTACAGAGAATTGGAATTACCAGCAACTCGATATTCAAACATCAGATGGTTTTTGTCTAAAATCATGGATTTATAAGGCAAATCCAGAAACTGACAAGAACACTGTGATGATTTTGGCTTATCCAGATGCTGGCAATATGTCTTACTTTGTATATCATTCTATAATTCTGGCAAATGCTGGCTATACAGTAGTCACATTTGATTACAGAGGATTTGGGGAAAGTCAAGATTTCGAGATCCGAAAGGAATTACTTTATTATAGCGAGTTTGCTTTAGACCTAGAAGCCGTTGTAGGCACTGTCTCAAAGAGATTTACAGATAAAAAGCTTGGGATCTTGGGGATGTCGATGGGAACGATAGTATCAGTAATGGCCTTTCCCCATATAAAGAATCAAGTCGATTTTATAATTGGAGATGGTTTCGTTACCGATCCAGAGGAGATAGTGGACTATTACAAAGCTCAAGGTAAAGAAATTTTGCTTCCTAAAGGTAACCAGACTTTTCGATCAGCCTTAAAATCTATTGATTGTCCCATTTTGATTTTGGCAGCAAAGGATGATGCAATTACTACCTATTCGTCAGCTATGAAGATGAAGGAGAAGCTTGGTGAAAACTGTCAAGTCGTTTTATATGAAGGAGGTCACCTAACTGGATTTCAGGTGGATTATGAAAGCAAGGGTTTTGGTGGGTGGTTTTTGGTTCAGGTAGAAGAGTTTTTGGGCTAAATTCGAGAGAATTTTATTCTTCATTCGTTTGTGAAGAAATTGTGTCAATTTATTTAAATCATAATTAACCTAAAACCGAAACAAATAACCGTTTGTATCATTTTAAAGTTTATATTTGTAAGATATTTACATGATAAGCTAATAAAATGGTTTTAGAAATCCGATTGAGTAATTTTTTCTCCATCAAAGATGAAGTTTGTCTAGATTTCAGAGCAGCGAACATTAAATCTGCCAATGCTAGAGCGTTAGTGGATAATGTGTTTCGCCAAGATAAAACTGATGTTCTCAAAACGATGGTTTTGTATGGAGCCAATGCCTCTGGAAAAAGCAATGTCATCAAGGCCATTCGATTTTGCAATACCTTGGTATTTCGATCACATACGCATAATGAAAATACCATCTTCAATTTCAAACCATTCAAATTTGATGGGTATGCCAATAAGCCAAGCAAATACTTTATAAGGTTCTTATCCAAGGGAATTGAGTATGAGTATGCTTTCAGTCTTACCAATACGCAGATCATTGAGGAAAGCTTACATTTTTATCCAAAAGGAAGGATCAAAGAAGTTTTTACCCGAGATGAAAGAAGAGGTAAAGAAAAAAGTGATATTTATACTTTTGGTGATGTAATCAAGAGGCCAATGGATGTGGCTGAAAACACCTCCAATAAAACCCTATATATCAGTAGAGCAAGCCAAATGGATAGAGAGATTCCTAAAGAGATCTTCAATTACTTCCACAATACATTTATTCTACAATACCTAGGCTTTGGTATGTCGGCTATTGAAAGATTGAGTAAGGAAAATAAAGAGCTTTTGATCGATGCTTTGAAAATTGCCGATAGTGATATTGTAGACGTGAAGATTAGATCTCTGAAACAACCTGGTAAAAATTTCAATGCTAATCTGGATACGCTTACGGTTACTGTAGAAGAGGTGGTACAGGAGCGTCTTCAAATCACCACATTTCACAAAAGGGATCCGCATAAAGGGTTTGACTTCTTGACTGAGGAATCCCAAGGTACAATAAAGTTGTTTTTTATCATGCTTACGATCATGGATATAGTGAAAAACAATAAGATACTTTTGATAGATGAAATTGAAGAGAGTCTTCATCCTAAGATCATTGAGTATATTTTCAATTTCTTTAGGGCGAGTAAAAGCGCTCAATTGCTTTGTACTACGCACAATACAAAGTTCCTAGACTTGAAGAAAATGCGTAAAGATCAGATATACTTCGTCAATAAAAAGGAGGATGCTTCAACAGAAGTATATTCATTGTATGATTACAGTGATTTTAGAGATACAATGGACTTGGAGAAAGCATACCTTCAAGGAAGGTTTGATGCTGTACCTATCGTTAGTGACTCATTGGAAACGTTAAAGGGGATTTTTAATGAGTAAACGGAACAAACCAAGAGGTAAAAAGATCAACCCCACTTATTGGGTGTTTTGCGAGGGTAAAACTGAGGAGGCTTACATTTCCTTTCTTAAATCAAAATATCGATTACCGATTGAAATTGTTTCTAAAGTTGCTGGATCAAGTGTAAGTTCCAATTTCATAAAGAAAACTAAACAAGGCAAGCCAACTGATCCTAAGGATAAGGATTTTTTATTCTATGATGGTGATATTTCAGAGATTATTGATCAATTAAAGAAAATTGACAGTGCCAAAATGATCATCTCTAATCCTTCAATTGAGCTTTGGTTTTTATATCATTACAAAAATCAGAAGGCTTTTATCACAGTGGATGATTGTATGAGAGATCTCAGTAATCGAAATAAAAACCGGTACAAAAAAGGACTTATTGATAAAAAGCTGACCGAAAAATTAGACTCAGAATGCAAGAGAGCTTGCGAAAGAGCCAAAGAGTCCATACTTTTTGATAATCCTTCATCGAATGTATTCTCATTCATTGAAGAGTTAGAGAATGCCAAGAAGGGGAAGTAGCTGCCTTATGTCCAAGTGCTTTTTGACTCAAAAAAAATAAATTATCTATTCCGTTTTATTGTAAACCTAAAAGGGGGTTGTCTTGATTCGCACAAATCGGACGTTTTTTTACCAAATCAATTTTTTATCTACGCCATGTTTTGGCAGAGGTGGTATTGATCTTTGGAGAATTGATCAAGCGGACGCTTTAATTGCGTTTATCAAATTTTAAATCATCAATTTTCCTCAATATGAATAGCCAAAATTCAAGAATCTCGCCACCAAATTTGTCACTCAATTCCTCTAGAACCAGTATTTCAGATGTTTACAATGATTATAGCACCAAAAATCCCTTATATTTTTTGGCACATTTTGGATATCTACCACACTTATTAGTACTCAATAGTATCAATTGCAGTAAGGCTAATGATTGGATTTTAAAAAACAGTCAAAAAAGTATTCAAGAGCATTACTTGATTAGAAGCATAAAGAATCAAGATAGAAAAGCAAACATTGAGTTAGGGGTCTATTTTTTGGAACAGGATATCATGATATGTCTTGAGGATTCTGGACGCATTTGTAGAATTTTCTATAAATACTCAGATGAAAGGCTTGTTGAAAATTATCGTAAGCAAATGCTACGCTATAAGATGAAAAATGTAGAAAAGTCCAAAATTTCAATTCTTATGCATGATGGTTGTGACTTTTACCTTCAGAAAAGGCCAATCAATAAGCCAAAATTGGATATCAAGGATAATTACAATTCAGATTTTGAGGCTGTTCATCAGCGCATTATAGATCGATTGAATAAGAGGGATGATAAAGGAGTCTTGTTGCTTCATGGGCAGCCTGGCACAGGAAAGACTACTTACTTGCGATACTTGATCAACTCAGTCAGGAAGAATGTGATATTTTTCCCTCAAAATATGACCCAGCAAATAGATGGGCCTCATTTTATGCAATTCCTAATTGCTAACCCTAATACGATTCTTGTCATAGAAGATGCTGAAAACATCATTACCAATCGATCACTGACTAGAGAATCTGGCGTGTCCTCCTTATTGAATATTTCTGATGGTTTATTATCTGATTTTTTGAATATTCAATTGATCTGTTCTTTCAACACTGATATTTCCAATATTGATGAAGCCTTGGTTCGAAAGGGAAGGCTAATTGCAAACTATGAATTCAAAGCACTTGAAATAGAAAGGGCTAAATCTCTTTCAAGAAAAATTGGTGTTTATACATCCATAGATAGACCTATGACCCTTGCAGAAATTTATCACCAAAAGGATAAGGGTTATACAAAGGCTTCTATAGGATTGAAAATTGGGTTTTAGGGCAAGTAATCAACGGGGAAATTAATTAAAGAACATCCCCTTCACTTAATCTGTCCTCCCACCATATTCCCCGCCTTCCCTCTCACTATCTCCTTCAAGCTCTCAGGCGCATCCACCCTGACTTCGTCTCCATGGGAAAGGATCTCGGAGATCAGTTCATACTCGATTTTCACTTGTAGTCGGATGGTAAGGATATTGCCGTCATCAACCAAGATCTCTTGACTTGCGTGCCAAGGGAGGGATTTGATGTAGCGTCCTTTTAATTCGCTGAAAGTTAAGATCACTTCTTCTACAGGGTTTCCTGGTGTATTGATAATGCCAAATAGATCACGAAAATAGACCTCAAAATCAATTTGTTGGTTGACCTTGAATCTTTCATTTGTTAGATTTAATTCATGAACCCGATCAAGCGCAAATACTTTGAACTGATCATTTTCATCAAAAGTGAGCAAATACCAACGCTGTTTGAATTCTTTCAGTGCTAATGGTTTTAGAGTCCTTTCTTCTGTTTCCGATTTCCAATATTTGCCATAAGTAATTTGAATTCTCTTGCCTTGTTCTATTGCTTTGATGATGGTTGAAAAGTGCTCTGTGCCTTTGGCAACTTTTTGCTCCATAAAAACATAACTAGGTACTTTTCCTCTTTTTCCAAAGAGTTGGAGGGTATCAAAAACTTCTAAGAGCTGTATGTTTTGTTCGCTGCTTCCTTCGGTATCGATGGCATATTGGCCGGATTTGAAATCATACTTGATGGCGATGCCAAAAAATTCATTGATTTCTGCCAAATCACGGTTGAATGTACGCTTAGAAATGATCAAATCCCTGTCAAGATCTTCTTCTTTTCTTGCCAAGTGATTTTCTAGCGTTTGCCAATCAAAGGCTCTTTTTCTAGCTAACTTGATGATTTCAGCCTGCCTAATTAATGAATCTAACTTGCTCATGATCTAAAGATAGGCATAAGCTAAGTCAAAATATGTCTGTTTTATTTTTTAATTAAGTCATCTTTTGGCTGAGGGTAATGTGAATTTTACATGATGAAAAGAAGAGACTTTGTAAAATCCCTACCAATATTGGCTGTTGCTCCTGCTATTTTAAGTCATGTTCAAATTGAAAAAGTCCATGTAATTGCAATTGGTACAGCCGCATCAAGACTAATCGCACAAAATAGCGATGTGCTAAAAATTGATAGCATTACTTTGATCACGGACACAATGCCACAAGGAGCAAAGAATCATTGCCATTGGATCCAATATACCCCTCTAGCTTCGGCTTATGAAGTTTTTGATGGTCGTAGATTTTTGAAAAGGGAAATACCAAAGCAGCTAGAGCTATCAGATCAGGTCAAGCAACGGCTAGATAACTTGAAGGGTAGAATTATTCTTGTTGCTGCACTGGGGAGGTTTACAGGAACCTTCATGTACTCACCAATAAGAAATTATTTAGATTCCAAAGGTTTGAAATCAGAAGGTTTATGCTCACTACCCTTTGCATTTGAAGGAAGCTTTTGGCGTGAAGCATCTGTACAAGTCGCAAATAGCCCACAGGGTGATCAGAGTATCTTGGACTTTGAGCAATTAAGAAGTCGAATAGGTAATCTTTCCATTCGCTCAGCTTTTAGAAAAGCGGATGATTGGGTTTTGGAAGAGTTGAGAAGGAAATTGGGCTGATCTGAAGAATATTATTAAAGATAAAATAGATAGAAAATGAACTATTGGTTACACAGAATTTCACACCATGCTGAATTATCCTATCCGCTACTGGAAACTGGATATCTATCAATCGGTTTTTCTGATATGATAAATAATGAAATCATCGACAAAGTATTGTCAAATGATTGGGACTATTTTAATGAGCTATTTCAAATGACTTGGCGTTCAATTCCCAAAACAAGGTTTAACCTCTGGAATTTTTTAAAAATGGCAAAAGGAGACTTGGTGATTGTTCCAAGCTGGGGAACCTTCTTTGTCTGTCAGATCAAGGAAGAAAGGCCAGTGAAAATTGGAGATGCTTATTTTGATGGTTTAAAAACATGGCAAGGGAAGCCAGTTACAAGACATGAAGACAGACTCATTTCAGAGTCAGGGAATATATTTGATCTTGGTTTTGCTTGGCGAGTGAATGTACTACATGAACATATCCCAAGAGACAAGTTTGCAGACTCAAAACTGACTTCAAGGATGAAAATTAGGCAAACAAATGCCAATATTACTGACATCAAGGATAGTATTGAATGTAGCATTGATAATTATAAAAATAATAAGCCCATTCATCTTCATTCAAAACTAATAGAGAAGACGGCAAACATCGTACTTGATACAATACGGGTTGAGCTAAATCCAGATAAGTTTGAAAAATTAGTAAAAATTTACTTTTTAGCGATTGGGGCAAATGAAGTTTCTATTCCTCCAAAAAATGAAAGGGATAAAGTTGGTGATGCTGATATAGTGGCTGTATTTGAACATATTAAGCTTATTATTTATACTCAGGTAAAATTTCAAAATGGAGAACTCAATGAATGGGGCACAAGTCAGGTGCTAGACTATAAAACAAATATGGAAAGCATTGATGATGGATATAATAAAGTCGCTTGGGTAGTCACTTCAGGAGAAAGTTTTAGTGTAGAAGCGAAGAGATTGGCCACTGAAAATGGGGTACAGCTGATCAATGGCTTAGAATTTTCTAAAATGTTGCTTAATGCAGGTATCAAATTGCTAGATTCTGATCTGTAATATACTTGAATGATTTGGATATCAAATCAATTGTTTCTAATTACAAGAAGCTTGCAGTTTTTCTCTTTTAAAATTGATGAATCTAATAGGTTAGGGATTCTGAATAAAGAAAAGCTTAAGGAAAACAGGTAGTAGCATTCATTGCGATATTACTATTCTTCCTATTTTAAAAAAAAGCGAATGATTGGATGAAATTTGAGAATGGAATATGTAATCACAAGACTTTCTACTAAAGATTTGTATTTTGAACCAGAATAGAAAATAAAGAACACAATTAGATGAAGAATATTGAACCAATAAAGAACCTGTTAAATAACGTGGAACAGGTTGTCAAATATTATGATAAAACTTTTGAAACCACTGGACAAGCTTTTAGCATTTTCCATGCTTGTGATATAGTCCGTAATGAAGTAGTCCTTCATACTAGATTTATTGGCTACCTGCTGAACCCTAAAGCTGGGCATATGCAAAAAGATAAGTTTTTAAAGTTGTTTTTTGATACTTTGGAGATCAAAGAATCAACAGAAGGATTTCAAGTTGAAATTGAAAAACCCATAGGAAGAGTTAATCAAGAAACAATTGAAGGTGGAAGAATTGATATTTTTATTTCTAACCCTTCGAAGAAGTTGGCTTTTGCAATTGAAGTGAAGATCTGGGCTGAAGAGCAAGAAAATCAATTGGGGCGATATTTTGATTACATTCAAAAAACCACGAATAATGCTAATGATAATTCAGTACTTTTTCTCACTTTATTTGGAGAAGAAAGTAAGTGTGAAAAAATGATTGATAAATATAAAAAAGTATCGTTTGCCGATAATATTGTCAATTGGATTGAGAGCTGCAAATTAGCTTGTATCGATCAACCTATCATCAGGGAGACATTAACCCAATATTCCAACGCAATCAAATCCTTAACCCACCAAAACATAGACAATCATATGAATGACGAAATCATAAATTTAATTACCAAGGATGAAAATAGTTTTAAAGCTTTTGAGGCACTTCAAAATATTTCTTCAAATGTTTATTCTAAATTCATAAATTCTTTAGTTAGTAATTTGAGGGAAAATGAAAATTTGAAAGGCTTATTTGAAATAGAAGTTCCATCAAAAATTGAAATTAAAGAGGATTTCTCAATACTCTTTAAAAGAGATGACAAAACAACTCCTAAAATTTATTTATACTGGTTGAATAAGGGAATTGTTGGAATTGGAATGCATGGAGGGGGTGATGATGTAGAGAAACCTATTAGAGAAGAAATGAATAGTATTTTAAAACAGAGGGGTTTTAATAATAAATGTCTTAATCAAGGGAATTCATATAGGAATTGGTATTGCCTCGCTGAAGTGGCTGAATTAAATGGTCACCCTAGACTGCCATCTGAATCTTGGAAGCTATTTAATGATGATGATCTTGCGGAAAAGATTGGAGAATGGGTAACCTTTATCTATGAAGCTTACCAAGAACTTACTCTTCATAAATAATTTGCACTCTATATAATAACCTTAAATGCTTGTTTTTAAATCATATCTAAAAGCTGAGAGAATCATCTAAAGACTGTTAGCTAGCCTTGTTGCCTAAAGCAACATTTCCAAAGCTTTGAAGTCGGTCAAAATTTGATGTTTTTTATCTAATATGGTCTATTTCTCTCAATCTAAGACATCTTTTGGCTGAGGGTCGGGCGATATTTGATTTATGGAAAGAAAGCATTTTTAACATCACGGCTAATCCTGACCGCTGTATGTTTTCCAATGCTTTAATTTTATTAAATCTGATCGTAAACTGATTTTATTGCTATGGATGAATATGACAATTATATAGGTTATCACCCTATCAGTGACCTGATGGGGTTACATTTTATCTTGAAGGGTTTTTTGGGAGGGCAAAGTGGGAAGCAACAACAAAACAGCGTGTTGTTAAATGATGTAAATCACCTGTTTAGAATCTATCAAGAGACCAAGGAATGGTTTGATCAGGCTAAAGTAGATAAAGAGGAATTTTTGGCAAAACTCAGTCTTCAACTGCATGATGCTTGGAAAAGGATCTCACCTCAAACAGATTTTTTGAATATATATGCTGGGGAAACTCCTTTATCTAACTCAGAACATATCAAGACTTTGTTCATTTTGGATACCCTTAAACAAAATCCAGATGAAACAGGAAAGTCAAAGGTCTTTGACCTTAGGAGAGACTGGGAAAAGATAGAAAATCAATTGCAGGATGATGAATTTTGGTCGTTTATCTGTGACAATGATTACTATGACAATCTTGATACAAGGATAGATCTGATTATTGATTTGGCTAATCAAGTGACTATTGTAGAAACAGAAGAACAAAAGGGAGTATCCTTTAATGGATATAATGACTTGTTTCAAAGAAATGAACGTTTAGATTGGAAAGCGATCAAACATACTTTTAACAAAATAAAAGAATGGTACACTGACAAAGAGCTTTATCATTACATTGGATTCTTAATTGTAACTAAATATGAAAAACTAGCAAGTATATTACAATTGAGTAAGTTTAAGAATAAAGAAGATTTTAAAAAACTCCTTTTGAAAGTAATTCAGCATCATCTTTCAAAAACTAAAGATGTTGACGGTAAAAAAATACAGTATCATAGGGTTGAAAATCTTAACTATGAAAAAGATACAACAGCCAGTAAAAATATTTTACTGTTGTTACATGTTGAAGATTATTTGAAAAGGGATTCTAATGAAAAGTTTCCGTTTAGCCTTTACCTCAAAGAAAAAAGAAGTGTAGCACATATCAATCCTCGAAGCATAGAAACTACAACCAGACAGATTTATGATTTAAAAGGTATGGACATGCATAAGGAGTATATCAAGAGCCAGTTGGAAAAATATTTCTATAAAGTGGGAGAGCAATAAAAAGCGAAAAGGAATCAGTTTTTGAAAAAAAATCTTAAACGGATTAACAGATGGTCAGATAGAATTTAACCCCTTTCGAAAATAATTGAAATATAGGTTTCATTATGAATGAAAAACCCCAAAACGATGATAGATTTTATTGGCGACATACACGGACATGCAGACAAGCTTGAAGCTTTACTTTTGAAACTAGACTATTCAAAGAGAAATGGAATTTATTCGCACTCTGAAAGAAAGGCTTTGTTTGTGGGTGATTATATAGATCGTGGACCACAGATTAGGGAAACACTTGAAATCGTCAAGCGCATGGTAGAAAGTGAAATGGCTATCGCCTTAATGGGGAATCATGAATACAATGCTATCTGTTTTCATTTAAAAGCGATGGATGGAGGGCATTTAAGAGCGCACTCTATAAAGAACATTATTCAGCATCAAGCTACTTTAAGCCAGTTCCAAAATAGACAATCGGAATATGAAATGTATTTGGAATGGTTTAAGACTCTTCCTCTTTTTTACGAGACTGAAGAATTCCGAGCTGTTCATGCATGCTGGGATAAGACAAGCATCGAATATTTGAAAGAAAATTTGGTCGAGGGTAAGTTGACTGATGAGTTGATATATCAATCAGTCCAAACAGGGACTGCGCTTCATGATGCCATTGAGCAAATACTGAAGGGTAAAGAAATAAAATTGCCTAAGGGGCTTTCCTTTAAAGATAAAGATGGAAACGAGCGCAATGAAATAAGAATAAAATGGTGGGAAGATCCTAAGCAAATGACTTATAGAGAGATCAGTGTTGAGCCTATAGATAATTTGCCTAATCAGCTAGTTGAAATTCCAGAAATTGACTCATCGGATTATTATCAATCTAATGACAAGAAAGTGTTTTTTGGTCACTACTGGCTGAAAGGAGAACCTTCTTTTTACAAAAACAATATTTGTTGCTTAGACTACAGTGTAGCAAAAGGAGGGAAGCTTGTGGCATATCGCCTCAATAATGAAGAATCACTTGAAAAGCGAAATTTAATTCACATATAAGTTAGTTGGCAATCTGAATAAATAATAGAATGGAAAATTATTACGTATACGTTTACATTGATCCTAGAAACTACGAAGAGTTTTACTATGGGAAGGGTAAAGGAAATCGAAAGGAATCACACTTGAAATCTGATGATGACTCAGATAAAACAAAGATTATCGCAGAAATTAGAAAAGCTGGACTTGAGCCAATTATCAAAGTAATCGCAAAGGGGTTGACTGAAAAGGAAGCATTATTAGTTGAAAAAACCCTTATTTGGAAATTAGGAAAGTCTTTGGTCAACAAATCAATGGTAAATTTTGCTGAAAAGTTTAGACCTCACAATAAGCTGCATATTAATCTTTCAGGATTTGATTTTGAAAATGGTCTTTATTATGTAAATGTAGGTGAAGGAGCGCATAGATGTTGGCATGATTGCATGCAATTTGGGTTTCTATCAGCTGGGCAACATCCAAAATGGAGCGGTCCGATTAGAACTCTGGAAGTTGGAGATGTAGTTGTAGCCTATTTGAAGAATAGTGGATATGTTGGAGTTGGTAAAGTTTCGGAAAAGGCTGTAAGAGTAAATGATTTTTATATAAACCAGAAATCGTTGAGAGACTATTCCTTGCAAGAAAATGGGATTTTTGAAAACTCTGACAATGAGAATTCTGAATTTTTAGTTAGAGTGGATTGGATTACAGCTAAAGAAAAGGAGCAGGCAGTTTGGAAGAAAAATAACAAATTATTTACCTCTCAATTGATCAAAGCCTCACTTGATAATCAACCTCATACATTGAAATTTATTGAAGAAGGTTTTGGGGTCAATTTAGGAGAGCTTTTGAGTTCAATAGATAATAAAGATAGATCAAAAGTATAATGCCAAATTCATAGAACCATGACCAACCTCAATAAAAAAGACAAATACCTCGGATGCATATTAGGAGGAGCTATTGGTGATGCTTTGGGTGCGCCAATAGAATTTTTGAATTATGAATCTATCATCAGCAAGTATGGGGCTTCAGGAGTGCAGGATTATGTAGAGCATCCTGATGTAAAAGGTGAGTTTACCGATGATACTCAGATGTTGCTTTTTACAGCGGAGGGATTGTTGAGGGCTCGTCACAGGGCAGCGTTAAAGGGTTTTGGCGGTGCTCAAACTCACATCACCCACCAATCTTACCTCAGGTGGCTTCACACTCAAGGTGAGGGCGTGGATGAGTCTAGCAAAACACTTGGATTTATGGAAGGTTGGCTAGTTCAGAGAAAGGAACTCTACAAAAGAAGAGACCCTGGGGCTACTTGTATCCATGCTTTGAAATCAAAAATTATGGGCTCCCTAGAAGTTCCGATCAATGATAGCAAAGGATGTGGGACAGTAATGAGAGTTGCTCCCGTGGGCTTGATTTTTAACCACAACAGGAAAACAGCTTTTGAAGAAGGGGTCAAAATATCGGCCATAACCCATGGGCATCCTTCTGGTTATTTGAGTGGAGGGCTATTGGCTTCTATCATTGCTGACTTGTCACAAGGCTTGGATTTGAAAACATCAATTTCAAATGCCCTTAGGATTCTCAAAAAGCGGAAAGGTCACGAGGAAGTTTATGATAAAGTCAGCCAAGCTAGAGCGCTTCATAAGCAATACAAAAATAAAAATATCGATCAAGATGTGATAAGTACAATTGGTGAAGGTTGGGTGGCAGAGGAGGCGCTTGCGATAGCTTTACTTTGTGCCTTACACTATCCAAACGACTTCAAAAGTGCTGTCCTCACAGCGATCAATCACGGAGGAGATTCAGATAGCACTGGAGCTATCACGGGGAATATCGTAGGGCTTATGGTTGGTCAGGAGCAAATACCACAAGACTGGCAAGATAAGTTGATGCACAAAGATATTGTAGAAGAAATTGGGATTGACCTCAGCATTGGTTGTAAAAGTAACTATAGCTATGATGATGAAGAGTGGCATGGGAAGTATCCAGGGTATTGAAAAATCCATATTTCATTTTTTAGGCGTGGTATTTTGAGTTTAGTGCTATTTTTTAATGTGTGTACATGAGAATTTGAATAGTTTATCACATTTTCTAATCAAAATAAACCCATATTCACAAGTTTTGCCGCTCAAAACATACCAATATTTACATTATCAGCACTTTTCGAGCGTATTAATTTGAAGTGAAAAATGTTACTCATATATTTAAAGATAAATTAACATGGATTTACATCAAGCTTAGTATAAAAATTTGGAAAAGGATTACCACATAGAGTCAATTGTTTGGAATAGATTTTTGAAGGGAGATCAAAATGCTTTTAAAAAAATATACCTTGACCATGTTGATAGCTTGGTAATGTATGGTTTGCTTTTTTGCAAGGACAAATTCAAAGTAGAAGATGCCATTCATGATGTGTTTGTCGAGTTGCATGCCAGAAGAGCTAATTTATCTGAAAATATCAATATCAAATTTTATCTTTTTGCATGTCTCAGAAGACAGTTGAAATCAATCCTTAATAGTAATGCAATCTTAGATTTCAAGGATACAAATTGCAAGAGCTTTGAAATCGAGGATCTTCAATTTGACCCGATGATCCATAATGAAGAACAGAAGATCATGGTTTTCAAGCTTGCGGAAGCTATCAACCAATTGAGCCGAAAGAAAAAGGAAATTATCTACCTTCATTATATACAAGACCTGTCCTATGCTGACATCAGTATTTTGCTAGGAATTTCTCTTACTTCATGTCGTACCCTAATGTACAGAGCTATCAAAGATATCAGGTCCAACTTTGAATCTGATACGGTTGTTACAGAGAATATAGATTTCAGGTTACTGAAAAGTGGAATACAGCTGAGCCTTTTCATAGCTGCTCTTATGAATTAAGCTTCTTTTACATTTGAGATAGAGCACCTGCTATGCTATCATGATTTTTCAAAGGCGTTTTTCAAGAATTTATAACGTGCAGTATTTCAGGTTTTTATAATATATTTTTGAATTACATGAGATTTTTTGTCTATGCAAGGGTATAAATTCCCTCTATAATAAGTGAAGCCTCACTATATCGCTTCCAAGGATATCTCAGCAAGATGACAGAAAATAAGGATCAGGAAAACAGCAAAAATTTCAAAGACCAATATGGCAAATTTTTGCCCAAGGCTTTTAAGGTTTCGACAGGAGGTTCGATATCTCCAGAAAGGAAGGAGCAACTTTTTGAAAGAATCGTTGATTCTGCAAATCAGCAAAGTGCTAAGGCAAGCAAGTTTTCAGCACATTGGTTAAAATATGCAGCAGTATTGGTGGGCATTCTAGTAGTTGCAGGTAGCGCATACTTTGGTTTGTATCGGTACTCAGGCACCCATGATTATTCTGGAATGCTAAGCCAATTGAATTTTGAAGACTATGATCAAGCCCAGCTGATCATCAATGACCAAGAGACCATACTGCTTGAAGGCGAAGCTTCCGTCATTGATTATCAAAATGATGCCATTGTGGTCAATAAAAATACTACCGCATCTTCCAAACTGGGAGAGTACAACACCTTGATTATTCCTTATGGGAAAAGATCGCAAGTTTCACTTCCAGATGGAAGCAAGGTTTACCTAAATTCAGGTTCAAAGATGGTCTATCCTACAGCATTTGCTAGCAATCGACATATTTACTTGGAAGGAGAAGCGTATTTTGAAGTATTTAGAGATGAAGCCAACCCATTTACAGTACAGACTAAGGACCTCAGCTACCGAGTGCTTGGGACATCCTTCAATGTGAATGCTTATGACAATAATGACTATTCCATGGCAGTATTGGTCACTGGAAGTATAGAAGTAAAGTCAGAGAGAGAGTCATTGTTCAAAGCAGAGAAAAGGGTATTGAAGCCCAATCAGCAATTGAATTGGAGCAAAAATGCAAAGACTTTTGAGGTCAATGAAGTAAATGTAGAGCCATTTGTGAGTTGGAAAGATGGTTATTTGATTTTTGAAGAGGAATCCATAAGAAACATCAGTAAGAGACTTGAGAAACTCTACAATGTAGAGATAGCCATAGGGAGTAAAATATTAGAAAGAGAAACATTCACTGGAAGATTAGATTTGAAAACAGACATTGAGCAAGTCTTAGGGACTATAGCTTCTACGTCAGGCGTATCTATATCGAAAAAAGGAAGGAGGTACGAGTTCACCAGAGGAATCTAAAAGTAAAAAAAATCGGAAAGTGCTGCAACACCTTCCGACCAATGTACTACCCCTGCAAGGGTAGCTTTAATTAATGTAACACATCAATATTACAAAGTTATGAAAAAAATGCTTTCAACAGGTATTCCCATACCCACTGGGAAATACTATCTCAAATTGATTTTGTGTATGAAACTGATTGCTGGATTATTGCTCTTTGGAATGATGAATGTATCCGCTCACACATTCTCACAAACCAAGCTGGTAAGTTTAGAGCTAGACCAAGCTAGTCTCAAGGAGTTTTTTGACAATGTGCAGAATCAAACAGAATACCTATTTTTTTACCAAGATAAGTTAATCAAGTCAAATCAAGGGAATAGCATTACACTGCGCGTCAAAGACAAACCTTTAGATCAAGTGCTTGCGGATGTATTAGGGTCGAGAAATTTGACCTATGAAATTTCTGGAAGGCAAATAGCAGTAATTCCCACAAAGAAGCCCGCTACTAATACAATTTCCCCTGTCAGTAAAATCGAAATACAAGATAGAAGAGTCAATGGAACTGTCACTGATGAGAGTGGAGAGCCACTTCCAGGTGTTTCCATTTTGATCAGAGGTACTTCCAAAGGGACTACCACAGATTTAGATGGGAAATTCAGTATCGAAGTGTCAGATAATGCCACTTTGATTTTCCAATTCTTAGGCTTTAGAAGAGAAGAGGTAGCCGTAGGCAATAGATCCGAAATAACCATTTCTTTAAGAGCAGAAGTATCAAACTTAAATGAGTTTGTAGTGACTGGTTATGGCGTGCAGGAAAAGCGAGCTGTGACTGGCTCCATGTCATCTGTAAGTGGATCTGATATTGAAAATTTGCCAGTTGGTTCATTTGATAAAGCACTGCAAGGTAGAGCTGCGGGTGTTTTGGTTCAATCATCTTCTGGTGTTCCTGGTGGTCAGGTGAATATCAATATCAGGGGGCAAGGCTCAATTACTGCTGGAAATCAACCATTATACATCGTAGATGGTGTACAGCTGAACAGCCAAAGCGTAAGTACTAACAGGACTGAGAACAATCCACTGGCTTTTCTAAATCCAAATGATATTGAGTCCATGGAGATATTGAAAGATGCTGCCGCTGCGTCAATCTATGGTGCTCAAGCTGCAAATGGCGTAGTTCTTATCACCACCAAAAAAGGAAAATCTGGCAAAACCAGGTTCAATTTAAATTATTACAAGGGTATCACCGAACCAATGCCGAAGATGCAGATGATGAACTCTCAGCAATTCATCGATGCTAGAATTGAGGCCATGTCAAACAGATTCCCGACAAGAACTCCAGAGACTATCAGAACAGGTGTACTAAATGACCTCCGACTACCCACTAATCTCACAGATGATCAAATTGCAGCTTTACCAACTTATGATTGGCAAGACATAGGCTTTAGAACTGGAGTGGTAGACAACCTAGACCTGACAGCCTCTGGAGGTAATGATAACACGACCTTTATCATGTCTGGATCATACAATAACCATATCGGTAATGTGGTAGCCATAGACTTCCAAAGAGCTACAGCAAGACTAGGAGTCACCCACAAAGCCAATGAGAGGTTGACCTTTGAAATGAATACTAACTTGAGCTCTATCGTACAAAACGGTAATGATGGTGTAGGTACTACGGGACTTTTTGCAGCACCTCAGTTCGCTTCACCGATGATAGTGCCTACCGAGCCATTCAGGCTAGAGGATGGTTCATGGAATGCGCCATTGGGAGGATTGCCTGGTACCATGAGGTACAACCCTGTACAGACCGCCGAATACAATACGGCTAGGTCAAGACAAAGATCTGTTATTGGAAATTTTACAGCTAGGTACAAAATCACCGATGAGTTAGAATTCAAATCCTTCTATGGATTGGATTACAGAATCATTTCATCAGAGTTTTACATTGACCCAAGGACAGAGGGTGGTTTCGGAAGACAGGGGTTTCTACAAATCGAAACCATGCAGAATACAAACTTTATCACCAACCAAACATTAAACTTTAATAAAAAGCTAAATGATAAAAGTAGACTAACAGCCTTAGTAGGGGCAGAATATAGAAGTGACCAAAGGGAAAGAGAAGGAAGTACTGCTGAAGGATTTCCTACCCATCAGTTTCGAAGAATGTCATCTGCTTCTACGCCACTAACAGTGTTTGGTACTTGGACAGGTTTCAAGAGATTTGGAGTATTTGGACAAACTAACTTCGAATATGATAGAAAATTCTTTGCAAGTGCCATCTTAAGATATGATGGATCTAGCAGGTTTGGAGCGGATAATAAGTTCGGTCTATTTCCAGCACTTTCTGTAGGTTGGGATTTCTCTCAGGAGAGTTTTCTTGTTGAATCTAAGAATGTGGATCAGCTGAAGCTAAGATTTGGATATGGACAGACAGGAAATGATCAAATTGGTAATTTTGACTCTAGGGGACTGTATGGTGGTGCAGGTAACTATGCGGGTAACCCTGGTATTCAACCTGGAGGGATTGCCAATGTGGACCTAGGTTGGGAAAGAAACATTACATACAATCTTGGTTTAGACTACTCTTTCTTTGAGAGCAGACTTTATGGTGCCATTGAAGTGTTTCATAGAACGAGCAAAGACCTACTACTCGGTCAGCCATTACCATGGATCTCTGGATATGGAAATATTACCTCCAACATCGGTGAAGTTGTCAACAAAGGTATAGAGATAGAAGTAGCAGCTGATATCATAAGAAACAAAGATTTCTTATGGAGAAGTAGCTTTAACATTACCTTCTTGGACAATGAAGTGACCAGATTGTTTGATGACTTGGAGGTGCTTCCCGGGAACCAATCTGTGCGAGTAGGATACCCTCTAAGAACCAATTTCGAAGCAGCTTATGCTGGGGTCAATTCTGCCACAGGTAGACCAATGTGGTATGATGCCAATGGAGACATTACTTACAATCCCTTGAACCCTGGTGATTATCAGATTTTTGGTAGTGAATTGTCTAACTACTTTGGAGGATGGTCCAATTCATTCACATACAAAAACCTATCCCTTGATGTATTCTTCACTTACGATATGGGAAGAGAGTATTACAACAATGCCAATGTAGGGTGGTACAGAAATGGGTTTGGGATCAGAAATGCTTTGGAGCGTGTATACTTAGAAAGATGGACAGAGCCAGGTCAAATCACACCACATCCAAGGCCATTTGAAGGTGGTGCCGAAACCAATGGAGCTTCTTACATCAGAACATCAAGCAGATTTTTGGAAGATGCCTCATTTATCAGGCTGAAACAAGTTACTCTTGGATATGATTTCAGTCCGCGCCTTGTAAACAAGCTTAAGTTAACCAATGCAAGAATTTATGCCCAGGCAGTGAATCTATTGACTTGGACTGCATGGACTGGCTATGATCCAGAGTTTTACTTAGATGGAAGTGATTTTACTAGCAATCAAGGTATTGTCCCTCAGACTAGAAATTACACAATAGGAATACAGATTGGATTTTAAAAAATGGACATCATGAAAACATTAAATACATACCTGGTTTTGTTTCTATTGATTGCTTTCACAGCTTGTGAAAGTTTTGTAGAAACCAACCCCCAACAAAGTATAGATGCGGACGAAGCTTTGACTAGTCCAGAGGCAGTAAGAGCAGCCACCAATTCGGTCTTCTCAAGGCTTAGGGCTATCAGCCAATATGGAAGAGATATGATCGCCATACCTGAAGTCTTGACTGACAATTCTATTCAGGCTGGAACAGGCATTAGACTTACAGGTGAAGCCAATAACCAACCAGGTGCTCATATCAACAATTGGCAAAACTCTTACTACGCTATAAACGAGGCTAATTTAGTACTTAGAGCACTGGATGAAAATGATTTTTCGGTTGATTTTAAAAATGAAATAGAGGGTCAAATCCGATTTTTGCTAGGCTTATATTATCACAATTTGGCGCGAGTATACGCTTACGATCCTACGGCTATTATTCCTGAAAATAACCGTGGTGGGATACCTTTGCTAAAGACTGGAATAAGAAATGTAAATGAAATAGTCTTGGCTGGAAGAGCCCCTATCAATGAGGTATATGAATACATATATGAAAACCTAGAAAGGGCATATACTTTATTAGAAGGTATAAATACCCAAACCCCCCATTATGCCTCACACGGGGCGGCAGCTGCTTTGCTCTCTCGTGTAGCCTTGTACAATGGAGACTATCAGAAAGTAATCATTGAAGCTGACAAAGCACTTGCATCTGGTATTGGGACATTTGTCTCACAGGAGAATTACTTCTCTTCTTGGAGACAGGAAGTTCATCCAGAATCTATTTTCGAGGTGGTATTTATGACCAATGAGAACCTTGGTCAAAATGAGTCTCTTAGAGCCACATTCACCACGAGGTTCAATGATCAGACGACCACGGCTACTTCTCAAGGACTGGCGGTATTCAGTCCAGAATTGTTGGCCCTATATGAAGATGTTGATGTGAGAAGATCGATTATTTATAGAGGACTCGGAATGAACAGTGGCGTATTTGAGACTACCAAATTCTTTAGTAGGGGAGGGATCAATAATTTGGACAATGTACCTGTGATACGTGTCTCTGAACTTTACCTGAATAAAGCTGAGGCTCATGCAAGACTGGGTCAAAACCTACAAGCCAATGAAAACTTGAACATCATTCGCGAAAGAGCTGGTTTGCAAGCGATGGATCTTGAAGGAGAAAGTTTGATAGAGGAAATTTTGAAACAAAGAAGACTGGAGCTTTCTTTTGAAGGGCATAGATCATTTGATTTGAAAAGACTGGGTCTTGATATTGTCAAAGAGTTTGGTACTATTCCATTTGAAGATTTCAGAACCTTGGCTCGAATTCCAATTAGAGAAGTCGATATCAATTCAAATTTAGAACAAAATCCAGGCTATTAATCTCCTAACAGAAACTAAAATGAAAAACTTAAAATATATCATTTTCCTAATTTTATGTAGCCTTACTACTACAGCTTGCTTCGAGGTGTATGAGGACAGGTACTACTTTACGGACAAACTGGTGGAATTTCAAAATGCCGTGGTCACAAATAATGCTACGGGAAGAAATTACCCCTTGATCAATCAGCGCTCCGTTGGTACAGTGCGATATCAAGTTAACTTGATCGGTGGGCACTTGGCTCAAGATCAAGTGATCAATTATCGTATTTTAGAGGAAGAAAGTAATGCTCAAAGCGGGGTGCATTACAATATCGCCAATGTGGGCTCATTCACTATTCCTGCCAATTCAAGTTTTGGATTTATCGAAGTGGAGAGGTTGGCATTCCAAAGGCCTGGAACCACAAATTTCATCCTTGTACTGGAACTCACTGGAAATGAAAATGTAGCTCCAAGCAATAATTACATGAGAATCGGTATATCTCTTTAATATCCACTCAAGGCTGTCTTCTTCCATGTCCATGGACATGGAATTCCTCTTGCTTACCTTAAAGCATAGCTCGAATTGGTTCTTCCTTTTTCGAGAATTGGTGAAGCAAGATCTAAAAGGTGAGGACAGCCTTGATTTTAATCTTAAGAAATTTTATGAAACCTGCATCTTTACTTATCCTTCTAGTCTTAATTATCTCTACCCATTTTCAGATATATGCTCAAGAAAAAGAAATGTCCAAAAGCCTAAAAAGCTTGACCAGTATGGGTTGGACAAATCATGATAAGCATTCGATTGATAGCATGGCCAATACCATGAAAAGAATCAATAGCTTGATTATCGTCAAGAATGACACCATGGTTTATGAGAGTTACTTCAATGGCTTTGACCCAAATACAGACTACAGCAATATCAAATCCGGATCTAAGAGTATACTAAACATCCTCGTAGGGATTGCTGTGCAGGAAGGATTTATCCAATCCATAGATCAAACAGTTTTTGATTTTCTCCCTGAATACTTCAAGGAAGGAATGGATCCACGAAAAAAACAAATCTCCATTCGGCACTTGATGACTATGCAATCTGGTCTTGAACCTACTAGCTTGGACAAATATTCCGCCTGGGTTGCAAGTGAAGATTGGATAGCGTATGCACTTGAGCTACCTCTTTTAGCAGAGCCTGGATCTTTGTACGGATACAGTACTGGTGATACTCACCTTTTGGGAGTAGTTTTGGCAAAAGCTGTGGGGAGATCTGCTTTGGAATTTGCACAAGAACACCTTTTCTCGCCTATGGATATCCATGTAGATCAATGGACTGCGGATCCGATGGGGTATCATGAAGGGGGTAATAATATCTTCATCAAACCTGCTGACTATGCCAAAATAGGTTTAATGATCAAGCATGGTGGTAAGTACCTTGACAAACAAATCATCAATAAAGAGTGGATTGATGATAGCATCGCATTCAAGGTAGAGCCTCATGGTATCTCTAGGCCATTTCCTATAGATGGTTATGGTTATTTATGGTGGCTGATTGACGCCTCTGGATTCAAGACTTATTGTGGTATCGGCTTTGGTGGTCAGTATATGATGACCATTCCTGAACTTGACATGATCATCGTGCTGACTTCGCAATATAGAGGTAGTGCACCTTCGCAACATTTTACAGATATTGCTACATTGATCAATGATTTTATACTTGCACCTTTCATAAAATAGACAAATGATGAAGAAAAGTATTTCCCATTTAAGACACTTTATCCCTATCATCGTATTACTTTCTTTTGGATGTAGTGAAAATAGTGCAAACAAGAGGCAGGATTCAAGTGAGTTCACTGCAATAGAGCATGCGATTCTTTCTGATAAGGAAAATTTCTATTTTATAGACACAGAAGCATATCAGATCAATGAGGATCTCCCTATTGGATTTTTTGACTCTGGTACTGGAGGACTTACTATCCTAAATTCAGTGATGGAATCTGACAAGTTTGACAATCAATCCCACGAATTATCTGCTGATGGAATCCTAGATTTTGCAAGTGAAAAGTTCATCTATCTAGCTGATCAAGCAAATATGCCTTATGGTAATTATTACGCTGCAAACAATTCCGAATTGTTGATCGAGCACATTATCAAGGATGCTCAATTTCTTTTGTCAAAGAAATTTTATATAGATCAAAAAACCCAAAAGGTCGAGCATTCCAAAGAACCAGTCAAAGCCATGGTGATCGCTTGCAACACAGCCACGGCTTATGGTAAGGAATCTTTGGAAGACTTTATGAAGAAGGCCAATATACCTCTTAAAGTGATCGGTGTGATAGATGCTGGCGCCAAAGGTGCATTAGAAAAGTTTGAAAAAAGGGAAGATGGGTCTATTGCAGTTTTTGCTACAGTAGGCACCATCGCTTCAAAAGGGTATGAAAATACAATCAATAAATATAAAGCAGAATTGGGTTTTCAGGGAGATATACAAATATTCAATCAAGGAGGGCACGGACTTGCTGAAGCAGTAGACCAAGAAGCTGACTATATTTCTTCAAAATCTCAAAATCCACGTCACAACTACAGAGGACCAAGTCTTGATCATCCTGATTTTCCTATTCACAAGACACTCCTCGATGTATACAATTTTGATTTTGATCATGGAAAAATGCTTTGTAATAACTCAAATCTTGATGATTGTGACATCATGCAGATCAACAGTACAGAGAATTATGTGAGGTATCATCTTGTCAGCATGATGGAAAAGATAAGGTCCAGTCAAAACCCACAGCCACTCAAAGTAATTTTGCTGGGTTGCACACATTACCCTTATTTAAAAAGTGAAATGAGAAAGGTAATAGCTGAACTTTATGATTTTAAAGATGCAAAGGGCTACAGATACAGAGACTTGATGAACGAAGATATTCAGATAGTGGATCCAGCAGACAATGTTGCTATAGAACTTTATCAGTTTCTTGCTGAAAATGACTTGTTAAGTGAAAAAGGAGATTTTTCTAAAAGCGAATATTATATCAGTGTCCCCAATTTGAGCAATTCAAATGTGGAAGTAGAGAATAACTTGAATTTCACCTATGAATACAAGTACGGTAGAACTCCAAGTGACATTCAAGAATATGTAAAAGTGGTTCCATTTTCTAAACAAAATATTGCAGAAGATACCTATCATAGACTTGAAGCCTCTGTACCTACGGTATTTCAGTCAATTAGAAGTTTCCACCAAAAGAATGAGAAACTAAAAGGTATTTCACCATCTAGCCTTTTGCCATGAAAATGATCATTCAATCCTCTTTGCTGATTTTATTGATTTGTAGCTTTTGCCATGTGGCATCAGGTCAGGAGTCAGTCTATTATATCTATGGCGCGGAAGTGTATGATGGAAGACAAACCTCCCCTAGAAAATTGAATGTTTTAGTTTCTGGAGATCGTATACTCAAGCTTGATACCTCACAGATTTCTCTAGAAGGGTATAAGGATTTGGTAAAAATCAATGCAGAAGGCTTAATCTTGGCTCCTGGCTTCATTGATCCCCATACACATTTGGAATCAGATCTTTCTCATGTCGAAAGGAAAAGTAACCTCTCCGCACTTTATCAAGGAGTGACTACAGTAATTGCTGGAAATGATGGAGGAAGCCCTTTTCCCATAGAACGCAGTTTTCGACAATGGTCAGAGAATGGTATTGGTACAAATGTAGCATTGTTTGTCGGGCATGGAACTGTAAGAAGGTTGGTTTTAGGCCCTAAAGATATACAACCTACCGAAGATGAATTGCAACGTATGAAGGACATGGTCTCTCAGGCGATGGAAGAAGGTGCCATTGGTTTGAGTACTGGACTTTTCTATGCACCAGGGAGTTATGCCAAAACAGATGAGGTCGTAGCACTAGCAGCAGTAGCAGCATCTTATGGCGGAGTGTATGATACCCATATCAGGGATGAGAGTTCCTATTCTATAGGATTGATCGAATCGATAAAAGAAACCTTAGAAATTGGCAGAAGAACCGGTATTCCCCTTCATTTTTCACATATCAAAGCCTTAGGTGCTGATGTGTGGGGCCTGAGTGATGAAGTGATTCAAATGATAGAAGATGCAAAATCTGATGGGCTTGAAATTACAGCCAATCAATACCCTTATATAGCTTCACGCACGAGTATGGTTGCAGCATTGATACCAAGATGGGCTGAGGATGGTGGGTATGATGCTTTGCTGGAAAGGCTCAATGATGATGAACTTCACAAGAAGATTTTGGTCGAAGTGAAAGAGAATATACGTAGAAGGGGCGGTTCTTTATCACTTATTGTAAGTGCCGAAGATCTTACCGCTTACCATGACCTGTCTCTGGAAGTTCTCAGCGAGAAGCTCCATCTTCCTGCCGAGGAGGTTGTGGTCAAGATATTGAAAGAAGCTGGTGGTGTTCGGGTCGTTTCGTTCAACATGAAGGAGGATGATTTGACGCATTTTATGAGGCAGGAGTGGGTTTTCACCGGCTCTGATGGTGTCGTGGGACATCCAAGGAAGTTTGGTTCATATGCACGTAAAATCCAAAAGTATGTACTCGAAGAGCAGGTGATTTCCTTGGGGGAAATGATAAAGAAAAGTACTTTTGATATCGCTTTTCATCTTGGACTACCGGAAAGAGGAGAAATCAAAGAAGGAAATTACGCTGACTTGATTCTTTTCGATCCCAATCAAGTGAAGGAAAATGCCACTTTCCAAAATCCATCCGCATTCAGCGAAGGTATGAAATATGTTTTCGTCAATGGACAGATTGCAATAGACAAAGGGGAGTATACCGGAGTGCTTGCTGGAGTACCTGTCAAAAGACAATGATATTTTAGACAGCCTGATGTTTTTTCAGCAGTTTTATAAATAATTTACTTTACCTCTAATCAATTTTAAGACATAATCCTAATTTGAAATTTTATGAAAAGATCCAATAAAAGCAATTACATGTTTCTGTGGTCGTTTCTACTCTTTTTTGCACTATCATGTGACAGCAAAGAGGAAATCACATTTACAGATGGCAAGACAGCAATCACATCAAAGGCCATGGTCGTCTCAGCACATCCAGAGGCATCTAAAGTGGGAGCGAAGGTTTTAGCAGATGGTGGCAATGCCATAGATGCTATGGTAGCTACTCACTTTGCATTGGCGGTAGTATATCCTTCAGCTGGTAATATCGGTGGAGGCGGATTTATGGTTTACAGGGATAAAGATGGGAACGTCAGCACTTTAGATTTTAGAGAAAAGGCTTCCTCTTTGGCTTCAGAGACCATGTACCAAGATGATTTAGGAAATGTAGATGTCAATGCAAGCCTGTATGGTGTAACTTCTGCTGGTGTACCGGGATCTGTAGCAGGGATGTATGAAGCTCATCAGAAATATGGCACCATGGACATTGCACTACTCTTACAGCCAGCCATAGATCTAGCCAAACATGGTTTTAAAATTACCGCTCAGCAAGCAAGCAACTATAATAATCTCAAAAGGGAATTTATGGAAAATAATAGATTTCCCAATAAAGTCGCTTTGATCAAAGAGGAAGAATGGAAAGAAGGAGATGTTTTGGTTCAAAGTGAACTTGCTGAGACCTTGACAAGGATACAAACAGACGGTGTCAAGGGGTTTTATGAAGGAGTCACTGCTGATCTGATAATAGAAGAAATGAATGCTGGGGCTGGCATCATGACGCATGAAGATCTTAAAAGTTACAAGGCTCAGTGGAGAGAGCCAATCGTTGGGGACTACAAGGGGTACAAAGTGATTGGAATGGGTCCTCCAAGTAGCGGAGGTGTTGCATTGATGCAATTGCTTGGTATAGCTTCTCATTTTGATCTCAAAGCTTCTGGGCATCAGACAGCACAGACTATACATCTGATGACCGAAATGGAAAGAAGGGTATATGCAGATAGGGCAGCACATTTGGGAGATCCTGATTTTTGGGATGTTCCAGTGGAGGAACTTTTGGATGCACCATATTTGTCGGCCAGAGCAGAACAGATTAATCCTTCTATTGCGAGCAAAAGTGAAGAAGTTAAAGCTCTTGAAATTCAAATTGTAGAAAGTGAGGAGACGACACATTATAGCATAATTGACCAGTTCGGAAATGCTGTATCACTCACCACAACAATCAATTCTGCTTATGGATCGAAGACTTTTGTAAGCGGAGCTGGTTTTCTTTTGAACAATGAAATGGATGATTTCAGTGTGAAACCAGGCCATCCCAATAAATACGGGCTTCTTGGTGGGGCCGCCAATGCCATTGCACCCAATAAGAGAATGCTAAGTGCCATGACACCTACCATCATAGAGAAGGACGGCGAGCTAAAAATGGTCGTCGGAACCCCAGGTGGCTCAACAATCATCACAAGTGTGTTTCAAGTGATCTTGAATGTGCTTGAGCATGATATGTCTATGACCGATGCTGTCGCTCAAAGGAGGTTTCACCATCAGTGGTATCCTGAAGAGATTCAGCTAGAGAAAAATGCCATCTCAGAAGATGTGAGAAATCAATTGGCAAAAATGGGACATAGGTTCATTGATAGGGGGAACATTGGTAGAGTAGATGCTATCTTGATTCAAAGGGATGGTAAACTAGAAGGCGCCGGAGATCCTCGAGGAGATGATTATGCTGTAGGCTTTTGATCGGTTAGTGAATTAAATATACCGGCCTCTGTCCATTCTTTTCAACCCTCAAGACTATTTAAGACTTGAGGGTTTTATTTTAGAATGGAGATTTTTTTTACCATCTGGTTTGGATTTAGACCTGTTATCAAGCATACAATTCCCCATTTCCTTATTGATTTGAGATAATAGTATTACTTTTGATGGATAAGAATCAGATAATTTGGATCAAGAGTTTAACGCTAATTAAAAATTGTAATGAAAAGAGGACTTTTTATCATTGTTTTTTTCATGATGTTCGGGAATTTGTTTTCACAGGAGCAAGGAGAAGTAAGGTTGATGGCAGGAGGGGATTACAGGCTGACAATCAAAGAGGTTGGGACTTTTGTTGGAGGGGAGTATTTCTTTGCAGACAGATTGGCCATAGCTCCTACTTTTACGGTGTGGTTTCCTCAAGTAGGTAATTCATTAAATCTCAACATGGATTTGAAATATTACCTTTCCGAGGGAGTTTCTCAAGTCTATCTTTTGGCAGGTTATAGCAATTATTGGATCAATCTTCAACCAGGTAATCCTGGAGTAAATCAACAAAGGTCTGGAGCTAATTTTGGAGCAGGAGCTTTTATAAAGGCAACCGAGCAGTTCGGATTTGTTACTGAATTCAAAATGCAAAGTCAAAACTCCCGATGGCCAGTCCTCAGGGTAGGGGCTGTATTCAGACTGCCTTAAAATTCTTGCAGAATAAGACCTGCGATAAGTGTAAAAGCCAAATCAAAGATCAGTTAATTTTTGATCCTATCGAGCAGAATTGTGAGTATGATTTGATAAAGGAAAATGATATCAAATTGAAATTCAATTTCATCATCAACTTATTTTTTACTGAATTCAAAAAGCTTTCTTTTTTCTTCTTTGCTCAAGGCCTCATATCCTCTTTCTGCGATTTTGTCAAGGATATCATCTATTTCTTCCTGTGTGGCATCTGTGGTTGATGAATAAGAAGGGGTAGTGCTACTTTTAGAACTTGTGGAATAGTTACTGTTTTGAGTTTCTTTGGTGTACTTCTTTTTATAAGTCACCTTGATTTTTCTTTTTGGAGAAAAAAGCGATTCAAAAAACTGCCCAATTGCTTGTACTGGCTTTCCCCAATCGTTTCCTTTTCTTAGTTGATACACATACCAAAATCCCATAGCTGCACCACCAAGGTGGGCCAATTCTCCACCTGCATTGTTTCCCGCTGAGTTGGCAAATGCTATGAACACATAGAAGATAGCAATATACTTGATTTTGACAGGGCCAATAATTGGTAATCTAAATTCAGAATTCGGCGATAATGTAGCAGCTGCTACCACGATAGCATACACGCCAGCGCTAGCACCAAGCATCTTTGCAGCAGGTAGAACTTCTGCAAACATTGGGGATACATTGTACATCAAAACATATAAAAGTGCACCAGATATACCGCCCAAAATATAGATATTTGCCAATTTTCTGCTACCTAAATATTCCATCAATAACAATCCAAACCAATACAGGAATAGCATATTGAAAAGAATGTGAAATATACCCTCATGCAAGAACATGTAACTCAAAATAGTCCATGGTTGCTGTATAAACTGCCCAAGGTCAGCAGGCATCATCAGGTAGGAGAGCAGTGTTCTGTAGACATTCTCTGCCCCCGAGAAGCTAAGAACAATCCTTAAAACCAGAACAGCAACAAATACAAGCAAGTTGATAGCAATCAGCTTGTAAAGGCTATTGTTGTTATAGCGAAATGCATTTTTTAAATTGTCCCAAAATCCTCCGTACATAGCCTGGTTCTTTTAATAAAAGTTCTTCCGATTTCTTTTCCAATAATAAACTAAAATACCACCAACTATCAATCCACTTAAATGTGCAAAGTGAGCGACATTATCAGCTGGATTGTTGTTAAAGATATTATAAACTGTATAAAGTCCATAGAAAAGGACTAAGTATTTCGCTTTCACGGGCATTGGAGGGAATAGCAATAGTAGCTCTGTATTGGGGAAAAACATCGCAAACGCAATCAATATCCCAAATAAGGCTCCTGAAGCTCCCACCATTGGGATGTTGATTTGAATGTCCCTGATTCCATTGTAATTTTCTTTGGCTCTTTGAATGAGGCTTTTGCTCTCTGGATTTTTGCTATATTCATCAATGAAATCATACACACCAGATTTGAAAAGATGCCTATTGTCTTTGACGAAGTCATTGAAAGTATCAGGACTAGGATTAGCGTAGAAAGCTTCTATCTCTTGGTCAAGTTGATGGATTTTGTAAGCATTATAGCCAGAGTATAATAGTCCACTGCCCACTCCACATACCATCCAGAGTGTCAATAATTTCTTAGGTCCCAAAAACTGCTCTAATAGCGGGCCGAATATAAATAGGCCAAACATGTTACTGAAAAGGTGCCAAAAATTGGCATGCATAAACATGTAAGTGACAAACTGGGTCGGAAGGAATGAAGCACTTTCTACATAGTATAGCGCAAAAATTTTCTCCAAACCAGGCATGAAATAACTGGCAATGACAAATACGCCAATATTTATCAGCAAAAGGTTTTTGACGACTGGTGTAAGATTCCTGAACATTTTATCTAGCGAAAAAAGCGTGTATTTTATTTAAATCAAGTTTTACGAATGTTTTGTTCCCCGAAAGCCCATAATTTGGATTTTGACATGCAAATAATTGACCTACCAAGGTCTCCATTTCAGAAGGGTCTAATTTAGAACCTTTTTTCAAAGCGGATCTCTTTGCTAGAGATCTAGCTAGGTTCTCTCTATTATCAAGTGATAACTCCGACTTGAAATGCTTAAATTGCTCAAGTAATCCTTCAAACAAGGCTTTTTCATTTTGAGCTTGCACATTGGCTGGGACTCCTTGGATGAGAATGGTTTCTTTTCCAAATACTTCTATTACGAATCCCAAGCTGAGGAGTTCTTCTTTGATATCCATTACAAGCATAAAATCGGCGGGACTCAACTGAATATGTTGGGGAAACAGACATTGCTGAGATGCTCCTGCAGAATTGTTCAGCTGCTTGATGTAGCGCTCATATAGAATTCTTTCGTGTGTAGCTTGTTGATCCAAGATCAAGACCCCGGATGACATTTGAGCAATTATGTAACTTTGTTCTACTTGAAATGTTGCTCCAGTGTTTTCCTGCTGCTCTTGAAATGCCTCAACACCAATTATTTGGTCATTGGCTTTAGAAGAGAACGTTAAGATGTCCGAGTTTTCTCCATCCTCATTTCTCTTATTCATTTGATCAAAAGGTGACCCTGTAGGGTTTTCGTGCCCTTCAAATAGTCTTTCCCATCCTGATGTGGATTGCCTTTTGAAGGTAGGGCTTTGAAATGACTTATAGGCATTTTCTCTGGAAAGATCATCTGGCTTGTAGCTGTTTTCACGATCAACATCATCTTTGCGCGTTTGATCATTTTTCCAATTCTCATTGAAATTGACATCCATGCTGAAGTCTATGGTAGGGACCACCAGATGTGCACCCAAGGCTTGTTTTACAGCGGCTCTGATGACAGCATAGACAGTCCTTTCATCATCGAATTTGATCTCAGTTTTTGTAGGATGTACATTGATATCGATGTGAGTGGGGTCGATTTCTAAGAATAGCACATAGAAAGGATGCAAGTCAGAAGGCATGAGCCCCTCATATGCATTTGCTACGGCATGATGCAGATAGTTACTCCTAATGTATCTTTTGTTTACAAAAAAATACTGCTCCCCTCTGGTTTTTCTAGCAGTATCTGGCTTACCAATATAGCCTTGTATATTGAGATGTGGAGTGTTTTCTTGGCAGCTCACCAGATTGCTTTGATAGCTTTTGCCAAATATCCCAACGATTCTTTGACTTAGCTTGCCAGAGGTCAAATTGAACAGTTCCATGTCATTTTGATAGAAAGAAAAAGCTATGCTTGGATAGGCTAAGGCCACCCTTTGGAATTCTTCCACCAAATGCTTCATTTCTACTGCATTGGATTTCAAGAAATTCCTTCGTGCCGGTACATTGAAAAACAAGTTTTTGACAGCAATAGATGTTCCTTCTGGGCAAGAAGTAGGTTCTTGTTTTTTGAACTCTGAGCCTTCTATTTGGATGAGGGTGCCGAGTTCTTCACCTTGTTGTCTGGTTTTCATTTCGACCTGAGCCACAGCAGCTATGGAAGCCATGGCCTCTCCTCGAAAGCCAAATGTTCTGATAGAGAACAAGTCTTCTGATGTACGGATTTTAGAAGTAGCATGCCGTTCAAAACACATCCTTGCATCTGTCAATGACATTCCTTTTCCGTTATCAATCACTTGCATAAGTGTTTTGCCAGCATCTTTGACTATCACCTGTATGTGGGTGGCCTCAGCGTCTACTGCATTTTCCAGCATTTCCTTTAGAGCAGAGGCAGGTCTTTGGACCACTTCTCCAGCGGCGATTTGATTGGCAATGGCGTCTGGTAGAAGCTGTATGATATCATTCATCTCCTGCTTCGCCCTTTCAATTTTAAAAATAAAGCCAACAATACACCACCACCTGCGACATATAGGATTCCATAAAGAACCAATGCACCATAATAAATATATCCTATCATGCTACCGATGAGTAAGATCAAAATGATCATTCGAAGCATTCCAGCTGAAGTGAGTACTGAAGATGTACGTCCCTTGATCGCTCCACCTTGAGCAAATGCTCCGCGGATAGACGATCCATAATTTTGTCTGAAGGAATCCGTGATTTCTTCTTCAGATTGTATTTTACCTTCTGCTTGTAGCTCCCGTTTGATACGCTCTGTTCTTTGCTCTATTTCTTCTCGAATAGGGTCATAGTACCGTGGCTTGATATCAAAGCTCATGGGTTTTGCTGTTTTAAAGATCGAAGGAAATTTCATACGCTGTTTGTAATCTTTTCGTTAATTTACATTGGAAACTTAAGTTGAGAACTTTTATTAAAAAAAGATTTCCCCTAAAGTTTGCAATTGAGTAATACCTCGTATATTCTTACAAAGTTATTTTAAATATTAAGCAATAAAAATTAAACACAGGCATGCGGGTAAAAGTTTGGAGCGTATTTTTAGGATTATTGTTAATCTTCACTACTGACAGTGCAGTCAGCTGGGATTTGCCTATCAAGGATGGCCCTGAGGTAGTAGAATCACTTGAGGTAGCTGAGGTGGAGCAGCCTAAAGTAATTGTCAAAAAAGTGAAAAAAGATCCTCTGATCGCTAAAGACGCAAGAAGACAAAGGATTTGGGTAGACTCTGTTTTCAACACCATGAACTTTGAGCAGAGGCTTGGGCAATTGTTTATGGTTGCAGCATATTCCAATAAAGGGGAACAACACAAGCAAGAAATTGCCAAGCTGATCAGTGAGCAACAACTTGGAGGAGTGATTTTTTTCCAAGGAGGGCCTGTAAGACAAGCTCACCTTACCAATTATTACCAGCAAATTTCCAAAGTACCATTGTTTGTAGCCATGGATGCAGAATGGGGTGTGAGCATGAGGCTTGATTCTGTGATCAATTTCCCCAAAGCCATGACCCTTGGAGCATTGCCAGATGAGCATCTGGTGTATGATATGGGGCGAGAAATTGCCCAGCAATTCAAAGAGCTAGGCATGCACATCAATTTTGCTCCTGTAGTAGATGTAAATTCGAATCCAAATAATCCAGTTATAGGCTATAGAGCATTCGGTGAAGAGAAAAAGCTGGTGACAGCTAAATCCAAAGCATACATGAAAGGGCTTCAAGACCACGGTGTGCTAGCCAATGCGAAGCATTTCCCAGGACACGGAGATACTGAGTCTGATTCTCATTATACCTTGCCTGTGATCAAGCACAGCACCAAGAGAATTGAAGACATAGATCTGTATCCTTATCGTGAATTGATCGATGATGATCTTATGTCAGTGATGGTAGCTCACCTTCATGTGCCAAGTTTAGATGCCGAAAAAAACAAAGCCACCACATTGTCAAAATATGTTGTAACTGATTTGCTTCAAGACCAGATGAATTTCAGTGGTTTGATCTTTACTGATGCCTTGAATATGAACGGAGTGTCGAAGTTTTATAAGCCAGGGGAAGTGGATCTTTTGGCCTTGTTGGCAGGAAATGACATCTTACTTTACTCCCAAGATGTACCCAAAGCAAAGCAAATGATCCTGCAAGCTGTAGCTGAAGGAAAAATCAATCAAGAAGAAATTGATCAGCGTATCAAAAAAGTGCTCAAAGCCAAGTATTGGGCAGGACTGAATGAAATCAAACCTATAGAGACCAGAGGTCTAGTGGACAGGCTGAATACAAAGACATCCACTCAATTGGTAGAGAGACTTTATGCTGATGCTATCAGTGTGGTGTCCAACAAGAACGATTTCCTGCCTCTCCGACACCTTAATATGCTAAATATAGCCTCAGTAACTATAGGAGATAAAGGTACGATCTTCAAAAGAAGGCTGGAGAAGTATGCAAAAGTAGCTCACTTTGACTTGGACAAAGGTGCCCATGCTAGTCAGCAAGCGCAGCTTAGCGAAAAACTCAAGGATTACAATACTGTAGTAGTCGGTTTAATGGGTATCACCAACAGCCCTTCGAGAAATTTTGGGATAGTACAGTCGGACATCGATTTTATCAAATCGCTAAGCAAAGAAAAATCAGTGATCGTAGTGCTTTTTGGGAACGCATACGCCGCCAAATTCTTACAAGGATTACCTCACAACATTCTTGTATTTGAAAACAACGACTTCACGCAAGGCGCGGCTGCTGAAGTGATCTTTGGGGGAAGGGATGCCAAAGGAATATTGCCGGTGACTGTCGCAGAAAGTATCGCTATAGGAAGTGGCGGGTTTTTGCCAAGTCTTGGTAGGTTCTCTTATACTTATCCAGAAAGTCAAGGCCTAGATAGTGAGACTTTGGCTGAAATTGATAAAGTGATGGAGGCTGGTATGAGAAAAAAAGCTATGCCTGGTGGTGTAGTATTGGTAGCCAAAAATGGCGAAGTAGTCTTCGAAAAGGCCTATGGCTATCTCGATTACCAAAAGACTCAGGCCACATCCACTTCGACGGTCTATGACCTTGCATCAATCACCAAAGTCCTTGCTACTACCCAAGCGGTAATGTTTCTAGCAGATAGAAACATCCTAGATATGAATGAGACCTTAGGACATTACCTTCCAGAGCTGAAGCAAACCAACAAGGGTAACTTATCGCTCAAAGATGTTATGGCTCATGAAGCTGGGTTGCCAGCATTTATTCCCTATTATGCCAAAACTGTAGAAGGAGGAAGCTGGAAAAGCTCTTTCTATAATCATTTGCCTTCAGAAACTTTCTCTATACCAATAGCTGATGCCATGTATGCCTCACCAAGCTTGAGAGATAGTATTTGGAATTGGACGATCAAGTCAGAGCTTAGAAAACCTACCCCTAATTCACGCAAGTATAGTTATGTGTATTCCGATCTTACCATGTACTTGATGCAGGCAGTGGTAGAGAGGGTTGTCAATCAACCATTGGATCAATTTGTAGAGCAAATATTCTATGAGCCTCTTGGGTTACATACTTTGACTTTCAATCCAGTACGTAAAATGCCCATTGACCTCATTGCTCCTACTGAAGATGATATCACTTTCCGAAAGAGACTGATTAGAGGATACGTCCATGATCCTGGTGCAGCAATGTATGGAGGGGTTGCTGGACATGCAGGGCTTTTTGGTACGGCAAATGATGTCGCTGTGATGATGCAGTTGATGTTGAATGGTGGTAGGTATGGCGATGCTGTGTTACTAGATGAGAAGACGATCAAGGAGTTTACCAAAAGACAGTCTACACAGAGCCGAAGAGGATGGGGCTGGGACAAGCCAGAGCCTGAAAAAGGAAAAGGAGGTAGTGCTGGAGCATTGGCTCCTAAGAGTACCTTTGGACACACAGGGTTTACGGGCACATGTGTATGGGCTGATCCTGAAAATGATCTTATTTATGTGTTTTTATCCAACAGGGTAAATCCTGATGCGGGTAATAATATTTTGCTCAAAGAAGGAATAAGGACTGAAATTCACGATATTATCTACAGATCCATGAATAGGCAACATGTTCCGGTTTTTCAGAAGTCAGAATAATAATATATAAAATGAACAAATAGCATATGTGATGATGTTACAAGGCTATCGATTTCAGTTTGAACCAAAGATATGAAAATAGGTATAGTCTGTTACCCAACATTTGGAGGTAGCGGTGTAGTAGCCACAGAGCTTGGCAAAGCATTAGCAAAGGAAGGTCATCAGGTCCATTTCATAACGTATAGGCAACCTACCCGCTTGGATTTTTTTAGCGCAAATCTATTTTATCATGAGGTGGATATAAAGAGTTATCCATTGTTTGAGCACGCTCCTTATGAACTCGCTTTGGCAAGTAAAATGGTGAATGTAGTCAAGTATGAACAGCTGGATTTGCTCCATGTGCACTATGCCATTCCTCATGCCTCTGCCGCATACATGGCCAAGCAAATACTCAAAACCCAACAAATTCACATTCCTGTAGTTACAACCTTGCATGGTACAGACATTACCTTGGTGGGAAAAGACCCTAGCTATGAACCTGTGGTTACTTTTAGTATCAATCAGTCAGATGGTGTGACTGCTGTTTCGGAGGATTTGAGGAAAGCTACATTTGACCATTTTGATATCAAAAGAGAAATTCGCGTGATTCCAAACTTTATTGATTTGGAGAGGTTTAAAAAGCAGAAAAAGGAGCATTTCAAATTGGCGATTTGTCCTAATGGAGAAAAACTTATCGTTCATACCTCAAATTTCCGAAAGGTAAAGAGGGTAGAAGATGTCATTAGGGTCTTTGATGCTGTTAGAAAACAAATTCCAGCAAAGTTGCTTTTAGTAGGGGATGGTCCAGAGCGAGACAAGATGGAGAGACTTTGTAGAGAGCTCGGCACCTGTGATGATATCAGGTTCTTGGGTAAGTTAGAAGCTGTAGAAGAAGTGCTGTCGGTTGCTGACTTATTTATGATGCCCTCTGAGAAGGAAAGCTTTGGACTTGCAGCACTTGAAGCCATGGCCTGTGAGGTTCCCATATTGACTTCTGATGCAGGAGGAATTCCTGAATTGAATATCGATGGTGAGACTGGATATGTATGCAAAGTAGGAGATGTAGCAGACATGACAAAGAAAGCACTAGAAATCCTGAAGGATGAAAATTTGGGGGGATTCAAAGAAAGAGCCCTGAGAAGAGCTAAAGAGTTTGATGTGGAAAATATTCTTCCGATGTATGTCGCTTTTTATAAGGAAACTATTGAGGGGACAAAAGTCGAATTGAGTAATTTTTGATAGTTTATTTCTCAACTATTTGGACATTTACTCGTAATATTAACCATTCAAGTTACTTTTGCACCGAATTTGTAAAGAAAATTATATAGATACAGTTCTGTACCTTGGAATTAAAGAATAAAACAAAAAAGAGATGAGCGCCACATTGAAAAAAATCGGAAGATTGGATAGGCCTGACAATAATGGGACTGCCACGATGTTTAAGAATCCTATTTTGGAGAAAATATCAAGGACTCACATCAGTATTCCAATCATGATGTTTCTAGTGATCAGTACAGTATCATTTTATTATGCAGTTACGACCACTAGCATCAGTTTAGCAGTAGGTATTCCAATTATGTTGATCGGTTTATTAGCTTTCACACTCGTGGAGTATCTGATGCACAAGTACTTTTTTCACATGGAGCCTGATACACCTGCCAAAGACAAGCTTCAATACACTGTGCATGGTGTACATCATGACTATCCAAAAGACAAAGATAGACTTGCGATGCCTCCTTTCGTAAGTGCATTTTATGCATTGATCTTTTACATTGTTTTCACCTTTATCATGGGAAGTTATGCATTATATTTCTTGCCAGGATTCTTGTTTGGGTATGCGAGCTATTTAGGTGTTCATTACATCGTTCACGCATATCAGCCTCCCAAAAACTTTCTGAAAGTTCTATGGGTGAATCATGCGGTCCATCACTATAAAGATCCTGATGCTGCATTTGGAGTTAGTTCACCTTTATGGGATTACATTTTCGGAACAATGCCAAAAAAAGACAAATAATACAAAGCCCTCGAAAGAGGGTTTTTTCATTACAAATAATAGCTATGAAAATTTCAATCATTGGATTCGGTTGGTTAGGGAAGCCACTTGCACACCATTTGATCTCTAAAGGACACCAAGTGATGGGAAGTGCTACTTCCGAAGAAAAGGTAAACCTGCTTCAGCGAGAGGGCTTAGATACGGTCCTGCTGAAACTGTGCCCGCATCCAGAAGGGCTTGGTTTTCAAAAACTATTTGATGCAGACGTATTACTCATCAATGTGCCTCCTAGGACAAGATCTGCTGCACCGTCTTTTCATCCCGAACAGGTGAAGTTTATCAAAGCTATGATAGAACGAGGGACTGTCAGAAAGGTAATCTACGTATCAGCCACCTCTGTATATCCTGATCTCAACCAAGTAGCCCGTGAGGAAGATCCATTGACCAAGTCAAGCACTGGAAATCAGGCTTTGTTTGATGCGGAATCTTTGCTTCAAAATGATGCGACTTATGCACTTACTATTGTAAGATTTGGTGGATTGCTTGGTGTAGACCGAATTCCAGGAAGGTATTTTTCAGGAAAGGACAATGTAGTAGGTGATACTCCTGTGAATTACATCCATAGGGATGATGCAGTGAGCATGCTGACATGGATCATCACCAAAGAACTTTGGGGCGAGGTTTTCAATGGAGTCGCTCCTTTACACCCTATGCGAAGTCAAGTTTATGAGAAAAATGCCAAAGACTTGGGTTTTGCACCTCCTCAATCCTATGCAGAACCTGGACAAAATGCTTGGAAAGAAATTTCAGCGAATAAAATTACAAAGACAGGCTTTGAGTTTTCGATTCCAGATCCGCTGGATTTTTGGTATGAAGGGTAATGGTTGAATCGAGTAGGTGTTAAAAAGTTAGGTCGATTTCATATACCAATCAAGTATATGGAATCGACCTATTGAATTATGGGTAATGGAAATTTAATCCTGTGGAATGATCTTCACCATAAGGCCAGTAGCCTCAGTGATGGCATAGATAAAACCGTTCGGGCTTTGAGAAACTTGTCTCACCCTTCCGATCTCATTCAATAACTTCTCTTCTCCTACGTAGGTAGTTCCATCAAGCTCTACCCTAGAGATATGTTGTCCAGCAAGTGCTGCTACAAGTAGATTGCCTTTCCAATTTGGGTACTTGTCAGAAGTGACCAAGGTCATTCCGCAAGTTGCTATGGAAGGTACCCAGTATGATACAGGTGATTCCATACCTTCTTTCTCAGTGTCTTCTGTAATGATTGTTCCATCATAGTCAATACCGTAAGTTACTTCTGGCCATCCGTAGTTTTTGCCTTTCTCAATCAAATTTAACTCGTCACCACCTTTTGGACCATGCTCTACAGACCAAAGTCTGTTATTGTCAGCATCATAAATCATACCCTGTGGGTTTCTGTTACCATAAGTCCAGATAGAGGCTACTGCACCATCTACATCTACAAAGGGGTTGTCAGATGGGATACGACCATCATCATGGATTCTGTGAATCTTACCATGAGAGTTATTTAGCTCTTGTGCATTTTCGGGACGGCTTCCTTTATCACCATTAGCATAGTACAGGTAATTATCTTTGTCAAAAACTATTCTAGTTCCAAAGTGTCTTCCGCCTTGCCATTCTGGCATATTTACAATCAATTCCTCAAGGTCAACAAGTGCGTTACCGTCAAGCTTCGCTCGAGAAATGGTCAATACACCTCCATTGTTCATATCCTTTGCATATGCAAGGTAGATCCAACCATTGCTTTCATAGTCTGGATGGATAGCGATATCCAATAGACCTGCTTGATTTACTGCATGAACTTCGGGTACACCTGTCAGTTTTTCACCAGTAAAAGCATCATCCTTGAAAATCAAAATTTCCCCTTTTCTTTCGGTTACAAGCATCCTGCCGTCAGGTAACCATGTCATGCCCCATGGGTTTTCAAAGTCACTGTATAGCGTATCTAGGGTGAAATTTAGTTTTTCTGATTCTATCGTGCCCGCTGGTTTTTCTTGGGCGTTATCGCTTGCTTGAGGCTCTGAGCATGAAGCCAAACCTGCTGCCAAGAACATGCCCAAAACAAAAGATAATTTTTTGTGTGATCTTATCATGTTTAAGTTGGTTTTTTTACAAGTTTAATCATTTTTCAAATGATTTGTTTTGTGTTTTCCATAAAAGGTGTCCTAGAGGTGTGGTTTTAAATAGATTGGAAAGCTGTAAGTCTATATTTTGCAACTCATTCTCCAAGGGAATTTTATACATTCATCTTAATTTATTGATATGGATATATGGAACTGTGCCAATAACATTACAAAATTCCGATTTATCTAACTTCCGATATAAATTGATATTTGGATACTTATGGATATTGATCATTAACAACCTGTTGAGCCAATGAATTGAAGTTACTGGCAAAAAAGCGAATAATCTTATTTATTGATTTTGCTTTTGATTTGGCAAGATATTTTAGTGCTGGTTTTATACAGTTTTACTAAATATCGATTCATTTTTTATCTTTTTCTATTTAGCTAGATCTTTCAAAATCAGTGTCCAAGTGAGTCCGCTCATATTGATTGTTATCAGTGTATTAGATTTCGTAAATTTGTATACTTGTTTATATTTTTCCGTTAAATTCTTAGCTTATTAGCCTGTAATAAATAAAATTGGGCGAAGTAAATTATAAAGTCTCAGAGATTTAATTTCTGGGTTTTATTCAACTAGGAAACAATAGAAATAAATGAACAATCAAATATGGATTATGACTTCAGCTTTTGATCAGCTGGATTTGGAGGAAGTTATTGCCAAAGCTCAACTCATAGGTGTGCAGGGACTGGACTTATGTGTGTTTAGAAAAGATGGCACAAGAGATGACTTTGTAGCCACACACCTCGACTATGATAATTTTGACCGAGGCACTGCTTCGAGATTGATTGATCAGTTTAATACTGCTCAACTTCGACTTTCAATAGGTGCATTTGACAACCTTATTGGAGGTGATGAAAGTCAAAGGCTGCACAATCAAAATCATTTGCTTAAGTTGATCAGATTGGCGTATTTACTTGGAGGAGATGAAAATGATGTAACTGTGGGGACGTTCGTGGGGTACAATCATGAGCTAGGTATTCAAGAGCATGGATTTGAAAAGAATTTAGAGGAATATCAGAGGATTTTTACACCGATCATCAAGTACGCCGAGGATCTGGGAGTTACTGTGCTGTATGAAAATTGTCCCATGGAGGGATGGAGATCATCAGGCTACAGTACGACTTTCAATAACCTGACAGGTGTATTGGCTGCAAGAAAAATCATGTACGAACTGATTCCTAGCAAAGCTCATGGTGAGATCTATGATCCTTCTCATGATATTTGGCAGCAAACAGACCCTGTAGAGGTGATCCGTCACACGGACATGAGTCGCTTGAAGAGGATTCATGTCAAGTCTACAAGAAATATCTCGGACCCATATTGGGGCAATATGTATCCCATGCAAAAAGTGAAAGAGGAATGGGCCGAAAGTGCAGGAATTCCATACAGTAAAAATGATTGGGACAGGCATCATTATGAAGCCACTTTGCCGGGATTCGGGCTAGGGGATTCTATGGATTGGCGAAGTTTTGTAGATGTTTTGAAAAGTAGAGGTTTCAATGGACCTTTTGAAATAGAAAATGAAGCCAAGCTTTCTAAGCAAACAGGAAATCTGGGAGCTATCATTCAAGGCTGTAAAGCAACTGTGCAAAATCTTGCCCCACTGCTTTGGACCTTGGGAGAAGATGGGTATCAGTTTCCTGTATCGGCAATGAAGCCATTGATCCAGGTGAATAGAAAAGAAATTTCTGTGGTTACCATGAAAGACTTATCCTGAAAATTTATTGCTTTCTGCAGTAAGTAAAACATAGTAAAAATGCTTAGTAGAGAAAGCAATTTTACCCTAGTGCTAACACTTTTTAAGCCAATTGTTCCCCTATACATTGAAACAACTGGCATTAGAGCAGTGATTTCAAATTGGCCTAGTGTAAAATGAGACCTGTCAGGTTTTTATCAGTTTGACGGCTAAGTATCTAAAGTTAGCCTAAGTGCTAGTCAACTGAAACCTGACAGGTCTTCTCAAAAATGAGGTGGTTAGGAAATAGTGGGTCTTGAGGATGTTATTTGTCTGGGGAGTTTTTCTTTTCTTTGAACTCCTTCTGCAATTCTTTCATTTTAGTAGCATATTCTATTTGCCATTCTGCCATTTTTTTCTGGAACTCCTCAATTTTTGGCTGATTTTCTTTTTGCCATTCTGCTATTTTAAGCTGAAACTCTTCCATCCATGGCCTTGATTCTTCATCGAATTTTTTGAAATTGGATTGAAGTTCATCGTTGAGTGGCATTAATTTTTCGTTTAGTCCTTCCATTTTTTCGCTAAAGGATTTCATGATGGGTTCCAGCTTATTTTGCCATTCTTCCATTTGTTTGCTGTTTTCTTCCATCCATGGGCCAATGGCCTCAGCACTTCGTCTAGAGAATTCCAACATCACTGAGTCATTTTTAACCCATTGCTGGCTTGTAGAAGAAGCAATTTTCTCGCTGATTTCTGTTATTTTCTGTATAGCTACGTTTCTCTCGTCCTCTGTTTTGGCATTGGATAGCTGGCTAGTGGCTTCTTTGAGTTCTTTTTTATAAGATTTAGTCGTATCTATGTTATAAATGCCGCGGGCAGTGGGTACACCTGTAGTCCTAGGGAATTCAGACCCCTTAGCGGCTTTGGTTGATAATGAAGCTAGTACTCTAGCATAATTTTGTCCAAAGGCTTGTTGCGTTAAAGTAGCACCTCGGACTGAGGTAGTACTTTCGGTATTTGATGATACATTCACTGTTGGATTTCCAGCTAAAGCACTTACTCTAGGTTCGAAAGTGTTTTTATTTAGGTTGACACTTGTTTCTTGAACTCTCACCATACTTGTCGTTGTATCGATTTTAGCATCGAAGCTGACTATTGGTAAACCTATTTTTTGATCTAGATTTTTTATCGGCATATCACTGAAATCAACACCTTCAAATTCTAATGGGGTAATTTTTAATGTATGTGCCATTACTTCTGTTTTGGAACTGAGGTCTAGCTCCGGGTTGGTTTCAAACTGCTGCCAGAAGTTGTCCATTAAAATGATTTCTGATTTGATTTCGGTTAGGAAATGATCCAAATCATTTACAGGGGTCTTGATAGCTTGTGCTCCAAGTAAAAGGGAGGTGCTTAAAATTAGTGAAATGGTCATGGTTAGGCTGCTTAAAGTGGAGGTCGGTTTATTAGGGGTGTTGAATCCCATTATTCTTTTGATTCTATCTAATGTTGGCGTTTTTCTTGAAGTTGCAGCCATAGACAATTGAGGGTTTGCAGCCATACTATAGTTGGTACAAGTGACAAGAGCTTCCGCTAATGCTCTAGGAGCAACACCTAGCTGTATCGCAATATCATCGCATGCATTCTCTCGTTCGGTGCGGATGAGGCCATTGATCCACCAAAAGACAGGATGAAAGAAAAAGAATATTTCCATCGTTGATTGAAGGAGATTGATCAAGTAGTCCTGGCGTTTGATATGGGCCAATTCGTGTGCGATGATAGCTTCTACTTGCGCATTGTTCAGCTGAAAAAGCAAGCCTGTTGGGATCAAAATAATAGGCTTTAAAATCCCATAAGTAAGCGGTATGCTGATGAATTTGCTTTCAAGTATTTGAATTGATCTATCTATTTTCAATTTTTTTACATACTCGTCGACCTTATTTTCCCATTTGTGAGCAATGGGCTTCGAAGGTCTTGATCGGAGTGTTTTTAAGTCAGCCATTGCGCTAGCAAACTTGATCATAAATAGAACCACTCCTATCATCCAAATATTGACTAAAATGGGAATGTTCCTCTCAATGTGCTCTAACAGACTAACCAACCAATATCTTGACGAAGGCTCCTCGTTCACATAGCTTATTAGTTCTGCTTTCAAATCTGAAGTGTCTGCTGAGATATATTGTGTGGTATTTACCATTGAATGCTCAAAGGATTGTGAGTCCAGGTCAAGATAGTAGCCAAAAGTGAAAAAGCTTATTACAAGCATCAGCAACAAGGATGATATTCCGAGATTATATTTGTAAGCTGATGATTTTTGGGAGCTATACCTTAGCAAGAACCATAATACAAGTCCAATGCCTGCAACTTGCCAAATAGCATGAATAAGCATCCACCCAATCGCATACAAATAGGCTGGAGGAAGAAGTTCATTGATCCAATTCATGATTTCTTATTTTCTAATTGATCCAAAAATGCTCGAATTTCTGTCAACTCCTCTTTAGATGGAGTACCTTGCCCTAAGGCTTGCATTACAAGATTTTTTGAAGATCCCCCGAAAGTAGTAGAGACGAAATTCCGCAATAGGTGACGCTGCGTGTCTTGTTCATCTATCCCCGCACTGTAAATGTGTGTTCTACTTTCTTCATTTCGAACAAGTAAGCCTTTAGTGTGCATGATTTGCATTTGCTTTAGGGTAGTAGTATAGCCTGTATCCTTACTTTCAGCTAACTGCTCGTGAACTTCCCTGACACTGGCCTCACCTTTTTGCCAGATAATTTGAAGGATTTCCAATTCAGATTCTGTGGGTTTGATTTTCATATTCCAATATTACGATGACTTTCGTACAAAGGTATACGAAGAAAATCGTATTACAAATATTCATACGATTTTTTTCGTACTAAAAAGTGGCCTATGTTAGTTTGGAAATAAAAAGTAGGTTTCAATGAGTTAGAGACATTCTTTTATTCAGAAAAAAAACTTCGCCCTAAGCTAGTATACAAGAAGGATGATGATAATAATATCTAATTGAATCAAATATAGTTTTCAAAAATCCAGCTGTGGAACAATACTTGCACGCTTATAGTTGTATATACATTGAATTTTTAACCAACAAAAAATTAATCACCATGAGCAAGCAACCACTATTGCAAAAATTGAAAATTGGAGAAATTGAACTTAATAATAGGGTAGTGATGGCGCCAATGACACGGAGTAGAGCGGCCAATCCAGATAAGGTGCCTTTTGATATACATGTAGAATATTATAGGCAAAGAGCTTCGGCTGGATTGATTATAGCTGAAGGGTCGCAAATCTCTACCAAAGCTGTAGGCTACATCAATACGCCAGGGATTTATTCTAAAGTACAAGTGGAAGGCTGGAAAGCTGTCACCAAAGCGGTGCATGAAGAAGGGGGAAAGATTTTTCTTCAGCTTTGGCATGTTGGAAGAATGTCACACCCTGATTTTCACAATGGAGAATTGCCTCATGCACCTTCTGCTATCAACCCATACTCAAAGTCATTTACACCTAGTGGATTCAAAGAGACTGTAACCCCAAAAGAAATGAGTCTTGATGAAATCAAGCAAACCATTCTTGACTACAAGAATGCGGCAAAAAATGCCATGGAAGCAGGCTTTGATGGAGTAGAAATACATTCTTCAAATGGATACTTACTTCATCAGTTTTTTAGTAGGACATCCAATATCAGGATGGACGAATATGGAGGGAGCAAGGAAAATAGGGCGAAAATACTCTTTGAAGTGATAGACGCAATCAAAGAAGTAATGCCAGAGGAGAAAATTGGACTGAGATTGAATCCATCTTTACACAATATATTTGGAATGACATTAGATGAGGAGACTATACCTACATTTGACTACATCATAGAGAAGTTGAATGATTATAATCTGGCATATCTTCACCTTTCAGAGCCTTTCAATGATGTCTCTGATGTTCCACATGCAGTAGAAAAAATTGCCCACAGGTACAGACCAATGTACAAAGGGGTATTGATCATCAATGCCAATTTTGATCAAGAAAAAGGAAATCAATACATACTTGAAGGACTAGCAGATGCGGTGGCATATGGAAAGCTATTTATTTCCAACCCAGATTTGGTAGAGAGGTTTGAGCAGGATGCACCGCTTGCGGAATGGGACGATGCTACCTTTTACACTCCTGGAGAAAAAGGTTATACGGACTATCCAAAACTCAAAAAAGCCAAGGCGTAAAAGTTAAGTAAAACTTTTGTACTACTTTCGCCTTATGTGCTTGATCACCTTCAACTGGAAAAACCATCCAAAGTACAAACTCATCCTTGTGGCAAATAGGGATGAGTTTTTTCAAAGACCTTCAGCCCCACTCCAAAAGTGGGAAAGTGGCTTCTATGCAGGAAAAGACCTCAAAGCTGGAGGTACTTGGATGGGTGTTCACCCTCATGGTAGATTTGCAGCTTTGACAAACTACAGAGATCTAAAGAATCCAAAAGAGAACCCAAAAACCAGAGGGGACTTGGTCAAAGATTTTCTAGAGGGAGATACTTCACCCTCAGATTTCTTGAAACAGGTAGACTTAGATAAAGATAATTATGAAGGCTTCAATATTTTGTTAGGGGATGGCCAATCTATGTTTTATTTCTCAAACTATAAAGAAGGAATTGAAGAAATTGAGCCTGGTTTGTACGGCCTCAGCAATGCCCTATTGGATACGCCTTGGACCAAATTGACCCTTGCAAAGTCTAAATTACAACAAGCCATAGATGAAAATGCGCTTGATCCAGAGGAACTCATGCAAGTAGTGCATTCTAAAAAAATGGATCCTGATGAGCTTTTGCCTAATACTGGTGCTACTTTATACCAAGAAAGGCACCTTTCCGCTCAATTCATTAAAATTGATGATTACTATGGTACGGTGAATACGACGGTGTTGTTATGGGGAAATGACGATAAAATAGAAATCATTGAACGTACCTTTGATCAGATTAAGAATATTGCTTCTGATCAAAAGATATCATTTTTGGTTAGTCAATAATCAATGAACAGATTTGTGTGAAAAGCTGTTTAAATACCTTGTCACGAAATTTTACAAAAAATGGAAGTATTGGATGTTTTGATAATCGGCGGAGGCCCTATAGGGATTGCTTGTGGGATAGCCTGTGAAGAGGCTGGCCTTCGATATGTTATTGTAGAAAAGGGTGTGTTGACCAATTCGCTTTATCACTACCCTTTGAACATGACTTTTTTCTCTACCTCTGACAAATTGGAAATGGGTGGAGTCCCTTTCATGTCTGTGTCGCATAAGCCTACACGTACAGAAGCCTTGGAATATTATAGGCGAGTAGTGGAAAAATGGAAGCTGAAAATTAATCTGTATGAAAAAGTTGAGAAAATGCATCACCAAGGTCAGGCTTTTGAAATCAAGACTTCCAAGTGTATCTATCAAGCAAAAAACATCATCTTAGCGACAGGCTTCTATGATCTTCCAAATTTGATGAATGTCCCTGGAGAAGATCTTCCAAAGGTTAAGCATTATTATAAAGAACCTTGGCCGTACATTGGTCAAAAGGTACTCGTCGTGGGTGGTGCAAACTCAGCCGTAGATGTAGCGCTTGAGACTTGGCGCAAAGGTGCAGAAGTGACCATGCTTCTCAAAGGAGAGGGGATTGACCCAAATGTGAAGTATTGGGTCAAACCAGATATAGAAAATAGGATCAAGGAAGGTAGTATCAAAGCTTTTACAAGCTCCTTGGTAAAAGAAATTAGGGAAAATGAGGTGGTAATTGAGACTCCAGAAGGAGATGTTACCATCGAGAACGATTTTGTTTTGGCCATGACTGGCTATGTTCCCAATTTTTCCTTGCTTGATCAGCTTGGTGTGACCTTGAGTATAGACGAAAAACGACAGCCTTGCTATGATCAGACCAACCAAGAATCAAATATTCCTGGGGTGTACTTGGCTGGAGTTGTTTGCGGTGGATTGAATACCAGAGAGTTTTTTATTGAGAATTCGATTGTCCATGCCGAGCATATTGTGTCACATATTTTGGGGAAAAGAGAAGTAGATACACTTTAGTTTTCGGTCTTGGTAAAAGCATGAATGGCATAAATTACGACGCCTGCACCTGTCCAATAAACAGTATCAAGGATCTCATCGATATGTGTGCCTGACAGTAGCCAAACTGTGGCAAGTATTCCCAATATAGCGATATGGTTACCATAAGGCACTTTGAAAAAATTTTTGCTTGTTGGTTCAGAACTTCGTAATTTGATAAGGCTCGCACATACCATTGCGTACAGTAGTAGTCTAGCTATGACCGATATGGCAAGAGAGTTCATAAAGCCCCAGAAGGTAGCTACAATAGCTACAAGGCTTGCAAATACAAGAATAGATACCCATGGAGTAGCAAATCTTGGGTGGATTTTTTTGAAAATTTCAGGAAGCTGATTTTCCTCACTTAGAGCAAAGGGTAGTCTTGACCCACTGAGTATTTGTACATTGAGTGTGCCAATGATAGAAATAACTGCACCGATAGTGATAAACATACCACCCCACCACCCCATAAATTCACTTGCAGCTTCGGCTATAGGGTAGCTTGAATTGGCCAAATCAGGTAATGTCCCTATAGAGACGATTTGAATCAAGATGTAAAAGCCAGTTATCACCAATGATGCTGTGATCAAGCCAAAAGGTAAGTTTTTTTTAGGGTTTACAATTTCTCCACTATTCACAAGACTAGCTTCAAACCCTCCAAATGCAAAAATCAGTAATAATGATGAAGCTGAAAATTCTGATAAGCTCGGCAGGTCATTTTGCTGAAAATTATTAATATCTAAAAAAAATAAGCCAACAACGATAAATACAGCTAAGGGGAATAGTTTGGCGATGGTCAAAAAATTGCTTACACGAGCAGTGTTTTTTACCCCAATCCAGTTGAAATAAGTAATGAAAGTAGTGATCAAAAAAATTAAGAAGATTCGGATATATTCATTTTGAAAGATCTCTGAAAAAAATGCCAGGTATACGATAAGTAAGTTGATCAATGTAGCATAGCTAAACAGCCGAGTGAGCATGAGTAGCCAACCAATGATGAATGCAGGGATAGGGCCGAAGGCTTGATGCGTATAAAGATAGGGGCCTCCAGTCCGATCAAATCTGGAACTGACCTCAGCAAACACAAGAATAAGCATCATCATCACCAAGGCACACACACCAAAAGCAGCGATGGAATACACACCCGAGATATTATAAACTTTCGCAGGAAGCGCAAATATGCCAGCTCCTATGACCGAATTGATGATCAAGAATACTAAGTCCCATTTTTGGATACCTCTTTTAAGCGAACTTGGGCTTTTCAACTGAATTTAACCTTTAGATTAAATACCAAATAGCTTATAAATCTGAAAATTTCCTAATAGATGTACATAATCTATCTGATATTACCACCAAGATGCCATTGAGCAAATCATTTGAGATACCTTCAAGATTTAGCTATTGATAGATATTTGATCCGCCCAGGTGGACAAGTTATTAAGGGATAACTTTTTCCGTTTTTCTGGAATTGATCTGGAAGCTAATTTTAATTGGCATAAAACACCTCCTCTAGGTATAGGTGCATATTCACATCAGGTATCAGCAATAGTCTGCTATAAATATTCTATAGGAAATCTACATCAACGCTGAATGGATATTTCATCAGGTATTGTACTGCTTCTTCAATTTTTAGATCTCCAAATAGTACCTTGTAAAGATTTTCAGTGATAGGTGCTCGTGTTCCAGTACTTTCCATGAAATTCTTCATCAACCTAACTGTGTTGATCCCTTCAGCTACTTCTTCCATAGTGGTCTGTATTTCAGCGAGCGTTTCTCCTTTAGCTAGGCGGTAGCCGACAGTATAATTTCTGGAAAGCGTGGAGTTGCAAGTAGTCACCAAATCCCCAATTCCCGCAAGGCCAATGAATGACTTAAGACTTCCTCCTAACGCATTGCCCATATAAATCAGCTCCACCATGCCTCTGGAAATTAAAAGACCTTTGGCGTTCTCTCCCAAACCAAGTCCAGCAAGTGCTCCAGATGCGATTGCGATAATGTTTTTCAATACACCACTAAGCTCCACTCCAATGATGTCAGAATTCCCGTAGACTTGAAATTTTTCAGACCTAAGTAAATTCTGACCTTGAAGGATGACTTCATTGAATTTACTGGAGACCACAGTAGCGGCAGGCAATCCTCCAGCCAGCTCTTTGGCAAGGTTTGGGCCAGCCAAGCAGCCAACTCGCACGACGACTGTTTCTTTTAAAATCACCTCTGACATCGTCAGGATGTTCTCTCTGCGTATCACCTTCATGTCCTCTTGTGACTTTCCTTCGGGAAGGTTAAGACAAAGACCTTTGGTACCATGAATGATCATGTGGTAGGGGTAAAGGAACGGGGAAAACAGCCTGGTTACATCAATAAATGCACTAGAAGGGACCATGAAAAAAATCACATCACAAGCTTTACACAGAAATTCAGGGTCTTGCGTAGCTTGAATATTAGGATTGATGGCTACCCCATCTATACTGTGGTTTGAATTGATCTCGTCGACTAGCTCAGCCCTTCGGGCATAAGCTATGACATGATTTTTTTCTGACAAAAGACTTGCTATTGCAGTACCAAAGCTGCCTAGTCCCACTACTCCTATAGATTTGGATTTAAAAGAGTTTTTCGAGATCATAGCCGTCTAGTCTGTTATGATAATAATAAAGTAAGTTCAAATCTTCAGTGATAATATTTCCGTTTTTGTCTTTTAAAAGTGGTCTTTTAGCATGATACATCCCTACATTTTCTAAACCATGCGTGATGATCTGATCTATTTCTCTTCTCAAATGTGGAGCAATATGAACTTTGCCTTTATCTCTGAGCTCAAATATTCTTTCTAACACCCGCTTACATTCTGCTTTGAAAGAAGCATATGGGATAGATAGATCTTCTTCCGGTAATCTCAAGAGGTTGAATAGATCCATTTTTTTATTTTCTCTCTTGATCATTTGGAATGCAGTAAATGCTACAAGATGAGAACTGAAGACTCTATTGATAATATGGAATTCCTGAACTATTCTATTTCCCAACCTATTGGTGTACTCTTCCTCTCTCTGAGTATCTACAGTAATGTTACCATCAGAAATGAAATAATCTCTCGTGTCGATGATCCTTCCATTTTTATCCATGCTGTTTCCATTTTGATCTACATAGTGACCCAATACGTCCATGGGTTTGCCTACAGAGACAGAGATATCTGATCCTTTGGTGAAGAATTTCAGGAGGAACTTGGAGATTTTCAGCGACGTCGAAAATTCATCTGACTCTTGATAGTAGCGTTCTTGTCCAGTGATGCTCAAATGCTCTTTGATAAGGCTTGGTGCTTCTAAGACAAAATGATAGTTGATAGTAACTGGAACTATAAATATCTTGCCAGAAACGTCATTGATGCCTTTTTGGTAGTTTGCTCTTTGTGCCTCAACGGCAGTGCTTAGTAGTCCGAGTTTCAACTTAGATTCAATTTTTCCACTTCGAGACCGAGTGCCTCCTGGGAAAAACAAGCTATGAACTCCAAATTGAATAGCCTCTGAGCTATAAGTTTTTAAAGTTTCTATGTAGACTAGATTTTTTTTCCTTCTATCTACCTTATAAGCTCCGAGAGCATTCATAAAGTAGGCAAATATTTCTATGTTGAAAAGATTAAGTCCTGCTCCATAAATAAATGGAGGTAAGCCCAATACAGATATAATCCAGCCGATTAGTATGGAGTCAAGGTTGGAAAAGTGGGTAGGAACCATGATTATGGTACCCTTTGAAGCAAGATCTCTTAGATGTTTGGTCTCTCCTATGATCTGAATTTTATCCTGAAGGGTGTATTGGTTACTGAAAAGCCTCTTGAACCCTTTCACTCTTGCAGCATTGAGCAATCTCGCAAAACCTGTCGTGACAATGGATCGCGTAACTTTGTAGTGTGTATGCTTGAATGTACTAGCGATTTCCTCTGCGTATCTTAGAGTGATCTGATCAAGAATGTCTATATATTTCTTCTTTCTTTGGACCTTAGTCAGTGAATTGTCTGCACTCAGTTGTACCAAGGACGATTTTACACCATTCCAAAAGTCATAATCATCTTCTGGATCCACAGCCCAAGGGTTTTGCTTGATACGCAGCTTTTCTCGGTAATGAGTAGTTTCTAATTCTTCTTTGAGAACCTCAACTTTCCCTCCAGTGAATTCAAGAATTCTATTTTTGGCAGCCTCAGCTACTTTCTTCACGAACTCTTTTCTGCTTTTACTCAATTTCATGACAGGCCATTCATCCTTTTGAGGAAGAATTGGCTCATATTTTTTTTTGATATAGTCGTCAGTCAAGGTAGTCGGTTATTTAGATAAAAATCAAAGATACAAAATTACTCAAATCTGGGCAGTGAACAAGTATACGTACTTCCTTCCATTTGCCTCAGAGGATGCAATCTTCACGAAAACTTCAAAATCAATGACGTACTATTTGAATTGCCATTAATTCTAATTTTTCTTTTAATCCATAAATGGATATTTTAAAGATATGAATTATTTGAAGCTGTTCATGAAGAAAATCTAGAAAATTGAAATCAATTTCTGAGAGATAAGGTTAGATTTTGGATGTCCGTTTATCAAAAATATGATCAAAGTAGTACTATTCTATACCTTACGAGTAATATTTGAAGTGACGGTTTTGTCTAAGATAGAATAGATCGTATTATTGCATCATCTTATATACATGAAGCCTGACCTAAAGCAAATACAAGCGCCAATTGCCACCGAAATGGTGGAATTCGAGAAGAAGTTTCGAGACTTTATGAAAAGTAAGGTCAAGCTACTCGACCACATTACCAATTACATTGTCAAGCGCAAAGGAAAACAAATGCGTCCTATGTTTGTTTTTCTGACTGCTGGTGTGTGTGGGCAGATCTCAGAGTCTTCTTACAGAGGTGCTGCCTTGATTGAATTACTGCATACCGCTACATTGGTACATGATGATGTGGTAGATGATGCCAACTACCGAAGGGGGTTTTTTTCAGTTAATGCTTTGTGGAAAAATAAAATCGCAGTACTCGTAGGTGATTATTTACTTTCGAGAGGTTTGTTATTGAGTGTAGACAATGGAGATTTTGACTTACTTCGAATTGTCTCACATGCCGTCAGAGAAATGTCCGAGGGAGAACTTTTACAGATAGCCAAAGCTAGAAAGCTAGACATCACAGAAGAAGTATATTATCAAATCATTCGTCAGAAAACAGCCAGTTTGATTGCTTCGTGTTGTGAAGTGGGAGCAGCTACTTCGGGTGCAAGTCAAGATCATGTAGAAAAAATGCGTGTTTTTGGTGAGAAAATTGGAATGGCTTTTCAAATCAAAGATGATCTTTTTGACTACGGTGAGGATGAGATCGGCAAGCCACTTGGTATTGATATCAAAGAAAAGAAGATGACTTTGCCTTTGATTTATGCCTTGAATAATGCCTCTTGGTTAGATAAGAAAAAGATCATTTATTTGATTAGAAATAGAAATGAAGATAAAAAAGCAGTCAATCAAGTGATAGATTTTGTGAAGCAATCAGGAGGTCTTGAATATGCCACCAAGGTTATGACTTCTTATTTTGAGGATGCGCTTCAGATACTTAATGATTTTCCTGAATCTGAATATAAGAAGTCCTTGGAAGGGCTTGTGAGATATACCATTGAGCGGAAAAAGTAAAATGGCTTCTTTTTCTACACCATAATCTAAAAATGAATCCCATTTGTTAAGAATTGTCAATTGAGAAAAATGTTTTTTGAATATCAATAATTTTAATTTTACTTTGTATTTCAAAGTACTTTAATATATGGAAAATCCTGAAAGAGCATTGTCTGAAATTAGGTTAATGATGGAGCGAAGTAGCCGGTTTTTGTCTTTGAGCGGTGTCTCAGGGATTTTGGCTGGTATATATGCCTTGATCGGGGTAGGGATTTTTTACTTTTGGCTATCTCCTTTTTCCTCAAATCAGCAGCCTATCTCTCAAGGATTGATATGGAAGAGTTTAATATTAGCCATGGTTGTTTTGATCTTGGCAGTGGCTACTGCCGGTTGGATGAGTCAGAAAAAAAGCCGAAAGGAATCCCTGAAGTTTTGGGCTCCTGCAAGTAGAAGGTTCATGCAAGCCCTATTCTTACCAGTAATCAGTGGTGGTCTATTTGCTCTGGCATTGTTACATGTGGGTCAGTATAATTTGATACCTTCAGCTACTTTGATTTTTTATGGATTAGGTTTGATTAGCGCTGGGCATTTCACGATGAATGAAATCAAACATTTGGGTATTTATCAGTTGATCTGCGGACTATTTGCTGCATTTTTCCCTGAATTTGGACTTGTATTTTGGGCTTTGGGATTTGGAGTGCTTCATATTGTTTATGGAGGAATGATGTATTACAGATACGAGCGTTGATGTGAAGGGGACTTACGACAAAGCATTCGAAAACATAATCAGACTACAAGTAATGTCGATTCTGATGGCTAATGAGCAGTCTGATTTCAATGGTTTCAAAGAAATGATGGAAGTAAGTGATGGCAACCTTTCTACTCACTTGCGGACTTTGGAAAGGCTGGAATATATTATGGTAGAAAAATCTTTTGTGGGCAGGAAGCCTAAAACGAATTATTGGGCAACTGTAAAGGGAAGGCAAGCTTTTCTGGAACATTTGAATTATCTGGAATATTTGATCAAAGAACATAAAGGGTAAAAAAATTAAAAATTTACTTTGTAATTCAAAGTACTTTAACATCATGAAAACACAAGAAAATGCCATCAAGCTCTCTACAAATACATTATTGAAAGCTACTTCTATCGGAGCCATTATTCCTATATTGTATCTATGTTTCATTATTTTGACAAAAGAAGAAACGTTTGAAATGTGGATGCTTTATCCGCTCATAATTATTCCTATTGGTGGTGGTTTGGGTGCGATCTTTTTTTATAATATGACTTTCATATGGTTTAGAGAAGGAGTAAAGAGAATGTTTGCTTTCCTGCTATCTGCAATTGTTTATGGGGTGATGTTGTGGGGTTTTGCAGTATTAGCATTTGCGATTACCGGGCATTGGAATTGAGTTGACTCAAACTAAGTGATATGACAAGTGTATTCATTAAGCTTGAAAGCATTCACCAAGCTATAAGATCAAATTTTTGGCATCGGTGTTTCTATTTGTTCTGTAGGCTAAGCTTAGCAGTCGGTTTCCTAATAGCTGGTATGGTCAAAATCATGGGTGAGCGATTTGCAAGTGGGCTTTCTGATATTCATCCAATGGGGTCCTATCTGGATGCTTTGTTTCATACTGGTTATTATTACACCTTTATTGGTATAGCTCAAGTGCTTGCAGCTGTAATGTTGCTAATTCCAAGGACAGTTTTGGCAGGTGCGCTTCTATATATGAGTATTATTTTCAATATCTGGATATTGTCTCTAGCTGTGCGGTTTGAAGGGTCCTTGGTTTCTTCCACGCTTATGGTATTGGCAACTTTATATTTGATTTGCTACCATTTTGATCAATTCAAATGGATTTTTTCCAAGTCAAATGATCTGGATTTGAAGCTGTCAAAAATGGATAAGAAGTTTCCCTTGAGATTTTTCTTTGGGAGTTTAGTAGTTATAGTATTGGTAGTATATATTTTCACTAATCTATTTGAAATCATGCCGAGAAACTCCTTGACTGATTGTAAATCTCAATTTGCAGGTACAGAAAATGAAACTGCTGGTTATCTATTTTGTGAATGTGTACATCTTGAGGGTAATGCCCTGTCTCGATGTTTGGAGCAATATGAAGAAGGGGAAGTAAACTAAGAGTGGTACTTCAGAGTTAAATCTCGTATAAGTTATCAAAGCAGATTAGTGAAAGTTTTATTTAAAAATCATTTAGTTAGTAGTTTTAAATTATACGGGTTTCTGGAATTCTGGAGTTGGTAGCTATTACCACTTCGAGAGTTATAAATGAAATGAATATGTAAAAAAAATGTATATTTGAAATATGAAGATCAAAGAAAATAAATCTGTAAGTCAAAATTTTGAAGATGATTACAAAATGATCGTCGAATCTTCAAAAAATTCTGTTGTCGTCGAATCTGAATGGACAAAAGATGGTGATTTTTTTCAAAAATTAACAATGTATGACGATAACTATGTACCAATCCCAACTTTAGGAGAAACAACTTTAATTAAAGATTTTTAAGTATGCCAAATTGGAATGAAGTTATAGTAGAAATTCAACAAGCTCGACAAAATAACCCTAATGTTAATCCATTAGATACAGTCAGGCGAAAGTACTTAAAGAAAGTATCTGAAATAACTGGTAGAAATACGATTGCCTATTATTCAGGTTGGCTTCAAAAACCAAAAGCTCCTGGAACGGCAGTAGGAGATAAGGATAAGTCAGGCTTTATGTTAGGTATTAATAAACTTGATAGATCTCAAGGGTTAGATTTAATTCTACATACACCAGGAGGAGATATTGCGGCAACGGAGTCGCTAGTTGATTATCTTTATTCTATGTATGATAAGGATATTAGGGTGATAGTTCCTCAAATATCAATGTCTGCTGGAACAATGATAGCTTTTGCTTCCAAAGAAATTGTAATGGGTAAACATTCAAATTTAGGACCTATTGATCCTCAAATGGGAGGTTTGGCTTGCCAAGCTGTTTTGAATGAGTTTGAACAAGCTAAAGAAGATATTAGACAAAATCCTCATTCAGCATCATTATGGCAAGTTATTATTGGGAAATATCATCCTACTTTTTTGGGTGCCTGTAAACAGGCTATCGAATGGTCTGAAAAAATGGTTTCTGATTGGCTTGAAAATAACATGTGTGACGGAGATATGAAGAGGGTTAAAAATATTGTAGATACTTTTTCAAATCATAGTATACAAAAATCTCATGCTAGGCATATATCTAAAAAGGAGTGTAAAGAAGTTGGGTTGGAAATTTCAGATTTAGAAAATGATCAGGATCTTCAAGATGCAGTTTTGACAACTCACCATGCATTTATGCATACATTTTCAAATACCCATTGTGTGAAAATAATAGAAAATCATGAGGGAATTGCCTATATCGAGCAAGCGACTCCTCCACAAATCAAATAGTGAATCATGATTAACCTATTCAAGCAAATATTGATTAAGGTGTATAATCAGTTTTTTCTAAAGTTTCATTTTTGCATTTAAACTTTGAAAATTAGTTATCAGTTTAATTTAGAATTGATATTAATATCCAATTTTAGTTTTTAACTACATCATTATTAACCATTTTCTGTTTTGCTTATCGAGGAGGTATAAGGTTTTGAGAATTTGGTTTTAACCCATACCTGTTCGATTCTAACTGGTTAATCTCAATTTGTGCCGAAATCACAATTATAAAATAGACACAAAGTAAACTCTGTGTTTACTCTGTGTCTACTTTAGGTAAGAAATTAAGAGCCAATTAGTGATTGATTTTCCATAAGTTTCGAACTAAAATTATTTGCTGGTTTTTATTAGTCTTAGATTAGTATTTCAGCAAACCTAAACCAATCCCCCAGTAGACATTGCACTTTTGAAAATCTTGATGGCGATAGAAAGCAAGATGATTCCAAAGATCCTTCTTAACACATCAAGCCCAGTTTTACCAAGTTTTCTTTCTAGCCAAGAGGTGCTTTTGAGCACTATATACACGATGATCAAGTTGATAATGATACCTATGCCTATGTTGATCTGCTCAAATTCGGCCTTCAGAGTAAGAATGGTCGTCAAAGTACCAGCGCCCGCGATAAGAGGGAAAGCTATTGGCACGATGGAAGCACCACCACTGGCGTCTGGGTCAGGCTTGAAAAGCTCTATTCCCAGGATCATTTCCGCACCTAAAGCAAAGATGATCAATGCACCAGCGATTGCAAAGTCTTCAACACCAATTCCAAATAGATTCAAAATCGACTTTCCCAGAAATAAAAAAAGAATCATCAATACGCCAGCAGCCAGCGTGGCCTTTTCTGATTCAATATGACCCACTTTTTGACGTAGATTGATCACGATCGGGATAGATCCCAATATATCAATCACCGAAAACAAGATGAGTGTAACTGATAATACTTCTTTGAAGTCGAAGGTGCCCATTTGGTTTAGTATTGTTTTAGAAATTCAATAAGTTTTTCAAATTCTTCATCTGTGATGGCAGGAAAGTTAGCAATTCTGAAGCTAGATGCTTTCAAGGGACCATATCCACCACCGAGCTGCATGTTTGCTTTTGTAGCACTTTGTTTTATTTCAGTGACAAATGACTCTGAGCCTGAGATTGCGAGTACTGTAGAACTTCTTGCGGCTTCGTTATTGATAAGAAGTTGAAGTTTTGAGGTCATTGCCACTGTATATTCCAGTTTTTGCATGCGCTTTCTGATTACACTATCCACATGTTGGATCTCAGGTAGGTCTTTCAATACCCTGTTGAGCAGATAGATACCTAAGACGTTTGGTGTGTAATGTGTTTGATATATTTCTGCATTCTCCAGCATGAAGTTAAGGCTATTGTATCTCCCGTGTTCTCCTTTTGACTTGGTTTTGGCTATGGCCTTCGGCGATAGGATCAATATCCCCAATCCTGCTGGAAGACCAAAGCACTTTTGCACCGATGCATACCATATATCCGCTACCGAAAAATCCAAGTAAATTCCGCCCATGGAGGATGTTGTATCTACGGCGATCATTTTTTCTGGAAATTTTTCGCCAATAGATCTGATGGTATCTATGCTAACTTGAGTAGCATTCGAGGTTTCGTTTTGGGTAACACCTATAATGTCGAATTCTTGCCCTACTTGAAGTGACGCTAAATCCACCGTCTCATTGGCATCGATCTTTAACTGTCCAGTAGTTGCATTGATATGTTTAGCATATTCATACCATTTCTTACCAAAAGAACCAGAGTATATGTGAAAGCTTGCCTGCTCCACAATGGATTGAGTAATGATTTCCCAATTTTCTGTGGACGAAGAAGTGAACAATAACTTGTAATCTTCTGGCATGTGTAGCTTCTCTTTCATCAATGTTTCTGTCTCTTTATAAAGATTCATAAAGACAGCGCTTCGATGGCTAGCGCTCATGATTCCGCTTTGAAATGCATCATTAAGGTATCCTTCAAGGTTATCATAGACCTTCGAAGGCCCTGGAGAAAATGTAGTGATCATAGGTTTGATTAGGTTGTGATGAAGTATTGTATGCCAAGTTCGTATCCTTTAAGTCCCAATCCGGAAATCATGCCTATACAGGATTTGGAGATAATACTTTTATGGCGAAACTCTTCTCTTTTGTAAATATTGGAGATATGGACTTCTAGAGTGGGTGTGGTCACACCTGCAATAGCATCTGAGATGGCTACAGAAGTATGCGTATATCCGCCAGCATTTAGTAGGATTGCATCATAGGAGAATCCTACTTCATGGATTTTGTCAATGATTTCACCTTCGATATTGCTTTGGAAATAAAAGAGCTCGATGGATGGATACTTTGCCTTTAGTGTTTCGAAATATTCTTCAAAAGATTGGTTTCCGTAGATCTCAGGTTCCCGTTTCCCCAATAGATTGAGGTTGGGGCCGTTTATGACGATGATTTTCAAAATGGTATAATGGTTAGTGGTACGCAATGCGCTACAAAGTTATTCTTAATGCTTTTAAATACATAAGGTTTAGGCGCTAAAAATCTTAGGGTTGCTTTTTTGTGTTTAACTAATGCTTCAGGGGGCTAAATCAAATTTTTCAACTTAAGGACAATCAAGCGTGTCAAATGACAAAGAGAAAATCTCTTTGAGCTTATTTTGTCGATTTCATTTACTAAGCTAACTTTTGATATCTTATAAAACCATAAATCAGCTATTATGATCAGAATAGTCGCTTAATGAATCCGGTCATTTTAAGTATTATATATATTTATGTGTTGGACTTACAGCTTTACTTTTATCAAATTGAAAAAAATGAGATTCGTTTTCTTTATTGATTGGGAATGGAATACTTATAATTTTGTATATGAGAAATTGAGGGCAAATTTTGTCTTATTTTGAAGCATGTGATGTATCATTCTATTTTCCCTTAGCCGAAACTTACACTAATCCATTGTACCATATGTCCACTTGGACTTCATACCAAAAGCAATTCCAACACTACTTGAAGCTAGAAAGGTCTTTGAGCAAAAATTCAATCATTGCTTATCAGCAAGATATTTCTAAGCTTAGGGCATACATGGAGCAGCGATTCCCCGCTATCTCGCCACTAGAAGTTAAGCTTGAGCACTTGAGAAGTTTTGTCAATGATTTGGCTAGTTTAGAGATTTCTGCTTATTCACAATCAAGGATAATTTCAGGGATCAAGGCTTTTTATCGTTTTTTGATGTATGAGGATCTGATCACTGAAGACCCTGCTCAACTACTCGAGACACCCAAGCTTGGCAGGAAGTTACCAGACACATTGAGTTATGAAGAGATCAATGTCATACTAGAAAGCATTGAGCTCGGACAACCTGAAGGCCATAGGAATAGAGCTATGCTAGAGATGCTCTATAGTTCAGGCTTGAGGGTGTCGGAGTTGGTTGATTTGAAAATCGGAAATGTGTATTTTGACATAGGTTTTCTAAGGGTGATTGGAAAAGGTAACAAAGAAAGACTTGTACCCATTGGCTCGGATGCGATTAAATATTTGAAAATATATTTGAATGAGATTAGAAAAAATCAATCCATTGCCAAAGGCCATGAGGAAGTTGTCTTTTTGAATAGAAGAGGTAAGAAACTTACAAGGGTGATGATTTTTTTGATCATCAAAAAACAGGTAGAAATTGCAGGGATTGTCAAAAATGTGAGTCCACACACCTTCAGGCATAGTTTTGCTACACATTTGATAGAAGGGGGTGCGGACTTGAGGGCCGTACAAGAAATGCTAGGACATGAAAGTATCACTACGACAGAGATTTACACCCATTTGGATAGAGACTATTTAAGACAGGTTCTCAATGAATTTCATCCAAGAAAATGAATTGGATCTCTAAAAGTTGAATTTGATAGCTAGACTGGGCTGTATCATTTCAAAGGGTACTCGTCTAGTTGTAAGAGTAACTTGTCCTTGATCATTGTATGAAGCATCTTGTTTAGTGAGGAGATTCATTTCCCCAGAGTTGACATAACTTACACGAAGTTCTAGAAAAGTCTCTTTACTTTCGTTCAATGGGATCATTACACCACCTCCTAATTGATACAGTAAGGCCCAATCGTAAACCTCAGTGCCAGATGATAAGGGGTCACTGAGTCTATTTTCTCGTACTCTTGACCTTGTGTAGGTATGAATTCCTCCCAACTGTGCCTCAACAAATGGCCTGATTCCAAGACTAGTTTCTGGCATGATTCTCATCAATCCAGTAAGCGTTGCTACATTATTATTTCGCCTGATTCGAAATCGCTGCTCGGTTCCGTTGATGACTGTATTGCTTCTAGTCATATTGGTACCATACCTGCCATAGCCAAATTCCCCGCCAAGATATATAGGGGTGGTTGATAATTTGAACAGCCCTTGCGCACCGATAGCAGGTACAAAAAGTCCGTTTGTATCATTTTGAAGAGTTCCTGTGGCAAAGCCACCATTGAGATGGACTCCGATTAAATGCTGCTGTGCTTGTATCGAAGTACCACAAAGGAAAAGTAGACAAAATAAAAAGATAGAATTCTTCATGAGTATAGAAGTTTGTTTGTTGATTTGTACGAAGACAATTAAGCTAGGTTTTTCAAATAGAAGGAACCTGCGCAGGTGCTATGATGTGAACAGCAAAGCTATATATTGAATATATTTGTTTGACTAAGAATAGGGTATCTTTCATTATCACATTTTTTCTTCGCAAAAACTCATATTTGCTGTAATTTAGCGCACTGAAATCAAAACCCCACGCCGTGTATAAAGCTATTATAAAACCTATCCTTTTTAAGAGGAATCCAGAGTCTGCACACTATTTTACTTTTGCGTGGATCAAAAGACTATTCAACCTTCCCATTATCAAACCAATCGTGAAAAGTCAATTTGGTCTAGAAGACAGGTCACTGGAGCGTGTGGTTTTTGGATTGAAATTCAAAAATCCGATAGGCTTGGCAGCAGGTTTTGATAAGGATGCCAAAGTGATAGATGAGATGTCACTTTTGGGCTTTGGATTTATTGAAATAGGTACCTTGACACCAAAGCCTCAAGAAGGAAATCCTAAACCAAGGATGTTCAGGCTGCCGCATGATCAAGCAATCATCAATAGAATGGGCTTTAATAATGGTGGAGTAGAAGAGGCTGTACAAAGGTTGCGAAATAGAAAATCAGATGTAATCGTAGGGGGAAATATTGGCAAGAATAAAATAACACCAAATGAGCAAGCCGTAGACGATTACTTGATTTGTCTTGAGGCATTGCACCCATATGTAGATTATTTTGTGGTGAATGTCAGCTCTCCCAATACACCAAACCTAAGGGATTTGCAAGAGAAAGAACCTTTGAAAAAATTACTTTCTGCTGTAAAATCTGCCAATGATAAAAAAGACAATCCAAAACCTATTTTGCTGAAAATTGCCCCGGACCTTACTGAAGGTCAGCTAGATGATATCATTGAGATAGTGAAGGAGACGGGTATAGATGGAGTGATTGCTACAAATACCACCATAGACAGGAGTCGATTGGTCACAGACATGGATCAAGTGGAAGCTATGGGAGCTGGAGGACTAAGCGGTAAAGTGCTTGCGACAAGGAGTACAGAAGTGATTAGATATTTGCATGAGCGATCTGGAGCTTCTTTTCCCATTATAGGAGTGGGAGGGATATTTACAGCACAAGATGCTATTGACAAATTGGAGGCTGGAGCAAGCTTGGTTCAGGTTTATACAGGAATGATCTACGAAGGGCCAGGTATAGTAAAGTCTATCAAAAAGGGGCTTTTGTCACATTTTCAAAATCAATAAGCTAGAAATCTGTATATTTCGAGTTCATTGTTAGCGTAATTTCATTTAGGAAAAATTCAAATATGGCTTCACAAGCACCAAAAACTAATACTTTTAGAAAGAAAGACGAGACGAGAGCAAAAGCTGGTGAGAAGAAGCAGAGAAAATTCTCAATTGCTTTTCTCAAGAATAAGAAAATACCAATTACGGTTGGGATAGTATTGATCATCCTAGCTATAGTGATGTTTTTTGCTTTTGTAAGTTATATATTCACTGGAAAAGCAGATCAAAGTGCGCTGTCAGCACTTGACCAAGGGCTCAGAGAAAGTGCAAATGAAACTAGAAATTGGCAAGGTTACTTTGGGGCATATGTTGCGGAGCTTTTTATAAGAAGATGGTTCGGAATAGCAGCGTTTTTGTTACCTCCATTCTTATTTCTTTTAGGAGTAAAGCTAGCTTTTAAAATTTCTCTTTTTTCCCTTTCTAGGTACAGTACTTTTGCCTTATTCTTTACTTTCTGGCTTGGATTATTTACAGGATACATTGTTCAACTTATTGATGGGTATTCCGCATTCAATAATTTGAGCGGAGGGTTTGGCTACGAGTTAGGCAGGCTATCTAACGATTTTCTTGGTTGGGGGAGTTTTGTACTAATTGCAGGTGCATTGTTGATTTTTGTGATCTTCTTCTTCAATATAGATCATCTCAGCTGGTCTCCGAGAACTTCAGCTTCGGAGACTGACCAAGAATCAGAACTGGAAAGCAATGATCATTCAGAAAGTAAGCTGGATAGCTTCGATTTGGAAGAGGCAGATGAAAATGAAAATGAGGAAGACATCAATGACTTATTCAAAAAAATGGTGGAGAACTCTTCAGCAATGTTGGAAAAGGAACTGCCTGAGGATAATGCAGATTCTGAAGAGGATGGGAGTTCTTGGACGATTAATGCTACAGAAAATGAAACTAAAAAACCTATCGCACAGCCTGAATTCAACATAGAAGGAATGGATGATTTGCCAGAAGAGGAAGAAGTGATAGAGGAAGTTGATAGGAAATTTTCTGTTCATCAAGTGGATGATGAAGAGAAGACAGCTGATCAGGTGGCTAACTTGGATCCATATGACCCTACCTTAGACTTGCCAAGATATCAATATCCTACGATTGAATTGCTAAATGAATATGACGTCAAAAAAGTCACAGTCACTAGGCAGGAACTAGAAGAGAACAAAAACAAAATCGTAGAGACCCTTGTCAATTTTAAGATTGGTATTCAAGAAATCAAAGCAACCATTGGTCCCACGGTGACTTTATACGAAATAGTGCCAGATCCAGGAGTGAAGATTTCAAAAATCAAAAATCTTGAAGATGATATCGCCCTTAGTCTGGCTGCACTAGGGATTAGAATCATCGCCCCAATCCCAGGCAAAGGTACCATTGGTATAGAAGTACCAAATAAAAACAGAGAATTGGTGCCAGCACGAGCAGTTTTGGGTACAGAGAAGTTCATGCATAGCGATAAAGATTTACCCGTTGCTTTAGGAAAAACTATTTCTAATGAAGTCTTTGTCATGGATCTTGCCAAAATGCCTCACTTGCTCATGGCAGGTGCTACAGGTCAAGGTAAATCCGTTGGTTTGAACATGATCCTTGCCTCTTTGGTATACAAGAAACATCCTTCTCAGTTGAAATTTGTACTTGTTGATCCCAAAAAAGTGGAGTTGACACTCTTTAATAAAATTGAGAGACATTTTCTTGCTAAACTTCCAGGAGCAGAGGAGGCTATCATTACAGATACCAAAAAAGTAATATATACATTGAACTCACTTTGTACAGAGATGGACAATAGATACGACTTGCTGAAAGATGCAGGGTGTAGAAATCTCAAAGAGTACAATGCGAAGTTTGTAGCTCGTAAATTAAATCCAGAGAAAGGCCATAGATTCATGCCTTATATCGTGTTGGTGATAGATGAATTGGCGGATTTGATGATGACTGCTGGTAAGGAGATTGAGGCACCAATAGCTAGATTGGCACAGCTTGCTAGGGCGATAGGCATTCACTTGGTAGTAGCCACACAGAGACCTTCGGTGAATGTTATTACGGGTATTATCAAAGCGAATTTCCCAGCAAGATTATCCTTTAGAGTGACTTCCAAGATAGATAGTAGAACAATCTTAGATGCTGGTGGAGCAGATCAATTGATCGGTATGGGTGATATGCTGCTTTCATCTGGCTCAGAGATGACCAGGTTGCAATGTGCATTTTTGGATACACCAGAAGTAGATGCAATTTGTGATTGGATAGGTGAGCAGGGTGGGTATCCAGATGCCTATCTTTTGCCAGAGTTTGTAGGTGAGGAGGGTGATGGCAGCTCACTAGATGTTGATTTGGCAGATAGAGACCCATTGTTCGATGATGCAGCTAGATTGATTGTAATGCATCAGCAGGGAAGTACATCTTTGATTCAGAGAAAATTAAAATTAGGCTACAACCGAGCAGGTAGGATAGTAGATCAATTGGAGGCTGCGGGAATAGTAGGTCCTTTCGAGGGGAGTAAAGCAAGAGAAGTATTGATCCAAGATGAAGCAAGTTTGGAACGGTTGTTGAGTAGTCTTTAAAGCTTAATTAAAGCATTATTCAAAGCAAATTAAAGTATGATTAAGAGATTAACTTTAGCCGCATTACTCCTAGTATCTTTAGTGGGAGTATCACATGCTCAGAAGGATTCAAACGCAAAGGCTGTTCTAGATGCAGTTAGTAAAAAGTATCAATCACTTCAAGGTATGAAAGCTACATTTGAGTACTCTTATGCCATGTCTGGCGAAGCTGCTCAAAGTCAGTCGGGAGAGATAGCCATAAAAGGAGATAAATATCATCTTGTTCTTCCAGAGCAAGGCCAAGAAATATTCAATAACGGGAAGACAGTTTGGACCTTTATCAATTCTGGTGGTTACAAAGAAGTCACAATCAATAACTCCAATGAAATGGAAGATGAGCTTAAGCCTTCATCTGTTTATACTATTTATCAAAAAGGCTACAACTACAAACTCTTGGGAGAAAGAAACGTCAATGGTGTGCTTGTACAAGAGATTGAGCTGAAAGCTGAAAAAGCGGGAGCACCCTTCAAAAAGGTGAATTTGTGGGTGGATAAAAATAAAAAAGACCTTGTGGGATGGGAGATTACTGATGATCAAGGAGGAAAGCTCAAATACCAGTTTAAATCTGTTGACACAAGTATTAAGCTTTCTGATGATTACTTTGTCTTCAATCCTCAAAAATATGGAAAGGTTGAAATCATCGATCTACGCTAGCAATATGTCCAAATAGATTAATTTAAAGTCATCTATAGGGAATTGCGTATGTTTTTTAATCAAATTGTCTATTTTTGCCCAAACCCTAGCAAGCATGGACAAATTAACCTTATTCAAGCAAATTCAAGAGAAAAAGTCATTTTTATGTATAGGTCTTGATACTGATCTTCATAAAATCCCAAAACATTTGCTCGAGTATGAGGATCCAATTTTTGAATTTAACAAACAAATCATCGATGCAACAAAGGATTTGGCTGTAGCTTATAAGCCAAATACAGCGTTTTATGAAGCTTTGGGCGCAAAAGGTTGGCAAAGTTTGGCACGTACTTTAGATTATATTCCGAACGATATTTTTACAATAGCCGATGCTAAAAGGGGGGATATAGGAAACACTTCACGCTTGTATGCTCAAGCCTTTTTTGATCGGATGAATTTTGATTCAATTACGGTAGCACCATATATGGGTGTAGATAGTGTAAGTCCATTCTTGTCTTTTGAGGGCAAGTGGGTCATTTTGCTGGCATTGACTTCTAATGAGGGTAGCCAAGATTTCCAAATGATCCAATCAGGGGATGGTAAGCCTTTATTCCAGCACGTTCTTGAGAAAAGTCAAGAATGGGGAAGTGCAAATAACTTGATGTATGTAGTTGGTGCGACAAGAGGGGAGTTTATTGCGGAAGTTAGGAAAATAGTTCCAGACCATTTCTTCCTAGTTCCTGGAGTAGGTGCACAAGGAGGGAGTTTGGAAGAAGTGGCTAAATACGGCATGAATGCACATTGTGGACTTCTGGTAAACTCATCCCGAGGGATAATCTACGCAAGCGATGGAGAGGACTTCGCCCAAGTCGCTAGAGACGAAGCCAGGAAGCTTCAAGCTGAGATGGAAGAGCTTCTTCAAAAATTTTGCAAATAATTTCTACGTTTGATCTTTTTTTACTAAATTTTTGCTAGAAATATTTCTGGTGAAAGGGCAAGTAATGTGCTCATAAAATTATGCCGTGCATCTAATGAGTTCTTATCAATGATCTGATTGACAGCAAGATAACGGTTAATGCAGGATTATTTTTGATTTTTGTATCATTTAATTTTTCTACAATGAAGTTTCAAGAGGATTTTCTACAGACAGTCTGGAAGTACCAGTATTTTGATAAGCAAGGTTTGGATACTTCCAATGGAGATTCGATTCAAATCAAGAAAATCGGCTTTCATAATTTTTATGAAGGACCTGATTTTTTGGAAGCACATGTGCAGATTGGCAAGCTTGAATACTTTGGGCATGTGGAGGTACATTTGAAAGCTTCTGATTGGAAACATCATGAGCATGATTCTGACCCTAGGTACAACAGTGTGATCCTCCACGTGGTCTGGGAGGAGGATAAACCGATTTTTAGAAAAGACGGGACTCCAGTTCCTACGCTGGTTCTGAAAGGTAGAATACTACTTGATGTTTTGAGAAATTATGAGCGCTTGATATCAGGAAATGAAGCACTACTCTGCTCAGAAAGCATTCATGATGTGGCAGACATCATAAAATTTTCAGCATTGGAAAAGGCACTTGTGGAGCGATTGGACAAAAAGTCCTCTGAAGTATTGGAGATTTTGGACAAAACTAAGGGCGATTGGGAAGAGGCGTGTTTTCAATGGATGATGCGTGCTTTTGGATTCAAAACTAACGCCAATGCAATGGAACATTTATCAGCAATGCTGACCATTAAAATGTTGAAGAAGCATGGTGGGTCATCATTGATTATCCAAGCCATATTGCTCGGACAAGCAGGATTGATTCCTGATGAGGTTCAGGATGAATATGGTAAAATCTTGAAGGGAGAATTTGATTTTCATAGTAAGAAATACAGCTTGCCTACTCCTATGCATTTTTCACAATGGAAATTTATGGGTGTAAGACCTGGGAATTTTCCAACCTATAGGCTAGTTCAATTAGGGGAGATTATTAGCAAAAGTCCCAATTTACTCTCAACAATACTGAATGATTCTGCAAATTTCAAGACCTTACAAGATATCTTTGACATCACCATTCCTGATTATTGGAGATATCATTATCACTTTGACAAGAAGTCTGGAAAAAAGATAAGTGGAAAAATTAGTGTAAACTCATTCAACCTATTGATAATTAATTTTGTCGTTCCTATATGGTTTGCTTATGGCAAGTATTTACAAGAATCTCATTGGCAGGAGCGCTGCTTTGACTTGCTACAATCAATAGTCGCAGAAGAGAATTTCATAGTCAGGAAATTTTCTTCTAGCGGATGGAACGCTCAAAATTCCTTTGATTCACAAGGGATGATAGGACTTTTTCGAGCCAATTGCCAGCAAAAAAAGTGTTTGGAATGCAAGGTTGGTCAAAATTTGCTAAAACCAAGCAAGAAATGAATTTTGCTTTGGAGTTCAATATGACGTACTTTTGCAATCCAAAAGAGATAAATTCATGGAAAAACCAGTAATTATATTTGGAGCAAAAGGTATAGCTCATCCCGCATTAGAGATTTTTAACAGCAATAGTGTGGTGGTGTATGGTTTTCTTGATGAAGAAGAAGCACTATATGGGCAAGAGATTAATGTAGTGCCAATACTTGGACATCCGGAGGATGATGGTTTCTTGAAGCTAATTGGGAAAAAATGTGAGGCATTTGTGGCCGTGGATGACAATAAATACAGGCAGTTTTTAGTGAAAATGCTGAATGAAAGGCGGAAGGTGCAGCCCATCAATGCTATTCATCAATCTTCCTACATATCTACTGATTCAGTCATAGGGCATGGTAATTTTATCAATGCGAAAGTACTCATAGGTACAGGAGCCTCCATAGGCAGCCATTGTATTTTTCATACGGGAGCGATTATAGATCATGGAGCCAAAGTAGGTGATTTTGTTCAAGTTGGTGCTGGATCTATTGTCAATTCAAACGTGACTATTGAAGAGGGAGCGTTTATCGGTTCAGGTGTAGTGATAGTTTCTGGTATTACGATTGGAAAAAATGCACGAGTCGGAGCAGGATCAGTGGTGATTTCTGACGTGAAAGCTAACGAAACGGTCTTCGGAAATCCTGCATCACCCATAAAAAAGTAAAATTTAAATCAAGTTTATTAATAGATCAACCCAAACACCTTGTCGGAAACAAGGCTTAAGTTATGGAAAACAAAACACACAGCATTTTGCTCTATTATTGCTATGCCCCTATCGAGGATACGGAGGCATATAGAGAAGAGCATCACCTCTTTTGTATCGAAAATAATATAAGAGGTAGGATCATCATTTCTTCCGAGGGTCTCAATGGGACTGTTTCGGGTCTGAGAGAAGACTGCGAGCGTTATATGGAATATATTCATGCAGATCCTAGATTTGCAAAGACAGAGTTCAAAGTCGAGCCTTATGACAAACATGCTTTTGCGAAAATTCATGTAAGAGTCAAGCCAGAAATCGTACACAGTAGCTTGAAGCACATAGACCCGAATGTCAGGACTGGCAAGCACTTAGAGCCGGAGGAATTCAAAAAGTTGAAAGATCAAGAGGATGTGGTTATTCTGGATGTGAGGTCCAATTATGAACATGAATTGGGCAGGTTCAAAAATGCTATAACCTTAGATATAGATAATTTCAGGGATTTTCCAGAAAAAGTAAAAGAGCTAGAGCACCTAAAAAACAAGAAGGTGCTGACGTACTGTACCGGAGGTATAAAATGCGAAAAAGCATCCGCTTTTCTTTTAGAACAAGGCTTTGAAGATGTTTATCAGCTACATGGAGGGATTATCAAGTACGGTCTAGAGGCTGGAGGAGAAGACTTCGAAGGAAAATGTTATGTGTTTGATAACAGAATAGCTGTGGATGTGAACAAGGTAAATCCAAAGGTAATCTCAACCTGTCACGTATGTGGAACTGTCTCAGCGCGTATGGTCAACTGTGCCAACCCGACTTGTAATGCACACGTAGCAATCTGCGAAAACTGTGGATGGGAAATGGAAGGCGCATGTTCTACTACTTGCAAAGAACATCCTGAAAAACGACCTTATGATGGCACAGGATACTATCAAAAGGTAAGTAATGGCTACAATCCGTACAAGGGACTGCAAAGAAAATCCAATAAAGAAAAAGTAAATTAATCACCCTATGGGAAATCGCATACCTGAATCTGAGTTGATCATCAATCCAGATGGGAGTATTTATCATTTGAATTTATTGCCTGAGCAGTTAGCTTCGACAGTGATCGCTGTGGGTGATCCTGAGCGGGTGTCCAAGGTTTCCCAATATTTTGATGAAATCACTCATGAAGTTTCGAAGCGGGAATTTGTAACGCATACGGGTACCTACAAAGGAGTGCCTATCACTGCGATGAGTACTGGAATGGGTACGGATAACATTGAAATATTTATGACCGAACTCGATGCTTTGGTAAACGTTGATTTTCAGACTAGACTTCCGAAAACTGACCATACAACTTTAGACATCATAAGAATTGGAACTTCTGGGAGTATGAGGTCTGATATTCCTGCGGGCTCTATGCTAGCTTCTACCTATGCAGTAGGATTAGATACATTGATGACATATTATCAGACAGAATATAGTGATTTGGAAATAGAAGTCTCTGATTCGGTGAAGCAGGTACTTGGAGTAGCTTTTACTCCCTATTGTGTCGCAGGTTCAAGTTTGTTGATTGATCTTTTAGGCCATGATTTGATAAAAGGGAATACAGCTACTTGTCCAGGTTTTTTTGGACCTCAGGGACGAGAAGTTCGTATCAAACCTGCGATTCCTGATATTATTGAAAAGCTCGCCTCCATTTCCATTGGAGATTTCAAGCTTACTAACTTTGAAATGGAAACAGCTGGATACTATGCTATGGGTAGACTTCTTGGTCATGAAGTACTGAGCTTAAATGCAATAGTTGCGAATAGGATCACACATGAGTTTGCCGAGGATCCTCATGGAATCGTCGATCAATTGATAAAAACCACATTAGAAAAATTAGCGAATCGATGATTCGCTTTTTTTATTCCTATTTTTAAACTGCTCTTTTTGAATAAATTACTTTTCCGCTCACAGCAAGAGTTTTCAGTACACATGAGTTAAGAACCTTTGATGTAACTTGAAAAGATCAACGAACAAAATCAAAGTTGAAGTGTTATTAAAGTGTGAGTTTTTGACTTATTTCGCCTAAAAATTGAATAAAACCTTTACGATCAAATCTTGATCTTTGGTGAGTTTTCAGAAAATAATGTCGGTATTCAAATAAAATCAGTCTGATGGGTGTGTATGATATCCCTATTTGTTTGAATGAGAGTATAAAGTTCTAAAAATCGCTATTTATAAAAAAAACAAAAAAATACTAGAAATGACTCGTTTTATACAGTTTCTCATTTTATCTGCGGCTTTTTTTTCATTTGTATCTGCCACCGCGCAGGATTTTGAGGTTAAAGGTAGGGTCATAGAAGCAGAATCCTCAAATCCACTAGAGTTTGCAAATATTGCTTTGTTAAGCCCAGGAGATTCTTCCTTGATCACTGGAGGTATGAGTGAATTGGATGGGACTTTTTCCTTCATGTCATCAGCAGGAGAATTTATTTTAAGGGTTGGTTTTATTGGGTATGAAAGTAGATTCAGGACGATTACTTTGGGTCAAAAGGAGGTTTTGAATGTAGGAAACGTAAGACTAAGAAAAGATGCACAAAACTTGGATGAAGTAGTGGTAGAAGGCGTGACTTCAATGTTTGAAAGTGACATAGATAAGCGAAGATACAATGTAGAGAATAGTATCTTGGCAGAAGGTGCTATGGCTTCTGATCTTTTGAGCACCTTGCCATCTATTCAGATGGATGATGAGGGCGGTATATCCATGCGTGGGAGTGGTAATATTTTAATTTACATCAATGGAAGGCCTTCTAATTTATCTGGAGATGATGCAGAAAGTGTATTAGCGCAATTTCCTGCAAATAGTATTAAGTCAGTAGAACTGATTACCAATCCATCTTCCAGATATGATGCAGCAGGTGTGGGGGGGATCATAAATATAATTTTGAAGAAAAATGAAAGAACTGGGCTCAATGGACAAGTAAATGCGGGGATCGGAACAAGAGGTAAATACAATGCTGGACTGAATCTGAATTATGGAACAGAAAAAGCAAACTACTATGCGTCTTATAATTGGCAAGACAATCGACGCTTTAGAGAGAGTGAGTCTTTTCGTCAAAGTAACCTGACTTCTGCCTCACCAATTCTTGATCAAGATGCTTATCAAGTCAATAGAGATATAAATCACCTTATCAGAGCTGGAATTGATTGGAGTTTGTCTGAAAACAATGTTTTTGGAATTTATGCCCAGGGTAGTTTTAGAGACAGGACAAGTGATGAAGTTTTAAATCAAAGAAATTTGACCTTGGCAAGAAATCTGGATAGTTTATTTGTAAGAGATATACAGGAAGTAAGATCAAGCCAAAATTTCGAAGCGGGATTGACTTATTCGGTAGATATCGATACACTGGGTCAAAAGTTTTTTACGACTGCGTCTTACTCAAGAGATGAAAGAGTTCAGGATAAGGTCTTTGATCAGCTTTTTTTCAATGAATTCAATCAAGAAGTTCCAAGCAATAGGATATTGCAATTGAATGATAGGCCACAGACTAGTGACCTATACTTGTTGCAATTGGACTATGAAAAACCATTTGCTAATGGTGGGAAGATAGAAGGTGGTCTCAAAGGAACATTTAGAGCATGGAATCGTTCACAATTTTTCTCAGAAGGAAATGAGAGTAATGGATTTCAGCCTGAATTGAATGATTTTTTCAGTGACTCATTCAATTTCAAAGAGGATGTATACGCTTCTTACCTAAGTTATAGGAATAAATTAGGGAAAATTGGCTATCAAGGAGGTCTTAGGGCTGAGTATACTGAGACGATTTCTAGACTTGAAAGCGCAGCTGATCCATATATCAATAATTATTTCAATATTTTCCCAAGCGCATACCTAAGTTATGAAATGGGGCAGGAGGAAGAGTTTACAGCCAACTTCAGTAGAAGAATAAATAGGCCAGGCATGTGGTCGCTAGCTCCGATCTATGGAGTAAGTGATTTGTATAACCTCAGTATTGGCAATCCTGAACTTCAGCCAGAATTCACAAATTCTTATGAATTGGGTTATATGAAAGGTTGGGAAAGATATTTGCTTAATGCTACTGTATACCATAGATTCTCCACAGATATTCACACGAGAATCATCAGGCTAAATGAAGACAACGTAGCCATTCAGACTAGAGAAAATGCCAATAGCAGAATCAATACAGGTTTGGAGCTTGTGAATCAGTTTCAATTGACTTCATGGTTTGATGCTACGGTGTCTGGAAATTTCTTTTATTCGGAAATTAGAGGGGATAATATTGAGGCTGGGTTTAATAATTCCAATTATTCTTGGACGATCAACTCTTTGTTTAATATGGTAATTCCGAGGATTGCTACCCTTCAAATTCAAGGAGACTACAGAGGCCCAATTGTTTTGCCCCAAGGCGAAATAGAGCCTTTATGGGGTGTAAATGTAGGTGTCAGAAGAGATTTGTTGGATAAAAAGGCTACTGTTAGTCTCAATATTAGTGATATTTTCAACACTAGAATATTTAGAATAAGTACTGAGGATGAGCGGTTTGTCCAAGACCGATGGTTCAATCGAGAAACTAGAATTGGCACTTTGTCATTCACTTATAGGTTTGGAGGATTCAAAGATAAGTCTAGGAATAGAGAGCGTAGCAGAGATGATTTTGATGATGATGATTTTTAATTTCTTTATGGATTAAAGCTTATTTTTTAATATCTCTCCCTTTCTTTGTATCATGATTACGATTTACACAGACGGAGCCGCCAAAGGTAATCCTGGTCCAGGAGGTTATGGGACAGTTTTATTGTATAAAGATTTGAAAAAAGAGCTTTCAGAGGGCTATAGATTGACTACAAATAACAGGATGGAGTTATTGGCAGTGATTCGAGGACTTGAAGCTTTAAAGATTGAGGGAATTCCAGTAACTATATATTCCGACAGTAAGTATGTAGTGGATGCTGTAGAAAAAGGTTGGATTTGGTCATGGCAGAAGAAAGGCTTCAAGGATAAGAAAAATATAGATCTTTGGAAGCAATACATACCATTACACATGAGGTACAAGCCTAAGTTTATCTGGGTCAAAGGGCATGCTGGAAATCCACTCAATGAGCGTTGTGATCAATTGGCCGTAGCGGCCGCAGAGCAAAAGAACTTAAGGATAGATCAAGCATACGAGAATGAAAAGAATAGCAGCACTGGCCTTTTTTGAATAGTGAGATGAAGGATTCAAGCTTTAGATTCAAGCAGTTTATAGTAAAGCAAGATCAGTCGGGTATGAAAATAAGTACTGATGCTGTACTTTTGGGGGCTTTGGTAGGAGGCTGTTCGTTCAAAAAAGTCTTGGATATTGGAACAGGCACTGGAGTGATCGCTTTGATGCTCGCACAAAGACTTCCTGATGCTCAGATAGATGCTATAGAAATAGACCCAAAAGCATACTCTCAAGCTAAAGGGAACTTTACTGAATCACCATTTTCTGATAGATTGAAGATCTCTCAAGGAGCCATTCAAGAGTATTATCATCGTCGAAATTCAGCGTATGACCTTATTGTCAGTAATCCTCCCTACTATCCTGATCATCTCAAGTCTCCAAATCAACAAAAGAATCAAGCCATGCATACCGACAGCTTATCCTTTGATGATTTGGTTGGGTCAGTCGATCGATTGTTACAGGATGACGGAGAATTTTGGTTAATTCTACCGTCCAGGCAGATGAATGAATTTACCCAGCTTGCAATAAAATGTAACCTTTATCCTAAAAGCAGTATCTCAATTCATGATAAATCAGAAAGGCCTCCTATTCGTTACATACAATGCTTTGCTCGTAAAGTTCAATCAGTCATTGAAGATCAGGTTATTATCAAGCAATCAGATGGAATGTATACCACGCAGTATAGCGAGCTTTTGAAGGAGTTTCTGATCATTTTTTGAAGCTGATAGCCTCAGAGAATATGATGTTTTCCTTGGCTAAAAGGTCTAGTATCGGATTATAAATTTCTGGGATTACTGGTAGTCGTAATCCTTTAGCCTTGATTTTACCTTCCAAAAATAAATCCACAGCCATAGCTAATGGTAGACCCACTGTTTTTGCCATAGCGGTATGAGTTTGGTTTTCACCTTTGCACACCAAGCTGGATACTATCGATTTTATTCCTTGTTTTGTTTTTATCTCAAAGAGATGTTGCATTACGATCATGTCTTTATCATTTTCCGATAAGTACCATTTTTCTTCTAAAATTTTCTGAAGGATAGCTGCAGGACTTCCTTTTTTTTGAGGTAATTCTTCATCAGAAAAAAGACCAAGCCATTCAATCTTTTCTAGAGTTTGAGTATTGACCCAAGGAAGTAAATCCAGAAGTTTTGATTCAACTTGCTCTTCAGAATGGTAGGGCAAGAAGGTATTGATGAACATTCTCTTGCTGAAGCTGTCTGGTAGATTCATTTCGAAACTATCATCAGTCATTCCAAGCTGCACAAATACATCCCAACTTTGGCAAAATCCAGCCCTCCGAAGTGTTCCTCTAAGCATCGTTGGGATATCCTTAAGGCCATAGATTTCTCTGTAGCTTAAGGAGTCTCTATTAGGGTATCCCTCAAAATCCCCCACTTCATCAAAGTGAATGTTTTCAATTCTGCGAAATAGCATGTGATAGGGGACATATTTGTACAGCCCATTTCTTATAAATCTAGATACACCTTGGCCAGCAAGCACCACATTCCTTGGATTCCAGGTGAACTTGTATTTCCATGGGTTGTCTTCACTTTCTGGAGCTAATACACCTCCAGTGTAGGACTTGAAAGATAGGATTTCATTGCCTAAATCATGTTCTTCATGAATAATTTTCATAGCAGACATGTGGTCAAGTCCTGGGTCTAAACCGCATTCATTCAAAAAAAGTAGATTTTCACACTTAATGTCATTTGCCATTTTCCTTAACTCATTTGATTCATAAGATGCTGTGAAAAAGTGTTTCCGAAGTGATAGGCAATCTTGTGCGATGATGGGGTGTAAAAATGCTGGCAACATAGAGATCACAATATCGGCTTTTTGAATAATTGATTTTCTTGAATGCTCATTTTCTAAATCTATGGCTACAGCAGAAATAAATGGATTTTGCTTACTTTTTTGTTGGGTTATATCCAAAGTCTGATCAGCAAGGATGATTTTTCTCTGTTTTTTTTCAGCAGAATTTGCCAAATATTCGATCAAAAAGGTAGAAGATTTTCCAGTTCCTATGATGAGTATGGTTTCCATGGGTCAAAAGTTTGGTGAAATATTACAATACCCTAAGTTGTGAAAAATGATTGATGGTTGAAAATGAAGGACAAAAAATCAATAAAAATTAACATTTTAGACAATTTTTTCGTTTATTCAATCCCTTTTTAAATGAAATAATATGAAAAAAAGAATTGAGATAAATGTCGCTTTGGAAGTTTTTTCAAAAGATGAGTGGACAGAAATGGATGCAAAATTACTTTCGGAAGCAGAGAAGATTTTAGAAAATGCACATGCTCCTTATTCGAATTTTTTGGTTGGTGCAGCATTATTACTTGAAAATGGACAGATATTCTCTGCAAATAATCAAGAAAATGTCTCTTTTCCTGTAGGAGTATGCGCTGAAAGAGCTGTGCTTAGCTATGCTATGGCAAACAATCCTGACATTGCTCCAGTAAAATTGGCTATAGTTGCCAAAAGAAGAGAAGGGATGGAGCTCGCTACAGTGACACCTTGTGGACTTTGCAGACAGACTATCAACGAGTATGAGTATAAATTTGGCAGATCTATAGAGATTTTGATGCTTGGTCCTGATGATGAGATGTTCAGGGCTTCAGGGATTGATCAGTTGTTACCTTTTAGGTTTAGTGATTTGAATGATTGATGTGATATGGGCCACCTGTATATGCGTACCTGCAAGCGTATCAATAACCAAATCAAATGAAGTGTTTTGACGATTTCGATATAGATTTTAGTACTTGTTCATAGGAATTCCGAAGTAATCTAGTGATTGAATGTACTACTTCTTCTGCTTTAAAAACTGATTATTAAAAAAAATAAATACATTTATCTCGACGAAATTAAACAAGTTTAGGGTTAGGTTGTTTTACACATTATTGTGTTTAGAGCCTTCAAATCAATTTTTTTACTGGATAAGTTAATGTAAGAATAAATTGATTTGAAAAAATTTATAATTGGGATTGTGAAATAGTTTGATTTTAAATATCAGTTACTTAATTTTCTCAAAATTTTATTGCCAACCTAAGATGTTAACCCTCACAGGACAAGAAATTGAAAAAATTGCAGGTCTACTGCAAAAGGGCATGATTTGCTTTTATCAGCTAAACAATAAAAAAATTCATCATTTGCCCGATGATGAGGATTACTTTAACTATGATCTGACTCCTGAAGAAGAGGACGTATTAGATGAAATAGATGATGATCCAGACAATTTTGCAGAATTCACCAAGCTAGAAGCCAATCAAGAGCATCAAGTTATGGAGAGGTTTGTTGAGAAAATAGTCAAAGAAAAAGGCTTTCAAGATGAACTGTTTAATGCATTGAGTAAGCCAAAAGCTGCAACTGGATTTAAATTTCTCATTGAAGATTCTAAGTATAAAGAGAAGTGGTCAGAGTATAAGCTAGAAAAATATAAGGATTGGGTATTGGAGCAAATCGATTCTTTTAATTATTCAGATGAATAGTATGCTCAAGTCTCTGAAACACTTGAAATAGCACAAAAATAAAACCCTACATTCTTCAAATGCAGGGTTTTACTTTTCTAGGCACCTTTAAGATGTAAAAGAGGCTCGTTTAAAGCTTGTAATGATCAAACATTAACATGTCTCTCAGCATGATACGAAGATCTTACCAGTGGGCCTGACTCTACATACTTCAATCCTCTCTTCAGCCCTTCTTCTCTATAAAGTGCAAATGTGTCTGGATGTATAAATTCTGCTACTTCAATGTGCATTTTGGTAGGTTGTAGGTATTGCCCAAGTGTCAAGATATCGCAGCCATGAGCGGCTAAATCATCCATAGCTTTAAAAACTTCATCTTGTTTTTCACCTAAGCCAAGCATAATGCCAGTCTTGGTTCTCTTTCCATATTCTTTTGTGAGCTTGATTTGCTCTAGAGATCTGGTATATTTAGCTTGAGGTCGTACTCTTCTATATAGGCTTTCTACAGTTTCCATATTGTGAGATACTACTTCTTGACCTCCTTCTATCATTCTGTACAAAGCATCCCAATTAGATTTTACGTCTGGGATGAGGGTTTCTATGGTTGTTTCAGGGGATAGTTTTTTGGTTTCCACTACAGTTTGATACCAAATCTCAGCTCCCCTATCTTTCAGTTCGTCTCTATTTACAGATGTGATGACGGCGTGTTTTACTCCCATGAGCTGTATAGCCTCAGCTACACGTCTTGGCTCATCCATATCATACTCTGGTGGTCTTCCTGTGGCTACAGCGCAGAATGAACACGATCGAGTACACACATTTCCCAAAATCATGAAAGTAGCTGTGCCTGCCCCCCAGCATTCACCCATATTTGGACAATTTCCACTCTCACATATTGTATGAAGCTTATGCTGATCTACAAGTTTTCTGACTTTTGCATATTCTTTTCCCACCGGAAGCTTTACCCTAAGCCAGTCAGGTTTTTTTCTTCTGGTTGCCTCTTCGGAAATTACTGGTAATTCGATCATCTCTTTGTCTTAATTAGATAGATAGCACAAAATTAAACTTTAATGCCATATAAACCCAATTGTGGATTTATTACTTCCTGAACCCATAAAACAAAGTGAAATAGGCTGATTGGTATATTTGCCTATTTTCAGCAGTTGGTATGAGTACTATTTCTTTGTTAAAACCCTCAATTTGGTAACCAAGTTCCAATCCTACGGCGCTAGATTTAAAAGTGCCAAATTCGAAGAAAAGAGCCGCTTTTGCATTTGCACCTATGGCTATCTCAGACTCACTTATGCCTTCAAATATTCTTCCCGGACCTAAAATATTTCTAAAGTTGGTGTGTTTATTAGGGTCATATTGTTCTCTAACTGTCTCGAACCTATTAATGAAATCCTCTATATAGTATGGTGCAATTACACCTATGGAGGGACCGACTGCTGCAAGGGCAGAGATTTGAACTCCTTGTTGCGGTGCTTTTTTGAAAAATACTACTTCTCTTCCATAGTATGGCCGGATACTGTATAAGTAATTAGATTTACCAATGATAAAAGAGTTCCCAGTGACAGGTGTGAATCGAACTTCTTTTGGGTTCTTTACATTCGCCAAATCAAGTCCGAAGAATTGGAACTTATCTTCTTCAATTTTGTACCCAGCTTTAAAAGAAAAACCACCTATAAGGCCTCCATTGGTGTTTTTATTAATTCCAAAAAACAACTCTCGATCATATTCGTAGTTGCCTGTATCTTCCCTCTGGGCAAAAGTGACCATGCTGAGCAATGTCAAAAACCCTGATAATAAATATTTCGTCGCTTTTATCATAGTTAATCAGGAATATAACGCTAATTTTAACCCTAAGTTACTAAACCGATTTTAAAAGTAAGTGTTTATGCCAACTATAAAAAGTACATACCTTGGAAATCTCAGAACAGAGATGGAGCATGTCCAATCTGGAACAAAAATAATCAGTGATGCTCCTGTTGATAACAATGGCAAAGGAGAGGCTTTTTCTCCTACTGACCTTGTAGCCGCAGCACTTGGTAGCTGTATGGTCACTATCATGGGTATAGTTGCAGAGCGTGATGAGATTTCTTTAGATGGCTTGAGCTGGGAGATCACCAAAATCATGAGCTCTGACCCAAGAAAAATTGCAGAAATAATTGTCAAATTTGTCTGGGTCAATCCTGTCACGGATCATAAGAAAATTCAAAAATTAAAAAATGCAGCCCTTACTTGCCCAGTAGCATTAAGCTTGGACCCTGCAATCAAGCAAACTATAGAATTTGGATTTTGATTGTAATTATTTTTTAGAACCTTGTAGCATTTTTATCTGGCATTGCGTCTAGTATTATAGACAGTGTAAAATTAACCCGTTTCATTGGAACAACATCTTATTCAAAAAGCAAAAAAAGGTGATAAAAAAGCCATAGAAATGCTTTACAAGCATTTCTATGGCTATGCTATGAGCATTGCACTTCGATATTCCAATTCTAGAGATGAATCTTGTGAAATTGTGAATGATAGCTTTATGAAGATGTTTGATAAAATCAATCAATATCAAGATAGCAATTCATTCAAGGGTTGGTTTAGAAGGATTATTGTAAATACTTCAATTGATTACTATAGGAAAACTGTGAAGCATTATGCTGTCATGGATATTGAAAAAGTAGAAATGGAAAGCCTCAACCCCGAAGCTATAGACCACCTATCGAAAGAGGATATTCTAAAGCTTCTAAGAGAACTTCCCGAAATGCTGAGAATCGTCTTCAATATGTATGAAATTGAAGGGTATGCTCACAACGAAATAGGAGAGAAATTGGGAATTCCTGCCAGCACATCCAGGACACACCTGGCTCGCGCTAAGCAATGCTTAAGAGACAAAATCAATGCTGTAAACCAAATTAATAATGAAGGAGCAGTTCGATAAAAAATTAGTAAATAAAATCAAGGACTCCTTTGAAGACCATCATGAGCCTTTTGACCCACAACAGTGGGAGAAATTCTCAGGTGCATATTTCGGAGAAACTCCACCTTCCCTGCTTAAGGTATGGTTGCCTTGGGCTTCTGGTATAGCTGCGGCCATAGTCGTAGCACTATTCCTATACATTCAGCTTGATGATCAAAGCTCCCCCGTGCATTCATTCAAAGCAATGGATGAGTATCCTATATCTGAGCAATCCAATCATCATGATGAATACCAATTGCCTAAAGTAGAGGATGAGCTAGCTTTAAATAGATCGCTTAATCCAAAAGTGGATAAGGATGAGCCATCGATGAAAAATACATTTGAGAAGGATTCGGAGTTTGGGGAGGTTGTGAAGAAAAAAAGCACACCAGTACCAAATTTGGACAATACAGAAAGTGGGATTGTAAAGATTGAAAATGAAGATCTGACACCTCCCAATGTTCCAATCAGACAAACTACCTCTGAAGAGTTTGAAAAATTAGTTACTGAGATTTTACCTAAAACTGAGATCCTTTCAGAAGATATTAAAGTGAGTTCTGAGCAGCCAGATTTTCTCAAGCATTCGTTTATAGCTCAAGAGGAAAAGGATGCGCAGCATTCGATAGAAGCCTGGTTGAAAGAAGGTTTGGAGGAAAAAATGTCTAAAGAAAAAGTCAATGAGACAGCAAGCAACCCCATGAGACTTGGTCTCATGCTTGCTCCTCAATCAATCTCGAATGCCAATCAGAGCTTAAATCTGGGTGCGGGAGTACTTTCAGAATTTTCATTCTCGAAGAGACTCAAGATTGATGTTGGGCTTGCTTACGCAAGACAAAATATAACCCCTGTGGTAAATAATAATGTAATTGCGGCGAGCGGCCCTATAGCGCAGCAAGCAGATAATAGTAGGATGCTTAGTTTCAGTAGTAACTTTGTCAATGCTTCATATGAGTTAAGCTTTGGTCAATTAGAGCTTCCAATAAACCTCAAGTATAAAGTACTAGAGAACAATAAAACTGGAATTTACCTGATCACTGGGGTATCAAACATGGTTTATTTAAATCAAAGAAATGTGGGTACATTCACATCTGCGAATTTCATGACCGCTGGACTTATGTCAAACTCTCAAGTCTCAACACAAACATTTGTTGAGACATCTACCCCATCAGATAATGCTGAGAATAGTGAGGGGAATATTGGTCAGATGGTTAATTTTTCGCTTGGTTATGAATATAATCTAAAAAATGGCACATACTTATCTTTGGAGCCATTTTATAAAATGTCTGTGGGTGGACAGACTTTCGTGAATCAGCAATTTGCCATAGGTGGATTGAACTTAAGGATGAATTTTCAATTTAAAAAATAACATAAAGTATGAGATTTCTACAATTGCCTATATTACTGATATGGATGGCGATGATTGTTGCATGTATGCCTGACACAGAGTCAGACTACGAGAGGATAGTAGAGCGAGACAATCGCTTGCTCCAAAATTACTTAGAGCGAAATAGTGTAAATGCAATTGAAAGTCCGCTTGGATTTTATTACCAAAAGACGCAAACAAGCGATATTGGTAATCAAATCGTCAACAACGATATAGTGGGTGTATATTATGAAATTAAAACAACAGATGGACAGTTGATTGAAACATACATGGATGAATCAAAGTTGCCCCGATTGTTCAAGCATACAGATGGAGGGTTGATACCCAGAGTTATCAATTTTGCAGCTGGAATTGCAAAAGAAGGAGAAGTGCTTAAGTTATATTCACCATCTTATTTGGCATATTCTGAGTATAGCTTTGAGCAGTTGATCACGGTGGGTGCCAATCTAGTAATCACAGTAAAGTATGCAAAGGTATATCCAGAAAGTGCTGTAAAAACACTCGAAAGAGGAATCATTGAGAGCTATATTGCAGAAAATAACCTGGAAGGATTTGAAAGGCTTAGTGATGGAGTATTTATCAAGGTATTGGGAGAAGGTGAGGGAGAAAAAGTTTCAAAAGCCAATGATAATGTGTCTTTTGAATTTGAGTTGAAGCAGTTGGGAGAAAGTACAGTCATATCCAAATCAAATGAGAACTCACCATTTACTTCAAGAATTGGTGCTCAAGGAAATCTTAAATTTTTAGATGTTGCCTTAAAAGATGTAAAAGTAGGTCAAGAGGTGGAGGTATTTGTACCTTCTCATGAAGGCTTTGGGGGCAGCACTCAGATTTTTCCCTTTGCCATAAGAAGGGATTTGTTTTCCAGAAATGCTATCTCAGTAGCTGCAAGGCCATTTGAACCAATATACTTTAAGGCTAAAATCAAGGAAATCAAATAAAGCTCTGATATATTATTAATTTCCACAATCTCTTATTAAAAAGTCAGTAGTGATATAAAGCACTACTGACTTTTTTGTTTTTATAGATAACCACCTGTTCGATTGTATTTGTGGTCTTCTTTATTCAAATTTGAGAAATTATAAACCCAAATTGTTATGAGTTTTCTTTTTGATAGTTTTAAAGGTTGGAAAAAATATTGTGAAGAGCAGCAAGAAAGCCTCTTCCAATCTGTCATTGCTTATGAAGTCACACAGAAGGGAAAGGATGAGGCCGCAATTTGGCAAGGATTACAACAGGCATATGATGTCATGAAGGAGGCAGTATCTACAGGCCTTACAGAAGACATGACCTCAAGATCAGGAATGATAAAAAATGGGGCGAAAAAAGTTTTTAATCATCCCGTAAGTGTTCTTTCTCCTGATTTTCAGAAATTGATAGCAAGGGCATTGGCAGCCAAGGAAGTAAATTCATGCATGGGAAGAGTTGTGGCAGCACCTACAGCAGGAGCTTCAGGGATTCTGCCGGGGACACTTTATACACTCCAAGAAATCCACGGTTTAGATGATAGAAAGATCCTAGAAGGACTTTTGGTTGGAGCAGGTATTGCATTGATTATAGAGGAGAAAGCTTCGCTAGCAGGAGCTGTAGGAGGTTGTCAAGCTGAAACAGGTTCAGCAGCAGCAATGGCAGCTGGAGCGATGGTTTATTGTTTAGATGGTGAGATAGATCAGGTTTTTAATGCTGTAGCCATTACCATACAATGTATGCTAGGCTTAGTATGTGATCCTGTAGCTGGACTAGTGGAAGTTCCTTGTGTGGTAAGAAATGCGAGTGCAGCAGCTATTGCAAATAGCTCCGCTCAGATAGCTTTGGCAAACGTGAGCGCAGTTATACCTGTAGATGAGTGTGTAGAAGCTATGGGTGAAATAGGTTCTAGTATGGAAAGCAAATACAAAGAAACAGCAATGGGAGGTTTAGCAGCCACTCTCACAGGTCAAGAGATATCCAAGAAGGTACTTATTCAAGATATTGAAATTCTACCTGATGAAAATCTACCTGATTAGATCCCCAATGTATGGGATGTTTAGAATTTGTTGAATAGATGCTCCTAGTATTATTGCCCAAAACATTCCACTCACAAACATGTATAGGAATACTTTTTTCTTCTCGACTCGAAATGCAATCATGACTATTGTACCACCTATTGGTGTAAGTAGCATTGGTGTGATTGCTGCTATTCCAATTGGGCCGAATTTTTGCCAGACCTTCACGATTCGCCGAGAATTCTTACTAAACCTTTTCTTTTTTTTTCTGAGATTAAAAGTCCAATTCCTTTTGATCCATTCTCCCAGATAGGTAAATAAAAATACTGTAGTCATCAGCCCTGAGACACTTACGAGCACTATCTCCCACAATCCATATCCTGCGGCTGTCCCGAGTATAGGACCTGCAACGAACTTGAAAAGACAACTTAAGTATATCAGGAAAAACTTAATCAAATAGGTTGTCATAGTATGGTGATCAAATAAATTAAGTAAGCAATAAGAAGTATTCCTCCTTCAATTCTAGCGATTTTCAGTTTGGATTTTAATATAGGAAAAAGTAATAAGGTTAGGCCAATCATCCAAATATAGTCTGACTTTAGAAATTGTTCTGATACAGGAATGGGTTGAACTATGGCTGTGATTCCAATGATTCCAAAGATGTTCATCATATTACTGCCCAGAATATTCCCTATGGCGATGTCTGTTTTTTTGTTGATGGCAGCGATGACAGACGTGGTGAGCTCTGGTAAGCTCGTTCCTATAGCAATCACTGTCACTCCTATCACTCGCTCACTTACTCCGAATACCCTAGAAATCTCGACTGCTGAGTCTACAAACATGTCTGATCCAAAATATAAGCCGATGATTCCTAAGATAAGAAAACCTACAGATAAAATACCGCTTTTGGGCTTTTGATCAGATATCTCTTCATTCTGGTCAGCTCCCTTGAGTTTTTGGTAGATATATAGGTTGACTGCTACCAAGAGAACTGTCAGTATGATGCCTTCAGTTCGAGAGATTTCTAAGTTCAAGGAAAGTAGATAGAATAATGCAGTTGCAACAAGCGCAATTATATAATCTAACTTCAAAACTGATTTTGGTAAAATGATAGGATATAAGATGGCACTGATTCCCAAAACCAGACTAATATTTGCGATATTTGAACCAACCACATTTCCAATGGCAATGTCACTGGTGCCTTTTATAGCCGCATTAATACTCACTAACAGTTCTGGTGCAGATGTTCCAAAGGCGACTACTGTCAACCCTATCAAGCCTGGACTAAGTCCAAATTTTAATGCCACTGATGAAGCACCATCCACCAAAAATTTCCCGCCTAAGAGCAGAATGAACAAGCCTATTATAAGAATGAAATAAACCATATATTACATTTTAGAACCAAAGGCCAAATCACCCGCATCTCCTAGACCAGGTACTATGTAAGATTTTTCGTTCAACTTCGTGTCAAGAGCACATGTCCAAAGTTTCAAATTCCCATCGAGCTGTTCATTAATATAGGCCACGCCTTCAGGAGCTGCTATTACTGAAGCTACATGTATGGTCTTTGGTGTACCATTGCAAAGCAACGCCTTCACGGTTTTTACGAAAGATTTCCCAGTGGCAAGCATGGGGTCAATAATGATAATATCCTTACCAGTGATATCTGGCGCCGCTTGATAAGATAATTCAATGGATACTTCCTTATCATTATTTTCTTCTGTTCGGAAGGCTCCAATGAACCCAGAGTCTGAATGATCAAAAATATTTAGAAATCCTTGATAAAACGGATTGGCAGCTCTTAATACGCAGATCAAAACTGGTTGAGTTTTGATGATATTTATACCAGTTTTCTCAAGTGGTGTTGTTATCTCTTTAGTTTCGAAGTGAAGACTTTTTGATAATTCATATGCCAAAATTTCTCCGAGTCTTTCTAAATTCTTTCGAAATCTAAGTCGATCAGTTTGAATTTCAGTGTCTCTTATTTCCGCTAAGAAAGTATTGGCTATCGTATTTTGATGATTTAATATAAACATAACGTGAAAGATAAGGCATAAAAAAAACCCGACCATAAAGATCGGGTTTTAGATTGAATTATTATATCTTATTTTACTTCGAAGCTTGTTCTTCTAGCCAACTGACGTGCATCAGCAGATTTTTTATCTACGCTAGTGTCTTCACCGTAACCTTTGTAAGTGATTCTAGAAGCATCTATACCAGCTGCTACTAATTGATCATATACAGCTTTAGCTCTTCTTTCAGATAGCTTCAAGTTGTAGTCTTCTGGACCTAACTCATCAGCATAACCTTTAACTTCAAGTTTTACGCTTGGGTTTTTCTTCAAGAAGTTTGCTACATAGCTTACAGATGATGCAGAGTAACCAAGTGGCTTAGCGCTGTCAAATGCAAAGTATACGTTAACATAACCTTCGTTGATTGCTTTTTTGAAGTAATCTACTTCTTTAACTTCCTCTACAGGACATCCGTCATTAGATGCTGGTCCTGGAGCGAAAGGACATTTGTCCAAGTGATCAGGAATACCATCACCGTCAGAATCCAAAGTTCTACCATGAGAATCAACTCTAGCTCCAGCTGGAGTGTTAGGCTCTTTGTCTAGGTAATCAGGTACACCGTCACCATCAGAGTCTTTCAACATGTCTTTGATCTCACCGATTTGGTTCGCCAATTCTTCTTTTGTAGCATACTTATCCGCAGCTACATACCAGTCTGCGTGAGTAGATTTGCTACCTAAGTAGAAGCTAAGACCTAATGTACCAGTCCACCACTGTGCTCCGGCTCCAAAGTAACCATTGTTAGTGGAAGGATTAGGCATTGTAGCTGGAGTGATGTTAGCTGATCCATCAAAAGTAGTAGTTTGTCTACCATTTAGAATAGTTGTAATGTCAGCATTCAATGCAATTCTCTCTGATAATTTAACTTGACCAGTGAAACCTGCGATGAAGTTGTAAACATTGTCATTGAATCCAGCATTCAAGTTTTCTTGAGGATTAACTTGACCTAGACCAGCACCGAAGTGACCCAATAGGTTGACTCTCCTTGTGAAAGACTCAAATCCCATGATTCTACCCAAGTTAGCAACTCCTTGAAGGTTAGCTCTCCAATAGTTTGTAGAGAAAGAACCGCTTGGTGAATTGCTAGCTTCACTGAATGAACCGAAACCAAAATCTAGTTTCGTACCGAATTTCTCATTGAACATATATCTAACACCTAAGTCAGCATGTCCAATGTTTAAAGTAGGAGTCCAGTAACCTGAAGCTATAGAAGTCATTGGTTTGTTAAAACCTCCGTTTACTTCAATTGACCACTTGTTAAAGTCATCCTGTGCGTTCGCACCTAGGGTGAGCGCACTTGCCATTAATGTAGATAGTAGTAATTTTTTCATGATAAAAAATTTTTTTCCAAAATTTTGAGTGTTTAATTGATTTGATTGCAAATTTATAAACTTTTACACAAATGTATATTTAATTTTTAAATCTTTATACATTATCGCAATTCTTTTGAATTATTAGACTTAAATTCGTTAACGTTTCTTCACAAATAATGCCATAAATGAAATTTCTAGAAGATATTTTAGCGATTAATAGTGTTTCCGGTGATGAATTGAGCGTGTCTCAGTTTATACTTAATATCATCTCTGAACGTAAGTCTAACTGGAAGGTTACACCAAATGTTTTTTTTGGTGAAAATTTTCATAATTGCATTCTTTTGAAGTTTGGTAATCCAAGAACTGCTGTTTTTGCACATATGGACACCATTGGCTTTATGACTAGATATGAAAATCAATTAATAACCGTAGGGGGTCCAGAACTTATTGATGGTACATTTCTCGTCGGTAATGATAGTTTGGGGCCTGTTAGATGCAAACTTATAGTGGATGATGATCATATATATCATGATTTTCCTAGAGCGATTGATAGAGGAACTTACCTGTCATTTGAGCAAAATATTAGAATAGATAATCAATTTATTCAAGGTGCTTATCTCGATAATAGACTTGGTCTTTATAATGCCATAGAAATATGTCAAACTCTTGAGGATGGCTGGGTTGTTTTCACCACTTATGAAGAGCATGGTGGAGGAAGTATGCCGTTCCTTTTGGATTTTATTATGAAAGAAGGGCCTGTGAAGCAAGCTCTGATTTCTGACATCACATGGGTGACATCAGGGGTGGTGCATAATGGAGGCGTCGCAATTTCAATAAGGGATAAATTTATTCCGCGTCGTACTTTTATAAATAAAGTAATAGCGCTAGCAAAGAAGAGTGGGATAGATTATCAGCTAGAAGTAGAAGATGCAGGAGGTAGTGATGGTAGGGAAATTCAATTTTCAAGACACCTTATTGACTGGTGTTTCGTAGGAGCACCCGAGGATAATGTACACTCCCCAAATGAGAAAGTTGCTCTACATGATTTAGAGTGTATGATAGAAATGTACCAGTATTTAATGGCTCATCTTTAATGTATTGATAATATTATGCTGACATTAGTTGCAATTTATTTATATTTGCAAGCCCTTCTTGTTGAGGGCTTTTTTATTTAATGTAAATATGATCAAAATTAAAGACAAAGAATTTGTTCCCTTTATTACGGAATCCGAGCTATTGGATAGGATAAACGTGCTTGGGAAACAGATTTCAGAGAAATTCAAGGATGATCAACCAATCTTGCTGGGCGTCTTGAACGGGGCATTTATGTTTCTTTCAGATTTGTCCAAATCTATAGATATTCCTGTAGAAGTTTCATTTGTGAAAATGTCTTCCTACTCAGGGACCAGCTCTACGGGAGAAGTTAAAGACCTCATTGGTTTAGGAGTAGATATTAAAGACAGGAAGGTAATTGTGGTAGAAGATATAGTAGATACTGGACTTAGTATGTCATATTTATTAGAATTGCTATCAAAGAAGCAACCGGCAGACGTGTCGGTAGTGACTTTACTCTACAAACCTGAGGCTTTGAAACATGCAATTAAGTTGGATTTCGTTGGTTTTGAAATACCAAACAAATTCGTAGTAGGGTATGGACTCGATTATGATGGGTTAGGAAGAAATCTACCTGAGATATATCAATTAAAATAAACATTACCTTAATTCTATAATAGGTAATAGATAACCATATTTAAAGAAATACCAAAAAGGATTCGTTATGCTTAACATCGTATTATTTGGCCCTCCGGGAGCAGGAAAAGGAACCCAAAGTGAGAAGCTAATAGAGAAATATAACCTGACCCATCTTTCCACTGGTGACTTGTTCAGAAAGCACCTAGGAGAAGGTACATCTCTAGGCAAACTTGCCAAGCAATATATGAATGAGGGCAAATTAGTGCCGGATGAAGTAGTGATAGGCATGGTAGAGGAGAAAATTAAAGAAACTTCAAACAGTGAAGGGTTTATATTTGATGGTTTTCCAAGGACTGTTGCTCAAGCGGAAGCTTTGGATGAGATGCTAAGTGCATTGGGTATGGAGATATCTGGCATGATAGCACTAGATGTACCAGAAGAAATTCTCAAAGAGAGAATAAGAGAGAGGGGAAAGACGTCCGGAAGAGTAGATGATCAAGATGAGGGAAAAATAGCTACACGAATCAAAGTGTACTTAGATGAAACACTGCCTGTAGCTTCATATTATGAAAATCAAGGTAAATTAACGAAAATCCATGGTGTAGGCACCATTGAGGATATCTTTGGAGATATTTCAAATGTTATAGATCAATATTGATAAAAACAAGATCTCTCTGACATAGGTGATTAATTTATCTCAAGAGTAAAATAATTGCTACCTTTGTAGCGGATATAGGCTAAGCTTTGAAGCTTAGCCTTTTTTATTAAAAAAATACGATATAGTGGCAGATTCTAATTTCATTGATTATGTTAAGTTTTGTTCTAGGTCAGGAGCAGGTGGTTCTGGATCAGTACATTTCCGAAGAGAAAAGCATGTGCCAAAAGGAGGTCCAGATGGAGGCGATGGAGGACGTGGGGGGCATATTATCTTGAGAGGAAATGCGCAGCATTGGACATTGTTACATCTAAAATATAAAAAGCATGTCATAGCGGATGCAGGTGGAAACGGCGAAGGCGGCAGGAGAAAAGGAAAAGATGGCGATGATATAATCTTAGATGTTCCTCTTGGTACAGTAGCAAAGGATGCGGAGACTATGGAAGTGAGGTTTGAAATCACTGAAGATGGTCAGGAAGTCATTCTCACAAGAGGTGGTCGAGGAGGTCTTGGCAATGATCATTTCAAGACAGCCACTAATCAAGCTCCCCATTATGCACAGCCTGGAGAAGAGGGAATTGATGAGTGGATAGTTTTAGAATTGAAGCTCCTTGCTGATGTTGGGTTAGTCGGTTTTCCCAATGCAGGAAAGTCAACACTTCTCGCAAGTATATCAGCTGCAAAGCCTGAAATAGGAGATTACCCTTTTACTACATTGGTGCCAAACCTTGGGGTAATTCCCTATAGAGATGATAAATCATTTGTCATGGCTGATATCCCTGGGATCATAGAAGGTGCTGCAGAAGGGAGAGGTTTAGGGATTAGATTTTTAAGGCATATTGAAAGGAATTCTATTTTGCTTTTTATGATCCCTGCCGATGCAGATAGTATCCAAGAACAATATCAAATTCTCTTGGGGGAATTGGGGAAATATAATCCTGAACTTCTTGATAAAAAGAGGCTACTGGCTATCACGAAAGCGGACATGCTTGATGAGCAACTTATTGAAGAAATGAAGAAAGATGTGCCGACTGGGATTCCTTCTATATTTATATCATCTGTCAGTCAGTTCAATCTAGACAAGCTTAAAGACATGCTTTGGATGGCAATCAATGACTAATTCGTGTCAGATTGTCAGCTTTATGTGTGTGGCAAGCAAATTGATCCTGAGAGCTTGCAAATGAATCTTTGTCATGGAATCATCAGAAAAAAAATTAAATCAAATCATGGATAAGGAAAATATTGCTTCTGAAACAGAAGAACTTAAAAATAGTGAAGAGGGACAGCAAGAGACAAATAGTACGAAGGAAGATCAAAAGGATACCACCGAAGTAGAGAAGCTTTCAGCTGAGGTTCAAGAATTGAAAGATAAATATCTTCGCCTATATTCTGAATTCGAAAATTTCAGAAGAAGAACGGCCAAAGAAAAGCTTGACTTGATCAAAACTGCTTCCGAAGAGATGATGTCGGCAATTATTCCAGTTGTGGATGATTTTGAGAGGGCCTTCAAAGCAAATGAAACTGAAGAAGATGCGAGCAAAGTTCGAGAAGGCAATCAGCTTGTGTTCAATAAATTTCAGAAGGTGCTTGAGTCTAAGGGATTGAAACCTATGGAAGGGTTGATCGGTGAGCCATTTGACGCTGAGACTCAGGAGGCAATCACACAGATACCTGCTCCAAATGAGGAGATGAAAGGCAAGGTAATAGATGTAGTAGAAAAGGGATACACACTTGGTGAAAAGGTCGTAAGATACGCCAAGGTGGTCATAGGAGCATAAGTATTATGGCAAAAAGAGACTATTATGAAATCCTTGGTGTAGCTAAAAACGCTACCCAAGAAGAGATCAAAAAGGCTTACAGAAAGTTAGCCATACAATATCACCCAGACAAAAATCCAGATAATCCAGAGGCAGAGGATAAATTCAAAGAGGCAGCTGAGGCGTACGAAGTATTGAGTAATGCGGAGAAACGTCAGCGTTATGATCAATTTGGTCACCAAGGTCTTGGCGGTGGAGGAGGATACGGCGGTGGCGGTATGAATATGGATGATATATTTTCCCAGTTTGGAGATATCTTCGGTGGCGGAGGTGGATTTGAGTCATTCTTTGGTGGAGGAGCTAGAGGTAGAAGAACCAAAAAAGGAACTAACCTCAGAGTGAAGCTGAAGCTCAATTTGAAAGAAGTGGCCAACGGCGTAGAGAAGAAGATCAAAGTAAAGCGTCAAGTTCTAGCTGAAGGTGTGACTTTCACCACTTGTTCTACTTGTCAGGGAACAGGACAGATCAAAAAAGTAGTCAATACAATGCTGGGTCAAATGGTGTCTGCGAGCACTTGTCCTGCTTGTGGAGGGAACGGTCAAATCGTAGATAAAAAGCCAGCCGAAGCTGATGCAAGAGGTCTAGTCATCAAAGAAGAGGTAATCCCAATCAATATCCCTGGCGGTGTAGCAGATGGGATGCAGCTAAGTATGTCAGGCAAAGGAAATGAGACTGCTGGTGGTGTGCCTGGAGATTTGCTGATTGTGATCGAAGAGATTGCAGACGATATTCTTCAAAGAGATGGTAACAATGTAGTATATGATCTATATGTGAGTTTCATTGATGCAGTACTGGGTGCTCAAGTAGAGGTGCCTACCATCGATGGAAAAGTAAAAATAAAGATCGATCCGGGAACACAAAGCGGAAAAATGCTCCGTCTGAAAGGCAAGGGAATCAAAGATCTAAATGGCTATGGAAAAGGAGATCAATTGATTCATGTAAATGTTTGGACACCGAAGCAACTTAGCAAGGAGGAAAAGCAAATTTTGGAGGGCTTGAGAGATGCCGAAAACTTCAAGCCTGATCCAGGGAATTCTGAGAAAAGCTTTTTCGATAAGATGAAAGAGTTTTTCTAATACCTAGATTTAAGAATTTTGAGTCAAATAATCGTGCTTTACCAAGTGTTTGATATATATCGAACAATGTATGCCAAAAATAATTTTAAAAAGCTGGAAATATTTCCAGCTTTTTTGTTTGTTTGAAAAACCTTTTCATGCTTCTGCCGTAATTTATCCGTATGTTGAGAGGATTGTGTTTATTATTTTGCTTTCTTACCAATGGAGAAAACTCTCTTTTTGCACAGATAAGCAAGGATTTCAGTATTGATGCACGTAGTGGCTATAGTATAGTACATTTGGATTATAATGTGTACAAGGGTATCACGCATGTGAAAAGAGTGCAAAGCGATAAGCCGGTCCAAATCAAATCAAAGCTATCAAAAGTAAATGTGCTTCCTTCTTTCTCACATGAAATCAAGGATGATATTCTCACTGCACATTTGCATCACCGAAATGTCGAGTCAGAGACCTTTGGGAAAAGCTTATCCTACAAACTTTTTTCTAGTGATAGTGAAGATTTTGATCATCAATGGGATGTTGGTTTGAGCTCCAGTTACTTGTATGATTTAGATCTGTATTTTGGAATCGGTAAGGCAAACCTAGATTTTTCCCATATTCCCATTTCAAACTGTAAGATCAAATCTGCAAGTGCCGATATAAAACTCGATTACTCTAAAAAAGTAGCTAATTCGGTTACTATGGATACCATGTTTGTTTCTCTGAACATGGGCAATCTCGATGCTTACAATATCAATTATGCGAATGCGGAGTTGATGCTGTTCGAAATCAACTATGGCACCTTAAATCTTTCTTTTTCCGAAGGGGTTATCCATGATCTCAAAGTTTCAGCGATTGTGGGTGCTGGCAAAGTAAACCTTACCTTGCCAGATCAAAATCAGCCTTATAGATTGAAAATCAAATCAACCCCCATGTGTAGGCTTACTTTGCCAAGTTATCTAAAGGACATAGGGGATAAGACATATGTGAGCAAAGCATACAAAAAGGATGCTCCAGATTTAGTTGATTTGGTTATAGACATATCTGTTGGTTCTTTGGTAGTCAAATAATAGATTTTTAAGAAAAGAAAGACCTATCACATTGAGCATCCTCTCCATACATCAGCTATACAAGTATTTTGGCGAGCATATAGCACTAGAAGATATCAATTTGGAAGTTCCTCGAGGGATGATTTTAGGCATTCTTGGGCCCAATGGTGCCGGGAAAACAACACTTATTCGAATTATCAATCAGATATTAAAACAAGATAGGGGGGAAGTTAAGTTTCAGAACGAACGCTTGCACAGATCTCATATTTTCAATATCGGATACTTGCCAGAGGAACGAGGGCTATATAAGAAAATGACAGTTCAGGACCAGCTCATTTATTTTGCCCGCATCAAGGGAGTTCCCTACAAAGATGCACAGCTGAAGGTGGATTTTTGGCTAGAAAAGCTATCTGTAGGAGCATGGAGGGACAAGAAAATAGAAGAGCTTTCAAAAGGTATGGCTCAAAAAATACAATTTATAGCTACGGTCATTCATGAGCCAAAATTACTGATTCTCGATGAGCCATTTTCAGGTTTTGATCCAGTGAATGCTGCGCTGATTAGAGATGAGATTTTAGAACTTAAAGAGCGTGGGGTTACCATTATGCTATCTACCCATAGAATGGATTCTGTTGAGCAACTCTGCGATCATGTAGCCTTGATCAACAAGTCGAAACTGTTGCTACACGGAGCTATAGAGGAAGTGAAAGAAAGGTTTGATGATAAAATTTTTGAAGTAAAATTGCAAGCTTCCTCATTTGATTTTCCAATAAGCTGGCAAGTCGTCGAGAAATCTGATCTGCTTACCCTTAGGATTTCTCAAAGTGACTACCATTCCAATGACATCTTGAGTCAGGTGATGAGATTTGGAGAGGTCAGATCGTTTGGCTTTTTAAGACCATCTATGGAAGAGATATTTATCAAACAAGTCAAAGCAAGCGATCATGGGTAAAGTCTTCTTGGTAATACAGCGAGAGTATTTGGCAAAGGTAAAAAAGAAATCTTTTTTACTGGCAACCTTGCTGACACCGCTGATCTTTCCGACTATCATGGGGGTGTTTTTGTGGATGGCATTGGAGGATAAGTCTGGTAGTCAAGTCAAGATCATAGAAGTGGTTGATGAAAATGACTTTTTCTATGTGCAGAATAATGATGCCTATGTTTTTTCGATTTCTAAAATTTCAAAAGAGGAGGGCAAGGAAAAAGTGCAGCTAGGGGAAAGATATGGTTTCCTTTACATCCCTAAAATGGACCTTGGGAATCCTTCTGGTATACAATATTATGGTGGGACTAACCCAAGTATGACACTGATTACAAGTTTGGAAGCTAGTATTAAGAAGAGAATTGAGGATTACAAACTGATGCAGCAAGGCATAGACCCTTCTATCCTAGCTTCTATTAAGACTTCAGTCAGTATTCAGACGCTAACTGTGCAGGGTATGGGTCAAGAGGCTGCTACTGACGCTACGTTGAATTATGGCTTAGGTTTTCTGACAGGGATTCTGATATACATTTTTATTTTTGTGTACGGGAATCAAGTCATGCAAGGTGTCATAGAAGAAAAATCAAGTAGGATAATCGAGATATTGGTGTCTTCACTTAGACCTTTTCAATTGATGTTAGGGAAGATCATCGGGATAGGTGCTGTTGGATTGACACAATTCCTCATATGGATCTTTTTGATCTCAGCCCTTTCTGCTGTGGTAATGGGTTATTTTGGCATGCAGATGCCTCAGCAAACAGCCATGGTGTTGATGAGTCCTGATGTAGTTGCCATGCCTAATTTGGGAGGGTTTTCTCAGGTTGCTCTAGCTTTACAAGGAGTGAATTTTATACAGCTTGTTCTTACTTTTGTATTTTATTTTTTGGGAGGATTTTTGCTTTATGGTGCGTTTTTCGCTGCTATTGGGGCTGCTGTAGATACGCCAAGTGATGCCCAACAGTTTATGTTCCCTGTGACTATTCCGCTACTTATTGCTTATATGGGACTATTTATTTTTGTATTAGATGATCCAGATAGCATCGTGTCATTTTGGCTTTCTGTTATTCCTTTGACTTCCCCTATAGCGATGATGGGGAGAATAAGTTTTGGAGTTCCCATTCATGAGCTTCTATTATCCATGGGGTCGTTGATAGTGGGATTTTTATCTACTACTTGGCTTGCAGGGAAGATATACCGTATTGGGATACTTATGCATGGCTCAAAAGTAGGCTATAAGACCTTGTGGAAATGGATACGTAGCAGCTCTTGAGATAGGATGTAGTCTACCTAGATCACCACAAACCAAAAGACCAACTCGAAGAGTTGGTCTTTTGGTTTGTGGTGATTAAAATTAAAATAATAATTGGCTTTATTTCAAATATGCGGAGAGCATCCACACAACTTTTTCTTTTCCAGTAATGTACTCACTCATGAGTGAAACGGTACCCTCGTCATTTTGTTCAGATGCAATGTCTAATACTTCCCTTTCAAGTTTCAAAAGTGTATTTAAATTATCTCTGACTATTTCTACCATTTTTTTTGCATCTCCGACTTCTTTCGCTTCTTTGATTTCTGCATTGTGGATATATTCATCAAATGACGATAGAGGCCTAATACCTAATGTAAGTATCCTTTCAGCGACTTCATCGATACCAAGGTTTGCTGCATTATAAAGTTCTTCGAACTTTGCGTGAAGCTCAAAGAAGTTTGGACCAGACACGTTCCAATGGAAATTTCTCAAATTTTGGTAGTATATCTCGTAGTTTGCTAAAAGCTCATTTAATTTTTTAGCTAAAACTTTGCTGTCTTTTATTTCTAATCCGATATCGTTTGTGCTCATTTTATTATATTTTTGGTTTTAAACAATAATTATATATCAAATTTAAAGCCACTTAGTGCTTATAGTAAATTTTGTCCGATTGATAATATCTATGACAAAATTGAGTTGTCTATTAGTACTACGCTTACATCCAAGAATTGTTACAATATGAAGTATACCCTTCAGGAGATTGCCACGCTTGATTTTTATCAAAACAAAAATCGGATCAAATGGCTAATATTTATTTGTTCTGTTGTGATTAGTTTTGGTTCTATATATTACACCAATGATCTGGTCGAGGAGCTTAAAGATCGTGAAAAAAGACAAATAGAGCTATTAGCAAGAGCTTTAGAGTATGCAGCTATCTATACCGATAATTTGACATTTATCAATCAGGAGATTATCCAGCAAAATAACTCTATCCCATTAATCATAATGGATGAATTTGGCAATCCTGGAGAATACAAGAATATTAATTTTGGTAAAAAGTCAACGGACGAAGAGCGGGTAGAAATGCTCAGAAATGAGCTGATCAAAATGAGAGATCAATACGAGCCAATTCAAATGGAGAATGGTTCATTTATTTTCTATAGAAATTCCGAATTGCTCACTTCGCTACGATATTATCCATATGTGCAGCTTGCGGTGATAATTGTGTTTGGAGTTTTGGCTTATGCTGTATTCAATCAGTCAAAAATTGCTGAGCAAAATCAAGTATGGGCAGGTCTGACTAAAGAAACAGCCCATCAGCTAGGGACGCCTATAGCATCTCTCATGGCATGGATTGATTATTTGAAGAATTCTCCAGTCTGGGATGAGAATAAGGAGGTGATTCAAGAAATGGACAAAGACGTAGTCAAGCTAAGGATGGTGACGGAGCGATTTAGTTCCATTGGAAGCAAGCCTGTAATTCAGTCAGAGAATGTTTTTAGTGTAGTAGATGAGGCGATTGCCTATTTGAGACCGAGGATATCTAGTAAAGTTGAAATTCATGTAAATGGATACGCTAGAGACATAGAAGCGATGATAAATAGGCCTCTGCTAGAATGGGTAATCGAGAACATTTGTAAAAATGCCGTAGATGCTATGAGAGGTCAAGGCCAGATTTCAATTGAGATTATAAAAGAAAGTGAGCAATTTGTTATCATAGATATCGCTGATACTGGTAAAGGAATGGAGAAGGGTTTGTACAAAAAAGTTTTCAATCCTGGTTTTTCGACTAGAAAGAGGGGGTGGGGACTAGGTCTGACATTAGCAAAACGAATCATCGAAGGATATCATCAAGGTAAGATATTTGTAAAAAACTCCGAAGTAGGTAAAGGAACTACCTTCCGAATAGTACTCAATGGTGTAAAAGAGCAAATGGCAGAAATGAAGAAAGAGGATTTTTTTAAGTTTTGAAAATAAAAAAGGCTTCTAAGAAGCCCAGATTAAAGATGTGATCACCATAAGTGATCCAATCTTTCCAATTATTAAACCTTACAGCTACTAAGGTACTATCTTAGGATGAATATTCAAAATATCAGCCCTTTTGGACTCTGAGATTGCTTGTAAAATGTAATACCCAAATCAAAACTTTAGGAAGCAAATATGCTAATACTCATGCAGGGATTATTTTTCTTTATGTTGTTATTTGGAGTTAGTTGTCAGGTTTTTTGATTTTAGTTGAGTAATTTGAAGAACTGGTTCAATTAATTGATTGTGATAAAACTAGCGATACCCAATCTCACGCCACCTCTATTAAAATTATTGTTTTCAAATCCAGCTCCCATCTCAATTCGGAATACCCTGAAGAGGTTATCCAATGAATAACCTACCTCCCAATAGTGGGGTGAATTTGCAGTTTTGAGATAATTAAAAAATAAATTTTCTCTCAAACCTGTAAACCTCAGCATGGGTAGTTGGGTTAATAGAAATTTCCTAAACTGATAATGAACGATTCCACTGACATACTCACTAGATGTGCTGTACTGATAGTAATCAAGAAATCTGTAGTTTGATGCAACGCCCATATTGGCAAAGATTGTTCGGTTCCCTCCAAAGTGAACAAAATCTTGGAAATACACCTTGTTGTTATTGATGAAGGTTCCTGCTTTTAAGTTGAAGTCAAGCTTTCCGCTCACACCAAAATTAAAGAAATGCTCGATACCTCCTTCCAGTAAATCAAAATCAGCATGATCAATGCTTCTTTGGTGCTTGATTCCTTTGGTGTAGGAGAAGTTGACTAATGGAGCGCTGTCCAAAAGCGGAATTTTTCTTCCATTGCGTATTTGGTACTTGACACCAGGCCTCCAGCTAATGCTACTTTTCCAAATGAGAGATTTGTTGTTTTCAAAGTTATCTGGCATGGTCTCAATATTCTCAGGGATGTTGTCAGTATAGTTACGCGAGTCTCTATTGTATAGGCTAAAGTCTGTATTGTTACTTAGACTCCTTCTATCTGCATAAGTGATACTTGATCTGTAAGTAAATGCGTCAGAAATCCTGTGAGCAAAGTATAAAGTGGCAAAATCTTGTTCAAATAGCTTCATGTAATTCTGTCTCAGAAAAAATGAATAGAGTGAATTTACAAGTTCATTGATGGGGTTGTCTGCATTGTATTGAAAAATGTATGAGCCACCTTTCAAACCAAGTGTGTGGCCTGGCCTACCTTTATTTACAGATCTTTTGATGTCTATCATGCTGTAAAATTGCTTACTAGAAAACCCATATCTTAGCTCAGGTTCAATGCTCCATGACCTTGTATGGTTGGTGACAGAATCTGCCATTTTCTCTGATTTTTGAACTTTGTAATAACCACTCAGAACAGCCCTGTAACCTTCCACGGTATTGAAAGAGATACTTGACGGATTGCTCTTGAAGCCTGCGGATCTACCTTTGCCAAAGTTATAGCCACCACCAGTGAGTATATCAAGGGGGTTGAATTTGCGCATTGATTTTTTTGCTAAGCTATCATTTTCGCTGACTTTTGCTGCCTCTACTACAGCTAGGCTGTCATCTCTCTGATAGCCTTTTATCTCTGCTTCCGTCAGTTTCAGTGGTCGTATGCTATCCCAATAGCTCAAATCTCTTTTTTTTGCCAAGGAATCGATTTTATAAGATCTATTAGAAATCACTGCTACATCTTCTCTTTCTTTGAGGGCTTCTTTTTCATATTCATTGATAAGTTTTCGGAAATCTTTTCTGCTTAGTTGGTCATTTTGAGCCATTTGTTCCAAAGCAGATACATTTTTATCTAAACTTCTGATTGATTTAGGGATTTCTTGGACTTTTTCATCAAGAATCTTGGTGTCTACAATTAGGTCTTGATTGATTATCACTTTGTGATCTCTTGCTGATGCTAGGTATTTGTATTCTCCAGCAAAACCAAAGAACTTCCCCCCGAAGGTATAGGTATGAGTAGTGGGCATCCATACATGAGTAGCGACCTCACTATAAAGCTGTCTGACTCCTATATCAAAGCCTAAAAGCGATGTCTTTAGGTCAAGGCTATGAATAGCCCAATGATCTTCGATGATAAAAATGTGACCTTCAAAAACTCTTTCACCTCTTGACCTAGGGGTTACTCTTATTTTGTTTATGGTATAGCCATTTTCTATAAATGATCCCTCAAATCGGAACTTGTAATATGCAAAGGCTGATGGTGCTAGAGGAGAGATTGCTTCATTTATTTTCTCTTGATAAAAACTAGTGACAATGTATGGTGCTGGTGATGTCTGGTTGTTGTCTCCATTTGTTCTGATGCTGATTACCTTTTCCTCGACCGTATTTGGTTGTCGGAAGGTAATCTCTGACACTGACTCTGTAGTATAGGCCTCGTTTAATTTCAGTCCTTCTTTTTCCAATTCTTTCTTCATAAAAAATGGGGCATTAGTAAGCTGCCCTGTCCCCTTTAGATAGACCGTCATGGTGTATTCGTCGACTTGGAGTCTATGGAATTTGGCTTTTGAAATCGCTTTGCGCATGATAGTTAGTGCAGGGTCTTCGGCTTTACTGTTGATCGTGACTTCTTGCAAGGCATAGGTTTGTTGTTCTAAAATAAAATCTAGTTTCACCCATTCTTCTTTGACCTCGATAGTCTGGACTTTAGAGGTATAGCCCATATATTGGACGACTACGTCATAGAATCCAGGTCTAAGCTTGTATTCAAACTCTCCTTGCTGATTGGTAGGGATTCCATCTCCGAGATTTCTTATGAAAATCGAAGCATAGCCCAGTGGCTCGCCTGAGTCATCTGTGACTTTACCTCGAATGCCTTGAGCTAAGGAGAAGTTGCAAAAAATCAAAGATAAAAGATAAATGAGAAGGGAGGCTTTTTTGTAAAAATCTATCATATCACTGGGATTAATTGGATACATGCTGTTATTCTAATTTAAGTATCTGATTATACGCTTTTTTGCCAGTAACGTCAATTCATTGGCTCAACAGGTTGTTAATGGTCAATATCCATAAGTATCCAATATCAATTTATATCGGAAGTTAGATAAATCGGAATTTTGTAAGGTTATTGGCAAAGTTCCGTATATCCATAGTTAAGTAACAAAATCTTCAATGAATCAAATACTGATTTGGCTTAGTGCAGCTTTTAGTTTTAATCTAAACCAATACTCATATTGACTTAAAATATATCATGCTCTTAGGACTAGAATCTACTGTTGATGATGACGGTGGTTAGTTATTTTAATGATTAAATTGATAATAGAATCAGAACGGGAAAATTGAGGAAGAGTTAGTAATAAAAAAAATTGTAGGTGTTAATTTTTTTAAATCTTCTTTGGAAACCGATAGGAGGTCTTTAAATGCGTATCATGATCACATTTTTATATTCAGATTGAAAAATATCAGTGTAAACGGTGATTTATGGGTTAGGTGATTTTGTATTTATAGAACTTCACCTAAAATCTAGATGATCTCGATTTAGCTTAGCTTTGATAATGGCAGACAGCTTCCGATTTATTCAATGAATTGATCTCAATGGATAAGTAGGCTACAACCAAATTCCGTATTTAAAAGTACTAATTTTACCACTTCATAAGGTTTTTAAAAAAGTTAAGGAGGCTGAATGCAAGCCCCCTTAACTGAATATGATTTATTTTTTTGCCCAATATAATGGTGTAAGTACAGCGTCTGGACCTTCTAGAAGGTTGGTGGCCTTTGTGTATCCATTGGGATCAGCATTTCTCAAAGAAGATGGATAAGGGAGTCTTTGAGGGAAGAATTTCCGATTTGAGGTCATGTAATTTGAGCTGTTTAGATCGGGAAGGTTTGGTAGATTGTTTTCTACTGATGGGTTTACGAAAAATGGCAACCCTAATCTTCTATGATCATTCCAAGCTTCTAATGGCAACCAAGGGAAATTAGCTATGTATTTCTGAGTAATGATTTTGGTAAGTTTATCATTTTTCACTGTGCCAGACATATACAAGTGATTTACAGGATAATTATAAGTATAGGTTTCGAGGGCTCCATTTTTACCAATTCTATGGGTCATATTCTTTGAAGCTGGAGGCTCTTGGGTATGAAGAAAGCTAGCGGAAGTTCCATTTCTGTTATATTCATTGGATGCCAAATAGCTGTCTAAATACTGTGTAGTGCCGAAGTACTCAAAAGAATGCCTAACACCCATCTCGTAAGCATCAATATCACTCATAGGAACAGACCAGCCCCTCACAGCGGCCTCTGCAATTAGAAAATATGATTCCCAACTGGCAAAGAAGATTCTTCTATTGCTACTTGATCTGAATTGTTGGCCGATAGCTGGTGATTTGCCTATTACTCCTCTCAGTCTGTTCCTTGTTCCTTTTGCACCCCAATCTCCATTAGCAAATGCATTCCAGGTATAAGTAGTATTGATTTCAATCTGATTTCCTTGAAGGTCAAGCAAAAATCCGTTTTGATTTCTTGCATCATTAGTCCATGAAGGGAAGAATGAGTAATTAGCATTATTGAAATCTCCTGGAATGTAGAAAGCTTTATAAGCTCTTGGATCAATTTTTTCTGGTAAGCCATCTAGCCAATGACCTTTAGCGGGATCATTTGTCCTTTCAGCAAATTGATCTGGAAAATACATTCCCATGTATTCTTGGGGTTTGATATGATCATGCATTTGACTACCTACCTGTGATTGTGTCGAGACGCCCCCAAGGCCAACGTATATGTTGTTTAGTGTTGCACTTAAAAACTGTCCATTCCATTCCCTAGACATCACGCCAGTAAGGGGATCCCATCCTGGTCTTTCCTCTACGGAAAAATTATGAGAAGCCTCTGAAATATATAAATTCGTAGCTACAGCTGCTTGGAATTCTGATGCCGCCTTATTTGGGTCGACTTCTGACAATCTCATTGCAAACCTCATTCTCAATGAATTTGCAAATCGAATCCATTTTTCCCATTCAAACATGTAGGCAGCATCAAGGTTCTGTAATTTCGAGGGTCTCGCTACATCTGTATTTATCAAAGACTGTGCTTGTGTCAACTCATCAAGCATAAAGTCATATACTTCTTTTGTGGAAACAAATTCAGGGTTGATACCTTGAAAGGCATTGATTGGCATGGGACCGAAGTTATCTGAAAGTTCAGAGAGTAAATACGCTCTCCAGATCCTAGCTACTTGAATCAAGTTGTCATTATAAGGTTGGGCTGATCCGTTGTTAGCTTTTTCGTTTGCGATTTGTATCGCAGTCGTGGCGGCATTAAGCCAAGATGAGGCTGTGGACCAGTAATCCACTGACCAGCCATCATTGTGAGTGCCCAAAGTAATTCCTCCACCCAGATTGTGCATTCCTGCGCCTTTCCAATATAGTACAAATGCACGCTCAGCAATATGTGGGTCTTGCTGAGCTCCTATGATGGCATTATTGATGAAATATTCAACTTGAACTTGGTCAGCACTTGCGGCCATAGGATCGTCATTGATCATATCAAAGTCATCACAGGATACAATGGTTAGTCCTATGAAGAGAGAGAATATTATTTTTGTTAGATTTTTCATAGTAGGTCTTGATTAAGGGTTAAAAACCTAATGTAGCTGTGAAGAAATAAGAGCGCGATGTTGGGAATGAAAGTAATTCAAACCCCACGGCGTTTGTTGCTGTTGCAAATACCGACTCTGGGTCTACCCCATTGGCATGGCTAACAAGCATGAGCAAATTATTTCCTGTAAAAGAAAGCCTCATGCTCCGTACAAATGAATCACCAAGTATTTTTTGAGGGACATTGTATGATAATTGCAAAAGTCTAATTCGCATATTAGTGGCATCATAAATGTTTTGTTCTGTTATACCAAGGTTTCCAACACCAGATACTGCATTCCAATAATCTTGATGTGATACAGAAACTGTATTTTGCACCAATTGCTCTCCAGAGCTTATTACACCATCTACAATGAAGTCATCTCTTCTCCCATTTACCACAGTGGCTTCCGCAAGACCAGATCTTTGTATGAATGCATTAGTTCCTGCAAAAAACTGACCTCCAAATCTTCCATCTACTTGCACAGAAAGTGCCATGTTCTTGTATTTGAATGTATTGGTAACTCCTAGCAGGTAGTTTGCTGTTTGGTTGCCTAAAAGGTGGATTCCATTGTCAGCTACAGGCAATCCTGCATCATTTAGTAATAGTTTCCCGAAATGAGGACTAGATTCATCAAGAACTCTTCTGAATCTTGTGCCATAAATTGCACCGTATAGCTGGCCAACTTCTCCAAATACTGTGACATTGTCGTAGCCTCCCAAAGGTACCTGCCTCACTTCTTCATGCAAAGAATTGATAACATTGATATTGCGTGCAAAATTTGAACTTATATCCCAATTCAGACCAGAGTTGCTTCTTAAGATAGAAGCATTAAATACTATCTCAACTCCTCTATTTTCGATATCTCCAGCATTCACTAGTCTACCTGTATAGCCCGAAAGCGGGTTCATTGGGATTGTGAGGATTTGATTCACAGCGTTGGTTTTATAGTAAGTGAAATCTACACCAAATCTATTGTCAAAGAAGCCCATGTCGAATCCAGCTTCAATAGATTTCACCAATTCACTTCGAATATTTTCATTGAACAAGGTACCCCTTCTGCTTGCTGTAGTATATCCCCTTGGATCTCTACCAATATTGTAGACGTTAAATATCTGGTAAGGAGATAGATCTGATCCTGTCTCAGCATATGATAATCTAATTTTTGCAAACTCCATCCATTTGGGTATTACGCCACCATTTTTCCCGATCATCTCACTCACCACAAGTGAAGTGCTGATAGAGGGATAGAAAAAGCTCCTGTTGCCAATACCCAAAGCAGACGACCAATCATTCCTTCCAGTGACATTTAAAAACCAATATCTGTCATAGTTGATCTCTGCAGTAGCGAATATTGAGTTTATTTGCTTTCTATTGAAACTCTCTGAAATCCCAGGTAAGCCTACAGAATTGCCGAGGAAAAATAAGTTCGGAACTTCTAGTTCACCAGCGTTTCCGTTGAGAGATGAAAAGCTGGTAGTCATGACCTGTCCAAATATAGATGCTGCACCTCCCCATTTTGAGCCTTTGATGTTTTCCTTGTTCGCATTTAGGCTGAATATGTAATTGTTTTCAAAAAAACTATCAAAGCCGATGCTATAGCTGGAATTCACTGGAGCACCAGTATAAGTTCTTCCTGTCCTTTTGGTCGTGAATATATCAGTCCCAGCCTGAAATTGGGCATTTAACCAGTCTGTAAATTTATATTGGATGGTAGCGTTCATTAAGAATCTATTCCTGACATCCTGATTTAGAATGTTATTTGACGCCCAGTAAGGGTTTACTTGGCTTGATTGCGGATTATACCATACTTGCTGGACACCTTTGCGATCCATCCCCTCTTTCAGTGAAAGCATATCCACTGTATTGGGCAGGTTAAGTACTGTTCCGTAGTAATTCCCTGAATTATTTCCACCTACAGGTCGATTATTTGCTTCAGTATTCATATACTGAACCTTGATATCGGTCATCCATCTTTCATTTTTACCAAAGTTGGAAGTTACCTTTGTCATTAAGTTTAACCTATCAAGAGTGACGCCAGGCGTTTTACTATTGTCTCTGAGATAGTTTAATGATGAATAAATGGTGGTGTTTTTGTTCAGAGATTGTTGGAAAGAGAGATTGTGAGTAGTGTTGTTTCCAGTTCTGAAAAAATTACCTAGATTGTCATAAGCTTGTAATGGCACCATATCACCTTTCCAATCTTGAACTTGCTGACCGTTGATTTGAGGTCCCCAGCTTAGACCGGAAAGTGGGTCATAAGAGCCGTTTGATCCTTGTCCAAAGGATCTTTGGATTTTCGGTTGCATGAAGATATTTTCAAAACCCACCGTTGCAGAGTATGAGATTCCAGTTCCATCTTTTGCTCTGCCAGATTTTGTAGTAATCAAAATCACCCCATTTCCAGCCCTAGATCCGTAGAGTGCTGAAGCTGCACCTCCTTTGAGTACTGACATCGACTCTATGTCCTCGGGGTTGAGATCACCTAAGCCATTTCCCATATCTGCTGAGGGATTCCAAAAATCATTGTTCGCTGCTCCTGTGAAGTTTGACATCGGTACTCCATCAACCACAATAAGAGGCTGATTGTCACCAGTAAGAGAATTGAATCCTCTTAGTATGATCTTAGAAGACGCTGCGGGACTACTACTACTTCTCATTACTTGAAGTCCGGATACTTTACCTATGAGTGCATTGGCAATATTATTCTCTCTTGAATCTACTAGATCTCCTGTTTTGATTTCTTGAAATGCATAGCCCAATGATTTTCGTTCTTTCTTGACACCCATGGCAGTGACTACAAATTCATCCAAATTCTGAGAATCAGCTTCTAGAAAAATGTCTATTTGTGATCTGTTGTTTACATCAATTACTTGAGTTTTGTATCCAATATAGCTAAACTGAAGTTTAGCATTGGAAGATACCCTGAGCGAATAGTTGCCATCTAGGTCTGTAGTTGTTCCTGTGGTACTACCTTGGACGAGTACGTTTACACCAGGTAAAGTTTCACCTGAGCTTGCATCCTTTACGATTCCTCTGATTTCTACTTGAGCCCAAGCAGGGAATATGATTATCATTATCAAAATTCCAAAAAGGAAATTTTTTGTATTAATTTTTTTCATATGATTTGGGTTATTGTTTTAGGATTCTAAAATTAAAGCTTAAATATGAACACGATATGCATCATCCTTGATAGCATTTGGCGTATTGGCATCTACTATGAATAGCCTTAATACATCGAGGACTAAAGACATTGAGTCAAGTGACGTTGATCTAATTTAATCAGTAATATTTAGCTTAAAGATTTGAAGGGTCTTTGTTTGATAGAAAGAGTTCCTTCCATTTTTGAGGTGAGTAGTTTTTTTTTACTTCATAAGCATATATATTTTTAAAGATTTGAAAAATGACCTTTAAAATGGATTTATTTACCGAAGTAAGATTTGCTAAATCAATTTAGGAACGAATATAGGATAAAAATTTATTCAAATCAGAAAACTTAACTTCATTTTTTTTTATAAAATCAAGTTTTTGTATGGCCTGCTAAGGAGGAGTTTTAAAAATTATATGTCGATTTTTGGTTTAAAAAATATTATTTTTATTCAATAAAATATTTTCAAGAATACTTTGATTATTTTAAAGTGTTTTGCCTAAAAGTTTAAACAACTCTTTTTTCTTGTTGCCATTCACAGGTATAGGGATCTGGAAGTTTTCTATTCTTGAATCTGATGTGAATTTGGGAAGTCTTACTAGGTTATCTTTGATTTGTTCTATTTTGCTGATATTAATGATGAACTTTCTGCTTAATTGAAAAAAATCTTTGGATAATATTTCCAAATGACTTTCATAGAAGTTTTTCAATCCAGGGGATGAGAAAATGATTGGTCTATCTTGTTTACAATTATATGCTTTCAAAACTTTGCCATCAGCTTCGATAAGGGTCAAATGCTCAAGTTCTATTGCTGTAATTTCACCATATGAGGTAGTTACGAAGATTGATTTTTGTGTTTTCTGATAAGTTGTCAGATCAGGATTAGGCTTTTTTATTTGTGTAGTTAACTGGATAAGCAAAAGCTCTATAATATCAGCAAGCTGTTGTCTTTGATAGGGTTTTTGAAGATAGGCATAAGGAGAGGTATACTTAGCAACATCAAACCCCCTTTCTCTCTCAAGACCAGACAGAAAAATCAATGGAACAGGCCGGATCTGATTGACAAGACTGGCTAAGGAGATGCCAGCACTTTTGTCTTGACCTAGCTCAATATCCATAAGTATCATATCTGGGGTTTCGTTATTGAATGCCGCTATAGCATCTTGCATATTTTCAACAGGTCCAATTACCACTAGATTTCCGTAAGGAAAAAGTTGAGATAAGTCAGAAATGATCAAATCTCCAATGAATGGATCATCTTCCACTATCAGGATTTTTTTAGATTGAGAAGCCATTTTTTAATTTCAAGTATAAAATAAATGTAGTTCCGTTGTCAGTATAAGAGGTCAATTCTGCTTTGATATGACGCGCCAATTTTGTGATCAGCCCGTGACCAACGCCATTTTGTCGCCAATCCTTATCTAACCCTTTTCCATTGTCTTTTATTTTCAAGTTAAGATTTCCAACTGTTCCAAATAGTGTAAGTGTGATTTCGGGGTTGTCCATACTATCTTCGAATGCATATTTTAGAGAATTAGTTACGATTTCTGCTGTGATTAGCCCAATGTTCAAAACCATAAATACAGGCAAGGTGAAATCATTAATAATTTCAACTTTGAATCGAACCTTCTTTGTGTTTGTTATTCGAAAGGTGGAGTTTAAGTGATCCATGAGTTCACTTAAATAATTCCCTAGCATTACATGATCTATATTCTCTATACTATAGGTGAATTTTTGTAATGAGGCAGCCGAGACGACCGCAGCCTCTGCTTGATAAAGACTTTCTCTTATTAACTGATCAGAAACACTGTTAGATGTCAGTCTCAATAGACCCTGAATCCTCATCAGTGTGTTGTAAGTAAAATGTTTTAGATCTAACTTTTGAGCCTGAATTATCTCATTGCTAAGCTTTAGCCTTTTATTTAGTTTGGAAACCAAGAAGATAATAAAAACTGCAAATACTAAGGCTAACAGTAAAACTAAAACAATTTGAGTGTTTTTTCGAGCCTTTAGTTTTGCCAACTCCGCTTCTTGTGCAAATGATTGGGACTCTAATTCTTTCTCTCTTAAGAGATAAGCGGTTTCTAACTTTTGAATTCCTATTTTTTCTTTTTGAAAGATATCTTCTTTGATGGATAAAAGGTGCTTTTGAGCTTCTAAAGCTTTGCCAAATTCACCCAAAGCTTCAAGTGCTTCAATTTTTGTTTTAATTAAGTCTTGAAGTATGATAGGCATGGAAAAATCATTTAAAAGTAATTCAGCTTTGTTCAGAAACGTCAATGCTTTAGTAGGTTCTGATTCCTTTAAGGCTAATTTTGCCAAGTTATTATAATTGGAAACTAGCCCTTTTTTATCTTCAATCATATGATAGATTTGATTTGAACGTTCCAAAAAGGATAGGGCTAACTCCAAACTGTCAAGCTCTAGGTAATCTAAGCCTATGTTGTTATAAATTTTCACTTTTTCCAATTCCTCTTGCCCCATACTTTCTTTCAGGGATAGCGAAAGTTTATTGTGAATTAGACTACTGTCGATCATTAGAATGCTTCTATAACTTATAGCAAGGTTGGTATGAAGAAATGAACTCATTAGCGTGTCAGAGGTTGTCTCTGAAAGCACAAGAGCTCGATGATGATTATTTATTGCTTTACTCCAATCTTCTATGTCTTGATAGAGGATTCCTAATGTATTGAGAATGTTGCAGATAGATACAGTATCTTTCAGAAAAATAGCGAGTTCCAGAGCCTCTTGATTTACCTCTACAGATTTTGTGTACATTCCTCCTCGACGTAGAGCCATGCCAAGTGATGTGAATGAATCGATAAGTTTTTCGGTATTTTGAAGTTTCTTCGCTAGTTCAGTTGCCCTTTGATAATGAAAAGAGCTTTTTTCGTACTGATGGAGCATGTAATAAGAATAACCTAGCTTGTTATGAGTCTTTCTAGCATTTTCTTCATCCTTGATCCATAATTTATTATCAACTAATTTGAGTAGAATGCGAATAGCTTCTTCATGTTTATGATCACTCTGCAATTCTGAAACGATTTGATACATCTCATTAGTCGATACAATATTGCTCTGACGGGCTTCGACAAAATCAATTTGGAAAAGTGAAAAGTACACTAATAATAATCTAAATATTATATTCTTCACAGTCGGATGATTAAAGAAATATGCTAAAAATAAAATAAACTTGGATTATATTCAAATTAATAATTATTTATATTCACTAAACAGCCAAATTTGGTTTTGAAATTATAGGTTTTTGTTCAAGTAGATTCTTTATCTCGCAGATAGGTCAATAATCTTTGGATAATAGTCGAGTAGCAAAAATTCAGAAGTTTTATGAGTATGTCACATTTTTTAATTTATAATTTTTCAAAAATTACTGTAATGCTATTAGATAAAAACTAACTAATTATTATGTTTTTTTCAATTAAAATACCTCTAATTGACTTGTAGAAGGTTAGTTGGTTGATTTAAACATAAAAAAAAAATGTTTGATGGTATGATACTTTACTAGTAATACCAATTGATTGGCAAAATCGATCCCAATTGATCAATATCGAAGAATGTCTAACATCCACTAATATCAGAGTTGAGTCAAATCGAACTTTGTGCAAGTGACTGCAATAGTTACGTAGCCACATAGCTGTTTATTAGAAAAAGCTACAAATCAAATCAGATCAAACGCATAGCCGTATTTCATCAATTCATAGGAGTTTTTCACGCCAAGTACTTCTTTTATTTTTTGTTTATGAGTATTTACGGTATTGGTTCCGATAAAAAGCTTCTCTGCAATTTCAACAGCACTTAGACCTTGGATCATCAAGGCTAGCACTTCTTTATTTCTTTTGCTAAGTTGATTGAACTTGACTTGGTTCTTTTTAATAAATCGTGCTTCTTCAATCATTCTTTCTATTTTCGAATTACACGAAGCCTGAGGATTCAAGGGGATGATGTGGAAGGATTTATAATATTTCGCTTTATCATCAATATAGAGTTTTACTAATTTTTCAAAGATCAAATCAACTTCAATTTCATTTTGATGACGCCTTTTTCTAAGGTATGTGATTTGTAGTGGTGCGTTAGAGTCTTCTAAGTTTGATTTATCAAGGATAAATGTCCCCTCATCTTCGCTATCAAAAATTAATCTTTTGAATTCATAAAGAGGTAAATGCCTTACATAACTAGGATTGATTCCATATTTTTTTTGCCCATTTCTACATATAAAAATCGGTTCATTTGTAGTAAGGTCAAAAATAATTTTTATACCTGAAATAAAATCTTGAGTTAAAGTAAATTGTTCGATCACAATGTGTTGATGGTAATTAATAGTTTCCATATTACATAAGACTTAGGTATTGATAATTCCTAAAAAAAATATTAACTCACTAAACTTAAAATTAAATCTCATGAAGATGTAGATCTATGGTATGAGTATGGAAAATTTCAGAATAAGTATGTTTAGAAATACCTTTGCATTTCTTAAAAATGATGTAAAAATTTAGTCCATACCGTCATTTACCGAAATGTGGTTGTTTTTGATGTGGTTAGCCTACTATTCTTACAGAGTTTGTATTTAAAATTTTCATAAATATTCCCTTGTTTTTTTTCATTTTTTCTAAGTGTTATGTTCCGCAAGTGTCAAGTTTTCAATATTCTACATTTTAATGGACTTGAGTATTATTGCGTAATCCGAAATTTATACAAGCGTATTTATTAATCTAATTTTGCGAGCTTAATTAAAGATGCAGACAAGTTCAGTCTATTAAATCAACTGTAAGAATTGCTATCAATTCAATTGATGGAGTCAAAAATAGAGTTTACAACAAAAAAAATGTAATTGATTGATTGTGCTTTAAGCAAATAATTCTTTTTATAATATGGGGAAGCTATTACAGGTTAGCATTTTATTTATCGTATGTTCATTGATGATTTCAGGATCTATCAATCAACTTTTTGCTCAAACGAGTAACGAAGGTATTTTGAGTATTCAGCCGAATACAGTGGTGTCATCATTGTTTAATTTTGATAATAAGAGTAATGCAACTTTAATCAATGATGGTGATTTATATCTTTTTGCCAATTTGAACAATGATGGTACAGTTACTTTTACTGAAGGCGGAGAGGGACTTACTCGATTTGTGAGTAGCAATTCTATACAGCAGATCATGGGTACAAATTTAAGTAGGTTGAACAACGTATTGTTTGATAACCCTTCTGATCAGAACGCTTTTCACCTTTTCGGAAATATCAGTGTATCTGGAGTATCAAGATTTATTCGAGGCATTGTGGTTTCTGATGGATTTGGAGGACTTATGCTTTTTGAAAGAGATGGAAGTCATGCTCAGACCTCTGATATAAGTCATGTGGATGGATATGTAGGAAGAAGAGGTGATCAAGTATTTAGCTTTCCAATCGGAGATGCTGGATTTTTTCGTTTTGCAGGAATTTCTGCCCCAGGAAGTAATTCCTCTGTATATAGAGCAAAATATTTTTTCGAAGATCCAGACAGACTTTATCCACGAGATCAAAAGCCTGTTCGAATGGAGTTGATCAACGATGCTGAATACTGGGAGCTGCATAGGGATGAGGGAAGTGAAGAAGTGAATTTGACTTTGTCGTGGAGAGACGTAACTACACCTGCTTTTATATTGGGTGATGTAAATAGGTTGGTAATTGCACATTGGAATCAATCAAATGAAGAGTGGGAAAACTTAGGTGGTGATGTTTCCTTAAATGCACAAACAGTAACAACACCCGTAGTTTTGGCAAATTATGGGGTTTTTACTTTGGCTGTGATGTCAAGTAATATGACGAATCTAGCTGTTGAAAAAACCTCTTTCGGTGTATCCATTTGGGAAGGCGATGTTTTTGAATACGAAATTCGCGTTCAAAACAATTCTGAGGTAGATGCCACAGAAGTAGTAATAGTGGACAATCTACCTTTAGGAGTGAGTTTTCAGGGCTATGAGGTAGAAACTGCATTCGGACTAATGGAATACAGTATGAACAATATAGGTCAAACACTGACCTGGAGTGTTCCGCTATTCATGGCTGGTGATGAGATGATTATTAAGCTAAGGGTGAAAGCAGATAGAGCTGGTACAATTATCAATTACGCTGAAGTCGTGTCACGTGAAGAGGATGAGGATCCAATTGATAATGAGGATACCGATGAGAACAGAATTAGAGAATTTTTTATTCCAAATGTCATTACACCGAATGGTGATAGGACTAACCAAACTTTTGAAATAAAGGGACTTGGTAGATTTGCAAGTAATGAATTAGTGATATTCAATAGGTATGGAGATCATGTTTTTGAGTCAAAGGATTATCAAAATAACTGGTCTGCAGAAGGACTACCCGCTGGTACATATTTCTATGTAATGACTGTGGTAGAAGATAATGGTCAAGAAAAGAAATTCCAAGGTTGGATTCAAGTAATTAAAGAGTAAGCAAAAAATGAAAAGCATTTATATAAACTCCTCAAAAATGTGGTTTTTACCTTTTTTTGAAACAATCATGAACAAAACGGAAATGAAAAAAATACTACTTTTATTGCTATTCGCGATTTTTATTATCGATGCTTCAGCACAGGTCGGGGTGGGCACTGCTACGCCTTCTTCATCTGCTCAATTAGATATCGTTTCTTCTGATCGTGGTATTTTGATTCCAAGAGTACGACTTTCAAACGATATTGACGATGCGACTATTGTCGCTGGAAACGTTGAAAGTTTATTGGTTTATAATACCAATGATAATGGAATCATTACGCCAGGCTATTACTATTGGTTTAGAAATAGATGGAGAAGATTAGCTTGGACTGGAGCGGGACAAGGATCAAATAATTTTGTTACTTACAACCCTACAACCAATGAATTTTACTATACCAATGAAGAGGGGGATTTGGTGTTGATTGATATGGGTGAGCTTTTTGAAGAAACAGTTACAACTTTAGTTGTTGTTGCTCCAGGTGTTTACCGTTACACTAACGAGGAGGGTACCATTACTTTAATCGATGTACCAGCTGATGTTGTGAATAACATCAATAGTGGAGGAAGTATATATGATGAAATACTGAACTTAATCGAAGAGTTTGGTGGAGGAAATGTTTACTACGATGGAACTCAACTTACATATATCAATGATGAGGGCGTAACTCAAGTTATCAATCTTCCTGAGATGATTGTGAATCAGGTAGTGAACGACATTAGAAATGAAGGGGCTATCTACGAAGAGATCATCAACTTGATCACGGAGAATGGAGGTAATGTATACTATGATGGTAGCCAGTTCACCTACATAGATGATAATGGAGTAACCCAAGTCATCAATATTGGAGATTTGTTTGAG
>NZ_JAKZGR010000011.1 GCF_022549675.1 Belliella kenyensis | reverse complement strand
ATCCTAAATTGTACTTTTTCAATCCGAAATTGACTCGTGGATCAAGGGTCAAATACATAAAAAAAGAAAGTAGAGCTTAGTTTAAACCCTACTTTCTAATTCCTGACGAATTTTCCAATAAGCCCTACTTAAAGCCAACTTATTTATTTTGGAATTTCCATCTTATGTAGTCCATGCAGGTATTTCAAAAGCTTCATTTTATATTTGGTCTTCTTCCTATCTAGTATTGTATTAAGTGATGAAATCTACTCAAAAATGCCAGTAATGATTTTTAATGGCGTTTTTGAGTATTTCTATAGACGCCATTATATCTGAATAATTAGCAATAATAAGTTGTTTTGTAAGTTTTAATCAACAAAATTCCATTGGTGAATTTTCTCCTGGAAATAAAATCAAACCTACTCCAAGTTTTCACTCAAATCCCACAACCCAATCATCCCAATGTATCGAACTAGTAAAGCTTAACGATAAATCACTAAAGAAAAATTTGATCTGATACCAAACCCCTGCTCGCAGCAAAATCTATGACCTAAACACTCACTTCTCATCTCTAAATTCACCCTTCCTGTCATCCCTCATCCTTCAACCCTCACCCTTCATCCTTCAACCCTTCATCCTTCAACCCTCACCCTTCACCCTTCATCCTTCACCCTTCATCCTTCACCCTTCACCCTTCATCCTTCAACCCTCACCCTTCACAACAATCAAAAGTCTACAAATCATACCATTCCACCTCTAGCGGAGCTCTTCGTCCTCTGGCTTCGGGTGCAAAATGTTTGGACAGGTAAGTGACAATTTCAGCTTCTGCATCACCCAGTTCCCATAGTCCTTGAGTGGACTGCATCCAGCGGATCACTTGAATCCAACCTTCTTTGGTAAACCTATTTTGAGTGATTAGTTTGGCGGAGTGACAGTTGGTACAATGTGTCAAAACGAGCTGAAGACCTTCTCCTTCTACCAAGCCCACTTCTTCCAAAGCTTCAGGAGTCCATTCGACTTCTTCATTGGGCTCGTTCTCTTGTTGATTACTAGTGCTATTCTTAGATGAGTGGTTTTCCTTCAACGCAAGAAGCCATTCGGGGTGCTGTTGTATCAGCATGGTGCCTACTATCATGCTGAGAACAAGTAGTACTGCAAGACTACCTAAAATGAAGATAAACCTTAGCGATTTTCTTAAATCCTGCTCTTCCATATCAAGTCACTTTCACAGCTATTCGGTGGCAAGCATTGTTTAAGTATCCTTTTGGATTCCAGCCGGGAACGATCATTGGTTGGCTTTTTCCTTGATCATCGGTAGCCATGGCCCATACCTCATAATATCCTTTTTTGGGAAATTTGATCTGAGCTTCAAAATGCTGCCATGCATAGCGATTGACAGGTTTTTCAAGAGTAGCAGAAGTCCATGTGCTTCCAAAGTCTATGGAATAAGCCACCTTGGAGACCTCTTGCTCTCCAGCCCAAGCGTGACCTCTGATCTTCAAGGCTGCGCTCAAAGGGAAAGTTGCACCAGACTTAGGGAAGGTAATGATCGACCTGACAGGCATGGAGGTGATGATTTGCATATTTTCTGCTCTGATTGCTTCTCCTGGTTCCATAGGTTCTAGGGGAACTTGATATGAAGGAGTCTCCATTTTTGCCCCATCATGTACTTTGTTTCTGACAGCGATGGTTTTGAGCCATTTGCCAGAAACGGAAGCCGGATATCCTCCCACTACCAGTCGCAAGGGATAGCCATTGGCCAAGGGGATGTCTTTTCCATTCATTTGAAAAGCCAAAAGTGTCTCCTCTTCCATGGCTTTGGCTATCGGCACACCTCTAGAGATCGATTCCTTCTTGGGGTCACCGCTCAAGTGCTCATCCGTCCCATAATATCCGATATAGACAGCATCAGCTTTGACACCCACATCTTGAAGCACATCTTTCAGTCTGACCCCTGTCCAATTAGCACAAGAAACAGCTCCTTGCCCCCATTGATTGCCTTCGGTAGGTGGGTAGAACTCACCTCTACCATTTCCTCCGCATTCTAGTGTGACTTGGTATGTGTGCTGTTTGAACTTGCTTTTCAGTTCTGATAAGCTATAACTTTTTTCCGATTTAACAGACTCACCTTGGATGGTTAGCTTCCAAGAGCTAGGGTCAGGTCTTTTGGGGAGCTGCCCATTGTTTCTGACGAACATCTTTTCAGCTGGAGTTACTTTATCATCGAGAAGGTGTATAGGGGTCTCTACATTCCAAGGTCTGTCGTTAAGCACTTTGAGTGCTGGGTCTTTACCAAGACTTTTCAAGTCTTCCTGTTCATTGATCCCTATGGGAATATAGTCTTTAAGCATCTGCTTGGCAAAGACGATTTCAGCGCCAAGGATTGAGGCCATAGTCGCCAAAGACATCTTTTTTATGAATTTTCTTCTCTGATTTTTCACCTCAGTTGTATTTGAATACTGAAAATTAAAACTTCATGAAGCGATATCCAATAAATTACTGCTTAAGATATGGTAATGTGAAGATTTTTTTTTGGAATGGATTCTGTATTTGAGTATAAAAAGAAACTTTTAAAATGTGTTACTTTATTTGATAACTATTTCAGCCTGTATATCTATTCTAAACCCTCCTGTCCGCTTAAAAAAGGATTTTCTTTCTGCTACATCAATAACTGTGAAATTTGGATGTTTTCTATTACATGCAAAAGCTTTTTTAAATCTATAATTGGAAAGATCATGATTTTCTGAAATTAATTTTATAGTATTTTCTAATTGGCTTTTTGCTTTGGGTATCCAATTTTTTTCTTGAATTTTCAGTTCAACTAAGAAAAGACTATCATTAAATGTCAGCATGCCATCACAAGAACTTTCTTGTTCTTCTGTATCTTCATTGAAAACAATAATACAATTATCGATTGCAGTAAAGGTGATATCAATTTCTTTGATATTCGTGACTTTGGCAATCCATTTGGTATTGTCAGTATTATCTGTGTAGGCTTTACTTGTGTTTTGGTCATCACATATTCCAAACAGCTTTTCTCTTCTTGATTCTTCTATACAGATTGTATTAAAAAAGTTCACACTCATAGTTCTTGTTCAATTTCAAGCAAAGAATCAAAAAGCAAATTGCTTTCGGATAATGTCTCATTAAGGTAGTTTTTGTCGGAAGGTATTCCATCAACGGTTTCCAATTTTTTAATGCTTCCATCTTTTTCATCCAACTGATAAACGACAATATCATTTGCTGAAATCAATGATTCTTTAGGGATTAAGCGATAAAGTTTTGGAAGTAAAGTCTTTTTATTTACTGATTTTTTTAATTCTTTTTCTAAGAATTCTCCCTGAATTGCAATACTTAAATAATTGATTATATATGGACTATGAGTTGTCATGATAAGCTTATTGCCTTTATTCATAGAAGTGCATTTCAATAAGCTTTGTAACATCTGCCATTGGGAAGTGGGGAAGAGGTTTTGCTCTGGCTCTTCCACAATATTTATGAAAGCAGTCTTATTAAATTTAGATGAAAGGACAGATAATGCTACCCTTTTTTGCTCATCTGTTAAACTATTGTTTTTCCAAATATCTTCAACCCCTTTTTTAAAGCGTTGCAGTTCTTCACTGCTCATGGTCTCTTTACTTGTTTCACTTTGCTTTTTCACAGAATTTGCTAAATAATTTGAAACTAAATATAAAGGAACCAATGATTGGAATCCACTTGAGGCTTCTGTAAGTTTTACTTTATAGCCTTCTCCCTTTACGTTTAATGTGTCATTTAGCCTATCGTATTCGATACCAACATTGTTTATGGGTAGATTTTCAAACCCTTTAATCTCATTTTTCGCATTGTCAAATTCAGTCAAAAATTCTTTTAATGATTCTGATGAAAGCTTTAATTCCTTTGGCGTTTTAACATACGTTATGAAGTTTCTTTCTGCTGGGACATACATAATTTGAGGAAGAGGGTATTCTTTGTTTTGAACTTCATTAATATTTAGAATACCATTTTCATAAATAATGGAAAATGCATCTCCTTCATATTCTATTACCGTTTTTTCAGAATCGTTACTTTTGAAATAATTTTCAAGACGGTGATAGTTTAGGTATTGGTTTTTGAGCTTGTTTTTTCTTTCAAACCATTTTTTATTGTAATCACCCCTCACAAGGGACTTTTCTATCCACGTAAAAGTGGAAATCAATTTAGCAACCGTGCTTTTTCCAGAACCTTGATTTCCGATAAAGCATGTAACTTTTTTAATATCAATCCAACCTTCATTGCTACTACAGCCATTCTTTATAGGTCCAAAATTCTTTATTTTTATTCTGCTCATTTTTTGAATGTAAGTCAGACAAATTTACATATAAGTAAACATTTACAGTAATAATTAACTATGAATGTTACTTTGTACGGTTTGAACTTTTTAGTTTTGATGATTTATATATTTGTTTTTTATTTTTCCTCCCAAAATTTTACTATCAAGTCCCAAAATACCTATTCAACTCCTCTACCATGGAGCCTTTGTCAACTAGGTCTTTGATCACTTTACCTTTTTCTAATAGCACAATCCTATCACACAGGTCAGTCACATGGTTGAGATCATGGCTAGAGATCAAAAAGGTGACTTGCGAGAGGGCTTTTTCTTGGAGGATGAGTTTTTTCAGGCGTACTTGTGAGCTTGGATCAAGGTTTTCAAATGGTTCGTCTAGCATCACCACTTCAGGGTTTCCCAGCATAGCCGCAGCAATACCGACTTTCTTTGTATTACCTTTTGAAAGGTCGCGCAAGTATTTTTTCTTGCCTCTGATTTCGTCGTTGAAAAGTTCCTCGAACTTGCTCAGGTGATGCTCGAGATCCTCCTCGGAGAGGTTGTAGATTTTTCTCAAAGTTTCGAAGTATTCATCAGCTGTGAGGTATGAAAGTAGCATGTGCTCATCAAGGTAAGCGCCTACTTTATATTTCCAGGCTTCAGACTTGCTGACATCTTCTCCTTCTAGCGAAACCTGCCCTTCTGTCGCTCTTACCAAGTCCAAGATAATCCTAAATAAGGTAGTCTTGCCTGCACCATTATTGCCCACAAGGCCAAAACACTCTGCTTTTGGAATTTCAAGAGTTGGTATGTCTAGGACTACAGCATCTTTGTATTGTTTTTTGAGGTTGTGTATAGTGATCATAGTTCTTGTCTGAATGCGGATGAAATTTGATATCTATTTTCTAAGATTTTTTTGATCGGTAAGGAAGTCAGGTAGCGTGAGGCTACGATTCCAGCCAGTCCTGTTACCGCCAAAGCGACTAGCCCTGCGTACTGACTGATCAATAGTGCAAATGGCAGGTATACAGCATAAGGTCCAAGGAAAATCGGTAGCATCATCAGAAATTGAGCAATGCCCACGCCTTCATAGTTAAACATGGCTCCCTTGTTCAAGTCCATCGGCTTGGGCTTCCAAAGGGATAGGTAAACCACAAGGTGTATCACCACGCCCATATTGAACAAAAATGTAGCAATATGAATGAGTAGAATGTCAAGCCCAAAATACACATATGGTACAGATGCCAAGAAACTCAAAACTGATATAGCCACAAAGAGTAAGTACTTCCCTTTGACCAATGCTTCTACACCATTTCTTTTGATTAAGAAAAAATCAAAATTGGCAGAGTTCCAGCTCAAAAAGAGTTGGCCATACTGAAGCATAAAGATACTTGTGATAAATACTCCTACGAAAATAAACATATGGCTGAAACCATCTTCTGTTTGATAAATAGGGTTGGTATAGAAAATCAATCCATAGAGCAAAAAGAAGCCTGCAAGCATCAGGTAAGTCCTGCTTTTTTTGTGCCTGATGATTAGCTTCCACTCTAAATTGGCAAATTCACCCGCCAAGCCAAATCGATCGAAAACGCCAAAGCCTGCATTAGCAAACTTCACTTCCTCTTCTTCGGCTAAGTCTTCAAGATATGCGTGTTGGTAATAAAAACTAAAAGCAACACGGTATAATGCCAAACAAACTATTGCCATAACTGCAACAGGAATGAAAGAAATCAAAGACCAATCAAATATTGGCTTCATCAATTCCCCGACATTAAACCATCCATAGTAAGAAGAGCCAATGCCTAATAATAAAACAGCAAATATCACTACCAGGCCTGTAATACTGTCTTCAAATTTCTGCTTGAACCAAAGCATCAACCAATGTAGTGACCAGCTGGTAAATAAGATAGTCAATATCCACGACCAGCCCGCAGCTTCTCCAAAGCGAGGCATCACTTCTGTAAATGCAAAAGGCGTAAATATCAACAAGGCTATCACCGATAATGGCGATACGAATGACCTAGCCAATAGGAAGTTGATGATCTTACTTTTCTTTATTGGCAGATGAAGGAAGCGCTCGAGCTCGATCACGGGTAGCTTTTGTGTGAAATACCTGTACATAAACTCAAACAGGAAAAAATAAATCAAATGTGCACTTACGGCTTCATAGGCATCGGGAAAATTGAATCCTTTTTCCAATACATCCTTGAGAAAAATCCCAAGCATCAACAGGTAGGAAAGCAACAATATGGCTAAAAAACCTAAAAAAATTGCCACCAAAACTGATTTGGCAAAGGCTGTAGAGCGCATAGTCTTTAGCAATTCAAGTTTAATTAATTGTATCATCATAGGCTTTCTGTTCAGATTTGTGACAGTTTTTGATTTTTGCCCTTCAATATAGCGCAGATTTTCTGGTTTTCAAGTAAAATCAGCGTTGGAGTAGTCAAAATTAGAACGGGTTTAAGGTGGTGCTTTTGAGGAAAAACATTTTTATCAATAAGTGCTAAAAACTCAATCCTTCATTTATATTTGCTCGGTTTTTGTATTGACTGTTAAAACTTTAACACCCAAATGTATTTCATGAAAAAAGCATTACTTCTAGTAGTTCTGGTGAATATGATCATAGGGATTTCTTCTGCACAAAATGCGGCTGATTCTCTGAGAATTCGACAGCTTGAAAAGGAAATCGAAGTGCTCAAAAACTTCAACGAGAGCTTGTCTGACAACCTTGATATCACTAAAAAAGCGCTGAATAACTTAATCAACGATAAAAATATCACCGATGAGACGCGGTGGATATCGCTCAAGTCCAGTATCATACATTCTACGCAGATTTATAAAAAGCTCAGTGATGATATCATCAATCTTAAATCAAGGATGACTGACCAAGATTATCAGGGGTTTATCAATTCACTTGGGAGCATCGAAGGTGGTCCATTGGGTTTTTCCCTTGAGGAGGTGATCATGGAATCTGCCAAGAAAATCGGGATCTTCGAGACAAAGACGAAAATGGATCGTTTCTTAGAAATCACAAACAGTATCGTGTCAAGTCCATTGACTTCAGGGGTGCCATTTGTATCCCAAGCTTTCTTTGCTTCCAACTCTCTCATTAATGTAGCTTACAGCTCTATGCTGGGTGAAAAAAAGCCAGATTTCCAGAAACTAGGAAAATTTGAGGGAGAGCTTAACAAATACTTGGTCTATTTCTCTGCACTTGACAAAGCCAATGCAATCAACCAATCGTCCAATAGCGACAGGGTGGTACTTTTGGAAAACCTTCAGCTAGAGTTGCTGGCTAAGCTCAAAAGAGATTCGGCCAAGCTAGGGTTCAGCATGCCCGATCGTGCTAGTAATGAGACTTTGGACATCTATTTCAATAGGGTGTTGGGTAGGTTTTCGAATGAATATGTCACGCAATATCTAGCGCAGATCGAGTCCAAGTATCGCAGTGGAGGACAGGTCAACTATGCATCATTGATACAAAATGAATCAGAGCTAAAGAACTACAGCAATCAAGTCAATGGTACAGTAGAGCTTGCAAAGAAGTTTATCCTATACTATGATAATTTCTTTGAGCTTGCTGACAACTATCACATCAAAGTGCTAGAAGCTCTAGAACTTGCTCATCAGAACAATATCATCCAACCTAAGAAAGGTAATAATGTTGCGCCAGAGACTCCACTACAGGTCTATGAGAAAATTACTAATAATCTCAAAGACAAGAAAATGACCCGAGACAACGGCATCAAAGCCAGTATAAACATAGCGGATCTAAGACAAAAGATCGAAAAGGTGGATGAGTTCAGGTTCTTGTAATTGAATAGCTCAGCTGAACTTTGATCCAAACACCATGAAATATTAGGCTTAGTCTGCGGCGTTCCAATAGGGCATTCGTTCACAGCTGGAGACCTCTATGCTGTAAAAGTCAAACTCTTGAGTGACCCGACCTTTGATCAAATAAATGCCTCGGCCTTTGAAGGGGTGTTTTTTGACCACAGGAGGGAAGTGGACGGTGTCTATCCAGTCACCCTCACGATCGATGAAGGTACCAAAATTCATGACATCCCCTTTTATGGTGCGGGTGTATTTGATCGTGACCAAGTAGCCGATGATTTGTACTTGCTTGCCCAAGTATTGCTTCAGGTCTTTGCCCTTGATGCTCGTAGTGTTTTGATCCTTGATCAAGTGGAAAGGAGAATCTAGAGGGAATTCTAAAATGTCAATCTGATCCACAATCTCTTGTCGCAAATCAGCTTGCTCCAGTTCGGGTACTTGTAGCTCTCGGAATCCAGATTGGCCAAAGAGTTCATTGCTTGCGACTACTTGCTTGCGCTTGTTCAGAATAAAGTGTGCCTCCCAAAGGAGTTCTTGCTTACTTTTTCCCGTAAACCGAAAGCATCCTATACGGATCAAGATCAATACTTGCTCTAAGCTAATAGCTACTCGGGCGATAAAGTCTGATAGTCCCATGTATGGTCCAGTGGCTAGCCTCTCTTTGAGAATTTTTTCTACACTGGCTTTTTCCAGATACTTCATGTGAATGAATCCCAAGTATACAGTTTTTCCACTAATATTGGTTAGATAGTCGCTATTGTTGATGTGTGGTGCTTGGATGTCTGCGCCGTTCATGCGAAGTTCATGGAAGTAAAATTCGGTATGGTAAAATCCGCCGAAATTATTGATCACACCAACCATGAACTCTAGTGGGAAATAGGCTTTTAAGTATAGACTTTGATAGCTTTCCACAGCAAAGGATGCCGAATGTCCCTTGGCAAAGGAGTAGCCTGCAAAGCTTTCTATCTGATGCCATACTTCATGGGTGATTTTCGGGTCTCTACCTAGTTTTTCACAGTTTGAAAAAAACTGATCTTTCACCCGCTGAAACTCATCCTTGGATCTCGACTTTCCACTCATGCCTCGGCGCAAAATATCAGCTTCAGAAAGGCTAAGCTCGGCAAAGTAATGTGCTACTTTGATCACGTCCTCTTGGTAGACCATGATGCCATAGGTCTCGGGCATGATGTCGAGCATGACGGGGTGTGCCTGCTTGCGTCGCTCAGGATCCACGTGCCGTAAGATATACTCTCGCATCATGCCTGAGCGTGCCACCCCTGGTCTTATGATCGAGCTAGCGGCGACCAGTTCAAGGTATTCATCAGCTTTCATTTTGGACAGTAGCATGCGCATGGCGGGAGATTCCACGTAGAAGGCACCTATGGTGTGTCCAGTTTTCAGCAGCTCTTTGATTTTTGGATCTTTTTTGAATTTCTCGACCTCTCGAATATCTACAGCCACACCTTGATTTTGATGGATGATTTCTAGGCTACTTTTGATGTGTCCTAGGCCTCGCTGGGATAGGATGTCAAACTTGTGTAAGCCGATATCTTCAGCCGTATGCATGTCAATATGTGCTAGAGGGAATCCCTTGGGGGGCATTTCTGTGGCTGTGTAGTAGTGTATAGGTTTGTGAGAGATCAGCACACCGCAAGCATGTATGGTCAAGTGTGAGGGTATGCCGTGCAAGACTTGGCTGTACTTGAGGATCAGTTTGCCGTATTGGTCGGGTATATAGTCTACTTTTCCTGCATGAAAGATCAGGGACTCGATTTCCGTCTTAGGAAGACCAAAAACTTTTCCAAGTTCACGAAGCATAGAGTTTGCCTGGAAGGTACTATATGAGCCTAAGAGTGCGACATGCTCTTGATCTGCTTTGTTGTATTTGGCAAAAATGTATTTGACCACCTCATCTCGATCTGTCCAGCTGAAGTCAATGTCAAAGTCAGGTGGGTTCTCTCGGTACAGGTTGATGAATCGCTCAAAGTACAGATCAAGTTCGATGGGGTCTACATCTGTTATTCCTAGACAGTAAGCCACGATGCTGTTTGCTCCACTGCCTCTTCCGACGTGGTAGTAGTTCCTTTGTCTGGCAAAGTTGACAATGTCGTAGTTGATTAGGAAATAAGAGACAAAACCCTTTTGTTGAATCAATTCTAGTTCTTTTTCAAGTCTTTTGCTGATGTCCATGTCTAAGTTTGGATATCGATTTATCGCCCCTTTGAAAGCTTCTTGGCGTAGAAAGTCAAAGTCTTCCCAGTCTGAGCCGAGGATGTCGCGCTTGTTTTTGACAGCTTGGAAATAAAAGGAGAATTGGCAGGCTTCGAGTAGGCGCTGTGCATTGTATAGCAAGTAGCTATGTCCCTCACAGCGCGATACCATGTCTGCATAGGAGTATAGTGTATCACAGATATTGCCTTGCTCATCAGGATCTAGTTTACTGAGTAAGGTGTTCTTGTCTATTGCACGCAGTAGTCTGTGTGCATTGAATGCTATCTTGGAAGTGAAGCTCGCAGGTTGTAGTAGTACGAGTTTGTCTTTATAGCGGTACCAAGGGGATTTGGTGAGGCGATTGAGTTGATAGGGGTGGATTCCGATGAACTCATTTTCTCGAAGAGGGAATACCTTTTCTCGAAAGGGATAGATGACGAAGCTGTGGAGGAAAGCTGGAGCTTGCTCATCAAATGGTACTCCTTTGACGCGCCCGCCAGAAAGATGACGATTGAGCTCATAGAAACCTTCTTGGTTTTTGGCTAGACCAATATATTGTTGCTTGACACCATTCCGGAAATCTATGCCAATGACTGGATGTATACCTGCTTGCTGCGCTTCTCGGATGAAGGGGAAGGCACCTGCCACAGTGTTGATGTCAGTCAAGGCGAGCGCATCGAGCTTTTTGCTCTTTGCTTCAGCTATCAAATCACCTATGGAAAGTGTGCCGTATTTGAAGCTGTAGTGTGAATGGCAATTGATAAGCATGGTTTATATTTCTAAATTGTAAGGTAATTGGCTTTTGTGTGCTACGAATTGATATTTGCGTCTTCTTAAGCGATTTCTTCTATACCTTGGGGAGTGTCCTTGGTTGAAATCTAGCCATTTACTCATTCTAAGTGGTATTGTCGCTTAGGATTAGAGCAAATTCATCGATGAATGTCTATTTAATTGACATTTTAATGTTTATAATTTAATCATTAAATATAGAATCTTGCAAGGCTTTGAAGAGAATTGTCGAGAAAAGTTTTTGGACTGAGGATAAAATGAATAAAATTGTACTCTGAATATTTTTAAACAATTAGAATACCTATGGATCAATGGATTGATTATCTAGATACTATCGTGGAGCAGGAGCTGCGGTGGAATATATACAAGACAATATTGATCATAGTTGGTCTATGGCTGATCAAGAAGCTTGCATTCAAGATCATAGGTGTGAAGAGAGAAGAGACTGAACTCAAGAAGTTTTACCATTGGAGAAAAACCATTCAATACATTATTGTCTTTATTGGATTTTTACTCATTGGGAATATTTGGATCAATAATTTTCAGTCGATTACGACATTTTTGGGTTTGCTGTCAGCTGGTATTGCGATTGCGTTGAAGGACATATTTGTCAATGTGGCTGGCTGGATGTTTATCTTGTGGAGACGTCCCTTTGATATAGGGGATAGGATTCAGGTGGGGGATTTCAAAGGTGACGTGGTAGATACTCGGGTTTTTCAGTTTAGCATCTTGGAAGTTGGCAATTGGGTGGATGCAGAGCAGAGTACAGGAAGGATCATTCATGTTCCCAATGGAATGGTCTTTTCAATGCCTCAAGCCAACTACAGTCAGGGGTTTGATTATATATGGAATGAGCAGCGGATCAACATCAGCTTGAATTCAGACTACAAGCGTGCTAAGCAATTGCTCAACGAGATGCTTGATGAGATATTCAAGAAAGAATACAAGGGGATACAGGCTGCATTAAGAAAAGCGCAACAAGACCATTTTATATCATTTGCACAATATACACCTACGATATATGCAAAGATCCATGAGCGAGGTATTCAGCTTTCTCTAAGGTATCTTTGCAATCCTCGCAAAAGAAGGTTCTATGAGCATATGATCACTGAGTTGATCATTGAGAAGTTCAAGGCTGAGCCAAATGTGAAGATTGTCTACCCTACTACTTCAGTGATTCTGGAGAATGGGAACAATATGGGTACTCAGAATCCATGAGAGGATTCTTTATCGTGGAAGGGAAGTTTTTGAAGCTATAGAAATTCAATTTTTCAAAATGATACTCCTGTAGTTGTTTGTTGCGAACATAGGGGCTTGAGCGTTTTTATAATGTAAAAGTTAAATTTTTAATACGTTTATGACAGTAATTATTCATTTTTCTAAAAAAATAAATAATTTTTTTTCTCTTTTATTTTATTCTGTTTGTTTTAAGTAATCGCATAGTTTATTTGGGTATCAGATGTGGTATTGAATTATATCGTAAGAAAACTTTTTTAACAAAATCCTTCTATTAATCAAATAATATTAATTTTTTATTAATTAAATGTTTTTTTATTTTATAAAATCTATTAATTATTTGATTTTGTTATGAATTAGGATATTTTGTGATGTTTATTGAATTTAGAATAAATAATATGATTTATAGTATTATTTGGTTTATTATAGAATGATGTTTTATAACAAAAATTATGAATATTTGTATTTCTTAATTATTGTTAAACCAAATAATATAACATGAAGAGAGTTTTATTGTCTATTCTGTTTCTTGTCATTGCTTCAAGCAGTGTGTGGGCGCAGGGTAAAACAGTAACAGGTCGGGTGACCTCTGCTGAGGAGCCGGAAGGGATTCCGGGCGTGAATATTGTAATAAAGGGTAGTAGTTCAGGTGCTACTACGGATTTGGATGGAAGGTACTCTATAGAGGTGCCATCAAATGATGCAGTTCTTGTGTTTAGCTTTATTGGATACAAGACTACTGAACAAAGGGTAGGAAATAGATCTGAGATCAATCTTAATTTTGCGTCTGACCTATCAGATTTGAGTGAGGTTATTGTCACAGCGCAAGGAATTGAGCGAGATGAGAGGTCTTTAGGATATGCTGTACAGTCTATCAAAGGTGATATGGTGTCTCAAAAATCCGAACCAAACTTGTTGAATTCCCTACAAGGAAAACTTACTGGTGTCAACATAGTAGGTTCATCTGGTGCTCCAGGTGCCTCCACAAATATCAATATTAGAGGTATTACCTCATTTACAGGGTCAAATCAGCCACTTATTGTAGTTGATGGAATCATTTTTAGTAATGATACGGATAATACTCAAAATACACTTTTTGGTTCTCAGCCTTCCAACAGGCTGAATGATATTGCTCCTGAGACCATTGAGTCTGTGAACGTGCTGAAAGGTCCAGCAGCTGCCGTGCTTTACGGTTCCAGAGCTTCTGCGGGAGCAATCATCATCACTACCAAAAGTGGTGCAGGGCTAGAGAACAAAACAGAGGTAACTGTAAACTCCTCTGTAAACTTCCAAAATGTGTATGGTCTACCAAAATTTCAAAACCAGTATGGTCAAGGTACACAGAATGATTTTAATAATACTTCGACAGGTTCTTGGGGGCCAGCTTTTGGCACACCAGGGTTTGAAACTGTAGAAACTAGCTTTGGTACCACTGTGCCCTATCAAGCTTTCCCTAACAATATCAGGGACTTTTATCAGCAGGGTAAAATCATTCAGAACGGTGTAAGCGTCGCTTCTGGAGATAGAGATGATAACTTCATCGTTTCCATGAATACCACCATGCAAGAAGGTATTATTCCAAACTCTTCTTTTGATAGATACAGTGTTCAAGTTGGGGGAAATAAAAAGCTGAACAATGGTGTCAAAGTGAGTGGGAACGTAACTTATGTTAGATCTGAATCACAAAATACCATAGTGGGTAATGGGGGTTCTGCTTTTGGACAGATTACTAGAATTCCAAGATCATATGATTTGGTAGGACAGCCATTCCAAGATGAATTTGGGAATAGCTTGTATTATAATCCTACTCAAAACCATCCACTTTGGAGTTTGGAAAACGAATTCTTAAGAAGTAAGGTAGATAGGGTATTTGGTAATTTCAAAGTAGGATACGATATATCTGACTGGTTGAATGTTTCCTATAGGGTAACAGCAGATACTTATGTAGATAGGAGAAAAGATGTGGCTAGAATTGGTTCGGCTCGTACTCCTGCAGGTAGTATCGGGGAAGACATGTTGTTCAGATCAGAGCTGAATGGTGACTTGATGATCACTGCTTCTAAGTCAAATATCCTTACGGAAGGTTTGGATGCGACCTTATTGTTGGGTCAAAATATCAATCAGAGAAACTTCCAAAGCTTAGGTGTATTTGGGACGGATTTGAATGTGCCTTTTTTCGACAATGTGAGCAATGCGTCTGTCTTTACAGGTTCTGGAGAATTTTCCAATGTAAGAAGATTACTTGGTCATTATGCACAATTGGCATTGGCATACAACAATTATTTGTTCCTAGAGCTTTCTGGAAGAGTGGATCAATCGTCTACTTTACCAGCAAATAATAATGCATACTTCTATCCTTCTGTTGCGGCAAGTTTTGTCTTGACGGATGCATTGAACATAGAGTCTAACTTTCTATCTTATGCAAAGTTGAGAGCAAGTGCAGCTACTGTTGGTCGAGATGCGGATCCTTATTTGCTCAATACTTTTTTTAGCACCGCTTCCTATGGTAATAATGTGGCTTCTATAACTTTTCCAATAGGTGTTGGAGGAAACAATATCCCAGGTTTTGCTGTAGGAACCAGGCTTGGTTCTGATCAATTGACTCCTGAGTTTGTTACTAGTTATGAAGTAGGTGGTAACTTTGGACTTTTTAACAACAGATTGTCAGTAGATCTAGCATATTTCTATACTCAGTCTACCAATCAGATTTTTGATGTAGCGGTATCAAATTCTTCAGGATTTGACACCCAAACGACCAATGTCGGAGAGATGGTCAATCAAGGTATTGAATTAGAACTAAACGGGACAATACTCCAAGCAGGTCAATTCACTTGGGACATGGGCTTGAATTTTACCCGAATCAGAAATGAAGTCAAATACATAGCTCCAGGTGTGGATCAATCTAATATCCCAGGGAATGGTTTCGTTGGTCTGACGCCTTCGATTGTAAGAGGTCAACCATATGGCGTATTAGTCGGAAATGCCATGCAAAGAAATGATGCAGGCGAATTGTTGATCAATCCTTTGACAGGAGGATATTTGCCAACTATTGCAGGTCAAGTGATTGCCAACCCTCAGCCAGATTGGGTAGCAGGTCTTATGAATACTTTTTACTTCAAAGATTTCACGCTAGGTGTTTTGGTGGATACCAGACAGGGCGGAGATGTTTACTCGTTTGGTATGGTAGATCAAAGAAATGGTGGTGCTTTAGAAATGACAGGCATAGACAGAGAGTTGCCTAGGGTACTACCAGGTGTGATTGATATGGGTGATGGAGAATATATGCCAAATAATATTCAAGTTCCAGCACAGACTTATTGGTCTGGACTAGGTGGATTGATTTCTGAAAGTGGTGTATATGATGCTACTGTTTGGAGATTGAGAGAAGTAAGTTTGACTTATTCTTTGCCTAGAAGATACTTGGAGAGAACTCCTTTTGGGGAGGCTAGTATTGGATTTAGTGGAAGGAACCTGTGGTTCTTTGCTCCAGGATTCCCTGGTGACCCAGAGACCAATACACAAGGTGCTGGTAACATTCAAGGACTTGACTTGAACGGTATGCCAAACACGAGAAACTATGGTGTCAACATTAGATTTACACTTTAATTTAGGAGACAATGAAAGTATTTAATAAAATTTTATACGGAGCGACTTTCGCTTTATTAGTGAGTAGCTGTAGCGAATTTATGGATATCAATGATAATCCTAATAATCCTGACGCAGTTACTCCTGAGTTGCTATTGCCAACTGGTCTGACTGGAGCAGCTTTTGCAAATAATAATGAGCTAAATAGATTTGGGTCTACAGTGATCTCTGTAACTGCTGGAGCTGCAAACTCTCCATCTGCTTACGATGTCTATGATATTGATTCTGATGATTTTGGGAACCAATGGAGATTTGAATTGTATAGTGGATCTCTCATTGCTTTTGAAGAAATGATAAGGGTTTCTGAAGAAGTTGATGCAAAGGCTTATAGTGGTATAGGTAAGATCATGAAAGCTTATGCTTTCGCTTTGACTACTGATACTTGGGGTGATATTCCGTATTCTGAGGCATTAGGAGGCTTAGGAAATACGCAGCCCGCTTTGGATTCTCAAGAGGACATCTATAAGGGAGCTGAGGGTATTCAAAGTTTGTTTGACTTGGTGAGAGAAGGAATAGCTGATCTTGGAGAAGAAAGCTCATTGATGCCAGGGCAAGATGATATCGTGTATGGCGGTGATTTGGATCAGTGGAGAAAGGCTGGATATACCTTGATGTTGAAGATGGCCATTACCATTTCTTACAGAGAGCCAGCTTTGGCTACCACGATCATCAATGAAGTGCTTCAAGATGGTGAGCTGATTACAAGCAATGTGGATGACCTCAACGTCAGATTCGGAATGGCGCAGGGTAGCTATGCTCCTGCACACGAGTGGACAAATGTATCTACTTTTGCAGGTGATTTGATCATCAGTACAAGGTTTGTAAACTTGCTGCAATCCAAAAATGATCCAAGGTTGCCGCTATTCGTCACTGCTCCTACAGGCTCGTATGTGACGATTGATAATGGATTTGCTGGTCAAAGACCACTTCCGCAGACCTCTTGGTCTAGATTCAGCTCTTATGTAACGGGTAATGGTGCAGGTCCAGTAAGGCTAGTAACCAATTTCCAAAGAGCCTTCAACCTAGCCGAGGCGGTAGTGAGACTTGGTGTAGCTGGTGATGCCAATGAATATTATCAAGAAGGTATCAGGGCTTCTATGAGTCTGGCGGGATTGTCTGCTTCTGAAATTGACGCTTATTTTGCAGCAAATGCTGATGAAGTTAATTTGACTGGAAATGTAGATGATGACATGGAAAAAATCATCACTCAAAAATATATCGCTTGGTTCGGAAATGGTGTAGAACAGTGGACTGACTGGAGAAGAACAGGATTCCCTACCTTGGCTCCTCACCAAAATGCTGGTGGTGTGGATCCTAATCAGCGTCCTTTGAGAGCGCAATATATTTCTCAGGAGATAAATAGGAATCCTAACTTCCCAAACAACATATTTTCAAATGTGCCTGTTTGGTGGAATGAATAACTTAAACACATGAAAAAGATGAAAAATTATATATTTCTTTTGATTTTGGCACTGTTTGCCAGCTCTTGTGAACAGGACTTTGGTGAGCTTAATAGTGACAATGTAGCCGCGGTGCCTTTGACATTTCCAAATGCAATAACTGTTGGTTTTGATCCTTACATAAGCGTATCTTTAGGAGATGGTGGTGAGATCAGATATGAAATGGAGATCCCTGAGTCTTCAGGAAGAACAATTGCAGAAATCACCAAGGTAGTAGGTGGTGCGTCCGATCTTAACGTCGGGACTTTGAGCTCTGGAACGAGCTACATTGATGATCCTATTCAAGTTGGAGGTACAAGTACTGAGTTTGTGACGTCTATTTCTGAGTTTGAGGAAAGAGTTCGTACAAATAGCGCTGGAGAAGTTACACCAGTGGAAGCAGGACAAGAATTGGCATTCTTGTTTTTGGTGACACTTGACAATGGTGATCAGATCGTCTCTACTAGAGTAAGAGTAAGGGTTACGGATTAAGTACATCTCAAATAATTAATAGCTTAAAAGGATGGCAGATTTACTGTCATCCTTTTTTTTATTTATTAGTTTTATTTTGAATTATAGATTTAGATAACTATGTTACTGTCCTAATTAACTAGGACAGTAAAACAGCAGTTATGGTCACTATCGAAAAAATGGATTTTTCTTACCCCAAAAAGCCACTGATTTGTCGAGGATTAAACTTATTTCTTGAGCAAGGCAAAATAATTGGCTTATTAGGATTGAATGGCGCGGGTAAATCTACCTTGATGCGCTTGATGGCAGGCTTGCTGAAGCCAAAAACAGGGGCGGTAAAATTTGATAACCATGCTACTTTTGAAAGGACAGTTACCTTTTTAAACCAAATGGTTTTTATTCCAGAAAAAGTTTCAGTGCCTGAATTTCTGAAAGTAAAAGACTATTTAAGTGTGTATAAGGACTTTTATGAGGGTTTTGATACCGGAAGGCTTGAAGAGCTATTTGTGGAGTTTAAAATCACAGGCAACCAACGCATCTCCAACCTTTCTTTTGGCCAGCAGAAAAAGCTTCAAATCGCTATTGGTTTGAGTTCAGGAGCTAAGTTACTGCTCTTTGATGAGCCCACAAATGGCTTAGATATCCCATCCAAAAGTACATTTAGGAAAGTGCTTTCGGGTAGTTTGCAAGAAGATCAGACGATGGTGATCTCTACCCATCAAGTGAAGGATATTGAAAACTTGGTGGATCAGGTGATAGTCTTGGATCAAGGGATGATTAAGCTGCATGCAGACTTGGCAGAACTAGAAAATGAATTCGTGTTCTCCCAAGCAACCAAAGCACCAGAAGGAGCGATTTATGTGGAGTCGCATTTGCTAGGAGCACATTACATCATTGGACAATCTGAAAGTGTCGGAGATTCTGGAGGAAGTCCAGATTTGGAATTGCTATTCAATGCGGTGATTGAAGGCAAGATCTCTGGAGAATTTTTAACCAATCAAAAACTAGTCAAACCATGAATAATTTATCTATATCCAGAATTTTGAAATTGATCAAATTTGAATTTTTGATGCATAGGAGGTTTTATAAAATGCTCTTACTAGCGGCATTTTTGATCGTGTTTGCAATATTGCTGTATACCATGAGAAAAAAAGCTGCTTTTACGAATGATGATTGGGAAGATAGACTTTATACAAGTACTTACTATTTCTACATGATAGGGGCTATGTTTTTAATTGTAGGGCAGAGTTTTATGGATTTGAGGTCCAAGATGGAGATAGACCGCTACCTTCTTTTACCAGCTTCAAATATTGAGAGACTTTTGTCACAGATTATAGTCAAGTTTGGAATTCTATTTTTGATTATGCCGTTAATTTTTTTTGGTGCGGCAATTCTGTCCCGCTTAGTTAGTACAGAGATTTTTTATCCAATGGTGAAAGGGTATGAAAAAATAGAGTCTATAAGGCTCGAAACATTATGGCCATTAAAGCCAGGAAGGCCTGTTGCGTATTATATGTTTGTTTTGGGTATACTCTTCTTCATACCATCAATATTATTTACAGGTAGCTTGTACTTTGGAAAATGGAATGTAGTGCTTACGCCTCTTTTTATCCTATTGATTGTAATGGCTACAGTGTATTCAAGCTTACTTATTTATAGGGTATTTTATTATAATTATATTCGGTTAGGGGATTTTCTTGATGTGAGTGCAGAAGTACGATTTTTTGGTGAAGATATTCCTGTTTTAATATTGATCTTGATGCCAATATTCTATACTGGTAGTGTTTTTAGTTTTATAATAGCTTATCACAGGCTAAAAGAAAGAGAGATCTGATATGGAGTTTAGTGAAGGTAAAAATATATATGTACAAATCAGAGATCGGTTAGTTGACCAAATACTTACTGGTATGTTGCTTCCAGGAGATAAAATTCCTTCTGTGAGAGAGCTGGCAGTGGACTTAGAAGTCAATAGGAATACGGTCATGAGAAGCTATGCCTTGATGGAGCAAGAGGGGATAGTAGATAACAGACGGGGGATAGGTTTTTTCGTCTCAAGTAATGCTAGACAGCGACTGACTCAGGAGGAAAAAGAAATCTTTCTAAAACAAGAACTACCTAGGCTTGTACATCAAGCGAAGGTATTAAAAATGTTACCTGCTGATTTTAAAGATTTATTTGATCAACTTAATGAAAACCAAAATGAAAACAAGCAATAAACTATTGATCTTTTTTCTCAGTATTTCTTGGTTGGGAATAGTGAGTGGGTGGCTGTATAGTGCGGCACATACCAGTGAAAAAAGACTTGCATTTCAAAAAGAGCTTGATCTTAATAAGCAAAATGGAACTCCATTTAAAGTTGCAGATATGGATTATCAGAAAGATTTAATCGAGGGGGAGTTCAGTGTAGTGTCCGTAAGTAATTCAGGTCATGTCTTTGTTTTTACGGATAGTATTCCAGGTATTGTGCAAACTAATCCTAAGGATAAAAAGGTGGCTTCAGAAAAGGACGAGCGCTATTCATTTGAAGTGAAAGAAGATACTTTATTTATAAGAGGCATTCATCAGAAGAAGTTTGTTGCTTACACCTTACAGGTTGGGACTCAAGTAAGATCTTTTGTGATCGATAGTGTGGCTACATTGGACCTTTTTGCGGGAAGGAATTTCATAGAGGATAGTCTTTCTATTACGTCCTCAAACTCAACGTTCGTCTTAGGTCCAGACCTTTCTGTAGGGAGTTTGAAATATACAGGGAGATCAAGTTCTGTTTTGCAAGCTTACGCTTCCATAAAACACCTTGATATTGATATGGAGAGAAGTAAGGTTGTGATTCACCATGGGTTAGATGACGTCAATGGAGAGATCAAGGACTTTTCAGAGTTAGCGCTACCAAAAAGTACAAAAGAAGTAAACTTAAAAAAGGATACTAATTCTAAATTTTATTTCAGGAATTGAGAAAAGGGATTTAGTTCGAAAGAGATTCCCCGCTACAATACATCCTAAATCACTCACTATGCTACGATACGCTTTCATTTTATTGATTTTATTTTCAAATCAACTTACTGCTCAAAATTCCTTTTCCATCAAAGGCTCATTCCAAGATTTCAATGGAACCGTCTATTTAAAATACGATTCCAAGATAGACAGCTGCACTGTGACAGATGGTGATTTCACCTATTTTGGAAATATTGATCTTGCTACCCCAGCTAGTTTTTTCATCAAAAACGAAAAGCAGGTTTACTACAATATATTTGTTCTTGAGCCTGGAGAATTGGCTGTCAAGGTAGATACGGTTACGAGGGTGTATGATGGTGAGCCAGTATGTAGTCTTCGTACTAAGGTGACTGAAGGTGGTCGTACCAATGCACTGCTTGATTCATTTGAAGCTAGGCTAATGCAAAATACAAGTGCGATGCAAGGGAAAAGTGCAGATGAAAGAAAACAATTTTACCTAGATGAGCTTAGAACATTTTCCGCAGAATATCCAAAGGAAATAGCTTCATTGATTTTAGTAGAGCAAGCAAGTCCTGCATTTTCTCCAGAAGAGTTGGTTTCTTTTTACGTCAAACTTGATGCGGGTATTCAGAGTAGCTATTATGGTAATAGTCTCAAAAATACCATTGACAAAAACAGCAAAACTGAACTTCGGCAGCCAATCAAAGACTTCTCGCAAGAGGGTCTGAATGGAGCGCTTGTTTCCATTGGAGATCTGCGAGGTAAATATGTGTTGGTTGATTTCTGGGCTTCGTGGTGTGGTCCTTGTCGTGCAGAAAACCCGAATCTGTTGAAGATATATGAATTGTATAAGGATAGTGGGTTTGAGATTTTGGGAGTGTCTTTAGATGCTGATCGAGGTAGTTGGGAAAAAGCAATTCAAGCTGATGGGTTGACCTGGCTGAATGTTTCAGATTTAAAAGGAAGCCAAAATGAAGTCGCTAAGATGTTTGGTGTAAGTGCTATTCCTGACAATATATTGATTGACCGTGAAGGGAGGGTTGTCGCCAGGCGAATCGGTTTGGAGCAGTTGAGCCAATTGCTTTCTTCCGTTTTATGATTCGGTTTTGTAGTTATGTACTAAAGGGCACGCTAGTGAAGTAGAGATTGTTGACTGTCATTGAATAGGAAAAAGATGGAAAAATTACCAAATATACACCCTGGAGAAATTTTGAATTTTGAGTTTCTTGAACCTTTGGGAATCACAGCCTATAGACTTTCTAAGGATTTGAAAATTCCGCAAACTCGGATTTCGGAAATCATAAAAGGGAGACGCAGAATTACGGCAGACACGGCTTTAAGGCTGAGTATATACTTTGGTAATTCTGCGAAATTTTGGCTTGGACTTCAAGATGATTATGATATCGATGAAGAAAAAGAGTCGAAAGAGTTAGAGTTCAAAGAGTTGAGACATTATCTGACGTGATTTTGTAGGTAAATGCCCCGATTATTCAAGTAGGTTCTAATGCTCTAATCGAGAAATATCATGTTTATTTTCGATTGTAACCGAAAATAAACATGTTTATTTTCGGTTACAATCGAATAATTTTATAATTTCGCTTGAAATGATTTGATTATGATTAAGCGAGTTATAGAGGAAGAGCTTAAAATCCGCCTGAATGGAGGAAAGGTGTTGCTGGTATTGGGTCCCCGGCAGGTCGGTAAGACTACGTTACTGAGACAGTTGATCGAGCATGAGAAGCTGGATGCATTGTGGCTCAATTGTGACAACCCTGACGATAGGGCTGATTTAGAGGATGCGACGATTACTAGACTGAAATCACTCGTCGGATCGTATGTGTTGGTGGTGATAGACGAAGCTCAGCGGGTCAAAAACATTGGCTTGACCTTGAAGCTGATCGCAGATGGCATGCCCGACGTGCAGGTGATTGCATCTGGTTCATCTGCTTTGGAGTTGGCAAATGAAATCAAGGAACCTCTCACAGGAAGGAAGCGAGAATTGAGTCTTTATCCAGTATCTACGGGAGAAATGATCATCCATAGCTCTCAAAGAGAGGAAAGAAGGATGCTTGATACGAGGCTGATCTATGGCTTTTACCCTGAAGTTGTCAATAAACCAAGTGAAGCAGAAGAGATTCTTGAAGAACTTACGAGTAGTTATCTCTACAAAGATATTCTAACCTTGGATCAAGTACGAAAGCCAGTCATTCTACAGAAATTGCTACTTGCCTTGGCGTTGCAGGTAGGTTCTGAAGTCACTTTTAATGAGTTGGGAAATACCATAGGGATAGATAAAGAGACAGCTGAAAAATATATTGATCTGCTTGAGAAAAGTTATGTAATCTTCAAGCTGAACTCCTTTAGCCGTAATATGCGAAGGGAAATCAAGAAAGGAAAGAAAATATACTTTTGGGATAATGGCGTTCGGAATGCGATTATCAACAATTTTAATTCTCTGTCTTTGAGGAATGATATAGGAGCGCTTTGGGAGAATTTCATCATCAGTGAGCGAATGAAGTTTTTGCATTATAACAGAATAAAAGCCAATGTTTATTTCTGGAGGACGACGACAGGAATGGAATTGGATTGGCTAGAAGAAAGGGGAGGTGTGATTCATGCTTTTGAGGCTAAATGGAACTCTAAGAGGCGAGCTTCACTCCCTTCAGGTTTTGAAGATGCGTACCCTAATACTGTCTATGAGCAAGTGTCTCCTGATAATTACATGGATTTTTTAACAGTAAAGAAATAAGCCTATATCTCCACACCACTGAAGGGATTGAACCTCCTTCTGCCGACTTGCATGGCGATGGCGCGACAGACTGTTTTGTCTCCATATTTGGCGTTTAGCTTGTCGAGTGTTTGGTAAAGCCTGATTTGCTCTTCTGAGTCATCGAACAGGCTGATCTGATAGTTGCCATGGACTAAGCTGCTGAATCGTACTCCTATCAGGCGGATCAGCATGCGACGATTGTAGAGTTTTTTGAAAAGCGCTTTTACCACAGAGATCAAGGTGTGGTCTGTGGAGGTGTAGGCGATTCGCTGCTGCACTGTATGTGTATCAAAGTCTGAATAACGAATCTTCACACTCACGCAGGCGGTCAGCTGTTGGTTTTGCCGGAGTTTAGAAGCAAGCTGTTCTGTCATGGCGATCAGGTGAGCTTCGAGCATTTTGACATCGATAGTGTCTTGTTCAAAGGTGTTCTCAGATGATATAGATTTGGCCTCTGTATAAGGAGTGACTAGGGAATTGTCTATGCCGTTGGCTTTTTCCCAGATGATTCGACCATTTTTCCCAAAGGTGGCTTCTAGGAGTTCCGCAGGCATTTTTTGTAATGTCTGCACTTTTTTTACGCCCATGTTGTAGAGTGTGTGCGAGGTCTTTTCTCCGATCATGGGGATTTTTCTGACAGAAAGTGGAGCGAGAAAAGGTCTCTCATCTCCTGTGGGGATTTGTTTCTCATTGTTGGGTTTTGCTTCTCCTGTGGCTACTTTGGATACAGTTTTGTTTTGAGACAGTCCCATAGAGATAGGGAGTCCGCTTTCTTTCAGGATTCTTCTTCGGAGCTCTTGTGCCATTTTATAGCAGCCAAAATACCTGTCCATACCAGTGTAGTCGATGTAGAATTCGTCTATGGAGGACTTTTCAAAGAGCGGGACATCTTCTTGGATGATGGCAGTGACTTCTTGGGATTTTTGGCTGTATTTTTCAAAATCCCCTCGTACAAGGATGGCTTCTGGGCAGAGCTGTCGCGCTGTACGCATAGGCATGGCAGCGTGTACGCCAAATCTTCTTGCCTCGTAGCTACAGGAAGCTACGACTCCACGGTCACTAGATCCTCCGATAAGGATAGGTTTGCCATAGAGTCTATTGTCATACAGTCGCTCCACCGATACAAAGAATGAATCTAGGTCCATGTGTAGAATTTGTCTATTTGATACGCTTTTCATTTTGTCTATTATTTTGACATTTTATTGTTTATAATTTAATCTTTATTGTTTAGATTTGAAATGTGGTTGAGGGGAATTTTCGATAAGTGTGAAAAATATCAGGACAATAAATGTCAGTATTCTATAAAAAGGTCTTTTATTAAATTAATGAATCAGCGATGTATATCCACGGGAATATCAAGTTTTTGCGTAAGCAGAGGGGGTTGACACAGGAGGTTGCTGCCCAGGCGGTGGGTATCAGTCGATCTAAGTTGGCTGGTTATGAGTTGAATATCAATCCGCCTTTGGATGTGGTATTGATGATTTCGGATTATTTTGGGGTGTCTGTAGACTTGCTCCTGCGTAGAGACCTCCAGTCTTTGTCGGCGTACAAATTACGCCAAGTATTGGAGACAGATCAGTACTTGAAGGGGAAGCACCTTAGGATTTTGGCTACTACGGTAGATACACAAGGGAGGGAGTTGATAGAAGTGGTGTCGCAGAGAGCCAAGGCCTCTTATCTGGCGGGATTTTCAGATCCAGAATTTATAGAAGAGTTGCCTAGGTTTTCCTTGCCATTTTTACCTTCGGACAAGAAGTATAGGGTTTTTCAGATAGATGGGGACTCGATGTTGCCACTACCTGATGGGGCGTGGATCGTCTGTGAATATGTAGACGACTGGACCAAGATCAAAGATGGTCAGCGCTATGTGCTCGTGACAGAGCAAGATGGGGTGACTTTTAAAATAGCGTATAGCCAAGTAGAAGATAAGGAACGGGTTTTACTTTGCTCTAGCAATCCTATATATAAGCCGTTTTATGTAGCCGTTTCAGATTTGCGTGAAGTTTGGAGGTTCAGGATGGTGATGTATTGATGATTGAGCCTTGTCGCATTTTAGGGGTTGACTTTGAGTTGGAAAAATGTTTGGGGAATATTATTTGGGTTTTTTTCATTTTTTTGGTTTTAGTTATATTTTATTAGGTATTTAGTTGCTGGTACATGTTTTTAATTTTGGACAAATAATAAAAATATATGCTCTTTCTTAAGACAAAAGCCCCTATATTTCGTTGTTATCATATTGGCGTGCGCATATTTATTAGTGATCATTGAGTGTGGATTGGTTTTTTACTTAAAAAAAAGAAGAGATGAGAGAGATTGCAATCATGGAGACGCCCTTGGGCAATATAAGAGCAGAGGCTTTTGAAGGATATTTGATTTCGTTAAGGTTTACAGATGAGCCTGTTACAGATACTTTTTTGGATGGTGTACTGATGGATGTTAGGATTCAGTTAGGATTATACTTTCAAGGTAAGCAAAAGACTTTTGATGTCCCCGTTGCTTTAGGGGGTACTGATTTTCAACGTCGTGTTTGGCTTGAGGCAAATAAGGTCCCTTTTGGAAAGACAAAAACGTATGAACAGATAGCGACAAACCTTGGGAGTCCTAAGTCAGTGAGAGCTGTAGGGACAGCTATCGGAGCTAACCCTATATTGGTGATGCTTCCTTGTCACAGAATTATCGGAAAGTCAGGTCAGTTGACAGGATATGCTGGCGGAGTTTGGCGTAAGTCAGCCTTGTTAGAGTTAGAGCAGAAGGATCGTATTGGGCTTCAGGCTGTTTTAGGGGTGTGATATCTTTAGGAGCTTCTTGCTAGATCCCCCTGAATTGAATTACTTTTAGTGATGATAAGAATATTCAGCCATCTTATTTTTGTGATAGGATGAAGTATTACTTTTTTCTACCTTTCGGTAAAAAAAATAGTAACACATGTTAACAGAGTCTATTGTAATCGTTCCTTATACTTCGGCGGATCATGGAGATTTTCGAGATATCACAAAGACTTGGGTGGAGGAATATTTTTCTTTAGAGCCATTTGATATTGCGCAGCTTGAAGACCCTGAGGGAACCGTGCTGAATCAAGGTGGTGCTATACTCATGGCCAAGGCAGGTGGTGTGACACTAGGTACGGTAGGTTTGAAGTATGTAGCTGAAGGGGTATATGAGATGATCAAGCTTGGAGTAGCTTCTTCACATCAAGGCAAGGGTGTCGGTCGACTTTTGTCCATAGCGATCATGGATCAGGCGAGATTCATGGGAGGTAGGAAGCTCATTCTCTATAGCAATACTAAGCTCAAAGCTGCTCTGAAGCTATATCGCAGCCTCGGTTTTGTGGAGACATCTTTAGAGTGTGGTAAGTACCTGCGCTGTGATATCAAGATGGAGATTGATCTATGATTTTCCTATTCCCCAAATAAATCTTACCTTTGCGATCCGAAAATCGGAATTAATTTTGAATCCAGCGGTTCGATCACCCGCTTCACCAAAAATTATCATGGAAAAAAGAGACGCAGTAGCAGCGGGATTGATGCTTCCAATCATGGAGGCTTTTTATACTATACAAGGAGAAGGAGCATTTACAGGTCATGCAGCCTATTTTATTAGACTTGGCGGTTGTGATGTGGGATGTGTTTGGTGTGATGTCAAAGACTCATGGGAAGCCTCCAAGTGGCCAGTACTTTTTATTGAGGAAATTGTAGCTGAGGCTAAGCGATTTCCAGGGCGAAAGGTTGTAATCACTGGTGGAGAGCCATTGATGTACGATTTGAATCCTCTAACCAAACTTTTGAAGAGCGAAGGCTTTGTTACCCACATAGAAACTTCTGGAGCACATCCGTTTTCAGGCGATTTTGATTGGGTATGTTTTTCTCCCAAAAAATTCAAGCAGCCTCATCCAAGCATTTATGAAGTTGCTAATGAATTGAAGGTTGTGGTGTTTCATAAATCTGATTTTGAATTTGCTGAAAAACACGCTAATCTGGTCAATAGTTCATGTAAATTACTACTACAGCCGGAATGGAGCAAGGCTAGTGTCTTTACTTCTCAGATAGTAGATTATGTAAAAAATCATCCAAATTGGAATATTTCGCTACAAACTCATAAATTTATGGATATACCCTAAATTTATGAAGCAAGCACTTATCATTGTACTGTTTTCGTTGGTTGTATTCTCTGGCTTTGGACAGACGTATACCACTGCGGATAAGCGTGCGATCAAGCTGCATCAGGAAGGTGATGATCTGATTCAAAAGCGATTGTATGATGAAGCTATTGGTAAGTTTAAGGCTTCTATTGAGAGAGATGCGGACTTTTTGGAGTCCTATTTGAAGTGGGGAAGGATACTTTTGACCCAAGGTTTTCCAGAAAATGCTTTGGAGGTAGTGAATCAAGGCTTGTTGCGAAATGTAAAAGCATCTTCTACTGTAATGGGTGATATTGCTTGGTTGAAAACACATTGTTTGCTACGGGTAGGTTCTTTCCGATTGGCTATAGCCGAGTTCGATTTGGCCAAAGAGTTTTTGCAGCCTAATTTTAGAGCTACTCGACCATTTTTAGAGATAGAGAAGCAAGTTGATTTTATCAGACAGGGGATTCAGAATTCTTTTGGTATTGAAAAGGAAAAACTACCTTCCCCACTGAATCAATTCACTCTACAGTATTTTCCAGTTTTGACAGCGGATAGTAAGAAAATGCTTTTCACGAAAAGGGACGGTCTTACCAATGCTGAGCATGAGGATATTTTTGTGTCTTATTATGATGAGGTTGAGTCCGTGTGGGGAGCTCCTAGGAGTATCTCTCCAAGCATCAACTCGGCCTACAATGAGGGAACATGCACTATTTCTGCTGATGGGAAGATACTAATTTTCACTTCATGTCAGATGCCAGATTCTTTTGGAGATTGTGATTTGTATGTTTCGTATAAGGTGGATGAGTCTTGGCAAAAGCCCATGAACATGGGTAAAAATGTCAATTCGAGAGTTTGGGACTCACAGCCTTCACTTTCAGCAGATGGGAGTATTCTGTTTTTTTCATCTAATAGAAGGGGTGGTTTTGGAGGAAAAGACATTTGGTATTCTTTGAGGCTAAAGGATGGCGGGTGGTCCGAGGCTAAGAACCTGGGAGACAAAGTCAATACATCAAAAGATGAGGTTTCTCCCTTTATTTATTTCAATAATGAGGTTTTATTCTTTTCTTCTGACGGACATTTGGGGTATGGAGGCTTGGATTTATTTATGTCTAAAGTAGAAGGAGGGGAGTTTGGTTCTCCTGCTAATCTTGGCTATCCTATCAATGATCACCAAGATCAATTGGCCTTATTTATCACTGCCCAGCGTGATTATGCTTATTTTACAGAGACGGAGTTTGTAGATGGTAAGCAGGAAAGGTCTTACTTGTATAGATTTGGTTTTCCAGATGAGATTGATTTGGGAGGAAGATTGACTGTGACAGAAGGTAGGGTTTTGAATCAAAATACAGGAGAGCCAGTAGCAGCTACCTTGTCTTTGATAGACCTCGCTTCAGATAGCACTTTGTATAGATTTGGTTCCGATGGTGCTACTGGTGAGTTTACGATGATCTATCCAGAGAAGGAGGCCATGGGGCTTTATGTCGAGAAGAAAGGGTATTTGCCAAAAATATATAACGTAGATAGAGATAGTCTTGCTAACCACAAAAATTTAGAGGTTGGTTTGGTTCCTGTAGCCAAAGGAGAGGAGTTCGTTTTTGAGAATATCTTTTTTGATTTTGATAAGACAGATTTAAAACCATCATCGAGAACTTCATTGAAGATATTAGAGACTTTTTTAAGGGAAAATCCCGGGATTGGTTTAGTTATCACAGGTCATACAGATAATGTAGGCAGTGAGCCATACAACAAAGATTTGAGTTTGAGAAGAGCTAGGGCTGTTAAGTTGTACTTGGAAAGTGTAGGGGTAAATGCCAATAGGATAGATGTAGAAGGATCTGGGTCTGATTTACCTATAGCAGATAATAAAACAGAAGAAGGTAGGGCATTAAATAGAAGAATTACAGTAAAGGTGAGATGAGAATTTGTGAGCATCACCTAGTTAAATTTTGAGCTACGTTGAATGGTTTTATTTTTTTGAGGATATAAATGCTTCAAAATTTGAAATCTTCCTTTGTAGGCTTAATGAAGAGTCAAATTTGTTCTTCGCATGCCTTAGCCATACATATTAAGAACTTATATGCTTGATTTTACGTTTGTTATGGAAGTTTACGAATCTTGATATCGACTTCAGAGAGAAAAGCTCATGCTATTTTAAGGTATCTTCACGAACTGAACTTGTTTTAAAACTTGTGTAAATTAGAGATATAGCAGTTTAACCATTCTCAATATGTTCCTAAATATTACAATCATGAAATTTATCATCCCTTCTCTCTTGATAGCTATTTTTGTTAGCAATATTACTTTCGCTCAGGTAAGTTCGGGGCTTGATTCTCAATATAATCTAGATCAGCTTGGTGGTGCTGGAAATATCATACGAGAAATGAAACCTATAAAAGAATCTACCAAAGGTAGTCCTCTGATCTTCGAGGAAAATAAAAATGGGTCAATTTATAGAAATGGAAAAATCATAGATTCTGCTGAGTATAATATCGATGCAGAAGAAAAATTAATACTTAAGAATTCTAATAAGGGTTTGCGATATTTAGATAAATTAGAGTTTGACTCTTTAGTTTTTAATGATTCGGATACATTCATCAATAGAGACGTGAAGACGGATAAAAATGAATGGTACCTTGAAAAGATAAGATTGAATGATGGACAAGTGATTTTTTTAACGCATGATGTAATTTTGCTTAAAGGTAATGTGGGAGGAGCCTATTCTGGTGGTAATAATTATGATGAGTACATAAAAAAAGTTAAGCTTTTTCAATCAAATGATGATAATTTGGAAGAGTTTAAAATGAATAAAAAGTGGCTTAAGAATAACTATGGTAAATACGCAGATATTCAAAAGGAATTGGATTCAAACCAATTGAAGTTTAATTCTTATGAATCTCTTATGGATTTGATTTCGATAGTCAAAATGTAGTAATTTCTCTTTTTTTAACTTATTTATTTCTTTTCCCTTAAATTTGCACTCCAAATCAACTTAGTATGATATACGTTTGCAGAAAGGAACATTTCAATGCTGCTCATAAGCTTTGGAATCCTAAATGGTCTGAAGAGAAAAATGTTGAAGTTTTTGGGCCTTGTGCCAATATCAATTGGCATGGGCACAATTTTGAGCTTATCGTTATGGTGAAAGGTCTTCCTGATCCAGATACAGGATTTGTGGTGGATCTTAAGCAGCTTAGTACCATCATCAGAACATTAGTAATTGATAAAGTGGATCACAAGAATCTTAATCTTGATGTAGATTTCATGCTTGGGAAAATGGCTAGCTGCGAAAATCTCGTGATGGAATTTTGGAAAATCCTTGAACCTGCCGTAAATGAAATCGTGCCACATGGAAAGCTTCATAAGCTCACGCTTTATGAGACACCAAGAAATTTTGTGGAGTACTTTGGTGAATAGCCTTTTATCCTTTGCATTTGATGGAATTACATAAGAAGGTAGCTCAGTTTGGATTGAGCTACCTTTGTTTTTGTATTTTCTTGTATCTTTAAAATTAGTTCTACCCAATAATGAATAATAGGCGTATGAAGTATTATGTGATTTCAGGGGAGCGTTCTGGTGATTTACACGCATCTAATTTGATAAAAGCACTAAAGAAGATAGATTCACATGCTGATTTTAGAGGCATGGGAGGGGATTATTCAGGTGAAGTAGGCCAACATTTGCATGTGCACTATAAAGAGATTGCCTTGATGGGATTTCTGGAAGTATTATTAGGTTTTAGGAAGGTGTTGAAATACCTGTCTGTGATCAAAAAAGACATTCTTTTATACAAACCTGATGTAATTATCCTTGTAGATTACGGTGGCTTCAATATGAAAATTGCCAAGTTTGCCAAATTGCATCAAATTCCCGTTCATTATTATATCCCACCCAAAGTTTGGGCTTGGAATCAAAAACGTGCCTTGAAGATCAAGGCATATGTAGATCAAGTTTACTGTATACTGCCTTTTGAAATCCCTTTTTTTGAAAAGTATGGAGTAACGGCTCATTATGTGGGTAATCCTCTATTGGACGAACTGAGGGCGTTCAAGCCTCACGATTTTTTTCATCAAAAGAATGAGTTAAGTTATCAACCAATCATTGCTTTACTGCCTGGAAGTAGGTCTCAGGAGCTAAATAATATGATGCGTGTGATGATTGAATTGGTCAATGACTTCCCCAATGCTCAATTTATAATTGCCGGTGTGCGAAACCTTAACGCTGACTTGTATCAGCCTGCAATAGATGCGGGGATTAAAGTGATTTTTGATCAGACGTATGATTTGCTTCATCATGCCAATGCTGCTGTTGTTACATCTGGTACAGCTACCTTAGAAACAGCCTTGTTTAGGGTGCCTCAAGTCGTCGTATACAAGACAAGTGGATTGAGTTATGCAATTGCCAAAAACCTAATCAGAGTTCCATACATTTCTTTAGTGAACCTGATTGCCGACAAAGAAGTAGTTAAGGAACTAATCCAAGGTGATTTTGATAAATCGAACTTATCACAGGAATTGAATAAGATTCTTACTGACACTGTTTACAGAGGAGAAATGCTTCAGGGATATGATGAAATCAAATCAAGAATAGGGGATAAAATGGCTTCAGAAGAAACAGCACGCCTAATTTTTGATGTCAAGTAGTATTATAGGTACCACCATTTATGTAAGGTGTGCTGAAAAACGCTAACTAGAGAATACTCATTAAATTTAGATGAATACCAAATTTAATGATTATTAGCTCTTTAACAGGTGCAAGCTTATTCAACGATTCAGCTTGATTTAAGTGCTTCTGAAAGTTTCAATACTTGAAATTTTCAGGCTAGTCTCAGACATACTTGATGTTTTTCTAGTAAGCCCTACCTATTTATTCCAAAATAAAATCAAAAAGAAGGCTCTGATTGAAAATCAGAGCCTTCTTTTTGATTTTAAGCTACTTGTAACTTTTTGAATTTAGACTTGTCAAATTGCGCGCTTGCATATTTAGCGTCAATTACAAGCTCTTTTTTTCCTTCAAGGGAAGGTAACTCATACATGGCATCAGTTACAATGGCCTCGCAAATAGACCTTAGCCCCCTTGCGCCTAAGTTGTATTCCATGGCTTTTTCCACAATGTAGTCAATACCACTTTCGTCAAACATCAAAGAGACATCTTCCATCTCCATTAGCTTTTTGTATTGCTTTGTTAGTGCATTTTTAGGCTCTGTCAAGATGCTTTTCAAGGCATCTTTGTCCAAAGGATCTAAATGTGTAACTACAGGTAACCTCCCAATCAATTCTGGAATTAAACCGAAAGACTTCAAGTCTTGTGCAGTTACATATTGAAGTAGATTGTCTCGATCAGCATGTGCCTTCTCTTCTTGCTTAGCAAAACCTAAAGGCTGTGTATTCAGTCTACGTGCGATATGTCTGCTGATTCCATCAAATGCTCCTCCACAGATGAATAGAATATTTTCTGTGTTGACAGCTATCATTTTTTGATCCGGATGCTTACGACCGCCTTGAGGTGGTACGTTTACCACAGTACCTTCAAGGAGTTTTAGAAGCGCTTGCTGCACGCCTTCTCCACTTACATCCCTAGTGATAGATGGGTTGTCTGATTTTCTAGCGATTTTATCGATTTCGTCTATGTACACGATACCTCTTTCTGCGGCCTCTACATTGTAATCAGCCGCTTGAAGGAGTCGAGTCAATATACTTTCTACATCTTCTCCCACATAACCTGCCTCAGTCAATACAGTTGCATCAGCAATGCAAAAGGGTACTTCAAGAGTCTTGGCTAAAGTTTTTGCCAAATAGGTCTTGCCTGTACCTGTTTCTCCGACCATGATGATGTTAGATTTTTCTATCTTGATCTCATCAGCATCAGGTTTTTGCTGTAGCCTCTTGTAATGGTTGTATACAGCTACAGTCAGTACTTTTTTTGCATCTTGTTGTCCGATTACATATTGATCAAGATACTGGTTTAGTTCCTTCGGTTTTTTTAGCTTGAATTTCTGAGATGTCTTAGTCTTTTTGGTTTTCTCTTCTTCACCCAAAATCTGAAAAGCCTGATCAATGCAGAAATTACAGATATGAGCGGAGATTCCTGATACCATCAGATCTACATCTTTTTTGTTTCTACCACAAAAGGAACATGTTACTTGAGCCATTTTTTTACTTCTTTCTTGTCAATACTTCGTCTATCAATCCATACTCCTTAGCTTCAGGAGCTTTCATCCAATAATCTCTATCAGAATCACGTTCTATTTCGTCAAAAGTCTTGCCAGTATGCTGTGCAAGGATTTCATACAGCTCTTGCTTCATGGATAAGATCAGTTTCAAGGAGATTTCCATATCCTTAGATTGGCCTTGCATACCGCCGGAAGGCTGGTGGATCATTACTCTTGAGTGCTGTAGGGCTGACCTCTTGTCTTTGGCACCTCCAGATAGCAATACGGCTCCCATTGAAGCTGCGATACCAGTACAGATTGTAGCTACATCTGGATTGATGTACTGCATGGTGTCATAGATGCCAAGTCCTGCAGTCACTGAACCTCCTGGACTGTTGATGTACAGAAGGACGTCTTTCTTAGGATCTGTTGATTCTAAGAAAAGTAACTGTGCAGTGATGATGTTCGCAATAAAATCATCCACTTGCGTACCCAAGAAGATGATTCTATCCATGATCAACCTAGAAAAAACATCAATCTCTCGAAAGTTGGTCGGTCTCTCTTCGATTACCGATCTGGTCATGCCATTGATAAATGTATCGTATTGATCAAATGCATTTCCACTGATGCCTTGATGATGTACTGCGTACTTTCTGAATTCGTCTTTGTTAAACATATTGATTTTGTTTAGTCGTTTGCAAAAATAAAAAAAGCCCTTACTTAATGAAGGACTTTTTCTAAACGATTTTATTTCTGAATTAGTTTTCTATTAACTCTTTGAACTTGTCAATTGAGATAACTTCCTCAGTTAGATCTATATTTTCTTTGACATGAGCCAATACTTTTTCGTTTTGTACTGATGTCAGCATTTGCATGTAGTTCTGGCCTTCATTGCCTTGGAGATAATTGTCTACAAACATATCCATGCTGTTTTCAAGCTGAGCACCCATTCCTGATGAAGCAAATTGCTCTCTGATCATTTCTTTGGTTTTCTCAATTACTTCTTCATGCTCAGCTTTTATTTCATTTTTCTTGGCGATTTCATTAGAAATGATTGTCCATTGTAGTTGCTTTGCATAGATAGGGTATTCTTTTTCAACTTGTTCTGAGGTTACTTTCCCTTCATTAGCTCTCAAAAGCCACTCTTTCAAGAAGTCTTCAGGTAGCTCTATCTTCACGCTGTCTATTAAAGTGTCTTTGATCTTTTCGTCGCTGAATACTTTAACCTCCCTGTTGTAGTTGTCATTCATGATAGCTTTTACTTTTTCCATAAAAGCTGCTTCCGAATCTACTTGACCTGGACCGAACACTTTGTCAAAAAACTCTTGGTTCAATTCCGCATCTTCAGTTCTGTTGATGTTCTGTACGATAAATGTGAATTTTCCAGATAGCTTTTCTACCTCTTCTTCTGATACACCTACAGTTTCTGCAAGATCTTCTTTGATAGATTTCGAAGGATCAAATTCTACAATGTCTCCTTTTTTAAGACCAATGAATTTTTTCAAAGACCTTCCATCTACTTTTGAAAGTGGTAATGAGAACGTTTTTTCGAAATCACCATCGACTTCTTTAAGATCTCCATATATGAAGTCACCTTCTTGGCTTTCTTCAGGGTTGGTCATTGAGCCATATTGTCTTTTCAAATTTGCTACAGCATCATCGATAGTTGCTTGATCTACTTCTAGAGAATAGCTCGTAGCATTGAGAGACTTGTCGAAATTGATGTCCAAATTGTCTACAAAACCAATTTTGTACTCAAATTCAAAATCTTTTTGATTCGCCCAATCAATTTTGTCAGCATCTTCGATTACAGGAAGAGGATCCCCGAGTATTCTAAAAGTCTGTGATTTTAGATAATCATTCAAAGATGAAGAAAGCAATCCATTGATTTCATCAACCAATACAGAAGTACCGTATAGTTTTTTTACCATTGCTATGGGTGCCTTGCCTGGTCTAAAGCCTTTTATATTAGCTTTCCTTGCGTATTCTTTAACTTTCGCATCAACCTTAGGTTGATAATCTGCTTCATTTAGTGTAATTTTAACCGAAGCTTGATTTGCTGAATGCTTGTCTAATGTGATTTCCAAGGTGTATTGATTTTGATTTGTGTTTAACTAAAAACCCTCAATCTCTATTCTCCTTTCGAAGAGCCGTAGCTATTTCGAAATCGGAACCGTGATTGAGGGTCTGAAAACGTGCGGATAGAGGGACTCGAACCCCCATGCCTCGCGGCGCTAGATCCTAAGTCTAGTGCGTCTACCAATTTCGCCACATCCGCTTATCTAATGTGGATGCAAAGGTAATAAGGCTAATTGAATTTGCAAACATCAACAGGAAAAAAATCTAAAAATTTTGAAAAAAAATATTTCAACGCCATTTGACATTATTTTGGAATTGTTTTTACCTTCGAATATATGATACAAGTCGATCTAGAAGAAGAAAGAAAAGAGATACTGAAGCGATATAGGAAGTTGCTTAGATTGGCAAAACCGCTGCTCAAGCCAGGTGATGCAAAGGTGATCAAAAAGGCGTTTAATGTGTCCAATGATGCTCACAAAGAGATGAGGCGCAAGTCTGGTGAGCCATACATCTATCATCCTCTTGAAGTAGCATTAGTTTGCGTAGAAGAAATTGGTCTTGGGCCCACGAGTATAGTGGCTGCATTGCTGCATGATGTCGTAGAAGATACTGAATGGGAGCTGGAGGATATTGAAAGAGAGTTCGGTGTCAAAGTAGCTCAAATCATTGACGGTCTTACCAAAATCTCAGGTGTATTTGATTATGGTTCTTCGCAGCAAGCAGAGAATTTCAGAAAAATGTTGCTCACCTTATCCGATGATGTCAGGGTGATTCTTATCAAAATTGCCGATAGACTCAACAATATGAGGACTTTAGGTAGTATGCCTAGGCATAAGCAGCTTAAGATTGCTTCCGAGACCATGTATCTGTATGCGCCTTTAGCGCACAGATTGGGCTTGTATACTATCAAATCTGAGCTAGAAGACCTTTATCTGAAATATACTGAATCTGATACTTATACCTTTATCGTTGAGAAAATCAACGAGACAAGGCTTTCTAGAAATAAATTTATCAAGACTTTTATTTCTCCAATAGAAGAAGAACTCAAGGATCAGGGTTTTGACTTTTCTATCAAAGGAAGACCTAAATCTATTTATAGTATATACAATAAGATGAAAAAGCAGAATATACCTTTTGAAGAGGTATATGATCTTTTTGCTATCAGAATCATACTAAACTGTGATCTTGAAAATGAAAAGGCGGATTGCTGGCAAGTGTATTCTGTTGTCACAGACTTTTATAGACCTAATCCAGATCGATTGAGGGATTGGATCAGTACTCCAAGATCCAATGGCTACGAGTCGCTTCACACTACCGTAATGAGCAATACTGGTCAATGGGTAGAGGTGCAGATCAGAACTCAGCGGATGGATGATATTGCCGAAAGGGGTTATGCAGCGCATTGGAAATATAAAGATCGGGATGCGGCTATGGCTAAGCCTTCCACTGGTTTAGACGATTGGATCACACAAGTTCGTACCCTCTTGGAATCAAATGATGGCTCTGCTATTGAGTTTATGGATGATTTTAGAGGCAACTTATTTCATGATGAAGTTTTCGTGTTTACACCAAAAGGAGACTTAAAAGTGATGCCATTTGGATCTACTGCACTTGATTTTGCTTTTGAAATTCATACCGAGGTAGGAGCAAAGTGTATCGGTGCCAAAGTAAACCAAAAGCTAGTTTCCATTAATCACAAGCTTAAAAATGGTGACCAGGTAGAAATTCTAACTTCCAATAAACAGAAACCTACTGAGGATTGGCTTAATGTGGTCGTGACATCTCGCGCAAAAGCAAAGATCAAGGATGCATTGCGTGAAGAGAAGCGTTCATCGATTTTGGATGGAAGAGAGATCGTGCAGAGAAAGCTAAAGCAAATGAAGCTTGACTTCAATTCTGAAACGGTAGAGCAGCTTAGGGCTTTTTTTGAAACCAAAACAGCAAACGAATTCTATTATAAAGTAGGAAAGGGAATAATTGAATCTACCTCCATCAAAGGGTTCAAAGACTTCAAAGATGATAAGAGACAAAAAAGTAAACCTACCTTAGAAGTAGTCAAGGACGAGTCATCATTTACCAAGCAACTTAAAAGCCTCAAAGGACCCGACCATGATCAGCTTCTCATAGGGGAGGATATGGATGTGGTTGATTATATTCTTGCCAAATGTTGTAACCCTATCCCAGGAGATGATGTATTCGGCTTTGTTACCGTAAATGAAGGGATCAAGATCCATCGAACATCATGTCCAAATGCCCTAGAGCTGCTTTCAAATCATGGCAACAGGGTAATTAAAGCTAAATGGACAAGCCAGCAAGAGATTGCTTTTTTGGCGGGATTAAGAATAGTGGGTACTGATAGGGTAGGTCTGATCAATGATGTGACCAAGGTGATCTCAAATGAGTTGAAAGTAAATATGCGCTCTATCACCGTAGATTCTGATGCAGGGATATTTGAAGGTACGATCAAGCTTTATGTTCATAGTACACAGCATTTAGAAAAACTTGTTGGGAACTTGAGCAAAGTTGAGGGTATTATCAAAATTACCAGATTTGATTATTGATGCTAAATTGGTTTTGGTATTATTTGAATCATTTCTAAATAAGATCAGTTATATTTGAAAAAAAGGAAGAGGAATGGCCCTAAATGAGACCTTGTTTGAAGAGGTAAGAAAAATATTTACAGCGTATCTTGAAAATAAAAAGCTACGCAAGACTCCTGAGCGCTACGCAATATTAGAAGAAATATATGGAAGAGGGGGGCATTTTGATGTTGAGTCACTGTATATCAGCATGAAAAACAAGAATTATCGTGTAAGTAGAGCTACCGTGTATAATACACTTGACCTTTTGGTAGAGTGTGATTTAGTTACAAAGCACCAATTTGGAAAGAACCTAGCGCAATATGAAAAATCATATGGGTACAAGCAACATGATCATTTGATTTGCGTAGATTGTAATCAGGTCAAGGAGTTTTGTGATCCTAGGATTCAAAATATTCAAAATACAGTAGGTGAAGTACTAGACTTCAAAGTTTTGCATCATTCTTTGATCTTGTATGGGAATTGTACCAAAGAACAGTGCGAAAATAAAGTATAGGTATGAAGTTAAAGTATCAATTAGTCAAAGAAAGTAATTTTCAAGTTCTTCACATACAAGGTGACTTGATAGGGGATGAGGTAGGTCCTAAATTAGTCGAAGTGGTAACTGACGCAGTGAACGATAAAGTGCACAACTTCGTCGTAGATCTCAAAGATGTAAGATACATTTCTTCAAGCGGAATAGGTGTATTGATCACAATGCTCACTAAAATGCGGAATGCAGGAGGTGAAGTTTACCTCACATCCCCTTCAGAACATGTCAAAAAACTTCTGATCATCACAAAGCTAAATAACATATTTACCGTTTACGATTCTGTCGAGGATGCAAGAAATCAATTAAGCTAAATTTAATTATTTGCTGATTTTCCACCTGTTGTGACTCCACAAGTAGAGACTCGGGTTTTCTTTTATGGTCTTTTCAGTCCTGCTTATAAAGGCATCTGTAATGCTATGTTCTCTACTATCTTGGTAGGGAGGCTCACATATCAAGCTGTAAGTGAATATGTAATGACCACGTTTTGGTTTTTGGACATCTGAGTAAATCACGCTGTGATTGAACCTCTTAGCAAGTTTTTCAGCACCTTCAAAAAAAATTGTTTCTCGATTCATGAATGGTGCCCAATATCTTACTTCAGCCCTTGTCGGACGTTGATCCGCAGCCAACACAATCATCCTTGGCTTATTTCTATTTCGAAGGTACTCCCTTTGAAATTCACTCCTCTCGACCAATAAACCACCAAACCTTCCTCTAATAGTTTTCATTAATTTCTCAAAAAATGGATTGTTTACTTTCAGATACACGACTTCACATTGTGTGCTGATGTTGGCCATCATTTGTAACAAATGCATCTCCCAATTAAAAAAATGACCTGTCATACCAATGACTACTTCACCCTTGGCAATCAAATCTAATGGGATGTGGGCGTTTTGAATTTTCACCCTTTTGTCAAGAGCTGACTTCGAAATGGTGTACATTTTGATGATTTCTGCAAATGAATCTGTTAGATTTCTAAAAAACTTCCTCTCTATTGCAAGCCTTTCTTTTTTAGACTTTTCAGGAAATGCATGCTTTAAATTCTCTCTGATGATTTCTTTTCTATACCCAACCAGATAGTAACCTATCAAATACAATAAGTCTGAAAAAAAATACAAAATGTTTAAGGGTAAGTATGAAATTAATTTTATGACTATCATTATTTCCGAATTATGGGGGTTTTTACTGCTCGTATCAGTAAATCATAGAACCGAATGACAAAAGGTAGGTTGTTTATCAAAATTTATACTTTTTACTTATTTCTTTACAGTAGCAACTTTTTCCCTTTGGTAATGGTTTCTTTCCATATGATGGACATAGGAAACTATCTTTTTTCTAAGCTGTTTTTTAGATTAAAAGTTGGTTTTTCTACTTGGTTGGCAAATATCAACATATCTTATTATCAATCCATACACATTGAAATAAAATTATGTTGCAATATACCACAGATGAATGCTAAAACTCAGTTTAATAGAATGTAGCATGTGGAAATTATACACTTCTATGGTGGAATTCAAAAGATTCAATTGCCACTTTATCAAAAAAAAATTAGCTAAAATTTGCATCAATGATTACTTTTGAATCTTATGTCTGAAGTACAGCGAAAAAAATATACCGAGCAAGAGAAGAACAAGATCTTTGATGGGGAATTCATGCCTCACATTGATTCTATGTATAATTTTGGCTACAGGCTCACCTTCGATGAAGATGATGCCAAAGACTTGGTGCAAGATACTTACCTCAAAGCTTACCGATTTATCAATTCCTTTGAACAAGGTACCAATGCCAAAGCTTGGTTGTTCAGGATATTGAAAAACAGCTTTATCAACGATTATAGAAAGAAGAGCAAGCAGCCTTCAAAGGTAGATTATCAGGAAGTTGAAACTTATTACAACTCTGATGATGTTGACTATAGCATGACATCTGATCTAAGGGTAGATTCTGTAAAGGATATGCTCGGAGATGAGATTTCAAATGCTCTAAATAGTCTTGCCGTGGATTTTAGAACAGTAATCATTTTATGTGACCTAGAAGGGTTTACATATGAAGAGATGGCTAAGATTCTAGACATTCCCATAGGGACGGTCAGGTCTAGGTTACATAGAGCTAGGAACTTATTGAAGGAGAAGTTACGTTCATATGCTCAAAATATGGGATACAATACGGACGAAGAAGGATAGTCCAGAATAAAAAGAAATAATAGATTACTCAAGAATATAGTACAATGGAAAATAGTTTGGAAGGATCAGGTGAAAGGAAATTGCAATGCTCAGATGTGAGCAAGTGCTTTCAGTTGCTGGAAAGCATTCTTGATGGGAATAATGTCCCCGATTCACAAGAAATATTAAAATCAAAGCTTGCTAAGTGCCAACCCTGCTTTGAACATTTTCACCTTGAGCAAGCTATCAAAGAAGTGCTGAGGAACAAATGTACCAAACATGAAGTTCCTTCAGAACTAGTAGCTAACATTAGACAAAAGATTGAAGAGATAAAATGATGTAAGTTTACTTACTACTTACATGTATTTCAATACAAAAGAAAACTTATTCACCTAGGTTATAACCATATAAGTGTGAATAATGCTCCAACAAGTAATTTTCCACCTATTATATTCCAAAACTCAAACCATGTCATCAGGCAAAGCAATCATTTTTTCGGCACCTTCAGGTTCAGGTAAGACCACAATCGTTAGACATTTGATTGGGAAATATCCACAGCTGGGTTTTTCTATATCAGCATGTACGAGAGACAAGCGAGGTAGAGCAGAGCAAAACGGTAAGGATTATTACTTTCTAAGTCCAGATGAGTTCAAAGAAAAAATTGACAAAGACGCATTTATTGAATGGGAGGAAGTGTATGAGGGAAATTTTTATGGGACTCTCAAAGAGGAAATACAGCGCATTTGGGATTCTGGTAAGCATGTTATATTTGATGTAGATGTCAAAGGAGGCTTGAACTTGAAGAAATATTTTGGAGATCAGGCTTTAGCGATTTTTGTCAAAGTACCATCCATGGATGTATTGACAGAGAGACTAAAAGATAGAGGAACAGAATCAGAAGAAAGCTTGTCCAGAAGATTGTACAAAGCAAAATTTGAGATGGGTTTTGAGAATAAATTTGACGTGAGTATCATCAATGATGATATGCACAAATCCTTTGCTGAAGCAGAATCATTGGTCGGAGAATTCTTAAAGAAATAAATTTGAAAATTGGACTTTTTTTCGGATCTTTTAATCCTATTCACGTAGGACATCTGATCATTGCCAATGTGATGCAGGATCAGACAGATCTGGACGAAGTGTGGTTTGTGGTAAGCCCACAGAACCCCTTCAAAGCTAGAAAGACATTGCTCCATGAATTTGATCGGCTAAAGATGGTAGAGCTCGCCATTGCCGATCATTTCTTTTTTAAGGCCTCTGATGTTGAGTTTCACATGCCTAAGCCTAGTTATACCATAGACACACTTACTTTACTATCTGAGAAGTTTCCAAACCATGAGTTTAGGCTGATCGTCGGTGGGGATAACTTGCAGCATTTCCACAAGTGGAAAAATCATGAGCAGATACTAGAGCATTTTGGTCTTTATGTATATCCTAGGCCTGGAGTTGATCCGACTTTTGAGCACCCCAACGTAAGGTTTGTGTCAGCACCTATGATGGATATCTCTGCGACTTTTGTCAGATCCACTATAGAAGCTGGCAAATCAATCAAATACCTACTTCCTGAAAAAGTAGAAGAGTATATCAAAGATAAGAAGCTTTATATTTAAACATTTACTACTATATCCCTTCAAAAACATCGTCCAATACAAGCTCGAATCCTTCCACCGCCTCTGAAGTGACGATGTCACCAAATGTAAAAAGTCGTGACCCTTGATACTTACCGTCTACTAAACTATAGATAATCAGAGTACATTCATTAGGATGAATTAGCCAGTATTCTTTTACCCCAGATTCTTCATAGACTTCAAATTTATGTTGAATTTCCTTCTTGTTATTGCCCGGAGAGAGGATTTCGATGACCAGGTCTGGAGCACCTACACAGCCTAGGTCGTCTAATTTGGAAGGATCACATACCACACAAATATCAGGCTGTACCACAGTAGTGATGTCTTCATTTTTTCTTGACTTGACAGGAAGTCTTACATCAAAGGGTGCCGAAAAGACTTCGCATTTTTTTTGATCTAAGTGAGTAAATAGCTTTGAAAAAAGCCTCCCCGAAACCCGCTGATGGCTTACCCTTGGAGCAGCGGCCTGTTTAAAAACCTTCCCTTTGATCAACTCGACCATTCCGTCTAGTTGCCAGGTCAGGTATTCTGCATAGGTATAGTTACCATAATCGGCAGAAGGCTCCTCCAGTTTGTGATTGATTTCCTCATTTTCCATGATTAAAAATAGTGAAAATTTAAGAGTTAAAGCTTCATTTTCAAGAGTTTTTGTGATGAAGGAAGAGGCATTGATTGGGGAAGAATCTGTGTGTTTCGTTCAATCTATGATTAATTCACTTTTGTATTTTTCAATCAATTTTGAGTTATAGAGTGGATGACCAAAGAATTTGATGAAATTATTTTCGTCAAGTAAAAAGGTACGGAGATTTCTATCAGCAGTGAGCAAATCATTGGTGTTTTCGAAAGTATATCCGTGATCCCAAAGCATCAAACCCTTCACATCAATAGATGGCTCAAAATGCCTAAGAAAATAAGCTGAATCGGCTGGAGGTACATTCAATACATAAATTGTTTGAGCAAGAGTATTCTCTTTGGTGATTTCTCTAAACATGAGATCGGCTTGATTGAGGTCATTTATTACACATTTCATACAAACACCATCGACGATGGAGACGATTTTCTTTTTGTGGATGGTATTGATCAAAACTGAGTCAGGATCGTACAGTTTGCCATTTATCATGAGCAATAGACTTTCGTTGAATTCCACAGAACGATCTTCGGAAACGGAATTGGTGTCTTTATCATTTTGTCTTTTGCAAGCAAGCATGGCAAAGCCTAATACTAAAAATAAAACTATCGCTTTGTTGATTATATACCTAATCATAATGAAAATATCCTATTGGTACCTCTCTGTTTAGAAAAGAACAGAAAATAAGATTGTTTTCTTCATCTGCAACAAAGTAATCTATTTCGTGTCCTGTATCAAGTACTTTTATTAAATTACCTTTGAGATCGAAAAATAATAAGATCTCGCTTCCATTACTAATTGGTCGTTTGTTTTCGTCAAATCTAAACTTTGGCTTATTTCTATATGATGCAATGATATATTTATCGGTTATTTTAACTTGGCTAAAAAAGGCGAGTTTCCCATTCTCATTATCGAACTCTTTTGTTCCAAGAATATTGCAAATTAGGTTACCTTCCAAATCAAATAAAGTTATAAGGTCATGAAATGCATATGAGAGAGCCATTCGTTTTTGACTATGAGAATAATCAAAAAACGCTCTAGTTTTTTCATTTTTTAGCTTTGGATGTTCATATCCGAATTTTTCAGTTTTTCCTGAAATTAGGTTGTATTTCCCCAATCTAACTCTAGCCGAGTTGTAACTCAAAACTTCAAGAGCTGCTCCTACAGCTATACTGTCAGAAATTACTTCAAACCTTGTAAGAAAATTTTCATTCTCAAAAGATAATGAATGATTTGGTTTATATTCTGGATCTAAAATTACAGAATCGATATCAAATTTGAACATTTTTAGTTTTGCAAAGTCAGGCATCCAGAACTCATTTTTTTTGTAGGATGTTGCAGGTAAACCATATTTTATTATTTCTCCAGGACCTTCTCCAATTACACCAGTTCTTGTTATATATTCCAGTGAATTTTTATTATAAAGTAGAATTCCCCTATCTGTTAAAGTAGATAAGTCTGTTACTATAAAATATTCGCCTTGAATCGTTAAATGTGGTCGTTTGATAATTTGGTCTGTTTCAAAGTCAATAATTTTATCACTAACATATACTGTCTTTACATCTGCAGTGTTGAATTTTTTTTCTGGGGTTCTTGATGAGCAACTAAAAAAAGTTGCAAAAATAATAAGGTATAGAATTTTCATTGGCTTGGTGGGATGGTGAAAAAAAATTGTAGTCTATGCAGCTCCATAGACTACAATTGATAAAATGTTATTCAGGAGCTTCAGAGTCACCCCAATCAAACTCGCTTAGTTCTTGATATTCTTGAAAGCAAAAACATCCATCTGAACCCTGTAGACATCCATTCGGGCAGTCTGGATTAATCTGAGCTTCACTATTGCTACTCATCATCATTCCACCTGCGACAAAAAGCATACAGGCTACTAAAGTAATCTTGATTTTTGAAAACATGATATAGTTGTTTTGGTTTAAACTGTACTCAGTAGATTTTACTGAGCAGTCAATATTTTTTTAAAAAAAATATTGACAATTCGAATATATATAGACTAAATGCAAAATATTTCGTCTGAAAATGTCTTAAAAAATTAGGTTTTTTACTTATTTAGTTCTTTACTATTCAATTATCCACTTTTAATTCATGAGATTTAATTCTGTTAAATTAAGAAATGCTGTTGGATCAAATTCAAAAAATGGAACGAGCTATCAAGTAAAACCATATATCCATTAAATTCTGAATCTTCAAAATACTTTATATAATTTGTTTACTGGTGTTTTTACAGATATACTACCTTACTACTATATCCCTTCAAAAACATCGTCCAATACAAGCTCGAATCCTTCCACCGCCTCTGAAGTGACGATGTCACCAAATGTAAAAAGTCGTGACCCTTGATACTTCCCGTCTACTAAACTATAGATAATCAGAGTACATTCATTAGGATGAATTAGCCAGTATTCTTTTACTCCAGATTCTTCATAGACTTCAAATTTGTGTTGAATTTCCTTCTTGTTATTGCCCGGAGAGAGGATTTCGATGATCAGGTCTGGAGCACCTACACAGCCCAAGTCGTCTAATTTGGAAGGATCACATACCACACAAATATCAGGCTGTACCACAGTAGTGATGTCTTCATTTTTCCTCGACTTGACAGGAAGTCTTACATCAAAGGGTGCCGAAAATACTTCGCATTTTTTTTCTTTTAAGAATGAAAAAAGAGCGGAGGATATTTTCATTGAGACCCTCTGATGGCTTACCCTTGGTGCAGCAGCCTGTCTAAACACCTTCCCTTTGATAAGCTCAACGATTCCGTCCAGTTGCCAAGTCAAGTATTCTGCATAGGTATAGTTACCATAATCGGCAGAAGGTTCCTCCAGTTTGTGATTGATTTCCTCTTTTTCCATGTTTAAAAATAGTGAAAATTTAAGAGTTAAAGCTTCATTAGCAAGAGTTTTTGTGATAGAGGAAAAGGCATTGGTTAGGAAAGGATCTGTGTGCTACGTTCAATCTGTTTTCAATTCTTCTTTTAATCGTATTGGAAATATCCTAAAGGTTGTTCTCGGTCCATAAAACTGCAAATAATGCGTTTATTCTCTTCATCAATAATGTATTTCCAAATTTGATAATCAGTCTCATAAGCTTTTACCAATTCGCCATTTAGGTTAAAGATTAGGATTTTTGATGGCTGTACACTTTTTGGATTTTTATTATTGTCAAATTCAAAAGCATAATCACCTAAATAGGATGTGATGATGTAGTTGTCAGTAAAAAACACTTGACTGAAAAAATGTAATTTTCTATTTTCATTGTCAAACTCTTTTGGTCCATAAATATTAAATAATATTATTCCATCAGGGTCCAAAACTGTCAAAACGTCGTGGCTAATGTATGCAAATGCCATTAATTTATGTTTTTCTGAATAGTCAAAGTATCCATTAGTCCTTTCATTCAACAGCAAGGGGTGTTCCTCACCAAATTTATCAATCTTCCCAGTTTGAATATTCCATTTTCCAATACGAGCCCTAAAGGAATTTGAGCTTAGCACCTCAATACCCTTACCTATTGCAATATTTTCATTTATAAACTGGAATTCGGATAGAAAAAAATCATTTTCAAAGTCATTTGAGTAGTAAGGAAGGTAGTCTTCACTATTTAGGGCAGAGTCAATGTTGAATTTAAATAGCTTTAATTTAGCAAAATCAGGAATCCATAGATCTTCTTGATTGGGCGTAAGTGCAAAATCACCAGTATTTGATAGTTCTCCAGGTCCTTCACCAGTGATGCCAATGCTACCGATATGTTTGAGAGAAACTTTATCAAAAACATGAATTTTCTTCTCTTGGGGTATCAGAGGATCAATTATAAAAAGATATTTATTAGAAATTTTAGGTATTGGATAAGCAAATAGCAAGTCAGTTTCAATATCAATAATTTGATTACTTACATTGATGATTTTATCTGGAGAAACTTTAAAATGTTTATCTATATTTTGTTTACAGCCAAAGCTAAACAACAGCAAAAGAGAATACAGGGTTAATTTCATATTTTAAAAGAATATACCGGTAAAAATCATGCTCAATGTATAACTAAAAAACCAGATATAAAAATTTATTAAAACAACAATTAGTTTGAATCACTCAAGCTCATGACTTGGTATAGCCTATAATTAATTATACATCCTTATCAAATCGCTTTCAAATCCATAAATTAACTGCATACCTCAGTCTGCCAACTTATTTACCTTATAACTTTCCTTATGCCTCACTTTCCAATAAGACCAACTAAACAATTCGATCTACTTACTTTTGAAGCTTCTACCATTAAATATGCTTCTCTTTCCCTGAGGCTATCTCGAAAAGTAATTCGCGAGACCTGTGAAGCTGCGCTTTGACAGTACCAAGTGGCTTGTCAAGTTCTTGTGCTATCTCATCGTAAGACAACTCTTGGAAATAGCGTAACTCTACCAGTTTGCGGTACTTGGCAGGCAACTTATCTACAAATACCCTGACCATCTCGATTCTTTGAGATTTGATAAACTCATCTTGTGGATTGTTGTCATCATCTTCCACATCGATATTGACCGAATTCCCGCCATCATCACTCAAGGTGGTGTTCAAGCTCATGGTCTTCAGTTTTTTCTTTCTGATAAAATCAATGGTATTGTTTGTAGCTATCCTGAAAAGCCAAGTACTGAAGGTATAATCCTTCTTGAATTTGTGGAGATTTTTGAAAGCTTTTGCAAATGCTTCCATAGTCAAATCCTCCGCATCATCGGCATCGCGGATCATTTTCAAGATCATGAAGTACACTGCTTTTTTGTAGCGCTTCATCAATGTGGCATAGGCTTGCTGATCTTTCTGCTCCACTGCTTGATCTATTAGATCAAAGTCTTCTAATGCCTTGTTTGAAAATCCTCTTGAATTTACTTCCATCTAACTGTTTTTGAACGATACCCTATACTGCCAATGATCCAAAAATAGCCCAGATAAATGAAATCGTAAAATATTGGCCAAAACACTTTTCGAATCCCCTGCAAATTTCTTCTTGCAGCGGTAAATATCCAGGTGAGCATCATTGATCTCACGGTAATTATACCTAGAATGCTGGCAAATTGTTCCCATTTTCCTTCAATTGCCAAAAAAATCATCAAACAAATACCTACAATCCAAAAAAGGAGGTGGGTAAATGTATAAAGTCCTATTTTATTTTTGTCTCTAGCTCTATAAAATTTACCTGCATAGAAGTGTCTTTTTTTCTGTATAAAAAACTGTTTCCAAGTACTTTTTGGTTTAGAAACAGTAATACTATCAGGAGAAATCACTAGAGCAGTATTTTTACCAGTAGCATATTTGTTGATGAACAAGTCATCATCTCCACAGGTGATTTGCCACAGGTCTTTGAATGCCTTTTTCTCCATAAAAAAGCTTCGACGATAGCACAAATTTCTTCCTACCCCCATAAACGGGGCCTTCCATAGCGCAAAAGAAAAATACAAAATTGCCGTCCAGAGGGTTTCGAATTGTATCCATTTGTTCAGAAAGCCTCTGTCATGCTCATATGGCGAAAATCCCAAAGCAAAGGTTTTTCCTTGCTCCCTTACAGGGGCTGTCATCTGTCTGATCCATTGATCTGAGGCAGGAATGCAATCTGCATCAGTGAGTAAAAGCACATCGTGTTTGGCTACTTTTATCCCAAGCGTCAAAGCATATTTTTTTGAAGTCACATGGTCAGGGGTGTATTTGACCGTTACAGTTCTGATCTGTGGATACCTAGCCATCATTTTCTCAAGCAATGACCTCGTTCCGTCAAACGACCTGTCATTGATGACCATGATATCAAAGTTTGGATAATCTTGATTGCAAAGGATTGGAATGAGCTTTTTTAGATTATCTTTTTCATTATGAGCCGCGATTACTACCGTGACTCCTTCTGCTTTCGGTTCAGTGATTTCTTTGGCTTGCTTAGCTTTGAAAAGAGCCAATCGGCTAAAAATGAAAAGGATATAGATTAATTGAACAGCAAAGGCTGTTAAAAAAAATATCCATAAAACTCCGTTGACCATCCTGATTGATTTTTGAAAGGCAAATATAAAAGCAAATTCAGCATTCAATTAAATAATAAGCTTATATTTTTGCGTTGAGAATGGCTGAAGGTCGGTCAAGCTCATATATTCAATTTGGAGTGTTGTACTTTAGGAAATGAAATTTATATTAACAGACACTGATCCTCAGTCAAAAGCAAGGGCAGGAATAGTAAAAACTGATCATGGGGATATAGAAACCCCGATTTTTATGCCAGTAGGGACTGCGGGTTCGGTGAAAGCCGTTCATCAGCGTGAACTTACTTATGATGTCAAGGCTCAGATCATTTTAGGAAATACCTATCACTTATACTTGAGACCTGGTTTGGATGTACTAGAAAAGGCAGGAGGTTTGCACAAATTCAATGGATGGTCCAAGCCAATCTTGACAGACAGCGGAGGATATCAGGTTTTTTCATTGGCAGGTACTAGGAAAATCACGGAAGAAGGTGTGGTTTTCAAATCGCATATTGATGGATCGAAGCATGTTTTTTCTCCAGAGGGGGTGATGGACATACAGCGCACCATAGGTGCGGATATCATCATGGCATTTGATGAATGTACACCTTATCCTTGTGAATTTGGATATGCTAGAAATTCGATGGAAATGACTCACCGCTGGCTGAAGCGCTGCATAGCGCGTTTCGATCAGACAGAAGGTAAGTATGGCTATAGTCAGACCTTATTTCCGATTGTGCAGGGGTCTGTTTTCAAAGACTTGAGAAAGCAATCCGCTGAATTTATTGCCTCTTGTGAAAGAGAAGGAAATGCCATAGGTGGTCTTTCAGTAGGGGAACCTGCTGAGATGATGTATGAAATGACAGATATGGTGACGGATATCTTACCAAAAGACAAGCCTAGGTATTTGATGGGTGTAGGGACACCTGCCAATATTCTAGAAGGGATTGCACTTGGTGTAGATATGTTTGACTGCGTGATGCCAACAAGGAATGCACGGAATGGAATGCTGTTCACCTCTGAAGGAATCATAAATATCAGGAATGAAAAGTGGAAGGATGATTTCAGTCCAATAGATACGGGGATCAATTCTTATGTAAGTAGTTTCTATTCCAAAGCATATTTGAGACATTTGACGATAGCCAAAGAGATACTTGCTGCACAAATAGCGAGTATTCATAATTTGGCATTTTATCTTTGGTTGGTAGGGCAAGCTAGAGAAAAGATCAAGTCTGGAGAGTTCTCGGCATGGAAAGATCAGATGGTCAAAAAAGTTAGCACTAGATTATAACATGAAAATATTAGATAAACTCATCATTAAGGATTTTCTTAAAACCTACTTTTTTGTGGTTTTGATGCTGATTCTTATTGTCTTGGTGTTAGACTTCACGGAGAAGAATGATGCGTTTATTCGTAATAAAGTGCCAGCATCAGAGATACTGAAGTATTTGGCAAATTATGGGCTTTATCTCAATAACTTGCTTACACCTATTACTGTTTTTATCTCTGTCATATTCATTACTTCCAAAATGGCTGGAAGAACGGAGATTATAGCCATTCTTAGCTCTGGGACATCTTTTGTTAGGATGTTATTACCATTCTTTATTGGTGCCTCAATGATTGGTGCAGCTAGTTTTTTGCTCAATGGATGGGTGTTACCTGGCGCCACGTCAGGAGTAACGGAGTTCAAAACGAGGTATTTGGAAGAGACCAAATTCTATAACGAAACCAATATACATATAAAAGTTGCCCCAGATGTGTATGCATATATATCGCGGTATTATCCTTCGGGAAATATGGGGTATAGTTTCACTTTGGAGCAAGTCAGAGATGGAGAGCTTTTGGCAAAACTATCAGGGGATAGGATTGTATGGGATACCGCTATCAATTCATGGACTGTGAAAAACTGGAAACTACGGGTGCTCAACGAAAGGGGAGAGGATTACACAACAGGAGAGAGCCTTGATACATTGCTATCCATCACGCCTGCTGATTTTGATTTGCCCACCAATCACCATGAAACCTTGACGCTTCCTCAGCTAGGTCGACAGATCAGGACACTGGAAGATAGGGGGGCGGATAATGTTAACTATTATAAGATAGAAAGGTATGTGAGGTATATGTCTCCATTTGCAGCAATTATTCTCACATTCATAGGCGTAATTCTCTCTTCCAAAAAGACCAGAGGAGGTTCTGGTTTTCAGATTGCCTTAGGCTTCCTATTGGCCTTTGTGTATATCATATTATTCCTACTATCAAGAACATTTGCAGAGGCTGGGACCACATATCCTATATTTGTTATCTGGTTACCCAATCTTGTATTTGCATTTACAGGACTTTTCTTGTACAAAACAGTGCCTAGATAAAGATGAGTCAAAAAGTTATCGTCAAGGACTACTTGATGCTCCATTTTATTGTTTTGATTTGGGGTTTTACTGCAATTTTGGGACTTCTGATTACTTTGCCATCAGTAGAAATAGTATTTTACAGGACATTGATAGCAAGTGGTTTTTTGGGTTTGGTGTTTTTGGTGAAGAGGAGGAAAGTCAGACTAGCACCACAAGAGTTAGGAAAAGTAGTTGGTACGGGTTTTTTGATCAGCTTGCATTGGATTTTATTTTTTTGGGCTGCTCAAGTGTCTACTGCATCTGTATGCTTGGCAGGTATGGCGACGACTTCATTGTGGACAGCACTAGTAGAGCCAATGGTAAATAAATCCAAAGTTAAGTGGTTTGAGATTATGCTTGGGATGCTGGTGATTTCTGGCCTTTATGTAGTTTTTAGCTTTGAAGGTGGCTATTGGTTAGGTTTGACGATGGCTGTGGCTTCAGCATTGATTGCTGCGATATTTACAGTGATCAATGGTAGATTGACCAAGAGGCATTCTCCCTATGTATTGACCTTTTATGAAATGATGGGAGCTTGTATATTTTCTGTTTTATTTATGCCTATTTATGCTGTGTTCTTTACAGATGGGGTTGGTTTGCAGCTTGCGCCAGTTGGCTTGGATTGGTTATGGTTATTTGTTTTGGGAGGTGTATGTACAGTATATGCATTCTCTGTATCTGTAGAGTTGATGCGTAGACTGACTGCTTTTGCTATAAATCTGACGGTGAATCTAGAGCCGGTCTATGGAATTGTACTGGCAGTATTGATTTTTGGAGAAAAAGAAAAGATGACCCCAGGCTTTTACTTAGGTACAGTGATCATTTTGATTTCAGTGTTATTGTACCCTATTTTTAATTATTTGAGCAAGCGGAGAAGGATGAAAAGAAGTGTTTTATGATGAAAAATACCGTGAACATGGTATTGATTTCCCTTTTCTGATAAGGTAATTTTGAATTATTATCTATGATCTTAAAATTCAGCCTTATGAAAGTGATTGTTACAGAATTTCTTAAGAGTTATCTTTCTTTGATCTCTTTAAAAAGATTGATGATGTCAATCTTAATGATGTGCCTATTGCTCGCCTTTATTTGCTATTTCCATAAAATTTAGGCTTGGAATTTATTCTCATTAAATAAGATGGTTTTTGAGGGTTAAAAGAAAAAAATTAAATCTAAACAACTAGATACGTTATAACTTTCTGAGAGAATGCTCATATCTTCTATTAATTGTGATTTTTAACTTTGAATGAAAAGCTTCTCCGAATTTACAGCGTAGTATTATCTCTTAAAGTTGTCAGGGCTATTTGTAATACTTCTTTTGAGATTTCACCTTGTTTCATCTTCTATATGCTTGAAATATTCCGCCATACCTTCCTCTGCCAAATTGACCATGTCCTTGTCTTGGCTTGACTATATGATTTTACATACGCCGCTCTTTTGAGATGCTCAAGATATAATCTTAAGGCTTTTTCAATAAGCTTGTTTTTAGGAATATCTAATTTCTTGGCATGCTCGTCGAGCATTTCCAATAAGTCATTTGGAAGTGAGCTAGTGAAAGTTGTCATATTTTTACTTTCGAAGTATAAATACAAAACATATTTATGAAATTTAAATATGAATCTGTCGTGATTGACTTATGAACTTTACTACATCACCCCCTCAAATACAAAATATCCCTGTTCCCATATTCCTTTGTCCACCTTCTCATCAAAAAGGCCAAACACTGTCGATCCTGATCCCGACATTGCAGCGTAGAAAGCACCCATTTCATAGAGTTTACTTTTGATAGCTGCAATCTCTGGGTATTTAGGGAAGACGCTTGCTTCAAAATCATTGACCAATTCATCCTTCCATCTAGACCTATCAGTTAGTACTTCGCTTAGATTGACCTTAGGGGCTTGTGGGATTACACCAGTATACGCTTCTTTTGTCCCAATGTGGATGTTTGGGTTGATTAGTAGAAGGTGTTTACCTTTAAGGTCAATGTTGACAGGCTCCAAAATCTCACCTCTTCCTTTAGCGATCTTAGGAGTGTTTTCTACAAAAAATGGGCAATCACTACCAAGCTGTGCTGCATAGTCTTCCAAAAACCAATCTTCGAGCAAGAGATCAAAAAGATTATTCATCATACTCAATGCAAAAGCAGCATCTGCAGAACCTCCTCCCAGTCCAGCACCCATGGGGATATTTTTGTGAAGATGAATATTTACATGCGGTAGTTCGTTGAAGACTTTGCGAAGTAGCTTTAGTGCTTTGAGAATAAGATTGTCTTTATCTGAACCTGGAATCGAAAGTCCACTACAATTAAAAACTGTTTTTTTATCGATGACCATTTCCAATGCATCATGCAATGGAATGGGAATCATACAAGTTTCAATTTCATGATAGCCATCCTTTCTTTTGGATGTAATATGGAGACCAAGATTGATTTTTGCGTTTGGGAATGATATCATGATTCGAAATTAAAAATTTCAGATCAAATCTTCATGATTTTGAAAAATACATTTGTTTTTTAGGGTCAAACAGAATAATGTGCCGATTTTGGGTATTTCTTCTTTTTAAAAAAAATAGGGTTTTATTGCATGCAAAATCTTTAGTGATTTTTTTTCTTATAAAAAAATCAGAAAAAATGGCTATTTCTTATCATTTAAGTAAATTGATATTTTATTTCAAAAATTTAAAATAAATCCACGTTTGAAAAAATAATGTATTTCTTTATTCTCATTAATGTTTATTAAATTTTTTAAAAATAATTAAATACATACTGAAAAAATTGTTAGTGAGTAAAAAATAGAATTTAAATATTGTAAGTGTGGAAAATGCACTTTAATATTGTACCGTTGATTGAAAATAAAACAAAACCACATGACACGTCTAGTCAGCTTTATTGGATTCCTTATTCTCATTATTGGAAAGCAATGAGGCGCTAGACTATATCATTAAAACAACCATATAAATCTAGGTGCCTCATCCAAGTGGGGCACTTTTTTTTATACAAGCAAATTAATAAACCTATTGATACCATGAGTTTGAAAAAATATAGTTGGGAAATCAGTCAAAACGAAGAGCATCCAGCAGGTAAAGCCATGCTTTATGCCACTGGATTGACGGATAAAAAGATGAACCAGCCCTTTGTAGGGGTAGCGAGTTGTGGATATGAAAGTAATCCATGCAACATGCACCTCAACGACTTCGCCGGTCTGATCAAAGCTTCTTCTCAAGAGCATGATCTGACCGGTTTGGTTTTTAATACCATTGGTATTTCTGATGGAACAAGTATGGGTACATTAGGGATGAGGTATTCATTGGTTTCCCGAGAAATCATAGCTGATTCTATTGAATCTTTTATTATAGGTCACTCCTTTGACGGATGTGTAGCAGTGGCTGGTTGTGACAAGAATATGCCTGGAGCTGTCATGGGCATGACACGTACCAATAGACCATCTATCATGGTCTATGGAGGGACGATTGCATCAGGTAATTATAAAGGTGAAAAACTAAATATAGTATCTGCTTTTGAAGCATTTGGCAAGCGTGTGAATGGAAGTATATCTGATGAGGATTATGATGGTGTAATCAGAAATGCTTGCCCTGGAAAGGGTGCCTGTGGAGGGATGTATACAGCTAACACCATGTCTTCAGCAATTGAAGCCATGGGGATGTCATTGCCTTACTCAGCTTCTTATCCAGCCAATTCTCCAGAAAAATTGAGAGAGTGTAGAGAAGTAAATAAGTACATGAAGATTCTTCTAGAGAAGGATATCAAACCAACAGATATCATCACTAGAAAAAGTATAGAAAATGCAGTAACAGTGACCATAGCCCTTGGCGGTAGTACGAATGCTGTGATGCATATCATCGCTATAGCACGCACAGCGGGAGTGGATTTTACGATAGAGGATTTCAAAAAGATCAATGCCAAGACACCAATGATTGGTGATTTTAAGCCGTCTGGGAAGTTTATGATGGAGGACTTGCATGAGCAAGGTGGTCTTCCTGCTTTTATGAAATATATGCTTATGAATGGTTATCTGCACGGAGATTGTCTCACAGTGACAGGAAAAACATTGGAAGAAAATCTTGAGAATATAGATCCAATCAGTCCTTCCTTAGTCAATGTGATTCATCCACTAGAGCAGCCTATCAAAGCAACTGGCCACTTATGTATCCTAGATGGTAACTTAGCTCCAGAAGGTGCTGTTGCCAAAATAACGGGTAAAGAGGGGAACGCTTTTACCGGACCTGCGCAAGTCTTCGATTCGGAACTAGAAGCAAATGAAGCTATCCGAGATCATAAAGTGAATCGAGGCTCTGTCATTGTCATCAGGAATATCGGGCCTAAAGGTGGGCCAGGAATGCCAGAGATGTTGAAGCCAACGTCTATGATCATTGGTGCAGGACTTGGATCAGATGTAGCATTGATCACAGATGGAAGATTTTCAGGAGGTACCCATGGGTTTGTAGTGGGGCATGTCACTCCTGAGGCTTACCTAGGAGGGCCTATTGGACTTTTGAAAGATGGAGATATGGTGACCATAGATGCCGATAACTTAAAATTAACCTGTGATGTGTCAGAGGAAGAGTTTGAGGAAAGGAAAAAAGTCTGGAAGAGAAAAGATTTGAGTGACCTACAAGGCACCTTGAAAAAGTACAATAAACTCGTTTCAACCGCATCAGAAGGTTGTGTAACTGATAAATAAAACCCAGCAACAAATGATAAGAGGAGCAGATATCGTAGTGAAATCATTGATTTCCGAAAACGTACAGCATATTTTTGGCTACCCTGGGGGTGCAATTATGCCAGTGTATGATGCGCTGTATGATTATCATGATCAGATCAAGCATATTTTGACACGACATGAGCAAGGCGCAATACACGCAGCTCAAGGTTATGCAAGAGTATCTGGTAAAGTGGGCGTAGCCTTAGCTACCTCAGGACCGGGAGCTACCAACCTTATCACAGGACTTGCAGACGCCATGATCGATAGTACCCCATTGGTTTGTATCACAGGTCAGGTAGCAGCGCATCTGCTAGGTTCAGATGCTTTTCAAGAAACTGACGTAGTAGGTATCTCTATGCCTGTTACCAAATGGAACATTCAGGTAAGAAGAGCCGAAGACATTGCGCCTGCTATTGCTAAGGGATTCCACATCGCTAGGTCAGGAAGGCCAGGGCCAGTTTTGATTGACATTACCAAAAATGCGCAAGTAGAATCAGGTGCTTTCAATTATGTCCCATGTTTAAGCATTCGCTCCTATAGACCCAATATTCCTGTAGAAGCTAAAGCTATCAAAGCAGCTGCTGAATTGATCAATCAAGCCGAAAGGCCTTACGTGTTGTTTGGTCAAGGGGTGATTATAGGGAAAGCAGAGCAAGAGTTCAAGGCATTTTTAGATAAAACAGGTATTCCTGCCGCTTCTACACTTTTGGGCTCAGGAGCACTTTCCGAAGATCATCCATCATTCGTTGGGAAGCTCGGTATGCATGGTAATTATGCACCAAATCTCTTGACTAATAAATGTGATGTCTTGATTGCAATAGGTATGAGATTCGATGATAGGGTGACCGGAGACTTGAGCAGATATGCCAAGCAGGCTAAAGTCATTCATTTAGAACTAGACCCTGCTGAGGTCAATAAGAATGTGAAATGTGAAGTAGCAGTCTTAGGAGATTGCAAAGAAAGTCTTGCTATGCTGACTGCTGAAGTGAATTCTAAAACCCATGAAGGATGGATGGAGAAGTTTCGTGAATTGGAATTGTTAGAAAAGGAATCGGTAATCAACCATGATCTGTCACCTACCAAAACGGGCTTGACCATGGGAGAGGTGATCAGGTATGTCAATCAATACAAGGCAGACGATGCTGTGTTAGTTACTGATGTTGGACAACATCAGATGATTGCTTGGAGATACTTCAATTTCAAGACTAGTAAAACTCAAGTTACTTCAGGGGGGTTAGGAACTATGGGCTTCGCTCTTCCAGCAGCTCTTGGTGCACAGATGGCAGATTATAGCAGGCAGGTAATATGTGTTGTGGGTGATGGAGGTATCCAAATGACTATTCAAGAATTGGGTACGATCATGCAGACAAAGGCACCAGTTAAGGTTGTATTATTGAATAATAATTTCTTAGGCATGGTACGTCAATGGCAGCAGATGTTTTTTGACAGAAGGTATTCATTCACTGAGTTGGACAATCCTGATTTTATCAAATTAGCCGAGGCTTACAATATAAAAGCTACAAAGGTCGCTGAAAGAGAAGACTTAAGTGACGCAGTAGCAGACATGTTGACCCATGATGGGCCGTATTTCCTTGAAGTCGTCGTAGAGAAGGAAGACAATGTGTTCCCAATGATCGCTACAGGAAGTTCAGTAGAAGAAGTGAGGCTCAGTTAAATCCTAAAATTATGAATAGATATACCATATTAATCTATACAGAAAATTTCATCGGGATCTTGAATAGGATCACCATCATCTTTACCAGAAGAGGGATCAATATCGACGCGCTTACGGCGTCAGAGAGTAGACTTGATGGGATTCACAAGATTACGATAGAGTGTACTGTGACACAAGATCAGATTGTTCATTTGGTACAACAAATCGAAAAAATAACAGACGTAATCAAGGCTTACTATTTTGAGGACACGCAAGTAGTGTACCAAGAGATAGCTTTGTATAAGCTTCCTATAGATAGCCTTGATGCAAGCCTTGAAAAAGTAATCAGAAGATTCAATGCTCACATCATTGCAGCGGAGAAGGAGTTTGTTGTGGTCGAGTTTACAGGCCACAAAGAAGATACACAAGCACTTTTGGAAACACTAAAGCCTTATGGACTTTTGGAGTTTTCTAGGTCAGGTCGCGTGGCCATTGCAAAGCCTAGATTCTCCGTATCGGAATATTTAAATCATCAAACCTTATAAAAACCAAAAACTATGAAACTGAAATTTGGATCAGTAGAGGAAAATGTAGTAACCAGGGAAGAGTTCCCATTGGAAAAAGCTAGAGAAGTATTAAAGGACGAAGTGATCGCTGTACTAGGGTATGGTGTACAGGGTCCAGGTCAAGCTTTGAACTTAAAGGATAATGGCTTCAATGTAATCGTAGGTCAAAGAAAAAATTCTAAAACTTGGGATAAAGCAGTAGCAGATGGTTGGGTTCCAGGTGAGACTTTGTTTGACTTAGAAGAAGCTTGTGAAAGAGGAACTATCATACAGTTTTTACTTTCTGATGCTGGACAGATTGCTTTGTGGCCAATGGTGAAAAAGCATTTGACTCCAGGTAAGGCCTTGTATTTCTCTCACGGATTTGGGGTGACTTACAAAGAAAAAACAGGGATCGTTCCACCCTCAGATGTCGACGTGATATTGGTAGCACCAAAAGGATCAGGTACTTCATTGAGAAGAATGTTTGTAGAAGGTAGAGGATTGAACTCTTCCTATGCAATTTTCCAAGACGGAACTGGAAAAGCCAAAGATCGAGTAGTTGCACTAGGGATTGGTGTAGGTTCTGGATACCTATTTGAGACAGATTTCTACAGAGAAGTGACTTCTGATTTGACAGGAGAAAGAGGTACTTTGATGGGTGCTATCCAAGGAATATTTGCAGCTCAATATGAAGTGTTGAGAGCTAATGGTCACACCCCTTCTGAAGCATTCAATGAGACAGTTGAGGAATTGACACAATCCTTGATGCCTTTAGTAGCTGAAAATGGTATGGATTGGATGTATGCCAATTGTTCTACAACAGCTCAAAGAGGTGCATTAGACTGGTGGAAGCCATTTAGAGATGCTACTAAGCCGGTTTTTGAGCAATTGTACGATTCAGTAAAAACAGGTAAAGAAGCACAAAAGTCAATTGACTCTAACAGTAAAGAAGATTATAGGGAAAAGCTAGAAGAGGAATTGAAGGAGTTGAGAGATTCAGAAATGTGGCAAGCAGGAGCAGTCGTCAGAAAATTGAGACCAGAAAATAATTAAAGATATGAGTGATAAGCTATGGATATTCGATACCACCCTTCGTGATGGGGAGCAGGTGCCGGGATGTCAGTTGAATTCCCGAGAAAAAATTGTGGTCGCTAAGGCATTAGAAGAGCTAGGAGTAGATATCATTGAGGCAGGATTTCCAATTTCCAGCCCAGGGGATTTCAACTCCGTAGTGGAGATCTCCAAAGCAGTATCCAACCCAATCATCTGTGCCCTTTCCAGAGCTGTGGAAAAGGATATAGAAGTAGCTGCTGAAGCGCTCAAATATGCCAAGAAAGGTAGGATTCACACCGGCATCGGTGTGTCTCCTTATCATATTCAGTACAAGCTTAGGTCTACTCCAGAAGAAATCATCGAAAGGGCAGTTCGTGCTGTCAAATTTGCCAAGAGATTTGTAGAGGATGTGGAGTTCTATGCAGAGGATGCCGGTAGGGCAGAGAAAGACTTTTTAGCTCGTATCATCGAGCAGGCAATCAAAGCAGGAGCTACAGTAGTAAACATCCCTGATACTACAGGCTACACGCTTCCAGAGCAATATGGAGCTATTATCAGGCATTTGAAAGAAAACGTTTCAAACATTGATAAGGCGATCATTGCTACCCATTGTCACAATGACCTTGGTATGGCAACTGCCAATACCATCTCCGGTGTGCAAAATGGTGCACGCCAAGTAGAAGTGACCATAAATGGTATAGGTGAACGTGCAGGCAATACTTCTATGGAGGAAGTTGTAATGGCTATCAAGTGCCATCATGATATTCCTGTAGAAACTAATATCGTCACACCAAAAATCTATGAAACCAGCAGATTGATTTCCAAACTGATGAACATGCCTGTGCAACCAAACAAGGCAATCGTCGGTAGAAATGCATTTGCTCACTCTTCAGGAATTCACCAAGACGGTGTATTGAAACATAGAGAGAATTATGAAATCATCGATCCAAAGGATGTAGGCGTTCATGAATCTTCAATTGTTCTCACTGCAAGAAGTGGAAGAGCTGCCTTGAAGCACCATCTGGATAATCTTGGAGTTGTATTAGAAGGAGAAGCTTTAAGAGAGGTTTATGAGGAGTTTTTGATTCTGGCAGACTCCAAAAGAGATATTAGTCCGAAGGACTTGTTGACTCTAGTAGGTAAATACATTGATGATTCTACCTTGATCGAATTAGACAAAGTGTCTTATCAATCAAATGGAGAAATACAAGCAGAAGTGACCCTCAAAGTGGGAGGTGAGATCAAAAAAGAAACGTCCTCTGGAAATGGTCCAGTGGATGCTGTTTTGAAATCAATTGAAAAGATTGTAAAACCAGATATTGAATTAGAGGAATTTTTGATCCAAGCCATCACAGCTGGAAGTGATGACGTGGCCAAAGTTCACATGCGAATCATGCAAGGTAAAGTGCCTTACTACGGATTTGCATCCAATACAGACATTGTTTTGGCATCTGCGCAAGCCTTTGTCGATGCACTAAATAAAATACCAGTCAAAAATAAAGTGACAGTAGCCTAAGATGGAAAAGAAAACATTATTTGATAAAGTTTGGGATGCACACGTGATAAAGTCTGTGCAAGATGGACCAGATGTATTTTTCATAGATAAGCATTTTATCCATGAAGTGACTAGCCCTGTGGCATTTCTAAATTTGGAGAAGCGTGGAATTGGGGTGATGTTTCCAGAGAGGACAGTTGCGACTCCGGATCACAACGTCCCTACCATAGATCAAGATAAGACGATCAAGGACAAGCTTTCGAGAATGCAGGTAGAAAAGCTCCGTGAAAACTGTAAAAATCATGGCATTGATTTGCATGACCTAGGATCAGCACATCATGGTATCGTTCACGTGATCGGTCCAGAGCTTGGAATTACACAGCCAGGTATGACCATAGTTTGTGGTGATAGTCATACTTCTACGCATGGTGCATTTGGAGCCATAGCTTTTGGTATCGGTACCTCAGAGGTAGAGATGGTGTTCGCAACCCAATGTATCATGCAGAGCAAACCAAAGAAAATGAGAATCACTGTAGAGGGTACTTTGGGGAAGGGCGTTACTTCAAAGGATATCATTCTCTATATTATCTCTAAGATTTCTGCTGCTGGTGCTACGGGTTACTTTGTGGAATATGCTGGCTCGGCAATTCAAAGCTTAAGTATGGAAGCAAGGATGACCATCTGCAACATGAGTATAGAAATGGGTGCTAGAGGCGGACTGATTGCTCCTGATGAAACTACATTCGAATACCTAAAAGGAAAGCAGTATGCCCCTATAGGTGCTGACTGGGAAAAGGCTGTAAGTGAATGGAAAGAACTCAAGACCGATGAAGGAGCTACTTTTGATATGGAGTACAATTTCGAAGCTGAGGACATAGAACCTATGATCACTTATGGTACAAATCCAGGGATGGGGATCAAAGTAGTAGGTAACATTCCTACTACTGATGGTATGGAAGGCAGCAATAAGAAAACTTACCTCAAGTCTCTGGACTATATGGGATTTGCACCAGGAGAAGCTATTAAGGGTAAAAAAGTGGACTATGTTTTTGTAGGAAGCTGTACCAACGGTAGAATTGAAGATATACGAGCAGTAGCAGATTTTGTAAAAGGAAAGAAAAAAGCAGATAACATCACGGCTTGGATTGTACCAGGTTCTAGAGAAGTAGAAAAATTGGCTCATGAGGAAGGATTAGTAAAAATCTTGGAGGAAGCTGGCTTTGAATTGAGACAGCCTGGCTGCTCTGCTTGCCTTGCAATGAATGATGACAAGATACCTGCGGGCAAATATGCAGTTTCTACTTCCAACAGGAATTTTGAAGGCCGTCAAGGACCTGGTGCTCGCACCATGTTGGCTAGTCCACTCACAGTAGCTGCTGTGGCTGTGACAGGTGAAATATGTGATCCAAGAGAAGTGTTTTAATCAAGATTTAGAAAATTATGGCTTACGATAAATTTAATGTATTGACTTCTACAGTAGTCCCTCTTCCTACAGAAAATGTGGACACTGATCAAATTATACCTGCAAGATTCTTGAAGGCTACTGAGAGAGAAGGTTTTGGAGATAATTTGTTCAGAGACTGGAGATATGATGTAGAAGGTAATCCAAAAAAGGACTTTGTACTCAATGATCCGACATACTCAGGTAAAATCTTGATCGCTGGGAAAAACTTTGGCTCAGGATCCAGTAGAGAGCATGCAGTATGGGCAATCTATGATTATGGTTTCAGGTGTGTAGTATCCAGTTTCTTTGCTGATATTTTCAAAAATAATTGTTTGAATATCGGGGTGCTGCCTGTTACAGTTTCGGCTGAGTTTGCAGAAGTAATATTCTCAGCGGTAGAGGCTGATCCGAGTACAGAAGTAGAAGTAGATATAGACAAGCAGACAATTACTTTACTCAGCACAGGTCAATCGGAATCTTTTGATATCAATGCTTACAAAAAAGAGAATATGAAAAATGGCTTTGATGATATTGATTACCTATTGAATTTAAGAGAGGAAATAGTAGAGTTTGAGAAAGCGAGAAGGTGAAAAAGAGGAAGGTAGAAGGATGAAGGATGAAGGATGAAGGATGAAGAGGTTGAGTCTATTGGAGACAGTGAATATAAGTGTTAATTAATTAACTGGTGATGGTGGCTAGATGTGGGGCCTGAGCTTTGGAAGTTCATTAATAAAAGAGCTAACATCAGTCAAATCAATACATCTGTAACCGAAATTTCATCCTTCAATACTAAACCTTCAACCTTTCAAAATCTACACTCAACAATTTAAGATATTATGGGAAACCAGAGAAAAATAGAAATCATGGATACAACCTTGAGGGATGGGGAACAGACCTCAGGGGTATCTTTTCTACCTTCAGAAAAACTTCAGATAGCTAAGTTGCTATTGGAAGAACTCAAGGTGGATAGAATTGAAGTGGCTTCTGCTCGCGTGTCCCAAGGAGAGATGGAGGGTGTTCAGAAGATTACCCAATGGGCAGGAGAGAGAGGGTATCTTCAGAAAGTCGAAGTGCTTGGGTTCGTCGACACGCCAGCGTCCGTTGATTGGCTAGTGGAGGCAGGTGCCAAAGTGATGAATTTGCTTACAAAAGGTTCACTCAATCACTTAGTGCATCAATTGAAGAAGACTCCGGAGCAACATTTTGAAGATATTCAAAAAGCAGTAGATTATGCAAGGTCTCGGGATATCACGGTCAATGTGTACCTTGAGGATTGGAGTAATGGGATGAGAAATTCCATAGATTATACTTTATCACTAATTACTTTTTTGAATAAAATCGAGGTAAGCAGAATCATGTTGCCAGATACATTGGGGCTTTTAAATCCAAAAGAAACCTCCCAATTTATCCAGATGATTACTTCGAAGTTCCCAGATTGTCATTTTGATTTTCACGCTCACAATGATTATGATCTTTCTGTGGCCAATGTGTTGGAGGCCATCAATAGTGGGATTTCTGGGATTCATACCACAGTCAACGGACTTGGTGAAAGAGCTGGTAATGCTCCTCTTGAATCTGTTACGGCCATCATCAAGGATTTTACAGATTTTGAAATTGGGCTTAATGAACACAAAATTTATAGAGTCAGCAAGCTTGTGGAGCAGTTTTCAGGTCAACATATCCCTGCGAACAAACCAGTAGTTGGTGAAAATGTCTTTACCCAAACTGCTGGTATTCATGCTGATGGCGATAATAAAAAGAATCTTTATTTCAATGATTTACTGCCAGAGCGATTTGGGAGGGAGCGAAAATATGCTTTAGGAAAGACTTCTGGAAAAGCGAATATCCTAAAAAATTTGCAGGAACTTGGTATTTCACTTGAACCTGATGAGTTGACGAAAGTCACCCAAAAAATCATAGAGCTCGGTGATAAAAAAGAAAGAGTCACCACTGAGGACTTGCCATATATCATTTCCGATGTGTTGCAAAACAATTCTATCACAAAGGAAATATTTATCGAGGGCTATCATATGACTCATTCTAGAGGGTTGAAGCCGACAGTTCAATTGAAAATGAGCATCCATGGCAAGTCTTTTGAAGAGCATTCTTCAGGTGATGGGCAGTATGATGCCTTTATGAGAGCTCTTGTAAAGATATATAAATCACAAGGACTACAGCTGCCTAAATTGACTGACTATCATGTGTCTATTCCTCCCGGTGGCAAAACAGATGCTTTCGTGGAGACAGTGATCACATGGGATTATGGACGAATTTTCAAGACCAAAGGGCTTGACTCCGATCAGACTGTGGCTGCGATGATGGCCACAGAGAAAATGTTGAACATAATAGATAAAATGGACATAAATACTCCTGTAAAAGTAGATATTCAGGAGCTAAAAAATCAAAACCCCAAACAAGACAAAGAGAATTTCTATGGAAATGAATATAGCGCTACTGCCAGGTGATGGCATAGGACCTGAGGTAATAGCTCAGGCAGTAAAAGTGGTCAAAGCAGTCGGAAAGAAATTTGGCCATACAATTAATTTTGAAGAAGGAGTAGTAGGTGCTACAGCGATCGATCAGACTGGAGACCCTTATCCTGATGCTACACATGAAGTTTGCTTGAGAGCAGATGCAGTGCTATTCGGTGCGATCGGTGATCCTAAATATGACAATGATCCCAAAGCTAAAGTAAGACCAGAACAAGGACTTCTTGCTATGAGAAAGAAGCTTGGACTTTTTGCAAATGTACGACCTACATTTACCTTCCCTTCCTTGGTTCACAAATCACCTCTGAAACTTGAGAGAGTCGAGGGAGTAGACTTTGTCTTCTTTAGAGAGCTCACTGGTGGAGTTTACTTTGGTGAGCCTAGAGGGAGAAACGAGCAAGGTACCAAAGCCTTTGATACCAATGTGTATACCAAAGAAGAAATTTCAAGACTTGCAAGAATGGGTTTTGAGGCAGCTCAAAAACGTAGGAAGATTCTTACTTGTGTAGATAAAGCCAATGTACTGGCTACTTCTAGATTGTGGAGAGAGACCGTACAGGAACTAGCACCTGAATATCCAGATGTAAAAGTTGAGTACGAGTTCGTAGATGCGGTGGCTATGAGATTGATTCAATGGCCTAAAGCTTATGATGTTCTGATCACAGAAAACCTCTTTGGAGATATTTTGACTGACGAAGCTTCTGTGATTTCGGGATCTATGGGATTGATGCCTTCTGCATCTGTAGGTACAGAAAACAAACTCTTCGAACCGATTCATGGATCATATCCTCAGGCAGCTGGAAAGGATATTGCAAACCCTCTTGCTACTGTCCTTTCAGCAGCTATGATGTTTGAGTATGCTTTTGATATGAAAGAGGAAGCTCAAGCTATCTCTGATGTGGTAAACAAATCCTTAGCTGAAGGCATTGTCACCGAAGATATCGCTGAAGGTGGTAAAGCTTACAAGACTTCGGAAGTAGGAGATTGGTTGGCAGCAAACATTTAACTGAGTTTATTTTAGCCCTCCCCATTGAATAAATTGGGGAGGGTTTTTATTTATTCACTATGCTATTGGGGTTGATTTGATAGATTTCCAGAAAATCATCTTCAAATAAAAGATTCAGATCTGATTGAACTTGCAGCATTTCCAACCTTTTGAATGCAGTGGCAACTACATCATCTAAGAATAATGGGTGATTACTTTTAGTCATTACAACGTAATCTGCATACAGCTCGGGGATCTGCAAGGCTTGCTGGTAACTAGAGCTGAAGTGACCTTCCCAAATGAATTCTTTTGAAAGGGTTGTAAGTTCTGGGTAAAAAATGGCATCATCTATCAAAATACGGCCAGGAGATAATTTTTTAAATGTTTGCTCGAAATTTTGAATGCTGTTCACTCTTTTACTCTCTACTGCCTCGACCAATGATTTAGCATACAAGTTTTCATTCTCTTGGATGCTGATATTGAAATACTGCCATTGAAAATACATCCCAAGCATAGCAAAAAGGGAAACGAGAATGTAATTGAATCTGTTGAGTTTAAGAGAGTCTTTCCTAAAAAAGAGTGCCGAAGCTAAACCTGCTCCTGTCAGCATACTTAAATACTGGATGTTTAATTTTTCGATTTTGAACTCTTGAATTTCTGAAAGTAAAAACAGAATTGATAATAGCATCAGTATACTTTTGGCTTTAGCACCTCCATAATTGAAAATTTGAAAAATTGTCAATACAGAAACTGAGAAGAAGCTTATCAGGTAAAAGGGCGTATTTGAGGCGATAAATGGGCTATAAGCTTCGACATCTTTGATAAACACAAAATTTGGAGAGTAGCTGTTCCAGTTATTGCCGTAGCTTTCCAAAAAATAGAAGGTGTTCCCTGCAAAGATCTTATTCAAAATAAGAAATGTAGCTAAGCCCATCAGCGGGATAAAGCTCACTACAAAAATTGATGAAAAAAAACTGGAGAAGAATTTTCTTCTTTGTGAATCATTACTCAAAATAAGAGAAGCTCGATTATAAAAGGAGCCTGATATGCCTTTTGCTTTATGAAAGCTACTAAAAAAGAAAATAGGGATGAGTAGTAGTAAGAGCTTTAGCACTTCTAAGTTCAGAAGTATAAATACTCCTATGAGTATACTCAAAAGGGTAAGATGAAATACGGAATAGGTTTCTGTGTATTTTAATACTAAGGTGAAGAAGAGATAGTAAAATAATAAGTACAAGGCTAAACTGCCTCCTGATATTCCAGCATAAATAATAATTGGACTAAAAAAAATGTAAACAACAAGAAAATTTGGGATTTTGGGACTGTTTATGGTTTTGTACAATAGATGATTTGATAGTCCTCCAATTACCAATGCATTGAAAAAGTATGTAGAGCCCATTACTTTTGGAAATCCGAATAGAGAAGATCCCAAGTATAGTAAGAAAGGATCTGTAAAATACACAGATCTCAATATGCTTTCTTCATACAATGAAGTGACTAGTTTTTTATAGTCAATAAAGTAAGATTCTAAGTTGAAGAAACCTCTTTGTTGGAGCCAATAACTTAACACTAGGTATCCGCTACTGAGTGCGAGCCAAGAAAAGAAATATAATAGCTTTTTTGATTTCATTGTACGGGGCCTTTGGTAGCTTTAGTCAATCCATGATTAGTTTTCTCCCAATAGAATGGCTTCGTGATCAGCTGAATCAATCCCTTATAGGCAGATACAGAGTGCATCAGCCAGTAAAAGGGGTTGATCAACGAAAACAGCATCAAGCTATAAGCCTTTCTTCGAAAGACAGCAATCATGTTCACATAGATCATCATCAGATTTCCCACGACAAAATTGAACACTGAAAGAATTACCAACCAGTCTGGGAAAAACAAACGGACATTTCCCAGTATGATTTCGCTTATTTCAACATCGTTCCAAAACACCATTTTGTCCAATAAGCCAGTGTACAGGAAAAGGATGAATAGCAAAAAGACAAGAAGAACAGGATACACAAGAAAAGTGAAAAATGTACCTCCTATAAAGAATTGAAATGAAAGAAATCCCTTAAGTCCTACTTTTTTGTACAGTTTCAAAGGATTACGCATATGCACTAGAAAGGTCTGCATATAGCCTTTGATCCATCTTGATCTTTGTCTTATCCAATTGAAAAAATCATTGTTGGCTTCTTCTAGAGTAGTAGAATCCAATACAGTGACCTTGTAGGACTTGGCGTAAGCCCGGAGGCCAAGATCAGCATCTTCTGTCACATTGAATCCATCCCATCCACCTAACTCCATCAATTTGTCAAATCGGAAATGGTTGGATGTCCCTCCGAGAGGGATTGGTACATCCAGATTATCTAATCCAGGTAACATATAGTCAAACCAATATGAATACTCAAGTGTAAACAATCGAGTAAGTAAATTTTCCTTTTTATTGAAATAATTTAAAGCGCACTGTACCACCACATACTCCTCACTTATTTTTTTGAAAAGTGTATGTACCAATTTTAATTGATTATTGTCAGGGATATCTTCTGCATCGTATATAGTGAGGTATTTGCCCTTGCTAAAATATAAGCCATAGTTACAAGCTTTAGGTTTAGTTTTAGGCTGTGCATAGGGTATGATTACAGGCTCAAAAACACAGGGGAAATTCATGTTTTTTACTGCGTTATAAGTCATTTCATCGTCTGATTCTATCAAGAGTTTGATGTCCAGCTTCTCCCTTGGATAGTCCAAGTTCTTAAGGTTATAGACGAGCTTGTGTATTACTTCTGATTCCTTAAATACAGGTAGTAAAATAGTGTAAAAAGGTAGCTCTTTATCATCTATAGCTTCCAGTTCTTCAGGGTTTATCTTTCGAGCCACTTCAAATTTGGATCCATACAAAGTCAAAACAAATTTGAATGATATAGAAATCAATAGAAGCAAATTCAAGACAATATTGATCGTAATCGCTGTTCCGATAGGGAAGAAAAAGAAAAAAGATAGACCTATCATAAAGATAATTCCCAAGAAGTACAATTGAGGCTTAGTAAATGTCTCTATAGCACAACTTTCTCTGTCACTATCGTATATTCCAAACACAGCCTTGTCTAGATATTCTGCTCCATAAGTGACATGCAATGCTTTTAATACATCTAAATCTTCCGCAATTTCAAAACTATCTACTTTCTGACCTAATATAACTTCGATACGATTGATATTGATGCTGTCTGATGGATCACTTAGCACTACGTGAAGATTGTCTTCAGATTGTCGTAATGGGAATATCAATGCATCTAAAAATTGATGCAGGTTGTCTTGTACCAGTTTGTTTTTTTCAATTGGCTCTAAAGAGGCGTACTCAAATTGATAAAGTTCGATGCCAGTACTTTGGATTGTTTCTCTCCAGCTTCGTCTACTTAAGTACCCGAAGTTTAGGGCAATTTTCAAAAAACTCTGTTTTAGCTTTCTCTCAAGCTGTTCAATTTCTTCGATTTGAATAGCGTTAAGTTTAGCTTTCTCCTGAAATAGTGATTTTCTGTAGTATTCCTGCCTCATCTTCTACTTGGATTTCATTCGAATGACTGAAAATACTTGGAATCCGCTTCCTATACCTGAGTTTCTATTCAAAATATCATGAAATGTGCCTCCATAGAGAGAGAAATCGGGCGTAAATTCATAGCCGATATTCAAGGCAGCTTTTACCATGGTAAAGTCAGATACGAGCTGAAGGTTGTTTTCAAAGAATTGACTCTCATTGCTAAATGAAATTATACCATCCAGCTCACCTAACAGTACTATTTTGGAAGTGATACGTAATCCTTGCGAAGCATATACTCTTGTTTGCGATGGTCCTCCAGGGAAAAATTGCCTAAATGCTCCTTCTATCTTGTGAAAGTTATTACTTTCTCCCATCCAAGGAGAGTTCCCAGCCAAAATCAACCTTCCTTCCATCCCAAACCTTTCGAATCCAGTGTATGGAAGGTTGTTATTCTGGTAAGCAGGTACAAAAGCTGTGATTGCTCCCATGAGATAGTGGTTTTTCAATTGTCTTATATGAAATCGTCCACCAAGCTCCAGATCCCCAAGATCTACATTTTTTTGACTTTGCTGTGTGTCATCGAACTTGTTGATAAATAAGGGTATAGATCCAAAAAAATTAACCTTATAACCTTTCAAAGGTAATGAGAAGTATAAACGAGGATTATAATTGGTAAATAGTCCCTCATCTTGAAATGGAATTTTTTCACCATTTCTAGACCTAAATGAAGATGCTCTATAGTGACTTATATATGGAGAAATCAATGCTTCGCCTTTATCTTGTTGCCATGGATTTTGAGCATAGCTGTTTGCCGTTACAAACATTATCAATAGCACCATTATCCAGCCGATTTTATTTTCTTGCATCTTCAATAGATTTTTGAGCAAAACGTGATTTCTTATAGATGTAAATCAGCAACACAATGACTAAAGCTGCTAAAATGCTGATTATTAATATTCGGTATCCATGCCAGAATGATTCAAATCTGGCTTCACTTTCTAATTTTTGATTTTTGACATCTGTTTGGCTTAGATCAAAAAAGAAGTATCTCTTTGAATTGGCGATCATGACATTCCCAGTGTTGGTGAGGAATTGTTCTCTGAAGCCATCCAAAAGCTTCTCAAATGCTAGTCTATCTTTTGAAAATAAGTTGAATTTCAGTACTTTATTGCTGCCATTGTCAAGCAGCTGGACGTAATTGAGCTGCTTGTCTGGTATAAAGCCAAAGAATTTTTCTAATTCATCTGATCTATAAATTATTTTTGATTTTGAAAACTCGACATAAGGACTATCTTGTAACAAACTTTCAAAATTATTTCCAGACCTCGAAACCAAAATCAGGTTCATTTCTCCTGCATCATCTGTAATATTTTTTGTCCCAGTCACTTTAGGGAGATAAATCCCCAAAGCCTTGGTGTCACGAATATTTAGGAGACTGATGATTTTAGAAAAATGCTTGATGTCATCTAAGCTTAAATCATAATCATAGATAATTCCCACTTCTTTACCGTCAAAGTTTGAAGGAAAAGCATGAAGAGTTTCAGGGATTCTATTGTGAAATTGTAAACCAATAAATGAATTTTTAGGATTGATTTGAGCAAAAAAATCTGCTGCAGCTTCATCACACATTCCACCTTCAGGGATATAAATAAATTCAAAACCTATGTAATTGCTCGCTCCAAACTGGGCTTTTCTTGCTGCTATCGATTTTTCTAAGACTCCACTATCGTCTAATTGGTAAGTTTGAAGAAGTCTGTTATTGATAAATACATTTAAATAAGCTTTATCATTTTTACCAACAGGGGAATAATTCACAGATAGGTCTACGGATAATGTATTCAATGATGGTTTTGCTAAGAATTCAGGAATCAGGAAATTTTTTCTTACACGACCTTTTCCACTTATCACTTCTTCATCCATTCCCAACTCAGACAAGTTATATTTCTGTTTTGTGTCAAATTTATACGTTCGATCATAGGAAGTGTGCTTTTCAACGATAGAAAAGGACTCATTCAAAAGCACACTCTTTCCATAGTCTGTAAATAAGTTTTGTGTCAAAATGTCCAAATCACCTGAATTTTTACTGGTTACTATTAGGTTGTTGAGATAGATAGTCTGATTTCTCAATGAATCCATATATTCGAATGAATAGATAGCTATTGGATTGGAATCTAATTCTTTTGATGTGGCAAATGAAGCAGGCAAGCTCTTCTTAACAAGTGAAGATTCTCCAACAATCAATGCATGGTGGAAATCTAAGGGATCAGCATCTTCTAAAAATTTCAAGGATAGATTTTTGCCTTGATTGTGAAGAAAGAAGAAATGTAAATGAGAAACTGCGCTTGCATAGGATTCTAAATTGGCTTTTGGAATCAAGATCGTTTGCACGCTTGGAAGAAACTCCGCAATGTTCCATTCTTTTTTTACTGTAGCTGGCTCCAAAGTTCTATCCAAAAAATAAGAATTATCTGATACTCTAAGCCAGATACTTTTCTGGTCTATGTCCATACAATCTTCATTCTCATACCATAAAGAAGGTTCTATGGCTAGTTTTAAAAAGCCTGATCCATTTGCTCTTTTTTGTAAAGGCACAAATACCTTAAGTGTGTCAGCTTGTTCACCAAGATTGAGAGACATTACTGGGGTATCATCTAGCTTGATATTTATTTGACTTTTTTCTTTCTGTATCAGTGGAGATACCATGATCTCCAAGTAAAAACCACTTTGGCTAAAGTCTCGAAGAGGATCATCTGCAATGTAGAATACAGCTCCACTTTTTTTGCCAAATGAAATGGTGTTTTTTGGGTAACCAAATTCCGTAAATGGTCGCTTAATGGTATCTTTTGCTATGACAAATAATTGGCAATTGAAAAAAAGCACGAGTATTAAAAGTGATAGCCTCATAGTTCAGAATTTTCGATGGATTTAAATTCTAATTTGAAAGTCACGCCTCCATTAAGTTGAGTCTGATATTTGAAATATCCACCTAGTTTTTCGGTCATGCTTTTGGCGATTTGTAATCCTAATCCTACGGGCTTGTCAAAGCTTGAAGTGAATTCAAAATTCTCAATAGGCTTGAAAATATTATTTAATTTGTCTGGACTGATTTGTGTGGCAGGAGCCTCAATCTCGATCTTCAAATAAGAATCAATAGCTACAAAAGTTACATATATTTTACTTTGCTCATTAGACCAATTGATGAGGTAGTTTAAGATGTTTTCCAATATATTATTGACTACCAAAAAATCGGCTTCTATATAATTTCTAGGATCTTTTTCAGGGAGAACCAGTTCGATAGCTTTCTTTTCTAGCTTTGCCTTGATTTCGTTTCTTGTTTTTTTGAATGAAGCAAAAATGTTCACAGGCTCCATTTTTAGGTTCAATGACGATTTTGACTTTTGTTCATTTTTACTGTAAAGATTATCTGCATACTTAAGAAGATCAGTACTGACATCTCTCAATAGCTCAATGTAAATTTTGTCTTCTTCCGCTTCTTGTCCATCAATCAATTGGGACAAGCCGATGATGTTACTGATTTTATTTTTGAGGTCATGTCGAAGTATCTTCTCTTTTTCTCTGTCAATTTTATTGAGTTGATTTAGCTCTTCCATTTGGATTTGAAGCTCAGTAAGTTTTGTGCTGAGGTTATTGATCGTATTTTGTTTTTTTAGATCACGATCTATATTTAGCATGTAGTTTCTTTTTCTAGCATCTGGAATGAATGCTGTCAAGAAAACAAAAGTGAAAAACACATATCCTCCTAATGATAAAATTTCCCAAACATGTACGAAGTGATCTAACCAGTGGAAAAGTAAAAAAATTAGTATTACTATAAGAACTTCAATTATTGAAAAATTGGAATTCCATAGCATTAAATAATTGCTCACGCTGATGACGATGGTAAGGATAGCAAAGTATAGGGTAACTACATAGCCACTCTCAATGTGAATAATTGAAAAGCAATAGGTAGCAAATAATGATATGTATATCAGTACAAGGGCATTTGGCTTAGTAGAATGTTTCTTCAAACCATAGTAGATAAAAAAGCCTACGGAAATAATTATCGATTTGAACAAGAATGTAGTCTGCCAAGTGGATTTCAATAAGAAGAATTCAAGAATATATAAGCCCAAAAACACACTTGTGATACCCCAGTAAACATAATTTCCAGCGTTCCAGGATTTTTTGTTGAAGTGATTTTTGAGTTCTATTTGAATTTGATTTGTAGGATGAAGGGTGACTTCCATATTTTTGCTAAATTCAAGTCAAATTTAAAATTTTAATTCAATTTTGAGTAGATTTGCGTATGAAATATAAGCTTCATTTTATTTTTATCATGATTTTTATAAGTACTATTTTTTCTTGTAAGTCACAAAATAGCTTAGTATCAATTGGTTATGGAGTTAATCTTACGGGGTTAGAGCGAACATGGGAATTTCCAGAATTTGATCTAGGAGACTTAAAAAAGAAATTATTAATTCTGGAAAATAATGGAGTGAAAGAAATTAGACTACCACTTTCCTTCAACTATCACTTTGAGTCTGACCCACATTTCCCAAAGAAAATTAAAAGAGTGATTGCGTTTTGCTCTAGAAGAGGTTTGAAACTTGTTTTGGCAAATTTCGATCACCAATTGACAGAGGAAAATGCGGATCAACAAACTAATAAGATTATCGATCAATGGTTGATCTTATTGGACTTTTTACCGAAAAATGCACAAAATGTTTATCTGGAGATTGTCAACGAACCTACGGTTTCTCCTACTACTTGGCACAGGGTTTCAAATCAAATAATTTCTGAAATAAGAAAAAAAAACAATGCAATTTCTATCGTTGTTGGTGCTTCAAACGCCAACAGTATGTTTGAATTGAGCAGGATGGAGCCTTATCCTTTTGAAAATCTGATATATACTTTTCATTATTATGAGCCATATATTTTTACTCATCAAGGGACATCTTGGACGGGAGATCAGCATGCTACAGTAGATATTCCTTACCCTTATGATGAGAGAAAAATGCCTAACTTATCACCAAAATCTAAGGAAACAGCTGGAGAAGTTAATTTTAGAGATTATAATAAAACAGGCAACCTTGTGGCTGTAGAAGATAAGATCTCTCAAATCGCAGCTTGGGCCAAGACTCATGGTGTCGCACTGTGGTGCACAGAGTATGGCGTTACGGTGAACGCAGATCATGATTCGAGGGTAAATTACTTGAAAGATGTCGGTCAAATTTTAACAAAATATGCCATTCCTTCTTTTATTTGGGAGTGGGAGGGTAATTTTGGTGTCAAAGGATTGATAGAAATTAGTTCCAAATAAGTTATCCATGCAAACACGACCTTTTACTTATCTATTTTTTATCCAATACCTCGGACATCGCTATCATGGATGGCAAAAGCAGCCCGGACTGAAGACTATCCAAGGAAGACTAGAGCGTGTGATTAGGTATGTTTTGGGACATGAGAACTTTACTATTTTAAGTGCTGGTCGGACAGACGCTGGAGTTTCTTGTCAGAGAGGGGCGTTCGAGTTATTCAATATAGCTGAGATCGAGCTGGATTCATTTATAAACCATGTCAATAAAAATCTCCCAGACGATATTAGATTATTAGAAGGGGAAAGCGTGTCTTTGGACTTCAATATCATTCAAGATGTATTTGCAAAGGAATATAGGTATTACTTTGCAGTAGGAGAGAAGTTTCATCCATTTGCAGCAGGGAACCTCACTTATTTCCAAGGGGATATTGCTGTAGAAAGGATGAAGTCCTGTGCAAATATTTTTGTTGGGGAGCATGATTTTAGGAGATTTTGTGCCAAAGGAAAGCAAACGGATAACTACCGAAGGCAGATATTTACATCTGAGATTTTGGAAGACGAATTGATTTTGACTGACGGGGCAAAATTGAGGAGATTTTGCTACAGGATTAGTGGAAAGGGGTTTCTGATGCATCAGGTGAGGATGATGATGGCAGCCTTATTGGCAATTGGGCGTGGAGAGCTCACTGAAAAGGATATGATAGCAGCGCTAAATAGCACCGATACTAATCCACTGTGCGGAAAAGTTCCTGCAAATGGATTAGTGCTTTATGGATTAGAATTTAAAAAGTAGAAGATTCATTCGTAATCTTTATTATTATCAATATTGGAACTTTTATACCTTTTTGATAATTTTTTAATCCAGTTTTGATAGTAGCTTTTGTATCATTATCAAAGAATATCTCCCTGAAACTACTTTTATGCTCAAAAAAGAAGATTCCTAATTTGCTAAAAATAAAAGCTGCCCTTTCGGACAGCTTTACAATTATATGATGCTGAAAGGCATGCTCACCTTAACTTGATCCCAACTCAGGGAGATAGTCCCTTCTGTATTTGAGATACTTTCTACTTCATAAGTAAGTCTTTGAACTTCCTTGTCTAGTGATTGAGCGGGTACCACTACTCTTACTACATCTTCTGATTCTTCATAGGAGTCAGCGAGGTGTTGATCATAGTTTTTGTTCAAGATCAATGTCCAAGTTTCTCGCCCAGGAATGGTAAAAAATGCATACATGCCTGCTGGCACTTCTACATCATTGATCACTACATCATCTGAAAATGTCACGGCAGTAGCCCAATGAGAACCACTTACCCAAACTTGATCATATGATACTAGGCCATTCCAAATGACACGACCTCTTTTGCCTGGAGATCCATAATTGACTGTGACTGAAGCATCACCTATAGACGCTTTTGCTTCTCTTCTTGCACTTCCTTTGAATGTATCTTCTGTCAGGCCAGCATTGACACTGTCAGCATATGCTACTTTTTCTAAAAGATGCTCTTTCTCTAAGTTAGTAAGTTCCTCCTTGGGATCTTCGAGTGTTACATCTGTTTCGCTTCTCTGTTCACCACCGCAAGAGAAGAGTAATGGTATAGAAAGTATAGTGATTATTATTTTTTTCATATTATTTTTGAATCATATATGCTTTGCGATATTGAGTAGATATTTGCCTTTGGCGATATATTTGAAGTAAGTGTAAATTAAAATCAAATTGTAAGGAATTGACTCGCGTATCGGGATTGGACTCAAAACCTGAATGGACAAGTTTTTTTTACCTTTCAAATCTCAGGAATACCTCCGTCCCGATAGCTAAAGGGACGGATTTAAAGCCTTGCTTATTACTCTTCCTTAAAACCTTCCATCAAATCTTCTGAAATTCCAGTGAAAGAGTATCCACCATCATGGAAAAGGTTCTGCATGGTGACGTATCTGGTTAAGTCAGAGAACATGGTGATGATATAGTCTGCACAAGCTTCTGCTGAAGCATTTCCTAGTGGAGACATTTTATCTGCAAAATTGAAGAAAGTATCAAATCCACCTATACCAGTTCCTGCTGTAGTTTTTGTAGGTGATTGCGAGATGGTATTTACCCTAACTTTTTTAAGTTTTCCATATCTGTATCCGTAGCCTCTGGCGATGCTTTCAAGCAAAGCTTTGGCATCTGCCATATCTGTGTAGAATGGGTATACCCTTTGTGCAGCGATGTAAGAAAGACCCATGATAGATCCCCACTCATTCATGATGTCCATTTTTTCGGCCACATGCATCATTTTGTGAAACGAAACAGCAGATACGTCATATGACTTCATCGCCCAGTCATAATTCAAATCTCCATATGATCTACCTTTTCGGATATTTGGAGACATCCCAATAGAATGTAGTAAAAAATCAAAATTACCACCAAGATATTCTTTGGCTTCGGTATAAAGTTTTTCTAAATCTTCCACTGAAGTAGCATCAGCTGGTATGACTATGGTGTTACATTCTTGAGCCAATTCATTGATAGCTCCCATTCTCATTGCAATTGGCGCATTGGTCAATACAAATTTAGCACCTTGATCTTTAGCTTTGAGTGCTGTTTTCCAAGCGATTGAGTTCTCATCCAAAGCACCAGTGATGATACCGACTTTTCCTTTAAGTAAATTCTCAGGCATAATATTTATAGATTTTAGTTCATCTTTGAAAGGTAAAAATACATAAAAAAAATTGATCATTACCCTAGAAGCTTTCTAAGCTGTCTTGAGTAGTTCTTTGGCACTAGCAATGGCACTTTCAGATGGATTGGATCCAGCTATCATTTTTGCAATTTCAAGAATGCGATTTTCTGAATCGAGTAGTTTTATTTTGGAGACTGTTCTTGCACTACTATTGTCCTTGTATACGAAGTAATGCTGATCACCTTTTGCTGCGACTTGTGGCAAATGACTGATGCAAATGACTTGATGCGTTTTGGCTATTTCCTGCATCATTCTCACCATTTGCAAGGCTACTTCTCCAGATACACCAGTGTCTATTTCGTCAAATATCAAGGTAGGGAGTGCCATTTTATCTGCCATCATGTATTTGATCGCAAATATAAGCCTTGAAAACTCTCCTCCTGAGGCCACTTGTTTCAAGGGCTGTGGCTTGATCCCTTTATTGGCGGAAAAAAGCAAGTCTATTTGATCTAGTCCTGATGACATGGGGGCTATTACTTCATGCGTAAAGTCAATGCTCGCATTCTCCATTCCTAGTTGATGAAGTAACTGACTCAATTCCTTAGCAAATCCCTTGAATCCTGATTTTCTTTTTTGACTGAGTGAATCGCCCATCTTATTCAGTTCTTTAAACTTGAGATCTCTATCTTTTTCAAGTTCAGCGAGGGTATCTTCGAGGTTTTCAATCTGAAATGCTTTTTCTGCTAGTGACTTTTCTAAAGATATAAGATCATCTACGGATTCCAATCCGTGTTTTTGTTGTAAAAGATAAATTCTGCTCAGTCTATCTCTAGTTACTTCTAACTTTTCAAAATCTACTTCTATTTGACCATCTTCATTTTCTAAATCCGCAGCAATATCTTTTAGCTCTATGAGTGTACTTTGAAATCTCTCTCTGTAAGTGTCAAATTTGTTTGCAAGCTTGCTAAGCTGTTGCAAAGAAATAGAAACTTGACTCATGATATTGAATGCGCCATAGTGATCATCCTGTAGGTAACCAAGGGCTTCTGCAATTTTGCTTTTAATTTCTTCAGCATTTTCAAGAATCTCTTGTGCTGATTCTAATTCTTCTTGTTCTCCTGATTGGAGTGAAAGGCTGGAAAGTTCGTTGAGCTGAAACTGATTGAAATCTGCCTCTTTTTTTAGTTCTTGTGCCTCTGCCTTAAGTTTCTCGTAAGCTTTTTTTGCTTTATGAAATTCACTAAAGGCAGCCTTATACGCTACAAGCTCCTGCTTCGTGTCTGTATATGCATCTAGTAGATTTAGCTGATAAGCACCTTCACCAAGCTGAAGACTGTCATGCTGCGAATGAATGTCCATTAGTGATTTTCCAAGCTCTTTGAGAACCTCAAGTTTTACAGGACTGTCATTTATAAATGCTCTTGATTTTCCGTTAGGACTGATTTCCCTTCTGATGATACAGCTTTGGTCAAAGTCTAAGTCTTCATTTTGAAAAAAAACCTGCAAGCCATAAGCTTGGATGTCAAACTCACCTTCTACAATGCATTTTTTTGTTTCATCAAATAATGCTTTTGTGTCAGCTCTATTTCCTAAAAGTAACCCTACAGCTCCAAGCATAATGGATTTTCCAGCACCAGTTTCACCAGTGATCATGTTCAAGGATTGACAGGGGTTCATTTCCAATGATTGTATCAGAGCATAATTTGCAATACTGAGGGATTTGAGCATGAAGTGTGTTTGTTTTCAGACCAGCAAATCTAATAAAATGTCTTTAACCTTTGAGAAGGTCGTTGTATTTTCTGGCGTTGTTTGGATCTACTTTGAGTAAGAGCTCTACGGCCTCCTGCCTGATTTCTAGAGGGGCTTTTTTGAATATTTTACTGATTTCATCACTTTTGGCATCCATGAAAGATATGGTGAATATGCCATTTGGTTGGGCAGTGTTTGCTTCTTCTACTTTTCTGATAGCTTCCAGCATGTTTCTAAAGGCTTCTTCAGGATTTTTGCTTAGCAGATCCATTCCTTTGCGGTGGTATATGTAATACGCCTCTCTGATTGGGGCATAGACTGATGAGGCATATATGTCATTGATCAGCCAATATCGATTTCTTCTATCATTAGGGCTTTGATTCCAGCCTGCACGATTAGATTGTTGGGCATTGTTGACGATGTTGTTGGCTATTTCAAAGTATGGATCCCCTCCTTTGAGGGAAAAGGAGTCAAAATCTATGCCTATAGCCATGTAGGCATAATATGCCAAAAGCGATGAGATGTTGTTCAGATAGGAAAATCTGTTGAACTCCAGCGGTTGGTTCAGAATGAATTCAAAAGACCAGTTTCTATCGCCAAAATTAAGTAGCATTGACTCATATCCCGTGCCATAGATAGGTCTTACTACTTGAATTTGAACTGTAGCATTGTAGAGTCCTACTTGTGGCATGTCATTGATTGTGATGAGCATATTGCCTTTAATTCTTTCAGCAGGGCGAAACTCCTCATTTGTCCAGTTGCGACCATTGAGGAATTGCTCGAAGGTGTTTTTCATGTTCTCGAAAACATCCTTTTCCTGAGTTCTCGCTCGATCACTGTTTATGATTACTTGAAAATTAAGCTCTTGCCCATTTGATAGCAGTGGCAAGGAAGCGAACAAAATACCTAAAATAAATTTTCTCATGATAGCGAAGCTTTCGTGACACTGTAAAGTTATAAAAAAGTTTAGATGGATTTTGGTAATTCTTGAATAGCTCTTAGGATGAATGAAGCAATCTCAGATTTAGGCAATAGCTCGGAAGTAATGCTTTGATCGAATTGATTGTAAAGTGTGACTTTGTTAGTATCAACTTGAAATCCAGCACCAGGTTCGCGCATAGAATTCAAGACAATAAGGTCAAAGTTTTTTTTCTTTAACTTCCTTTTGGCGTTATTATGTTCATTTTCTGTCTCTAAAGCAAAACCAACATGGATTTGGTGTTGTCTTTTTAATTCTCCAAGCTCCTTGGCGATATCCACATTTTTGACCATTTCTATGGTCAAGACCTCGTCTGATTTCTTAATTTTTTCTTGAGCGATAGTTTTAGGGGCGTAGTCCGCAACTGCCGCTGCAAATACAGCTATATCCACAAAATGGTGTATTCCCATACAAGTGTCATACATTTCTTGAGCCGATGTGACTTTGTAGATCTTTATTTTATTGTGCTTGGGATGGGCTGCCCCTTTTCCTAATACCAAATGAACTTCTGCTCCAGACTTAGCAAATGCTTCTGCAATTGCAGCTCCCATTTTTCCACTAGAATGATTGCTGATGAATCTAACGGGGTCGATGGCTTCTTGAGTAGGTCCTGAGGTTATAAGAACTTTTTTATTTATGAAATCATTTTCAATCTCAAAATGTCCTATGACAGATGCCAATATTTGCTCTGGCTCAACCATTCGGCCTTGGCCGGATAGACCAGATGCTAACTCGCCAGAAGCAGCATCAAGCACGGTATGACCGTATGCCCTCATGGTCTCTAAGTTGTGGCGAACGGCTGGATGCACGTACATATCTAAGTCCATAGCTGGTGCGATCATTATAGGGCATCTAGCCGATAAGTATACAGCTGATAATAGATTGTCACACAATCCGTGTGCGAACTTTGCTAAAGTATTTGCGGTGATAGGCGCTATGATAAAAATATCTGCCCACAGCCCAAGTTCAACATGATTATTCCACGCTCCATTGTCATTCTTTTCAAAAGTAGATAATACAGGATTTTTGGAAAGCGTCGCTAAAGTAAGGGGGGTAATAAAAGTAAGAGCAGAAGAACTGGCTATTACCTGAACTTCTGCTCCTTCTTTGATAAGTAATCGAGTAAGATTGGCTGCTTTATAAGCGGCTATACTACCACTTATGCCCAATAGAATTCGTTTACCTTTCAGTTTCATTATTCGTTATTATCTGCTTCAGTATGTCTGAAGTAAACCTTTGAATCCATGAATTCTTCCATAGCTAAAGTAGATGGCTTTGGCATTCTTTCGTAGAATTTTGAGATCTCGATTTGCTCTTTGTTTTCGAATACCTCTTCCAAATTGTCTACAGTAGAAGCAAACTCCGACAATTTACTAGTCAACTCCTCTTTCTGTGTAGAAGAGATTTGCTTAGCCCTTTGTCCGATTACATGGATTGATTCATAAATGTTTCCAGTAGGTTCTGCGACTTTGTCCAAATCTCTGGTGATGATGGATGGATTGATTGCCATATCGATATTTAATTATTTGTTTCAGTTAATGGAATTGTTCTTACCTCTTCTCCCTCTATCGAAACTGCTCTAGCAGCTTCCTCTTCTTTGTACTTGGCTAGACGTTCTTCGTAATCTTTCTTCATTACGATGAATTTATCATATTCTCTTGTAGTCTTGATTGCGAGAGCGTCTACTTGAGAAAGGTATTTACTTTCAGGATATTTACGTCTGAATTGCTCCGCAAATTTCAAAGCATCATTTAGCCTATCCTCTTTCTTGTCAAAATTACTTCTTTCTGCGTAACTGTAAGCTACATCTACTAATCTGAATGCAAGCTCTTCGTTGTATTTGCTATCTGGGTAATTCTTTGCGAAGTTTTGGAAATTGATGATGCAAGCTCTATAGAAATCACCTGGGAACAATCCCTCTGTCAACCTTAAATACATTGAAGACTCCTTGTATGCTTTTTCTTCAAATCGTCTTTGCAAATCGTCAATCATACCCATGGCTCGCTCGTAGGAGTCAGATTGAGGGAATTTATTGATAAATAGCTGAATTGCATTTACAGCATCTTTGCTGCTTTTTTGATCAAGGTTGTAATCAGGAGCGTCTAGGTATAGCGAGTATGCATTCATGAACATAGCTTCTTCAGCCATTGGACTTCTGCTATAGGTCTGATAAAAAGTATTGAAGTATCCCGCAGCCTCGATGTATCTTTTTGTTCTAAAATGGCTATAAGCATAATTGAAATCTGCCAATTCTGCTCTTTCACTTCCTCTGATCACTGGCAGTACTCTGTCATAAAGGATAATAGCTTTATTGTATTCTCCTTTTTCGTAATACTTATTTGCAGCTTCGTATAATTCTTCCCAATTCGTGCTCTTTTCTAACTTATAGAACTTACCACAAGCGCTAAAAGCCAAGAGAAGGGATAAAGTGAATATATAAATAACGGACTTCTTCATAATTTCAGGGTGCAAATATAAGGGAATTATTGGTTTTGATCAAACTTTCGGTTTGGTATACAAGCTATTATTCCACAACGAGCTTTTTGGTGACTATATTTTTGTTTTCTACAAATAAAGTGTAAAAATAAACGCCTGGTCTTAGGCCTTCTATGTTCATTACCAAAGTGTTTTGAGTTGGGTCTAGTTTGTATTCAGCCACAGGATTGCCGATAAAGCTATTGATGCTTATTTTAGCTGTAGCATTTTTGTTTTTGTAATCATAATCTAGGTGAGCCACTCTGCTGCTTGGGTTAGGATAGACATCACCTATAGAAATATCTTTATGATTTGTTTTGTCTTGAATGTTTTCTAGATTGGACACATTGTATATGGACTCTACTATGAAAATGTCCTTGGTGTTCTCTGTATTTGCAAAATGAAGCTCAAAATTACCCTTGACTTCGACAATTCCCAATTCGAACTCCAAATACAAATCGGTCATTAATTCTCCTGGTTTGAGGCTGATTCTTATTTTGCTTAAATCTTTTGTGGGGTCAAAGCATTGATCTCCGATGCAAATTTTGACCTTTTGTGAAGTGCCTACATTTCCCCTTAAAAATCTCAATACATATTCTTTTTTTGTATTGCTTTCATTTTGAATGATGATAGACTTTCTTTGAGTAGCTCCTATTTTTCCGATAAACTCACTTCTCTCAGATAATACACGAACTTGTGCTTCCGAAAATAGCGGAAACAGCAGCAGTACGCATACTAATATCAGGAGAAAGGATTTCATGTAGAGTTTTTACGATAAGCGGAATTAAATATCTGATTTTCTTTATACTAATACGTATAAAATTACCGAATAGGTTTCAGGTTAAAAAGATTTGTCGGTTAAATTTTGTTAACCCACTATAAAATTTTTTTTAATCACCATCGTTTGCCAAAATAATTATTGACTTTCTGTGTTTGGGGGGTTGATTGTTCTGTCATAATTCAATCTTTCTTCAATTAATTTCTGAATTTCCTCATCTGTCGGAAGGGGGATTTCAATCTCTGGAATGTCAAAAAGATTCTCTTGATTTTCTCTTCTATTGATAGGGTCTCGCCATGCTTTGATGATTTCCATATTAGGTTTTTCGGACTCTCTCCAGCGAAGACCTTCCAAGGATTTTTGGTCTTCTTTGATCAAGTGATTGGGGGTAAATTGTCCTTCGGGCTTTACGAGATAGTTGATTTTTCTGACGTTTCCATCTTGAAAATACATGATGATATTGGCGCAAAGACTTTTGTTGATCCCTCTTAATGTGCTGTCGTTGAGCAAGTCAAAATAAAGGGATTCGCCATTTCCTGTCACATCTAATCGTTGGATTTGAGATTCTGCAAGATATCCTACCATGTTTCTACCCTTCAGTTGGTTGAAGTTACCCAATGTATCTCTGGACACAGAAAATGCTTTTCGGTTAAGAAACACCCTTTCAATTTCTTCATTTGCAATCAAGAACCTTATGCTATCTGCGGAAATTTGGGTTTTGTCATTCCAAATTACGGGATCTTTGTATAGATGAATTGTAGAGTCAGAGTATATATAGCTGAGAGAATCCGCTCTTCCAGCAAGCTCTGATTTGATCATTCTTACGTTATAGAATGCTTGCAAAAAACGTTCCGTGGCTTCTTCACTGTCCTGAGAGATCAAAGTATCCGCTATCATGTACATAGTGTCTTGCTCAAAGTATTTTTTCACAAGTGCTTTACCATATACTTTGGAATATTTTCTGTCTTCCCAATACTTACCTTCATCGCCGAATATTTCCGTCTTTCTTTCTTTATTGTATACAGCTACGTCCCCACGTCCTTCATAGTAGAGTTGATTTTCGTCATAGAATAGGTTGTCTGCATATACCCATGAAGTTTCTGTTTCTACATCTCCTTCATAGAATCTGAAGAGTTTGTTTTCAGTATCATAAAAGCTTCCTTTTTGTGCATTCAGTTTGTTCCCTTCTGCTGATACAATATTGGTCAGCCCTACTGTCTCGGCTGTTTTGGGAATGGTGAAATAGATGAGAAAATTGGTCTTAAGTGTGTAATCTGGATTGACTAAAATTACATCATCTGTGAAAGTGATTTTCTCAATGGCAGTTTCGTATACACCATTCTTGCTGGTGAGTACATTGGTTGAGTCCACCACTTTACCGTCATTGAAGTAGTTTGCTATCCCCGTCTCTCTATTGTAATCTAAAAATTCCGTGTAAAGTGTAGTTGATTCATTTTTGAATACGACGTTTGTTCTGAGTTTTGCTATTTTAGTATTGCCATCATATTCTGCATAGCGACTTTTTGTGGAGACAGGATCATCTTGATCGATGATTCTCACATTCCCATAAAGTTTTGCCATGTTCTCTTTTTCATAGAAATGAGCTGAGTCACAATAGATCAATGAGTTTTGATGGCGCATTTCAGCATTTCCCAAAAGTCTCTGAAAACCACCACTTCCAATCAACCTGTCAGCTTTTCTGATTTCCAAAGAATTATCAGATTGACTGAATGTCACAATCGTCGTAAAGAGACAAAATAAAGTGGGAATTATATATTTTTTGATCATTTGATTCTTAACTCGGCGACAAACTTAAGCAAAAATGATATTTTTGATCTATGGTAGAACATTTTATCCAGCATATACGGTCAAAAAATCTTTTTGATTTAGAAAATCACTATTTATTAGCCATAAGTGGTGGCGTCGATAGTGTATGTCTTGGGTATTTACTCAAGGAGGCAGGAGTGAGATTTTCGCTCTTACATTATAACTTTGGTTTGAGAGGTGAAGAAAGTGATGGCGATGAAGATTTTGTAAGTGAATTAGCAGAGAGTTGGGGCGTTGAGTTGTTTATTCAAAGAGCAAGTGAACTTGATTTTCAAGTGACAGGTAAGTCTATTCAGATGGTTGCCCGGGATCTGAGATATCATTGGTTCGAGCAAATATATAAGTCTGGTGATTATGCAGGTGTAGTAGTAGCGCACCATATGGAAGATCAAGTGGAGACTGTATTGTTAAATCTATTTCGTGGTACAGGTATAGAAGGTATATATGGGATGGCTGAAAAGCGAGACTATTTGATACGCCCACTTTTGCCATTTAAAAAATCTCAACTTGAGGCTTTCATGGTAGAGCGAAGAATGCCATGGAGGATAGACAGCAGCAATCAAAAGAATATTTATAAGCGAAATTTTATAAGAAATGAAGTGTTTCCTTTACTGGAGAATGTTTTTCCAAACTCCTTAGAACTTTTAGAAGGTAGCTTTCAAAGGGTCAAGGATACTGGTAAGGCTTTCTTTCATCTCTTCGACCATTGGAAATCTACAAACATAAAGCAGGAAGGGGATTACCAATATCTAGATATAAAGTCATTGATGAGTCTTCCAGGTAAAAGCTCCATGCTGTATTATTGGTTGAGAGATTATGGATTTGCGACAACTGATATTCATGACATATTGAGGGCAGCGGAGAGTGGAGAGGTAGGTAAGTTATTTCATTCTGGAGAATACTCTCTCAACGTGGATAGAGAGGTATTTATTTTGGGAAAAGAGATAGAAAAAAAACACGCTATCAATATTGATGAGACTGATGTTTTTTTTCATGTCAATGGAGAGAAATATGAGATACTACACTTGCAATTCCCTATTGAACTTGATAAATCTTCGAAAAATGCTATGATAGACCGTCTTAAGCTGAATTTCCCCCTAGAAATCAGACCTTGGAAAAATGGGGATAAAATGATTCCATTAGGGATGAAGCAGGCGAAAAAGGTGTCAGATATTTTGATTGATATGAAGATTCCACTCATTCAAAAAAAAGATGTGAAAGTTTTGTGCGTAGGCGAAGAGATAGTTTGGTTGATTGGGCTGAGGATCAGTGAGAGTTTTAAGTGCGATGAATTGAGTGAAAAAATTGTATATTTCAAAAAAGTCTGATCATGATAAATCCTTTTTCAAAAACCTTCACAGCTACGGAACTGGCATTATTTGAGTTTTTATCTCAAGTGAAATTCTTCGAAAGCCTAAGGCACCATGAGATGCATAGGTTTTTGCCTGCGATTCATCAAAGAAAATATAAAAAGGATGAAGTTGTGTTCTTTCGCAATGATCCGAGTCAAGCATTGTATATAGTGAGAAAAGGGTTGGTGAAATTGACCATAGATATTAAGGAGAACTTTGAGACGATACTTGAGCTTAGAGCTGGAGAGGCATTTGGTGAAAATTCCCTCTTGCAGGATTCCAAAAGGATTTATACAGCTATCGTAGAATCTGAGGAAGCGGAATTGATGGTCATTCCACATTTTTCGATTCAAGAGATTTTTGAGGCTAATCCAAAGATAAAAGCCAAAGTGATGACTTCATTGGCAGAATTTTATAATCAGAACAATCAGAAGCTATTCAAGTCCTATCAAGGTTCTTTTGGGTTTTTCAATTTGGCGCAGATGTTTGTGACTGAAGATTAAATTGTTCATGATTTGATAAATCTATAATGAATTAGCAAAACATTTTTTCCATTTTGCAAGTAATATTTACTGTGGCTTTATTAAGTGTCCATTGTTTAATAACTTAGCGAGACTTTTGAAAAAAAAACTATTAAAACTTAAATACAAACATATAAATCATGGCAAAAGTAACCGTAGTTGGAGCTGGTAACGTAGGAGCAACCTGCGCAGATGTGTTGGCATACAGAGAGATTGCAGAGGAGATCGTATTGGTAGATATCAAAGAAGGAGTTGCCGAAGGAAAGGCACTAGACATTTGGCAAAAGGCACCAATCAATCAATATGACAGCAGAACAGTAGGAAGTACAAACGACTACTCCAAAACTGCTAATTCTGATGTAGTCGTAATCACGTCTGGACTTCCAAGAAAGCCTGGGATGACCAGAGATGATCTTATCGAAACCAACGCTGGTATCGTGAAGTCTGTGACTGAGAATGTTGTAAAATACTCACCAGACGCAATTATCATAGTGGTATCTAACCCACTTGATGTAATGACTTTCCAAGCTCATATCACTTCAAAACTACCAAGGACTAAAGTGATGGGTATGGCTGGAATCTTAGATACTGCCCGATACAGAGCATTTATTGCTGAAGAATTAGATATTTCTCCAAAAGAAATTCAAGCGATTCTTATGGGGGGACATGGTGATACTATGGTGCCATTGCCAAGATACACCACCGTCGCTGGTATTCCAGTGACTGAGCTTATAGCCAAAGATAAGCTTGATGCAATTATTGAGCGCACTAAATTTGGTGGTGGAGAGCTTGTGAAGTTGATGGGGACATCTGCTTGGTATGCGCCAGGATCAGCAGCAGCCCAAATGGTAGAGGCAATTCTGAAAAATCAAAAAAGGGTATTCCCTGTTTGCATCAAGCTAGATGGTGAATATGGTATTGATGATTGCTACCTAGGTGTGCCAGTGATTTTGGGAAAAAATGGTATTGAAAAGGTAATTGAATTGGATCTCAATGAAGATGAAAAAGCACTTCTTGAAGTGTCGAGAGGGCATGTAAAAGAGGTGATGAGTGTTTTGGAAAAAATCACAAGTAAGTAATTGATCCTCATGAAAAAAATCTAGAAGCTTTGATGGTAATCATTTTAGCTTCTAGGTTTTTTTATTTTTGCCCGACTATATATTTATAATTTAGCGTAAGCTGTTTTCGTTTTGATTTTAGATCACCAAGAAATCCTCCCAAAAAGTGCAGAAAATTAAAACTATTCTTATCCTCCTTTTTTTCATATTGGCTGCCCTAGCAGCTTATTTTTTATACAACGGTACTTTTCCCAATCGTCAAGTAGATGCGCTTGAGCTTGTTGCAGCGGATGCAGTTTTTGCTTTTGAGACCAATGAACCTGTGATGGCATGGAATCAGATGGTAACCCAGCCTATTTGGCAAAAGTTAAATGAAATACCTGCATTGAAAAATGCCGAAGAGCAATTGATTGGTTTAGATAGCTTGGTAGGACGTTCAGGAAACCTGGATAGGTATCTCAAAGGAAATCAATTGGTTGTTTCACTTCATAGCCTAGGCAAAGAGGAGTTTGATTTTATGTTTACTCTTTCCTTTTCAAAAAAGGCTGATAGATCATTTATAGCTGCATTGGAGTCAAGCTTGCCCGATTTATCCAAAGTGACTGAGAGGAATTATAGTCAAGTAGTAATTTATGAACTTCAGAACATCAACCTTCCTAGAAATCTGAGCTATGCCAAAATCAACAATGTAATAGTGGCAAGTTATTCTTCTTTCTTGGTGGAAGAAGCGATTCGTCATTTTAAAAATTCGAGAGTTCCTAACTTCAAAACTTCAAATGCGGAGCTGATCAACTCAGTCAAGCAGCCAAAAGGTCTCGGAATATTGAGATTAACTAGCTTGGGGCTATCTAAACTCATCATGGGTATGAGTAAAAATGAAAATTTTGACTTGGTAAATGAGTTGGTGTCCAATCAATTTGCGGCAAATTTCGAGTTGAAGTTTGCAGAAAGTAAGATTCATCTTGAGGGTAAGTCTTTCTTTATGAATGGTAAAATGATTGATTTCTCCGAAGGAAGTGCTGATTTTAAACAATCATCTACTTTTATTTCAAATAGAACTTCGACACTTTTTAGATACAATTTTAAGGATATTCATCAACTTGACCTGTTAAAAAATTCAGATTTTGAGTTCAGGAGTACTTTCAGTGGTGAATTAGAAAAATCATTAATCAGTAAAGGCTTCAAAGAAAACCTTACTGGTAATGTTCTTTTTATGAGTCTAGAGTCCCCAAGCATAAGCACGCAAGATAAAGTACTGCTATTGCGTACAAAGGATCAAAAAGGTCAATTAGAATTATTGAAAAGGGCGAGTTTTGAGCAGCAAGGTGAAGAAAGATCAAGAAGCTTGATGGATTTTCATCAAGATCAAGAGATTTTTATGATGGGTATGGAAGAGTTTCCCGCTCATCTTTTTGAGGGGAAATTTGTTGGTTTTGAGGAGACTTATGTGGTCGGTTTAGGTGATTTTTTAGTGTTTGCAAATAGCAGCAAGGCTGTGAAGCTTTACCTAGATGATTATTTTTCTGATAATACATGGGGTAAATCGTTGCAGTATAGGGAGATAGCTGAAAATTTCGGCAAATTGTCCTCCTTTGGAATGATGGTACAAGTGCCTAAGGTTTGGGACATGTTTTTGAACCTATGTAAGCCTAGTTGGAAGGTGTTTTTGGAAAGATATGCTCCACAATTGAGGGCATTCGAGTCGGTGAGTTTGCAAGTAAATGATTCAGGAGCATTATCGAGTGTGGATTTAAAGTATGGTAGAGTTTCCCAAAAGACTTCCCAAGGGTTGACTTTGACTGAAAATAGGAGATTTAGCATGAGGGATGAGTTGATCTATGGTCCTGAGGTTCTTGAAAATTTCAATGACAGGAGTAGAGATTTTGTGGTTCAAGATGAGAACTACAGGCTTCACCTTATTTCTGGTGAAGGAGAGTTGGTCTTTTCGCAACTTTTAGATGGGCCAGTGATTTCTAATGTTTTTCAAGTCGATTTTTATAAAAATGGGAAACTACAACTACTCTTTGCGACAGCAGGACGATTGTATCTGATAGATAGACTTGGGAACTTTGTGGAGGGTTATCCAAAGGAAATTCAAGGAAAGACAATTACACATCTTAATGTGGTAGATTATGATAATAGTCGAGATTATCGTTTCTTCCTTGGCACTTCCCAGTCGGAGTTGTATTTGCTTGATAAGCAAGGTGCAGCATTAGAGGGTTGGGACCCGCTATTGATCAATTCTAACCTGACAGTGTCGCCAGCACATCACCGAATAGCAGGAGTTGGGGATCAGATGCTAGCGCTGACAAAGGGAGGAGATCTTTACTTTTTTAGCAGAAGGGGAGAGCCTTTAGTAGATTCACCTATAAGGCTAGGGGAAGGTTTTGAGACAGGATACCTTTTGATTGAGCGGGGAAGTGCTACTGCTAGCCGACTGATTTCTGTGACCAGCATGGGGGAGGTGGTAAGTGTGAACTTAAAGGGAGAAATAGCTTATAGACATCAACTTGTTCGTCCAGATAAAGAAAGTAAGTTCCACTTATTAAAGGATCAACGAAATGATAAATACCTTTTTGCGATCCATGAATTCAATAAAGTGACTTTTATTGATCAGGACTTCAATGAGATATTTGCATACAACTTAATTTCAGAACAAGTGGATTTCCAATATTTTTCCTTCGGATCAGGAAAGCAACTTATAGTTTTGATTGACAAGGATCAGGAGTTTGCTTACCTTTTTGATGAAAAGGGTCAAATGCTAAATTCATTGCCGATTAGTACAAAAAATCCTTTGTCTGTTAGTTTTTCTACTAATCAAAATGAATACACCATCCATGCAATCTTTGGTAAAGGACTTGTTGAGTATAAATTGCCGATTTGATATGAGGATAATGTAGTAAGGGAGTTTTTATCTATATGTATTTCATTAGCGATACCAGTAACCAAATATCTCAAGATGTTTGAAGGTTCTGATATTGATGCGAATTTGAAATTAGTAGAAAACTTATTCTTTTTTCGTAAATGATCCAGAAGTAATATTTCATTGATTTGAATTTCTTTTCCTGACTTCGACAGTCGTCAGTCCCATTTTTTGATAATATCCTGAAAAATAATGCTTTATAATTTTTTTGGTTTTGATTTTGGGTGTCCTAGGTGTAAATTTGATTACTTTTAAGCATGTTTGTTCGCAAAAAGCCCAATAAAAGTGGCAAAAATGTTCAGTGTTTGATTTTGGGTGTCCTAGTCTCGAAGTAGGTGAAAAAAGAAAAAATCGGTAAAAGCCTATATAATATATGTGTCTATTTAAGTTTCGCTATAAGGTGATGAAGATTTATCGAATCACAGAGAACATAAAAAAATACCATGTATTAGATTAAACTTTTGCTGTCAGTATAGGATTTTTCCTGTGTGATTCCTACAATAAATTTTGTATCGAAAGTCTTAAGGGAATAAATTCATGGAGCTAAGCACTATATTAGTGTACGTAATTTTATTTTTTAGAACTTATAATGGCAAAAAAGTGCCAAAAATCATTTCCCAATCTTTTGTGTGCTCATGAAAAAATCTTCTTTAGAAGAGATGGCTTTGTTTTTCACTTTTAGTTTATAATTGTAAACTGTTTGAGGTGAATAGTGTAGAATTAGAGCGATTTTTCGACTATCATTGATCCCGAGCCTCATCAATGCAAACACTCTCAATTCAGGAGTAAGTATCTCATTTCCCTTAGGGGTAATTCGTTCGTCAGCTCTAAGTAACGCGTTAAAATCCTCTATGAAATTCGGGAAAATCCCAAGGAAAATAGCATCGAAACTTTGATAAAATTCTTTGAGCTCATCGGAAAATAATTTAGTTGAACTTGTAAAAAGAATAGCGTCGTTAATTTTTTGAGAACGCAACTTTTTGTGAACTGTCAATCTAAAGTTTTCCAACTTATTTATATATGATGAACAGATATCAAATACATAACCTATATAAACTTCCTTTACATGATCTGACTCAGCAAGTTGATCATTCAAAATTTTAAGTTGATCATTTATGGTTGAAATTTCGGTAGTCTTATTTTTTAATTTTATTTCAGCCTTTCTTAATTTTCTTATTTGTTTTAAAACTATAAAAGAAATCAACAATAAAAATGCTACTAAGATCAAACTAAAGTAAAGTAATTTACGAAGATTTCTTTTTTCAGCATTTACTTGTTGCTCGTATGCAGCAGTAATGATGGGTAAAGTTTCTGAGATTTCAATCATTCGAAATCGAGCTTTTGCAAAATGTGCATCTTCCATCGCACATTTAATATAAGTGTAGGCACGACTTACATCTCCTTCTTGAAACAAAATAATAGCCAATTTACGAAGGGCTATATAACTTTTAACTGGCTTCATTAAATCTTGCAATGCAGCCCTAGCTAGATATTCTTTTTGTAAGTTAGTATTGCCCATAGCCTCATATACTGAGGCCAATGTATAATCAAAGGAAAAGTTATCTTTTTGTTCCAAATAATTTGGGTATACCCTTAAAATGTATTCCAATGCAGCATCATAATGACCATAATCTAAAAGACGACCAGTATAAACCAGTTGATAACTTAATCTACTGGTATCAAGCACTTGTAATAAGGAGTCTTTATAATGGTATACATATCTGATATACTTTTGTCTCTCTTCATCAGATAAAGAACTTTGATACAAAAGAGAATAAGTAGAATGGTAAATGTGGTAAAGATACTCCTTGTTAGTTTTTTCAATTAGTACTAAATCAATGTAATCCAAAATTTCGAATGCCTCCTTATACATCCCCATTTTACCAAGCATTTCAGCAACATTCATTTGGGATTGTTCAATACGGTATTTGTCTCCAAGCTGCAAAGCAAGGTTTCGTTTTTCTTTCGCAACATTTAAGGCGCGATCTAAGTCGTAATGTTCTAATTCTTTAAAAAGAAATGAATTAACTTCGTATTTTATCTTTACTTCAGTCAACATTGCCAAAGTAGCATGTAGACTATCAATTTTTGTTTCTTTTCGTTTTGTGAAATAATCTTTGTTTTCTATAGCACGATCAATAGCCTTGATTAGTGAATCAAGGGTGGAAACAGATGCAAATGCAGATTTTTGGCAACAAAAAAATGCTAAGCAAAAAAATAAGAATTTAAGTGATTTTCTTTTTCTGCTTAACATATGATTTTTAAATTGTTTGAAGTGGAGTAAATCCAATGGTTAGGAGGAATTTTGGTTTTTACAAGAAGTACTAAGTTATAAGAATCGATAATTTATACAATTCATTGCTCATCTAATTTACTGAATCAACCTAATATCTAAATACCATCTTATACTTTTACTTTATACTTTCATTGAATTAAATCGTCCTAATCTTTCCCTATCTTCATGTTTAGACATGAAGATAGGTGATTATTAATTTCTATTCTATGCAGAAATCTTATATCCTTCACTTGCTACTTGTCGACAATGATTGAAAATACAAGTCCATAAATAAGGTTTCAATACTTACTATCAGGTATAAACTGAACTTGAATAATCTTTACTGAAAATGATCTTTTAACTTATTTTTTAAATCTATTTTATGAATTTAAATTTGTAACTCGCCTATTTTCAATCATTTATAATTTAGGATGTTGGTACTTTACTTGGCTTTTGAATTAAGGACTGGTAGAATGTATTTACATCCGACCATTTGTAAAATGGGAAAATAGAAGTTTTAATTGGAGGTACACTCACTGGTTGCTCATTATATAAAAAAGTAACTAACACATCTTTTTCTTCAGGATGTCGGTAAAAAACAATTTGTATATTGGCAGCCATTGGAGCAACTTTAAAATCATTCCAAAAATTAGCATAATCTTGGGGGTTAGCAACGCTATTGTAGGTTCCTTGAATATGAAGTAACATAGCTAGTGGAACTATATTTCCGTCATGCCCAAATCGAAAAGAAGCACCAACTTGCCCATTTGAAATAACATTCTCTGCTTTATTTAAAATATCATTAAGAAGGGGCATTGCATTTTCCATCATCATGCCTCCATTAATAGCAGCATTACCATATTTCACATAAAGCTGATAGTTTTTAGCTTGCCAAAGATTGTATAACTCTTCTTTTTGAAACAAATCGTAAAGTGAAATATCAATCATTGTATTTTGCATATTCCCAGCAATTTCGAATAAATCAAACATGAATGAGCTTGGCTTAAACTCAGGGCCAAAGTGTTCCGCACTAAGAAAAAGGGACTTAATTAACCTATCTGGTATAATGTATGATTCTTCAAACAACTCATATTCAGGCATCCAGGTGTCTTTTGCATAACGAAACTGAACTGCCTGACTAGTATGATGATTTAAATAGTCCATATGATTTTCATGTGAATCCATGTTTATATTTAAAGCTGGATTCATTTCCCTTAATCCTTCACAAAACAATTCCATACTATTTATACAACGCCCTACTGTTGTAGAGACCGCAGTAATTTGTGCATTCTGAGTAAATACATTAGGGTATTTTTCAAACATCCTCTCAGATATTTCCTTCATTTGTCTTTTTCCTAAAGGAGTAAGTTCTCCGCCATTTCCTTCCACTTGACTATAGATAATTTTTAATCGGTTAAAAACATCCTGGCCTAATGGGGTAAGTATTTGTTCGCTATCTGCCTTTTCAAAAACATTTATAACCTTCAAATACTCCTTGTCACTAACAAGATAACGTGATCCATGTCTCCCAAAATGACTGATATAGAAAGGCACATATCCAGTTGGTGGTACAATGACTTCAATGTCATTTGGTATTGTATATGCATAATTGACTCCACCTGATTTTTCAATAGTTGAAAAAATTTCTTTGCGAACATCTTGCGCATAAACCAATATGTTTGGAATAAACACATTTATCCAAAATATTAAAGATAATCTTCTTAAATTATGAGAAATTTTCATTCTTTTACCTTTTGATTAATAATTACTTTTGAGATAAATAAATTATCTGAAATCTGGGTTTTGTGTTAAGTTTGGATTTACAGTAAACTCATTATCTGGAATAGGGAAAAGCTTGAATTTATCATCCACATCTCTTCCTAAAAAATTGTTTGCAGTTCCGTCACTCCCTTTCCAATCCCAATTATACCCTTTTGTAAATTTATTAAACCTAATTAAATCTGTGCGCCTTACTGATTCGGTATAGAGCTCTCTTGCTCTTTCATCTAATATAAAGTCCAAAGTTAGCTCAGCATCGGAAATTCGGCCTGATATATTATTACCATAGCTTCCAGATAAATAGGCTCGATCCCTAATTTCATTAACATATTCTAACGCTACAGCTCGTGAATCATCTGCGCCCCTTAAGATCGCTTCAGCAGCCATAAGGTATGCATCCGCAGTTCTAAACATGGGATAGTCAATGTAGGTATAGGTTGTTCCCCCAGGCACAAGCTCTTCTCTGTTTTTATTGACATTACGCCATTTTATTATGGCATAGCCATTCGTGAAATCATTTATAAAAGGTTGATTACTTCTCCAAGTTTCTTTGGTATGGCCTTCTGTGAAAAATTGAGCTCGCTTATCAGCTTTTTTATCTCCCCAAGTATCTTCAATGTCGAATATTTGATCGCTAGGAGAGAATTTTTCCACTAATTGGGTTTTTGCTCTTGCATTTCCCCAACTACGTGCTCCTATTCCAGTCACATAAAAGTTACTCATGCGACCATTATTTAATGCTTTCATAAGAAAATTTGTGCCCGCACTGTTTATGGTATACTCTCCGTCCTGTACCAATGGCCAAATAATTTCTTGACAGGTATTGTTATCCGCAAGGAAAATGTGACGCCAGTCTGAAGCAAGTGGGTATTGACCACTATTGATTACCATGGATGCATAGTCATAGGCTTTTTGATATTCTGGTTGTCCAACCCAAGTTTCTGAATTTAGGTATATTCGTGATAGTAAGAACCAGCTTGCTACCTGATCGACCCTTCCATAATCGTTGGTACCTGGCAACCTAAGTTTATCTTTAATTTCCTCTAACTCATTTACTGCAAAATTGTAAATTTCAGCACGAGAACGTTGTTGAGGTATCACACCTACAGGCATAGATTCATCTATAAAAGGACCTGATCCATACAAGTCACATATCATACTGTAACTGTATGCCCGAATAAATCTAGCCTCTGAGCGATAGTACTCAATCTTTGATCTCATTTGATCCAATAAACCTCTACTTTGTAATTTTTCATCTGTGGACTCCCTCAAAAATTCATTACAATATGCAATGGTCATATAAAGCCTATAGTAGGCATATTGCAAAATAGGTGTAGAAGGATTCCAATTAACAAACAAGAAATCTCTAGATCCCTGCGAGCTTCCAGCATGAAGAGCTACCTCATCAGTAGAACATTCCTGTAAATAAAAAATAGCACGAGTGTATCCACTATATCCAACATCCAACCCCCCTAGATCACCATCTCGATCAGGCCCATCCTGACCATTCAATATAAGCGATCCATAAAGCTTGGCTAAAACAGCTAAATATCCCTGTTCGGTTGCATAAACCTGTTCACTAATTAATTGTCGATCGTTAAGCGGTAAGGTATCCAAGTCCTTGAAACAACCAGTTGAGAATGTAGATAAGAGTACTATAACGATAAATGGTAAATAATTAAATCTTTTCATGGCTATTTGTCGAATTAGAAGTTAAAATTGATAGAACAGGTAAATATTCTCGGACGTTGATAAACATTATTATCAAGACCATTAAAAATCTCAGGATCTACTCCTGAATAGCGTGTTAGAATTAACATATTCTGAGCACTAATAGCAAGTCTTAACATACTGCCCTCTTTCCATATGTTATTAATAGTATACCCAGCAGTAATATTATCAAACCTAAAAAATGAGCCCGATTCTAAAAACATGTCAGAAAAATAACGTTCCATTACAAATCCACGATCTAGTGCTTGCCTTGAAATATTGCTAGAGACTCCCTCGGAGCTAAATAGTGACATAAGAGTTTGGCCAGCTTGCTGATAATTCAAAACATAATTCCCAAAGCTTCCATGTCCATTCATTCCAAAGTCCCAAGACTTATATGTTACCCTTGTACTTATACCATAGAAGTATGGAGGTAAAGAGCTTTTTCCTGTAACATACTTGTTTGCATCCTGTTCACTAGAAGTTATTGCTCCATCCCTTCCGATATACTGTCCTTCTAATGGGTTTCCGTTATCATCATATGCCTGTTGCAGTAAAAAGAAGGTATTGGGAGTATGACCTACCTTATGAATTTGAAAATCGCGTCTGCTTATGGTTCCTGTTTTAACAAAATTGTCTTCTGTATCAATGGTGTTGAGTTTTGTGATGGTTGCTTTATTATAGGTGAAATTTCCACTAATAGTCCATTCAAGATTATTCTTTTTTATTGGAGTGCCTCCTAGAGCAAATTCAACTCCTTGGTTTCGCATACTGCCAATATTGGTTTCAATAATATTTGTAAAATTACTCCCAGCAGGTACCGCTATCCTATTAAGAAGATCGTTTGTGGTACGATGATACACATCAATACTACCAAAAACATAATCTTTAAATAAACTAAAGTCAAAACCTAAATTGTATGTAGAAGTAGTTTCCCACCTAATATTTGGATCATAACCATTTGGTCTCATCATATTTATCCATTCATTTCCGAATAAATATCGTTGAGCATTAGTTGATACAGTATAAGTGGCTAATGATGGATGATATCCTCCAATATCTTGCTGACCCGTTTTACCATAACTGACTCTAAACTTCAAATCTGAAATTGCTGAAATATTTTTGATAAAAGCCTCTTCTGTTAAACGATAAGCAACTGCTCCTGATGGAAAATATCCCCAACGGTTTTCTTGGCTAAAACGTGATGATCCATCTGCTCGTAAGGTTCCCGTAAATAATATTTTTGAACCAATTGAATAATTTGCCCTGGTGAAAAATGAAAGTAAATATAACGCATCTTCATCAGGCACGGATGTATCAACTATATCACGCACGATGCTTTGGGGATTTACACTATACCAGAACCTCTGCCATTCATAACCAACCATTGCGTCAAAATTATTCCTATTTCTAATTGTCTTGTTATAATTAGCATAGGTAGTAAAGATGAAATTTGTATTCTGATTTTCTGAAAAAAGCTGTCTTCCACGACCATCATTCCTTATAGATGTAAAGGTTGCAGGGGTATTATCAGGAATAATTTCACTAAAATCTCGATTTCTGATATCGTAACCAAAATTAGTATTAATCCTTAAATCCTCGAAACCATGAACAACATAGTCCAATGCTATATTCCCTAAGGTTCTGAACTCTTTGTTCAGTCTATTAGTAAGAAAAAGATTTGCTACTGGATTTGTAGGTGCTAAAGAAATCGGGTTTCCTTCGTTCATCCATACAAAATAGCCAAGCCCTACATTATTGGGATGCTGCTCCCTAACGGGTCTTGTTGGGTCGAAGGATATTGCGCTTCCGATCACTCCAGTAGATATTGGTCTTTCGTTTTCCCATATCCCCTTGAAATTTATATCTAATGAAAGATGACTATCAAAAAACTTTGGAGAAATCCCTAAGCTTACATTACTTCTTTGAAAATTATTTTCTGAAATTATTCCGTCTTGATTTGTATAACCAACTGAAGCCCTATAAGGAACGTTTAAGGAATTCCCACTTAATGAAACGCTATGATCAGTCCCAAAGCTAGTACGATAGATTTCTCTTTGCCAGTCTGTAGAAGCAGAACCTAATTGAAAATCTTCTGGCGCAATTGCTTTTACTGGAAATATCTCTCTATATTCATCAGCTGATAAAACATCAAAAAAATCATATACTCTGTTTACCATGAAGTTAGCAGTGTAGCTCACTTGGGGTTTTCCTGATCTTGCAGCACCCTTTTTGGTAGTAATGATTACTACACCGTTGGAGGCACGTGAACCATAAATTGCAGTTGCTGAGGCATCTTTTAATACTGTAAATGATTCAATATCATTTGGATTAATTGAACTCAAGGGAGCACTTCCTGCAATTGGCACACCATCAATCACAATAAGTGGGTCATTCGAAGCAGATAATGATGCTCCCATTCGTATCCTAATTATGCCTTCGCTGCCTGGAGCTCCTGTACCAGGAACAACATTTACACCTGCTATTTTTCCAACCAGTGCATCTTGGGGTGTTAATATTAGCCCTTTATTCAAAGGGTCAAGTTTTACAGTACTAACTGCACCCGTAGCGTCGCTTTTTCTTACACGGCCATATCCAATAACAACTACTTCATCTAAGCTCTCTTCATTTGGTTCCAATGAAATAATTAAGGGATCTTGATTAGCCATAATTTCCTTTGTTTTATAGCCAATGCTTGAAATGATTAGTATAGTGTTTGGTGCGACGCTTATTCTAAAGTTACCACTAGCGTCCACAGCAGTACCAGAAGCACCACCTTTAACAGAAATCAATGCAGTAATTAATGGTTCTCCAGTTTCTTTATCGGTTACAGTTCCTGTAACCAAAAGTGACTCCTGAGCATGTGCGCTATTTAATAGAACCAGAAATCCAAAAAAGCACCACGCAAATAGTAATAGTCTTTTAATTTTGTAAATCTTCAATATCATCTTTTTAGGTTAGTTTGGTTAAAATAATTCTCTTTTTAGGCGATGATAAAATTAGAGTCATGATATCGATTAACGAAAGCAAGTAGAAGTAGAAAGTAGAAACAAAAACTATAATTAAAATTTTAACCTACTGATTTTGAAATAATTACAGAAAACAAATTTCTAAATATTAGTAGATTTTTAGTAAGACGGAAGTAGGCTTTTTAAGCAAAAAAGTGACCTATGTATATAGTATTTAATTATGTATTCAACTATTGTCGATATTTATTCTCCAAAAAGTGCTTCTAATTGAAACTAATTTAAAAGATGAAGAAGATCTTGATGTCGGAGACTATTTAGCCAAAATTGGGTTTTTTTTATAGCCATAAAAAAAGACCCACATTTCTGTGAGTCTTTCTGTACCCAGGGCCGGAGTCGAACCGGCACGCCCGAAGGCATTGGTGTTTGAGACCAACGCGTCTACCAATTCCGCCACCTGGGCTTGTGCGATTCTAGCGAATCGTCCCGTTCCTTGCTGAACGGGATGCAAATATGAACACTATTTTTTTTTCTTGCAAGCCCTTTATACTAGTTTGATGATTTTTTTTGAGCTAAAGGCCAAAGGTTTTTCAGCAAACAATATCTTTGTAGCAGACCATACTGACTTAAATAATTCAGAATCACGATATTGATTCAAAGCCTTCTCATCTGTCCAAATGCTGTAAGTAATGAAAATATTTTTGAAATTTTCATCTTGCCAGAGTTCCAAGTGTTGACAACCTGGGAAATCTCTTATTTTTCCCATGTTAGCGTGAAAGTTTTCTAAAAATTCCTCCACCTTATTTTCTTGGAAAGTCATTCGCACTACCCGTATCAGCATCTTAACTTTCGATTTCAAAGTTGATATAAATTGGAGTATCAAGTCTTAGCCCAAGAAGTTCAGAGCCATGTCCATGGTTGATACCTATCTCTAATAGCTCTAGGCTATTAAAGAAAGCAAAGCAATCTCCAGCTTCTACGTTGTCGTAGGATTTATTAATCTTAAGTAACTTTTCTCTACTGAACTCGATGCTGAACCTTCCAGGATTTAGCTGATCAAAGACATCTTTTCTGATATTGGTAATCAAGTTCCCGTAGTTATCTACCCGAATGACATGACCTACAATTTGCTTTTTGGAGGCTTTAAATTGCCTAGGTAGCATTTTCTTTATCTGATTCAATGGTCCACCAAAATCATGGATCGCTGCGCCAGAGGCTACCTTTGCAGCGATAGGTGCCAAGATATCCTTGGTAGGGAAAGTGCTATCTTTGAGATGAATGTCTGCAAACTGTACGATTATCCCGGGGTCATGATCGGCTAGAAGGCTAAGGACGCCATTGTTAGGACCTATGAAGATATGCTCTTCCAATTTGATTCCAATGTAGCCATCATTCATGTGGCTTGTGCCATTCATTGCTACCAAATGAACAGTACCTTTAGGGAAATCCCTAAAAACAGATCTTAAAATAAAGCCCGCATGAGCAATATCATAAGTGTTGATGCTGTGTGAGATATCGACAATATTTAGCTGAGGATTGATAGATAACATTTTAGCCTTTACAGCAGGTACGTAATAGTCACTGTATCCGAAATCTGAAATGAATGTTACCAAAGCCATATAAGCAAGTCAATTAAAATTTTATATTTTTGTAGAAGGTATGAACAAAAATAGGGATTTTATCCTTACACCTTAAACAAACTCTAAAATCAAATTCAATAGATTGGTAGAAAAGGTCATCACACTAGAAAATATTTCCCTTTTGGACTTTTTAGGTTCGGGAAATGAAAATGTTCGCCAGATAGCGGCTGCATTTCCAGAAAGTAAAATTGTATCTCGTGGCAATGAGATTAGGATTCAAGGTCGTGCTCCTGAAATTTTAAGGATCAATGATATTATCAATATGCTTTTGCAGCATTATCACAGATTTGGCCATATCACGCCTGATCAAGTAAAAGATTATATTTCAATGGAAGGTGTTCCTTTTGAAGAAAATCAAAAAAATGATGTCATCGTATACGGGAACAAAGGGCTTGTTGTCAAGCCAAAATCTGCCAATCAGCGGAAATTAGTAGAAGCATGTTTCAAAAATGACTTGGTATTTGCCCTTGGACCCGCAGGGACAGGTAAAACATACATTGCAGTAGCACTTGCCGTAAGGGCTTTGAAAAATAGAGAAGTCAAGAGAATCATCATTACCAGACCCGCTGTGGAGGCTGGAGAAAACCTAGGCTTCCTGCCGGGGGATTTACAAGAGAAGCTCGATCCATACTTGAGACCTATTTATGATGCCTTAAGTGATATGGTGCCTTCAGAGAAGCTGAAGTTTTATCAAGAAACTCGCGTGATAGAGATTGCGCCTTTGGCATACATGAGAGGAAGAACACTCCATGATGCTTTTGTCCTTTTGGATGAAGCGCAAAATACCACTAGCGAACAAATCAAAATGTTCTTAACTAGAATGGGACCTAATTCTAAAGTTATCATCACAGGAGATCAATCTCAAGTAGATCTTCCTAAACGTCAGAAGTCAGGACTTTCTGAATCGCTCAAAGTTCTCAAGGATGTCAAGGGAATCGGTGTAGTAAACTTAAGCGGCAAAGATGTGATCAGGCATAAGCTTGTCAAGGCAATCATTGAAGCCTATGAGAAGTCAGAATCAGAAAAAAATGAAATTAAAGATGAGTATTACCGTAGAAAAGGTTCAGAATAAGAGGGAACTTGAGGAAATCTTTGAGATCAGAAAGATCGTATTTGTAGAAGAACAAAATGTAAGTCCTGATGAAGAGTATGATGAGTTCGAAGAGAGTTCGACTCATTTTATAGCCAAATTAGATGGAGTTCCTTCTGGAACTGCAAGATGGAGATTTACCAAAAATGGTGTGAAACTTGAAAGATTTGCGGTTCTTAAGGGGGCGAGAGGCAAAGGAGTAGGGCAGGCACTGGTGCAAGCGGTGATTGATGACATAGGGACAGTCAATGAAGCCAAAGGAAAGCTTCTTTACATGCATGCGCAATTGACAGCGATGCCACTTTATTCAAAATTTGGATTTGAAAAAGTTGGCGAGATCTTTGAAGAGTGTAATATTATGCATTATCAAATGGAAAGATATTTGTAATTTTGAAAAGTTTTTAAACAATTTTATAATCATGAAAAAAGTAATACTAGCAGTTTTGGCGCTATCATTTGTTTCAACAGTAGGATTTGCTCAAGGAATGTCTCAAGATGTTAGAGATCATAGTATTGGAGAAGTAAAGCTGAACTTCCTAAATACCATTCTACTAGGATCAGTAGAGTTAGGTTATGAGCACTTTATTGGAAGAGATCAGTCAATCAGTGTAGAAGGTCATTTTAATGACCGATTTGGCTATGTGTCCACTTCTGATGGCAGGGACTTCAATGCAACTGCACTCCAAGTAGCTTATAATTTCTATTTTGATAGTCCTACTCAAGGTCAGATGTATGTGTTCCCGTTTTTTAAATATAGATTCGGAGATTTTACAGAGACTGTAGCTCAATCTGCACCATTAGTTACCAACTTGAATAGTGCTATCCTAGGACTAGGGGGTGGATACAAATGGGTGTTCAATGAGCAGTTTGCCATGGGGCCTTACGCCTCTATAGCAAGAGGTTTTGGTTCTGATGCAGCAAATAGATTCTCTGCTATAGAGTTCAAAGCTGGTTTTTCTATTGGATATAGATTTTAATACAAATTAGTCGACTAATCTTGATATTGAAAGGGAGCAAATGCTCCCTTTTTCTTTTTTATTTTTTAAATTTTCGGAAAGCTTATTGATATGATTTTTAGTGAGTTTCCATTTTTAAGATACCTTCTGATGTTTCTGGGTGGCATTCTCTGCTATACCCTATTTGGAGCAATGCATGCACAGCTGGTTTGGGTGCTACTCGTGAGTACATATTTGTTGTATGCCATATTAGTTGTATTCAATAGGCTGAATAGGAGGTTCAATCAGCAAGTTTTGATATCGATCTTAGTCTTTTTACAGCTTGTTTTGTTGGGCTATCTTTCCATGTATTACAAAGATTATAGAAATGATTCCAAGCACCTGTCTTTTTATGAAGAAGAGATCGTTGGGTATATAGGAGTAATACTAGATATTGATGAAAAGAAGCAAAATTCCAAAGCCAATAAGCTCAAAATTTTGGCTATTATCAATTCAGAGAATGAGTTTTTGAAGGCAACTGGTGATCTTTTGCTCTACCATACCCATAAAGATACTTTACAGCCTGGTACCATTATTTATGTATCAGGTTCACCTGAGCTTATCTTACCACCATCCAATCCTTCGGAGTTTGATTATTTCACTTATATGAATAGGCAGCAAATTACTCACAGGCATTTTGCGAGGGAAAATGTGAGGATAATTGGATACCAAGCTATCCAGCCAATCAGTGACTATTTTGTCAAAATACGGGCCTCAAGGTTAGCGTACATTCAGTCCAGATTTGAGGATGGGGCTGCAAGTCAAGTAGGAGGTGCTTTGTTACTAGGACAGAAAAAAAAATTGGACAAGGAAGTTGGTGATGCCTATGCTTCCGCTGGAGCAATGCATGTTTTGGCTGTTTCAGGATTACATGTGGGGATTATTTATGGCTTTTTCTTCTTATTTTTCAAGCCTTATAAAATGAAATTGGCATGGAGAATTATTTATTTAAGCATTATTATTTTGATCATTTGGAGTTATGCCCTGGTCACAGGCATGTCTCCATCTGTCATGCGTTCAGCCACCATGTTTACACTCATGGCCTTAGCTCAGATGAAGTCAAGAAATCCTTCTATTTTCAATGCAGTAGCACTTTCAGCACTTATTTTATTGGTTTACGATCCCTTCTTGATATTTGCTGTAGGTTTTCAGTTATCCTATTTGGCACTCTTGGGGATTTTGATTATCCATCCTATTTTGGTGAAGTTATGGATTCCTAAACATAGGATTGTAGAGTATATATGGCAGATCAGTATGGTTGGTTTTGCTGCTCAGATCGCAACTTTCCCCTTGTCGGCATACTATTTTCATTTGTTTCCAAATTACTTTTTAGTAACAAACTTAATTGCAATACCAGGAGCATTTTTAATTATGGCTATAGGTATTCCCATGCTACTCTTTGCCGACGTTCCATTTTTGAAGGATGTGTTAGTGTATTTTTCTGAATTATTGATCTTTGCAGTCAATTCCATGATTTTTAAAATTCAAGACCTTCCTTTTGCTAAGTCAGAGATATATGTTTCTGAATGTTTTATGTTCATTTATTGGATTGTGCTGACACTAATGTTGATGATAACATTGAAGCCAAAGAAATGGAAACTATATGGCGTTATGTTTTTTTTGGGATTGATAGGGGTGATTAACTTTATCAGTGCTTTCAAAGCAAAGCCTATAGAAGTCTTGATATATGACATTAGGAGTAGTGGCTATGCAATGGATTTCGGGGATAGCTATTATTTTGACTACAATGTAGGAATAGACGAGCTTTCATTTAAAGTATTTCCCCACAGAGATCAGCATATGAAAAATAGACAAGCTTTGTCAGCTTTTGTTAAAGGTGATTCTTTGAAAGTCTTTTTGCCTAGCGGACTTGGAAGTATTTCTTTTGAAAATGGTCATGTAAATTCAATTGATTCTAAAATGCAAGAAAAGTTCCTTTGGGTAGAGGGAAACTGGGAGCCAGTTATTAGATTAGATAAAGAACAACCTGGGGCAGTGCGATACGTTTTTAAATAACTTTACTTTGGATTGGCAAGAAAACGGCTATATATTGTAAGAAATGCTATTTTTATAAACCCAAAAAATTAATTTATCTCATGGAACAAGCTGTATCATCTCACATCTTCGAAAGAATTGGATATTTGACTCTCAATCGACCAGAAAAGCGAAATGCTTTGAATCAAGAGATGGTGAGCGAGATGAGGTCTATTTTTTCAGAATTTGAGACTGATGATGCAGTCAAAGTCATCGTAATCAGAGCGGAAGGAAAGGTCTTTTGTTCGGGAGCTGACCTTGCTTCCTTGCAACAACTCCAATCCAACTCTTTTGAAGAAAACTTAGCAGATAGCAATCATTTGAAGGAGCTCTTTCAACAAATTTATACTTCTCAAAAAGTAGTCATAGCTCAGGTGCAAGGACATGCCCTTGCTGGTGGTTGTGGGCTAGTGACTGTTTGCGATTTTGCATATGCTGTTCCAGAGGCGAAATTTGGCTATACCGAGGTCAAGATAGGTTTTGTTCCAGCTATTGTGAAGGTTTTTTTGCTTCGTAAAATTGGGGAAGGCAAAGCAAAGCAATTGCTTTTAGGAGCTGAACTCTTGACTGCAAAAGAAGCTCAAGACTTTGGATTGATCAATTGGCTCACAGAAGCAGATCAACTTGAGCAAAGCGTGTATGATTTTGCGCAGAAATTAATCACCCAAAACTCTGGCGTAGCGATGGGAATGACCAAGCAAATGATAGCCGAGGTTCAAGAAATGTCTTTAGAGGCAGGATTGAGCTACGCAGCAGAGATGAATGCAAAAGCTAGAGAATCTCAGGATTGTAAACAGGGAATTTCAGCTTTTTTAAATAAAGAACCACTGATTTGGTAAATGAAAACTTTAGCAATACAGACTTTACAAAAATATTTTGGCTATCAGGATTTCCGACCTGCCCAGCTGGATATTGTACTTGCAGTCTTATCTGGCAAAGACTGTGTTGCACTTTTGCCAACTGGTGGAGGGAAGTCCATTTGCTTTCAAGTCCCTGCACTGGCTCAAGAAGGATTATGCTTAGTGGTGAGTCCTCTAGTAGCCTTGATGAAAGATCAAGTTGATAACCTCAAGGCTCGAGGGGTATTGGCAACTGCAGTCTATTCGGGAATGAGAAAAAGAGAGATTGACACTATTTTGGATAATTGTGTATATGGCAATTATAAATTTCTTTATGTGTCTCCAGAGCGGCTTAAAACAGATATTTTCATAGAGCGATTCAAAAAAATGAACGTATCCTTGATAGCTGTAGACGAGGCTCACTGCATTTCTCAATGGGGCTATGATTTTCGCCCACCCTATCTGGAAATTTCCAATATCAGAGTATACCATCCAAATGTTCCCTGCTTGGCATTGACAGCTTCGGCCACACTTCAGGTAAAGCAAGATATCATCGATAAGCTGGAATTAAGGAATCCAGACGTGTTTGTACGTTCTTTCTCTAGGAAAAACTTAAGCTATGCTGTGCGTCAGGTAGAAAATAAGATCACGAAGGCCATTGAGATTTTGAAGAGAATACCAGGGTCTGCTATTATTTATACTAGAAGCAGGAAAGGTACAAAAGATATTGCCCAAGAGCTCATTCGACTTGGGTACTCAGCGACTTTTTACCACGCAGGACTTGATGCTGCTACCAGAGAGCAGCGACAACAGGAGTGGAAAAAGAATCATATCCGTATCATGGTTGCCACGAATGCTTTTGGAATGGGGATAGATAAACCTGATGTCCGTGTGGTAATTCACCTAGATCTGCCAGAAAATCTTGAAAACTATTATCAAGAAGCTGGAAGAGCTGGTAGGGATGAGCTTAAGGCATACGGTGTATTGCTGACCAATGAACAAGATCTCGAGACTCTTCATAAAAGAGCAGAAATAGCTTATCCTCCAATAGATTTCTTAAAAAGAGTGTATCAGTCTTTGGCCAATCAATATCGAATAGCCGTGGGCAGTAGTTTATTTACGAGCTATGATTTTGATTTGACCCATTTCTGTGCTACCTACTCTCTTGATATTTTATTGACATATAGTGCACTCAAAGTATTGCAAGAGGAAGGATTTTTAGAGCTCAATGAAAGTTTTTTTGCTCCATCTAGCATTCATTTTTTGGTGGATCAATCTAAGTTGTACGAGTTTCAAATTTCGAATGCAAAACTAGACCCTTTGATAAAGGCTTTGCTAAGAGCCTACGGGGGTGAATTGTTTGTAGAATATATCAAGATTCAAGAAAATAAGCTTGCCAAACAGCTTCAAATGTCAGAAACTGATCTAATAAAACAACTGGAGCTTTTGGATCAATTCAATATTTTGGCATACAACAAAAGGAAAGAAACACCTCAGGTCACTTTTCTGACACATCGATATGATGCAGGTAAACTTCCTCTCGATGTCAAAAGAATAGCTGAAAGGAGAAAGCTAGCTGAGTCACACGCCAAAGCTATGATTAGCTATGTAAAGAATGATACCAACTGTAGAGCTTCGCAAATATCAGCTTATTTTGGAGAGATCAATGACCATCAATGTGGTATATGTGATGTGTGTGTTGAAATGAAAAAATCTGAAGAGGATCAGATAAAAAAGATGAAAAATAAGGTAATCCAAACTTTAAAGCAGGGAAATGAGTTTTCTATAATGACACTGGAGAAATCAGGTCTCAAATCGGGACTTCAAACAGCAGAGGTTTTGAGGCAATTAGAGGATGAAGGGAAAATTGTTTCAGAGCCCAACGGAAATTATAAATTGAAAAAATAATGAGTTCATTTATTGATGAAATTTTTGGGAAGCTATTCCCTCAGAAAAGTACGCCAGTCACCCACAAAGAAAACTTTGTACACTCTGAGGAAGAGCAATCTGAAATTATTACCTGGTTAGATTCGGCAGAGGGAGCATCAATGATGGATTTGGTCAAGAGGAATTATCACTTCAAGACTTCAGGCGTAGATGCAAAACCCAGTGTGCATGTATTGAATTCTCCTTATGCCAATGGATTTGCTGTTAGTTTCGATTTTCCTTTTAATTCAGATATTTTTTCCAAACTTTTCTTTGCATTTGGTCATCGCGTGTTAGCTTTGGGATATCAGAAGATTAGTCTAGATAGAAAAATTGAAGAAATCAATGATTCGATCAAGCAAACTGAAAAGCAATATTTCAAACCACCACTTAGCAATGTGGGAACAGAAGAAAAGATTGACCAACTGTTTGGTAATATTAGTATTGAAAAAATCAGTGTTGATAATAAACCGAGCTACATAAAAATTTTAGTAACTGTCTATTCTGATTTCTTATACAAAAAGGCAATGCCTTTTGAGAAATTTATAGATGAATTATTTGAAAATTAATTACCAGATGGATAGAGCAATATTAAGACAAAGCCTTGAGAACTACAGGACGCCTTTTGATGAAGAAAAAGCTTTTGCCTCAGAATTTATAGAATTGACTTTTGATGAAGATGCTTTTTTACGTTCAAGAAAACAAGGTCACTTTACCGCATCTGCTTGGATTGTGGACAAGTTTCGTACCCATACTTTATTGACACTACACAGAAAACTCAACAGATGGCTGCAGCTAGGAGGACATGCAGATGGGGTGGAAAACCTGCTCGAAGTGGCCATGACAGAAGCTAGAGAAGAAAGCGGGTTGACATCTTTGAGATTGGTAGGGAATGGAATTTTCGACATTGACAAGCACATTATTCCGCAAAGAGGAGATGATCCAGAACATTTTCATTATGATGTGAGGTATCTAATTGAGGCGGAATTGAATGAACCTCTTACATTGAGTAGTGAGAGCAAGGATCTCGCTTGGGTGCCTTTCGATACTGTAGAAGATGTAGTGGGCTATAATCCCTCAATCTTAAGAATGTTAGAAAAAACCAGTAGATCAGAATACGTAATTTAAACATATGAACAATTTTAAGTGGGAGGACTTGAATTCCTCCTTTTCTTTTTCGGAGGATATTCAGATTCGATTTTCGGATATTGATGGATATATGCATGTGAACAATGGTATTTATTTCAATTATCTTGAGCATGCTCGTGCCATGTATTTGCATAAAACTTGTCAATGGGATGCTATGAAGTTTGGGACAGTAGTGGCCAATGTCAATATGGATTATAAGACACCGATTCACTTCGGAGATCAAGTAAAGGCCTATGTCAAATGCGTGAAAATAGGATCGAGTTCATTTGTCCTTGAGCAAGTCCTAGGTGGAGTAAGTTTGGAAGGGAAGCATAAAGTGTATGCTGTAGCACAAGTGACCATGGTGTCTGTAGACTTGAATACCATGAAGCCTGTGGCAGTGCCTGAGTCCTATGCTTCAAAAATGCAAAATGACAATGTCTAGCTAGATAATTCATTATCTTTGCGAAAAAATAAGAGAATGTTAGTAAAACGAATCTATATCTTGGTAGTAGTTGGATTGATGATGGCTGCATGTGGTGCAAGTGAACAAGAACTCTTTGATGAAGGAGTACGTCAGCTTGAAGCTGGAGAATACAATAAATCAGTAGGGTATTTCGATAAAGTAATAGAGAAGAATGAAGAGAATACTTCTGCATTCAATGCAAAAGGAGTTGCACTTTTTCAACAACAAAAGTTTGATGAAGCTATAAAAGCCTTCACCAGTTCTATCCGACTAGATTCTACTTCTTACAAGCCCTTTTTCAATAGGGGGAATGCCTATTTGGAGAAAAAAGCATACAAAGAAGCTATTCGTGACTATAATGTAGCTAGTGGATTGGATGCGCAGCAAGTAGATGTGTATTACAACAGGGGATTGGCTCTTTTGGCACAAGAAGAGTATGAAGATGCCATTATGGATTTTGATATGGCGCTTCAAGCTACACCTGACCAAGCTTTGGTACATTTCAATAAAGCCAAAGCACAACTTGGAAATAATGACCCACTCGGTGGGATGGAATCATTGATCAATGCGATCAATCTTGATAATAATAATGGCTCAGCATATTACCTTTTGGGTGTAACTCAGATGAGTGCACTGAATCAAAAGGAAGAAGGATGTGCCAATTTGAAAATGGCACTCAATTTAGGCTATGCAGATGCGCAGACATGGATTGACGATTTCTGTAAAGAGTAATGGCTGATTTTGGTGTAGACATTCATAAAGCGAAAGCAATCCTTGCTTCAGGTGAACTAGTAGGTTTACCCACAGAGACAGTTTATGGACTTGCTGGCAATGGATTTGACGAAGATGCTGTTGCGAAGATTTTTGAAGTTAAAAATAGGCCAAACTTTGACCCATTGATTCTACATGCCTCAAGTGTAGATCGTGTGGAGGGTTTTGTGACACATATACCAGCTAAACTAAAACCATTGGCTGATGCTTTTTGGCCTGGGCCTTTGACTTTGCTCCTACCTAGGAAAAGCAATGTGCCTGACTTGGTTACCAGTGGACTCGATACTGTGGCGGTGAGAATCCCTTCACACCCTTTGACAAGATCATTGCTTGAGATACTGGATTTTCCATTGGCTGCGCCAAGTGCCAATCCTTTTGGCTATATTAGTCCTACACTAGCTAGACATGTGGATGATCAGTTAGGTGACAAAATCCCTTATATACTCGATGGAGGACAGTGTGATGTAGGATTAGAAAGTACTATTGTAGGCTTGGAAGCGGAAGAAATTACCATCTATCGACTTGGTGGACTTGATATTGCTAGCATAGAACAGGTGGTCGGAGAGATCAAAGTGATGGCCCACTCTTCAAGTAATCCAAAGGCTCCGGGACAATTGAAAAGCCATTATGCTCCTTCCAAACCATTTGTCATTGGCAATATTGATGAGTTGGTAGCTTCTTACCGTGAAAAAGGGGAGAAATTTGCAATATTGACATTGCAAAAGGATTTTCCTGAAATGCCAGATTCCAAAAAAGTGATTTTAAGTCCAGAGGGTGACTTAAGAGAAGCGGCAAAAATGTTATTTGCAGGGATGCGGATTTTGGATAGCGTGGATGTTTCCGTAATTTTAGCAGAGCTTATGCCAGAAGAAGGCCTTGGTAGAGCAATCAACGACAGGTTGAAAAGAGCCTCGGTGAAAAATTGAATTATGTATATAGGGAACTTTGCCAGTAACATTGAGAAAATCCGATTTACCTAAATACCGATATTAATTGATATTTGATATTTGTGGATATTGACCATTAGCCACCGAATGAGTCAATAAATTGATTTACTGGCAAAGAAGCGTACAATCATATATTGAATACTCAAATACTAAAAAACCTAATAAAACCATTAATCATGAACAAAAGAATTAAAAACGTTGACAACTTAGATTTTTCAGGGAAAAAAGCCCTGATCAGGGTTGATTTTAATGTTCCGCTAGATGAGCATCAAAATGTCACAGATGCCACTAGAATAAGTGCAGCTATACCGACCATTCAAAAAATCCTCAAAGATGGCGGTTCTGCCATTTTGATGTCGCACTTAGGAAGACCAAAAGATGGTCCTACAGATAAGTATTCATTGAAGCATGTGATTTCTGATCTACAGAAGCTTTCTGGAACTTCAGTGAAGTTTGCTCCAGACTGTATTGGTCAAGAAGCTAAGCAGCTAGCAGCAGGGCTGAAGCCAGGTGAGATTTTGCTTTTGGAGAACTTGAGATTTTACAAGGAAGAAGAAAAAGGTGATGAGGAATTTGCAAAGAAACTTGCTGCCTTAGGTGATGTATATGTCAATGATGCATTTGGTACAGCTCACAGGGCTCATGCTTCTACAGCGGTGATTGCTCAGTACTTTGATACCAAAGTGAGTGGGTACTTATTACAATCTGAATTAGAAAATGCAGATAAGGTCTTAGAAGAACCACAAAGACCATACACTGCCATTATGGGAGGAGCGAAGATTTCTGATAAGATTTTGATCATTGAAAAGCTTCTTGATAAGGTAGATAACTTGATCATTGGTGGTGGTATGTCCTACACTTTTGCCAAAGCTAAAGGTGGTCAAATCGGTGACTCCTTGTGCGAAGCTGATAAAATGGACTACGTGCTAGAATTGATGGAGATAGCTAAAGCAAAAGGAGTAAACTTAATCCTGCCTGTAGATACTGTGATCACTACAGCTTTTGCCAATGATGCTGAGCAAAAAGTGGCAGTAAGTGGTCAAATCCCTGATGGATGGATGGGCTTGGATATCGGACCAGACACTAGAAAGCAATTTGCAGAAGTAGTAAAAAATTCAAAAACCGTCCTTTGGAATGGGCCAATGGGCGTATTCGAAATGAGTAGCTTTGTTCATGGTACTGTAGCGATAGCAGAAGCAGTAGCAGAAGCTACGCAAGCTGGAGCATTCTCACTTATCGGAGGCGGTGATTCAGCCGCCGCTGTCAATAAGTTCGGGTTTACAGATAAGGTATCCTATGTCTCTACTGGTGGAGGGGCCTTGCTTGAGCATATGGAAGGTAAAGTGCTTCCAGGTGTAGCTGCACTTGAGCCATAATATTCATTAATTATCAAATTTTAAAACACTGCCGTCTTTCTGATTGGCAGTGTTTTATTTTTTGGAAAGAGAGGGTTTGAAAATGCTTGATTTTCAAATTGAATTTATATTTTTGAGTAGTTATAGTTAGGGTGTTATGAAAAAATTAAGTGTAATCTTTTTATTCCTATTGATCAGCTTTAGTTCTTGTACTGAAGTTGAAGAATTGAGTGGAGAGTGTATTGTGTACTTGAAGGAGTTTGACGATTCGGGCACTCAGCTGTCTTATGTGATCGATCAGGATGTGAGGAGGAATAAAAAAACAGGTGTATTTACTTACAGGGTGATGCTTGAAGATGGTAAGTCTAGGCTTTGGTCTATCTCTCGTGATCCTGAGCCAGATGAAGAAGGGAATTATAGATATTTTTCTAAAAGTCAAAGTGGCGAAAAAGTAGAAGTAGACTATATTCAATGTGCAAATGATGTTTACTTGGCTGATTGAGGAGAGAGCTTTGCAGAAATGAGAGATTGGATTGACAGTGATTTTCTCAAAGTTAGTAAGGGAGAGGACTCAGAGGTTTAAAAGGGGATTTTAAATTTTTATTTTATATTGAAAGGGAAGAAATATAATGTCTTCAATTATTTCATCAAGTGCTTTAATATCTTCAGCTTCGATATATAAGGTCGTGAAATCTTGATTGATATTAGCGTTACGACTACATGAAAGACTTAGGGATAAAAGTAGGAAAAGGGTGAGCAAAGTGGGGTATTTCATATCAATTAAATGCTAAAAGACGACAACTAAATATACTGTTTTTTTTTCAGAATGTCTGAATTTAATTGACGGAATTTTTCAGTCTTTTGCATTAATCAGGCTGTATTTTGTTAAGATGTATTCATCTTCATTATTTTGTTCGGGATGGTTGAGGTAGAGAAAACCATTGTCTACAAAACAACTCTCAAGGGATGTGCCTTCAGGATAGGTGAATTTAAGTTCACCTTCCAATTTCCAGCTGAGATCATATACTAGGATTTTATAAGTTTGTTTGATTTTTGAAGCCATGCGTATATCAAGACTTTGAAGTTCATCTTCATTGATTTGTGTTGGTGTTTGCACCAGACGATAGAACTTGCTTGACTTTTCATCATAGAAAAGCTTGAGATTTTGGTAGCTCCTAGGGTTGGGATTCCACTGTGCATTCATTCCATTTCTTTTCACTAAGTCTGGATAGTAGTTAAATGGCTCACTTGTTACCAGCTTTTTCTTATTGATGATTTTACAATTTTGGACTTGATAGATTGAGTCAGAGAGCGCAAACATGAACCAGTAGTCATTGGTTTCTATATTGACTACTCCTGTTGTCAAAGTAACACTTGGGCTATCATGAAAGGACTCATCAAAAGGGGCTTTGAAGTCAGAAATGCATTTTATCCCAGTATTTTTATCAATCTCCAAAACCCATGACCTAAAGTCTGGATCAAAACCACCACTTGCGGTCATGAGCTCAAATGGATTTAGGAACACTTGAAGACTATTTGAAGGGGTGAATATCAAGTTTCCTGTTTTTTTGGATATCTGAGTGAAGCGGAAATTCAATATTTCATCGAGGGGGATTTTTTGCTTATGAATGAGTTCTCCTTCATGATATTGATGTAGATAGCCAGTTTGATTGAAAAGCGTAAAAGTATTTGGGGAATGCACAAAAGATCCATTCATGCCTCCCTTCATGGCACCGGGACCTTCCATTGGGATTTGAAATGAAAAAGTTCTATTACCATTCTCTAAATCATACAACTCATACTTGTTTACAAGCTCATTGACTAAGTGTTTTTTATTATTCCATGATATGACTTGGTTGATTCTTAAAATGTTGGAGTCTGATGGTTTGTTAATAATAATGTCTTCCGATTCTAATTCTGAAATATTTTTCACCAATATTTCAGAGTTTTTGGTGGTGCAATTTGTCAAAAGAAGTATTGCGAAAATGTATATATGCCTCATGTGTAAAAGATAGTTTAGTTAAATATATAGTTTTTATGCAATAAAAAAAACACCCCAAGAAAATCTTCTTGGGGTGTTTGATTGGTTTTGTATAAGCATGTACCTATTGACTACACAGGGCTTTGTCCAATCTCTTTTCACATTTGTCTTTTGGTTCTTGACTCTTGTATCTTGCTTCTACGAGAGATTGTAGATTGAATTTACTTGGTACTTAGTACATTGTACTTAGTACACATTAAAACTCTCGCCTCTAATCTCTCGCCTCTCTTCTTATTCCTCACCCAAAAACGGATATCTATAATCCACAGGTGATACAAATGTTTCTTTGATTGTTCTTGGAGATACCCATCTTAGCAAGTTGATCATTGAACCAGCTTTATCATTGGTTCCAGAAGCTCTTGCACCTCCAAATGGCTGCTGGCCTACCACTGCTCCTGTTGGTTTGTCGTTGATGTAGAAGTTACCTGCTGCATTTCGGAGTTTTTTGGTAGCAAACTCGATGGCATACCTGTCAGTAGAGAAGATGGCTCCTGTAAGGGCGTATGGAGATGTTTGGTCCACCAGCTCCAGGGCTTCTTCGAAATGCTCTGCATTGTACACATAGATCGTCAATACTGGACCGAAGATTTCTTCCTGCATGGTCTTGTACATTGGATCTTGGGTGACGATCACAGTAGGTTCTATGAAATAGCCTTTTGACTTGTCGAAATTTCCACCCGATATGATCTCAACACCTTCAGCACCTTTTGCTTCCGTGATGTATTTGCTGATTTTGTCAAATGATTTCTCATCTATTACAGCATTGATAAAGTTGGAGAAATCCTCTGTAGGTCCCATTTTCATGGATGAAAGGTCTTCGAGCAAGTATTTTTTCACATCAGCCCAGATGTTGTTTGGGATATAGGCTCTTGAAGCAGCGCTACATTTCTGACCTTGAAACTCAAAAGCTCCTCTTGATAATCCTACAGCTACTGCTTTTGGATTCGCTGATTTATGCGCAATGACAAAGTCTTTTCCACCAGTCTCTCCTACGATTCTTGGGTATGATTTGTATTTGAAGATGTTTTCACCGATTGTCTTCCAGATATGTTGGAAAACTCCTGTAGATCCGGTGAAATGGATTCCAGCGAAGTCTGGGTGATTGAAAATGATGTCTCCAGCTGTTGGGCCATCTACATAGATCAGGTTGATTACTCCGTCAGGAACTCCCGCTTCTTTGAACACATCCATCAGAACTTTTGCAGAATAGATTTGTGTGTAAGCAGGCTTCCATACGATGGTATTACCCATCATGGCTGCAGAAGTTGGGAGATTTCCTGCAATTGCGGTGAAGTTGAATGGTGTCAATGCGAATACAAAACCTTCTAATGGTCTTTGCTCTACTCTATTCCATACGCCATCACCTGATACTGGAGGCTGCTGTGCGTAGATTTCGGTCATGTATTGTACATTGAACTTTAAGAAATCTATAAACTCACATGCAGCATCAATCTCTGCTTGAAAAGCATTCTTAGATTGACCAAGCATGGTAGCAGCATTGATTTTTGCTCTATATGGTCCAGCTAGAAGGTCTGCAGCTTTCAGGAAAATAGCTGCGCGCTGTTCCCATTCCATCGTTTCCCAAGCGGCTTTTGCTCCTAGAGCTGCGTTGATGGCTTGTTCTACGTGGGATGCATCACCTTCATGGAAATATCCCAAGATGTGCTGATGATCGTGTGGGGGAGACATGGGTTTTTTATTGCCAGTTCTCACTTCTTCAGATCCGATGTACATAGGTACATCGATTTCTTGAGATCGCAATTCTTTTAGTGTCTTTTGAAGCTCAGCTCTCTCTGGTGACCCAGGTGCATAAGCTTTTACCGGTTCGTTTTTCGGTGCCGGAACATTGAAAAAACCTTTAAGCATTTCTATTTGGATTTTATATGATTTCTGAATGTTACAAATATAAGCAACATGGACTGGAATGCCTTTGGATCAATGGATTTTATATGATTTTTGAATTTCAGCCTGTTTTAAAATTAGAGTGAAAGTTGGTGTTTTTATAGTAAACTTTCCAATTCCTTCAAATGTGAAATGGTGTAAGTAGGCTTATAATCGCAGCCTTTTCCCGAAGGGTCGAAGTACACTTGATCAATATTGGCATTGATAGCACCTAGAATGTCAGAATTGGGATTGTCACCAATCATTAGGACTTTGTCGTTGGTGACTCCTAGTTTTTCCAAGGCATAATGAAAAATCCTAGCATCTGGCTTTTTGTGACCAGTTGTCTCAGAGGTGATGATCAAATCAAAATAAGGAGTCAGCCCAGATGCGATGAGTTTTTTTTCTTGGCTTTCATTGAAGCCATTGGTGATGATGTGCATGGGATATCCGGGTTTTAGGTATTCCAATATCTCCAATGCATAAGGAAGCAAATGCTGCTTCGTGGAGGTCCTGTGCATAAAATCGAGCTCAAGCTCCGAAGGTATTTCAAGTGATGTAGCTTTGATCTCTTCGAATATCAACCTGAAGCGGGATTCCCTTAAGCCAATTTTATCAATTTTACCTTGGTTGTATAGATCCCAGAGTTTGTAATTAACTTGATAAAAGCCCTTTATGAAATGAGCAGCATTCGTGATGCCGAAGTTAATTAATTCAAAATGATCAAAAATCTCTGATAAAGATTCTTGTACATTGCGATCATAGTCCCAGAGGGTATGGTCTAAGTCAAAGAAAATGTGTTGGTATTTTTTCAAAGCTGCTACTTTCTGTATGGGTTGTTTTGAATCTTGTTTATGGCAAGTTCTCTGTTGGAAAATAAGATTTGGTAAACTTCCTGATCTTTGATAAGATTAGGGTCTTTTTGAATAAACTTAAAAGTCTGCTGAATGATTTCAATTGCTTCATCTAATATGTAGTAAAAAGTCCATTGATCCACTCTTCTGCTTGCTACCAAGCCTGCGTTTTTTAGGTATATCAAATGCCTGCTTGTCTTCGTTTGAGTGAAATCTAAGATATGTTCAAGATCAGAAATCGAGAGTTCTTTGTTTTGAATGAGCAAGTGAAGGATCCTTACACGAGGTTCTTCGGATAATGCTTTGAATATCCGCATTCCGTAACTCAAACTGATGTTTTTAAGTCTCATTAATAACTTTTAACAGAGAAATTCGGTTATGAATTAAGTAAATGATGTGAAAATAGGCTATTATTATACCGTGATTTAAACATAGCCTAAATTTAGGCCGTAAATAAAATAAAACGCTAAAATTTGGACACAATTATAAAAAATATTGCTTCATTTTCGATTTTGTTATTTTTGGTGGTCTTTTTTAAGCCAGCGCAAGCTCAAGATCAGAAGGATAGAAAAGTGATTCAGTTGTCAGGTATTGTTCTCAATGCTGATAGCACAGATGCCGTACCTGGTGTCAATATCTATGTGCCTAAAAAAGGGAGGGGCACGAGCTCAGGTAGATTTGGATATTTTTCCATGCCAGTATTGGAAGGTGATTCAGTTGTATTTAGTTTCATCGGATTGAAACGTCAAGTTTTTGCTGTTCCTGATAATGTGGCAGAAGATAAAATCAGTTTGATCTTGACCATGCAAGATGATGAAATGTCTCTAGCAGAGATTGAAGTGATGCCTTATCCTACAGAAGAGGAATTCAAACGAGCTGTATTGGCAATAAACTATGAAGCGCCAATGGCCATAGATTCCCGAGGTAGTCTGAGTCCAGAGACTTTGTTGCGTTGGGCTGAAAACATGCCAGCATCTGGGAATGAAAATTTCCGAGGATTCCAACAAGGTCAGATTATGCAGATTCAGGATCGATATGGTCCGAGACCATTCAGGTTGCTTGATCCATTTGCCTGGTCACAATTTATCCAATCTATCAAGAGAGGGGATTTGAAAAAGAAAGATTAAGTGGGATGTTGAGTGATGAAGTACCATGTACGATGTGTTAAGTACGAAGTACGATGTATTAAGTACAAAGTATTGTAATCTACAATTTCAAAACTCACATTTCCGTATCCCTTTTTTCTTTAGGCTGGTTAGTGGCATGAAAAGTATTTTCAAATTGTCCCTGAATGGAAGAAGCCTAATTCATGAGTTGTGAAATACTATTGAAATATTTTTTGAAATACTTTGGAAATATAATGGAAATATGAGTGGAAATAAGGTTGAAATACAATTGAAATATAGATGAGATATTTGGATTTTTATTTTGTCCTATGAGCTTATTTAGGCTGAAAGCCTTTCATATGCTAACGCTAGGAGAAGCCTAGCGTGTAAATACATCTCACTTAATTGTGCTCTGAAAGGGCAATATACTTTATTTAAGGATTTCATAAAATCCACAGACCTTTTAGGTTTTTATTGATTACCAATCACTTAAAGTAAGTGGGCCAGTTAAACCTAGAAGATCTATTGTTGCTATAAATCAATCGAAAACAATATTCTCTTGCAGATTTTAGGTAAAAAATAAAAACCGCTGAATCTAAATGAATCAGCGGTTTTGTTCAGGGAAATCACTTTTACAATCCTTGAGCACAAGAACCCTTCGAGGGTTAATCTTTTTCTAAGGCCATTGGTCTAATTTGATTAAATAAATTTTATTCAACCCCGAACCCTCGAAGGGTTTTCCTAAGGCGATTTCTATGAAGTTTTTGTTTTATTACATATTTAATTCAACTTGCTTAATCTTACACTTACTTTTGCCTCAATGTACATCATACTTTGTTTTTAATACTTGGTACTTCGTACTTGATACTTTGTACAATGCTCTATATTACTCCATCGATTTCATCAACTTCTGCAACACACCTTCCTCTTTCATTACCTTTTCGATGTCTGCCACAGTTCTTGGAACAAATTCACTAAGGTTCTCATAACCATTTTCTGTTATCAAAATGTTGTCCTCTATACGGATGCCAATACCCCACCATTTTGGATCGCAATCTGATCCTTCTGGAATGTAGATGCCTGGCTCTATAGTAAAGATCATCCCTGGCTCTAATGGACCATATCCACCTCTATCATGTACGTCCAAACCCAAATGATGGCTAATGCCATGCGGTAGGTAGCTGTGGTTTTCTCCTTTTTTGATGATGCCAAGTTTGGCAAGTCCTTCATCCACGATTTCTTTTGAAATTTGCCCGATGGCTCTGAAGTCAGTTCCTGGTTTGCTGGCCTTGGTGCTTTCTTCGAGTGCTTTGAGGACGATTTCGTAGATGGCTTTTTCTTCAGGAGAGAACTTGCCTTTGATAGGGACTGTACGAGTGATGTCTCCTGAATAGCCCCGGTATTCAGCTCCTATGTCCATCAGGATCACACCTTCTTGCAAATCTCTTACACTGTTATAGACATAGTGAAGTATGGTGGAGTTGTTTCCAGCTCCAGCGATAGATCCATAGCCCACGTATTCAGCTCCTAGCGCTTTATGTACAAATTCATGGACTCCTTGTATCGCCCTTTCTGATACACCAGGTTGGATTGATTTGAAGGCTTCTATATGGCCTTTTCCTGATATTTCAACCGCTTTTTTGATCATTTCGATTTCTTCAGCGGTTTTTACACCTCTCATTTGGTGCATGATTTGATTCAAAATCTGATCAGCAGGTCTTGCTGGACTAGGATTGACTGCTTTGAAAGAATCAACCATTGATTTCAAGATAGCATTATGCCTGCCGCCTTCTATTTCTGGGGTATTGAATGCGAGCGTTTGAGAGAATTGTGAAAAATCTACTTCAGGTGATTTAAGAAAATCACTGTTGAGATATACATGGTTGAGCTTTAACTTCTCTTTTACACCTTCTATTCCTAGTCTTTCTCCATCCCATTGCTCAGTCCTTGGATCTCTTGGTTGTACAAAAATCATTTCTGAAACCACTTCTCCATCAATGTTTTGTGGGGTTTTGAAAATAATCAGAGCTGCATTTGGTTCTCTAAACCCTGTCAAATAGTAAAAGTCGGAGTTGGGTCGGAAGTCGAACTCCGTGTCGTTGGACCTGTTTCTTGTGGGATTGGTGAAGAAAACGGCCACAGCATTTTCAGGGAGTTTCTCTCGAAAAAGGTCACGTCTCCCTTTATGGAACTCTGGGCTTAGTCCGTCGTCAAACCATGTTTGTGCCTGAACAGAAGCAATTTCAAATATTGAAATGATAGCTACAAGTAAAACTTGTAATGATTTCCTTTTCATAAATTTAATTTAGCTAAAACGAATAGGAAAGATACATTTCATTTTTAACATGTTAAAACCACTGGTCAAATTTAAGACTCAATGTGTTTGAAATTTATTCTTACATGACTTGTGTCATAGCCTTTGGTAGGATTGCTTATATTTGTCCAAATTGAAACAAATACACAGATATGAAAAATTTATTATTAGCACTTTTTAGCTTTCTTACCCTAGATACTATTGCTACAGCCCAAGTCTCATCAGAATCCAATAAGCCTAAGATCGTAGTAGGCATTGTAGTAGATCAGATGAGACAAGAGTATTTTTATAAGTTCCAAGAGCGGTACACAGAGGGAGGGTTCAAGAGATTGATGAATGAAGGTTTTATGATGACCAATGCCCATTACAATTACATACCGACCTACACAGGTCCTGGTCACGCCTCTGTTTATACGGGGACTACTCCTGCCACGCATGGTATTATTGCCAACGATTGGTATGTGAGGAGTTTAGGGAGAACTATTTATTGTGCTGGTGATAGTACAGTAAGCGCGGTCGGAGGGACCGAAGGTAATGGTAAAATTTCGCCAAGAAATATGAAGTCTACCACCATTTCAGATGAGTTGAGATTTGCGACCAACAAGCGGTCAAAATCAGTGGGTATAGCTATAAAAGATAGGGGAGCGGCGCTTCCAGCGGGTCACTTGGGGGATGCTTATTGGTTTGATAGCAAGAAAGGGGAGTTCATGACTTCTACATATTATTATGAAGAGCTTCCTGCATGGGTGAAGGCATTCAATGAAAAAAAGTTGGCGGATGAATACTTGAGTGGTACTTGGGAAACGCTTTTCCCTATAGACACTTATGTGCAAAGCATTGAAGATGATAATGATTTTGAAGGTCCATTCATCGGTAAAGATAACACCGCTTTTCCTTACGATTTGAAAGCTCTCATGGAAGACAATGGTGAATATGGATTGATCTCTACGACACCTTTCGGGAATACTATGACTCTAGAAATGGCTTATGCGGCCATCGAAGGAGAGCAGCTTGGGAAAAGAGGGGAGACGGATTTGCTTGCAATCAGTTTTTCTTCCCCAGATTATATAGGACATAGGTTTGGACCAAGTTCTGTTGAGCTGGAGGACAATTATTTGAGGTTGGATAGGGATTTAGAGAAGTTTTTTGATTTCTTGGACAATGAATATGGCGCAGGGGAGTACCTGGTATTTTTGACAGCTGACCATGCCGTGGCGGACATTGTAAATTATATGCAGTCCGAAAATGTCCCTTCTGGTAACTTCAATACGAGGTTTGTGCTGACACAAATGAGAGGTTTTACTTCTCAGATGTTTGGTGAGGGAAATTGGATTGTCAACTATTCCAACGAACAAGTGTTTATCAACCATGATCTTGCCAAAGAAAAAGGTGTAAAGGTAGAAGATGTTCAAAGGGCTTTAGCTGATTTCTTGTTAGGATTTGATGGTGTCAAGGAAGTCTATACAGCAGCTGATATGAGGCGAAATGAATATGTCAAAGGAAAAAGTTCTTTACTGCAAATGGGGTATAATCACAAAGCGTCTGGAGACTTGTTGCTGATTTTGGAGCCTGCATGGTTGAGTAGTTCATTTAGAGGAACGACACACGGAACTGGGTACACTTACGATACCCATGTGCCAGTAGTGATGATGGGGTGGAATGTGAAGTCAGGAAAAAGTGCACGGTACACAACCATAACGGATATCGCACCAACCCTTGCGATTATGCTAGGCACTCGTCTACCAAATGGAGCTTCTGGTCAGCCGATCCTAGAGATTGTCAACCAGAAATCATATTGATATTCCAAATTACAATATTGAAAAGCACCTGAGGTTTATTTAAGGTGCATTAAATGAGGAGAGCTAGATTTGAATATACATTGTGGCTTTTCCTAGTGGATTTCACCGAAGGAATATACAAGATGGTTCTCACCTCTTTATCAATAAGTATTAGTTGTTCTATACTAAAATTAATTATCACAGGATGAAAATCGAAACTATCGCAATACATGCAGGCACCAAAATCACGGATAGCCACCGACCAGCTGTGCAGCCAATCACCCTATCGACCACATTTGAGCATCACGCTGATTCAGTGATCTATACAAGAGCATCCAATCCAAACAGGCTTGCTTTGGAAAATGTACTAGCTAAACTAGAGCGTGGTCAGGAAGCAGCTGCGTTTTCTTCCGGAAATGCAGCAGGTATGAGTGTGTTCCAAGCACTTCCTGCAGGTAGCCATGTGATTGCCCCAGATGATATGTACCATGGTTTGAGGTATTTATTGGTTGATGTTTTTAAGGGAGTTTTGTCAGTTGATTTTGTAGATATGACACATCCAGAGCAAGTGGAGAAGTATATCAAGGAAAATACAAAACTGATATGGCTTGAAACTCCTTCTAATCCACTTTTGAAAATTTCAGATATTAGGGCAATTTGTGAGATTGCAAAGATCAAAGATATTCCAGTAGTATGTGACAACACATTTGCAACTCCGGCATTTCAAAATCCGCTTGACTTAGGCGCGTCAATAGTGATGCATAGCACAACCAAATACCTTGGCGGACATAGCGATATTCTTGGTGGGGCTTTAGTTACAAAGCATGTTGATGAATTGTGGGGTCGTGTTAGACTTGTGCAAACTACAGGAGGGGCTGTCCCCTCTCCATTTGATTGCTATATGTTGACTCGCAGTATCAAGACATTTCCATATAGAATGAAAGGACATGAGCGCAATGCCATTGATATCGCTAGATTTTTACAAGTTCACAAAAATGTAGAAAAGGTATATTATCCAGGTTTGGAAGATCATCCAGGACATGAGATTGCGGCTAGTCAAATGTCAGGATATGGGGGAATGTTGTCTTTTTTGGTAAAGGGAGATGCTTCATATGCTGATCAAGTAATAGGGAAATTGAAGTACTATACCAATGCCACGAGCTTGGGTGGTGTAGAGAGTTTGATCGAACGAAGAGCCGCTGTCGAAGGTCCAAATACCAAGACACCTCAAAATTTGATAAGACTATCTGTAGGGTTAGAGAATTTGGAAGATCTTATAGAAGACATGGAGCAAGCATTATCGTGATGTTTTTAGATTTAGACATGATGTAATTGTTGCCTTTTGAAAAGCAGCTACATCAAGGCGTCTTCAAATATTTAAATAAAACCTTATACAATCATTGTACGAGAAAGACTGTTTATTTCAAAGTAGTTAGTTATGAGGTTTTTCTATACTTTCAAATTGTCTATATTTGTTCTGTAAAATACTGGTGAGGTACGGTGAAGAGTATTGATCCGATGAAATGAATGCTCATTTCAGAAAGTTGAATATTAGATTTGTTAGAAAATTTAAAATGATAGATTCGATTTTCAGTATTATTCGCCTAGTTTCAAGCATATCATTTAGAGTAGCAGTTGAATACAAATCTTGATCACATGAAAAAGTATCTTAAATATACCAAGAATTTTTACTTCATATTCACAGCTTTGTTTGTGTTATGGATGGTTTTTATAGATTCAAATGATTTTCTAACACATTTCAAACTGAGTTCCAAGCTCAATGATCTTGAGAATCAAAAGGAGTATCTTTTGGAGCGAAAAGAAAAAGTCCGTCAAGATAGAGAGGAATTGATGAGCAATACAGAACTCTTAGAGAAGTTTGCTCGTGAAAGATATCTCATGAAGAAAAAAACAGAAGATCTATATGTCATTGTCCAAGATTAATCTTTTCGTATTTTCATGTACTTTGTTTTTAAGTGTATTTATACAAGTGCAAAGTGCAAAAGCTCAACGATACATCGATCCAGAAGAGAACCCTCCATTAGTGGATAGGTTGTATTTTGGAGGTAATTTTGCAGCTCAATTTGGGACGATTACTTTTATTGATGTTTCTCCTTTGGTAGGAGCAATGATTACGGACAAGTTTTCGGGTGGAGTTGGAGTGACATATCAATACTTCGACGACAGAAGATTTATCAATGCAAGTGGAAATAGGAGTCTTTATGGTGGAAGGACCTTTTTAAGATACAATGTATTGCCTAATATTTTTGCTCATACGGAATATGAAGCATTGAATTTTGATTTATTTAATAGGAATACTAATGAATTCAATAGAGAGTGGGTTCCATCATTTTTTGTAGGCGCAGGTTATTTTACCCCTTTCGGAAATAGAGGTGGGGCCAACTTTACCCTCCTTTATAATTTAATGCATGACAACTTAAGATCACCTTACAATGAACCATATGTGATCCGTGTGGGTTTTGTTTTTTGATCTTAAACCACCCCAAAAAAATGAAGTCGTTAGTTGAAAAAATATTTAAATCACATCAAGATTGTCCCGAGTGTCCTTCTCCTAAATTGATTCAGACTTACTTTGACTCACTATTGGGTCTTCTTTTTCCTGAGTTCACTTTGGAGGTACTTCTCAATGAGCAAGATGTTGAAAAAAACCTATTGGTACTTAAGCATCAATTAGCTGATATCTTATGTAAAAACAAACATTTACACCAAGGAGATGGGGAAATATTGAGTGATTTGTTTTTTGATCAACTTTCTAGTGTTTTTGATCTTATCCATCAAGATGTGGATGCTATGTTTGCTGGTGACCCTGCGTCGAAATCTAGAGCAGAGATCCTAAGATGCTATCCGGGATTTTATGCGATTGCAGCGTACAGGATTGCCCATGAATTGTATCTTTTGGGCGTGAAGATGATACCAAGAATCATCACAGAATATGCACATAGTAAGACAGGAATAGATATACATCCAGGTGCAAGTATCGGTCACCATTTCTGTATAGATCATGGTACTGGACTCGTCATAGGCGAGACTACTGTGATTGGAAACCACGTGAAGCTTTATCAAGGAGTGACTTTAGGAGCTCTGAGTGTTCACAAGGAGGATGCTGATATCAAGCGTCATCCTACTATTGAAGATAATGTAGTGATCTATTCAGGAGCGACCATATTAGGTGGTAACACCGTCATCGGTAAAAACTCTGTCATCGGTGGAAATGTATGGCTTACCAAAAGTATCCCTGCTAATAGTAAGATATATTATCAAGCCAAAATGCATGATGCAGGAAAGAATCAGACAGATATGTATGTGTTTAAGAATGATCAAGAAAGCTGAGTGCAAGCTTTAAAATTAAAATCATGAGACTATTTGAATTGATAGGCAACACTCCAATTGTGGAGATTTCTAATATTTCTTATAATAAAGAGGTAAGGATTTTTTGTAAACTAGAGGGGCAAAATCCTGCTGGGAGCGTCAAAGATAGAGCGGCCTTTCACATGATTAAGTCAGCACTAGATCGAGGAGATATAAAAAAGGGAGATAGGCTTGTAGAAGCTACTAGCGGGAATACTGGTATAGCATTGGCTATGGTGGCGAATCTTTTAGGGGTAAGTATGACTTTGGTGATGCCCGACAACTCTACGAAGGAAAGGATACTTTCCATGGAAGCGTATGGTGCAAAAGTGATTTTGACACCTGCCGAAAAGACAATAGAATATTCGAGGACTTTGGCAGAAGAAATGGTAGCAAGTGACGGATATTTTATGCTAAATCAGTTTTCAAATGAAGATAATTATCTAGCACATTATCATACTACAGGGCCTGAGATATGGAGAGATACTCAGGGTCAGGTAAGTCATTTTGTCTCAGCTATGGGGACAACGGGGACTATCATGGGAGTGTCGAAATACCTCAAAGAACAAAATAGGGCTATTCAAATAGTTGGGACGCAACCAACTGAAGGTTCGAACATCCCAGGGATCCGAAGATGGTCACCTGAGTTTTTGCCCAAAATCTATGACGAATCAAGGGTTGATATGATAATAGACGTAAGTGAAGAGGCAGCAGTATCAATGACGAGGAGAATGGCTATAGAGGAGGGGATTTTGGCGGGTATGAGTAGTGGAGGAGCTTTGCATGCAGCTCTTGAGTTATCTAAGGAGCTAGAACACGGCTTTATTGTGTGTATTACATGTGATCGAGGAGATCGTTACCTGAGTTCAGGACTGTTTGGGTAAAAAAAATCCCAAAAGAAGTTTGAATCTTTTGGGATTTTTAATGTTAATTTTTTGATCCTATGGTGAAATTATACCCAAAGTAAAACTGAACTGGCCAAGGCTTAGTTTCTATGGTAATCATCGGATTGTTTTCAATATCCTCTATGTCATTTTTATAATTAGATCCTCTGATTGGAATCATGATACCTAAATCCCAATAAGAGCCCTTTTTTCTTCTAGAGTTAAATTTCAATCCTGAGCCTAGAGATGGACCATAATAAGTTTTTTGATATTGAGGCATTCCCTCGATATTTATGACTGCATTATATCCATACATGCCTGTGAAGTACAATTCCGTTAGTTTTTCGGTAGGGACAGTGTATGTCAAACCTGCATTGAAACCTACTCCAATAAAGTTGTATCCCAGTCCACCGAAAATAGAAAAATTGTCTTGAACATTATGGCTTAGCTTACCTCCTATGATTCCACCATAAGGTAGGCCTAAACCTATCCCTAGTGATGTCGTTCCTTTTTCAGAACTTAGGTTTTGTGCAGTTGCAATATTTGACAAAATCAGCATGATCATGATTAATGAAGCTGATAATAATTTACTGATAATCTTGTTAGTTGTGTGCATGCTCGGGTTTTAGTTGAGTTATAGATTTTTCTTTTGATCGGTCATTCATGTATTTTTTTAAGCCGTTTTGTATAAAAAAATCAAGGTCTTCTGCTTCGTTAGAAAAATCTTTAGCATCTAAATCAATTGGCTCTTTCTTAGAAATCAATTTATTGATATGTTTCATGGCTTTCGCATTGTCAGCAGTTACTGGTATTAATTTTACTGCCGATTTCATAGCTCCAGGTGTTGGTCTTACGTCAATAACATATGTTTTTCCACTTTGGAGTTCAGCTTCTACAAAAGATCTATTTTCAGATGCTGCCCAAAATACATGTTCACCAGGCTCACATTCATAGATGAAGTACTTCATACCATTAAATTTCCCTAGATACTTTTCACCATCAAAGAATTTGAAATTGATCAATGCACCTGTTCCGTTTGACCTTACAAAATAAACTAATGCTTTGTCTTCGGGCGGTGATTTAAGTGTTTGAGAAAAGGAGTTGAGGGTAATGCCCAGTACTGAAATTAAAAGCAGTGGGACTGATTTGAGTAATGCTTTCTTCATATATTAGAGTTGGATTTTTGCTACGAATATATCTATAAAATTCAGATGTAAATATGCTGTAACTATAATTATTTTCGTTAAACCAAAAATTAGTTTTTAGGATGCTGATTTTGAGTCAAAATTTAAAATGATGCGATTATTTTTGAGGATTATATGATTGAATTTCATAAGTTTAAGAACTGTTAAAAGCTAAAAAATAAATTTCATGATTTGGATGGTTTTACTCACACTTGTGGGGATAGGTTTGATATTGATCCTTACTGAGATTTTCTTTATACCAGGCACTACGATTATTGGAGTGATGGGATTTGCGATCTCGGCAGTTGGTGTAATTTATGGATTTTCAGTTTTGGAGTCGAATGTTGCATGGTTGGTTTTTTCCATGGCTTTTATACTAAATTTAGGAGCGATCATCTATGGATTTAAATCAGGAGTCTGGACTAAATTTGCTCTTCAAGATACAGTAGAGGGACGAAGTTTTGATGGAAGAATGGATGGGCTTGAGATAGGGATGGAAGGAATAGCCATTTCGGATTTGAGACCGATTGGAAAGGGATCTTTTGGAGAGAAAATTTTAGAAGTAAAATCAGATTCTGGCTATGTTTCAGTGGGACAAAAATTAATTATTACTAAATTGGATCATAATACTATCATTGTAAAAAGTTAAAACATGGAAAATTCAAGTTCGGCCATTATTATATTTGCAGCATTCGGCTCGCTGATCCTTCTTTTTGTCTTCTTGTACTTCGTACCAGTCAATCTCTGGATAACGGCAATTTTTGCTAGGGTAAAGGTTAGAATTGGAGAGTTGATTGGGATGCGTATCAGAAAAGTACCGCCAAGTATTATCGTCAATTCACTGATTACTGCCACTAAGGCTGGGTTGGATTTGACTACCAATGAATTAGAAACACACTATCTGGCAGGAGGTAATGTACCTAATGTCATCAGGGCATTGATCTCTGCGGATAAAGCAAATATCAATTTGAGTTTCAAGCAGGCAACAGCGATTGATTTAGCAGGGAGGGATGTTTTTGAGGCGGTTCAAATATCAGTAAATCCTAAGGTGATCAATACACCAAATGTGGCAGCAGTAGCCGCAGATGGGATTCAGCTGATAGCAAAAGCGAGAGTCACTGTGAGAGCGAATATCGCACAGCTTGTCGGAGGTGCTGGGGAAGATACTATTTTGGCAAGAGTAGGTGAGGGTATAGTAACGTCCATTGGCTCGGCTCAGAATCATAAAAGTGTACTAGAAAACCCTGACAAAATATCTAAGCTCGTTTTGGAACGTGGATTGGATGCAGGTACGGCTTTTGAAATTCTTTCTATTGATATCGCTGATATTGATGTGGGGACCAACATCGGTGCAAAACTTCAAATCGATCAGGCTTCTGCGGACTTGAAAGTTGCTGAAGCAAAGGCGGAAGAGCGTAGAGCTATGGCAGTAGCATTAGAGCAAGAGATGAAAGCCAAATCAGTGGAAATGCGTGCCAAGGTAATCGAGGCCGAAGCAGAAGTTCCTCAAGCTTTGGCAGAGGCATTTAGATCAGGAAAACTCGGTGTGATGGACTACTACAGAATGGAGAATATCAAATCTGATACAGACATGAGGTCGTCCATTGCTGGGAATGATGGTGGTAGTAGCTCTGACTCGAACAAAGGGAAATTAGGTGATAAGAAGTAAGCTCAATGTTTAAAGTTTAATTTCTTATGAGAAGCATATAAACAATAAAGCCTGACCATTTGGACAGGCTTTATTGTTTTAATACATCTGTGATACTTTTTGTCTACGCATTATTAATGCGAGTGGATCACATTTAGATGGTTATTAATCTTTATTTTCTCCAACTTGTGAAGATTCTTCTACAGATTTTTCAGCGTCCAAAGCCGCTTTTTCTGCTGCTGCCTTTTCATTGGCTTCTATTTTTCTTGTAAAAGCTTCGTAGGTAGTTTCTTTACCAAATGGTCTTTTTCCGATGAGTTTCTCCAGATCTGTTTGGAACAAGATTTCTTTTTCAAGCAGTTCCTTAGCTAGAATTTCTAACTCATTTTTTCTTTCTGTAAGTAGCTTGATTGTTCGCTCATAAGCAAAACCTATTAGCTTTCTCACTTCCTCATCTATAGTTTCGGATGTTTTTTCAGAATATGGTTTTGACATTCTGTACTCAGAACTCTTGCTATCATAGAAGGAAACATTTCCGATTTTTTCATTCATACCATAAATGGATACGATAGAATAAGCCATTTTGGTAATTCTTTCAAGATCAGATAGTGCACCAGTAGAGATTTTTCCAAATACGATCTCTTCAGCAGCTCGACCTCCTAGTGTCATACACATTTCGTCGATTAGTTGTTCTGTTTGATACAAGAACTGCTCTTTAGGGAGATATTGTGCATAACCTAGAGCGGCAACACCTCTTGGTACTATACTTACTTTCACCAAAGGATCAGCATGTTCCAAGAACCAGCCAGCAACAGCATGGCCTGCTTCGTGATAGGCGACAATTTTCTTTTCCTCTGGAGAAATAATTTTATTTTTCTTTTCTAATCCACCTATAACCCTGTCAATCGCATCTTGGAAATCTTGCATGTCAACAGCTTCTTTGTTTCTTCTTGCGGCGATAAGTGCGGCTTCATTACACACGTTGGCGATTTCAGCACCTGCAAAACCTGGGGTTTGGGCAGCAAGCTTTTTAGCATCGACATCTGTAACAGTTTTTATAGGTTTCAAATGAACTTTGAAAATCGCTTCCCTTCCGACGATATCAGGTTTGTCAATGCTAATTTGTCTATCGAAACGTCCTGGACGCAGCAATGCAGAGTCAAGCACATCTGGTCTATTTGTAGCAGCCAATACAATGACCCCAGTATCTGTACCGAACCCATCCATTTCTACCAACAATGAGTTGAGCGTGTTTTCCCTTTCATCATTTGATCCAGGCATCTGACCTTTGCCTCTTGATCTACCTATGGCATCTATCTCATCAATGAAGATGATACAAGGTGCTTTTTCTTTGGCTTGCTTGAACAAATCCCTTACTCGTGCAGCGCCTACCCCAACAAACATCTCTACGAAATCAGAGCCTGATAGTGTATAAAATGGTACTCCAGCTTCACCAGCTACTGCTTTTGCTAAGAGAGTCTTACCTGTCCCTGGAGGACCTACTAAGAGTGCTCCCTTAGGAATTTTACCACCGAGCTTGGTGAATTTCCCTGGATTTTTCAAGAATTCAACGATTTCCTGAATTTCTTCTTTGGCTTCATCAAGGCCAGCCACATTGTCAAATGTGATTTTTACCTTATTTTCGGCATCAAAGAGTTGAGCTCTTGATTTTCCAACATTGAAAATTTGACCTCCAGGACCACTTGGACCAGCCATTCTTCTCATCATCACCCAGAAGAGAACGAAAAGCAAAATCATAAATCCAAAGCTAGTGAACCAGCTGCCCCAGGATTCTTCGTTCTTGACATTGTAGCCTATCCTTTGATTCTCGGGTACTTTTGATTCTAGTTCTTCAAAATCTGAAGCAAACTTTTCAGCACTTGCTACCTCTACAGAGTAGTGTGGCCCTGTTGGGTTGAAGAAAGGACTTTTACCTTCCAGTTCACTTTTGTATCGCTCATTTTCGAGTGCTGATTCTTTCAAGGTGACATCGACCCTGTTTTGGTTCCTGATGATCATTACTTTTGATACATCATTTGCCAAATAAATATCCTCAAATTTACTTTTAGTAATGTTGATTACTGTATTGCTTTTTTGAAACCACGTCACACCAATCAGCACAATGACAGCAGTGATGATCAACCAAAGTTGGACATTTGGCTTTTGTGGTGTTTTTGGAATGAATTTTTTACTTTTATTATTTTCGCTCATCGCTAGGAATTTGTTGCCTTATATAATTTTTTTTAAAACGAATATGGAAGTAGAAAGTTCAATAAAAATCCTAATCTATTCTGGTGATTACTGCATCACCCCACAGCTCTTCCAGTGCAAAGAATTCTCTTTGATCCTTCAGAAATACATGTGCTACCACATTGGTGAAATCAATTAATACCCACTGATTGTTGCTTTTACCCTCTATTCGCCACGGTTTTTCTTTATGGGATTTGTATACAAAATCTTCTACGGAATCAGCTATAGCCTCTACTTGTGTGTCAGAATTACCCGAACAAATTATAAAAAAATCTGTCATTGAATTTTTAACATTTCTGAGATCCATCAGCACGATCTTGGAAGCTTTTTTCTCCTCCATCCCCTTCACTATTACTTTACTCAGCTCTTCTGCTGTCATATTTTTGGTTTAAATTTACAAGATATCAATGCTGGAATTTAACAGCCTTGATGAATATCTTTATTGATTTACAAATTAACTATAAAAAATGTATAAAATCCTTGCCAATACATTATTTCTGGGCAAAGAAGTGATTTATCTGCCAGTCTGTCACTCGACCAATGATTTAGCCATGGATATGCTGAAGTCTGGCAAAGTGACCGAAGGAAGTATTGTCATAGCTGGGGAGCAAACCCATGGAAAAGGACAAAGAGGGAATGTCTGGAAAAGTGCTCCTGATGAAAACCTGACTTTTTCTTTGGTCCTGAAGCCGTCGTTTCTGAATGCTATGGATCAATTTGATCTCAATATCATGGTGTCATTAGCCGTAGTTGAAGCTTTGGCCTACTTTGATTTAGAGCTTTTAGTCAAATGGCCAAATGATATTTATACCAAAAATGGCTACAAGGTTGGTGGAATATTATTTGAAAATGTCATTTCCAAAGGAAAAGTCTCTGGCTCAGTAGTAGGAATTGGTCTAAATGTAAATCAAAGGACTATAGGTCTAGATCATGCCACATCCTTGATTAATATATCAAAGAGGCAATTTGACTTAAAGACAGTGTTTGATTTGATTGTTCATAGGATTGAGCAGAATTATATCATGTTGAAGTCTGGGAAACATAAACAGCTAAAAGAAAGTTATTTGAAACAGATGTATCTGTTCAATGTATGGAGTAAATATTCAGATGAAAATGAGTTTTTCGGGAAAATTCGGGGTATAGCTGATGATGGTAAATTAATCATAGAGAAAGAATCTGGTATGATAAACTTTTATGCGTTCAAGGAAGTTAGGTTCATTAAGGAATAAGATTTTACATTTGGTACAAAAAGCTGTAGTTTTGTAAAACTTAAAAACCGAATTAATTCATAAACAATATAATAGCATGTCTGAAATTAAATCTGACAAATTCGTAAAGTACAAAGTGAAGGATATTTCACTAGCAGAGTGGGGGAGAAAAGAGATTAAATTGGCTGAAGCCGAAATGCCAGGCTTGATGTCGTTGAGAGAAGAGTTTGGAGCTTCACAGCCACTGAAAGGTGCAAGAATAGCAGGTTGTCTACATATGACCATTCAAACGGCCGTATTGATCGAAACCCTTGTGGCCTTAGGTGCTGAAGTCACTTGGTCATCTTGTAATATTTTTTCTACTCAAGATCACGCTGCTGCTGCTATTGCTGCCGCAGGAATATCAGTGTATGCTTGGAAAGGACTCAATGAGCAAGAATTTGATTGGTGTATAGAACAAACCATATTTTTTGGTGAGGACAGAAAGCCACTTAACATGATTCTCGACGATGGTGGAGATTTGACCAATATGGTTCTTGATCACTATCCTGAATTAGTTTCTGGTATCAAGGGTCTTTCAGAAGAAACTACAACTGGTGTGCATAGGTTGTATGAAAGAATGAAAAATGGTACTTTACCAATGCCAGCAATCAACGTGAATGATTCTGTAACGAAGTCTAAATTTGATAACAAATATGGCTGTAAAGAATCACTTGTAGATGCTATCAGAAGAGCTACTGATGTGATGATGGCAGGAAAAGTAGCTGTAGTTGCTGGTTATGGAGACGTAGGAAAAGGTTCAGCTGCATCCCTAAGAGGAGCAGGAGCAAGGGTGATAGTAACTGAAATCGATCCAATTTGCGCACTTCAAGCTGCAATGGATGGGTATGCAGTAAAGAAAATGGTAGATGCTGTCAAAGAAGCAGACATTGTCGTGACAGCTACTGGAAATAAAGACATTATTTCTGAGGAGCATTTCAGAGCCATGAAGGATAAAGCTATCGTTTGTAACATTGGTCATTTCGATAATGAAATCGATATGGCATGGCTCAACAAGAATTATGGAAACACCAAAGATGTGATCAAGCCCCAAGTGGATCTTTACAATATTGAAGGTAAAGAAATCATTGTATTGGCAGAAGGTAGATTAGTAAACCTAGGTTGTGCTACCGGTCACCCTTCTTTTGTGATGTCAAATTCATTTACTAATCAAACTTTGGCTCAAATCGAGCTTTGGACAAATACTGATCAATATCAGCCAGGAGTTTATGTACTTCCTAAGCACCTCGATGAAAAAGTAGCTGCCCTTCACCTCGCAAAACTTGGGGTTGAATTGGATACCTTGAGCCAAGAGCAAGCTGAATATATTGGTGTGACACCAGAAGGTCCATACAAGCCGGAATATTACAGGTATTAATTTACAAATTGAAATATAAAGAGGTTAAAAAGACTGGTTGATTGCCAGTCTTTTTTTATTGAGTTTATTTTTTGATTTTTGAACTGGTCAGGCTATATTTTAAGATAATGACTATAGCTGATTTATTTTGTTTCCTTGAATTTAAACTTATTCTTTTAACATGAAACTGAAATTTTACTCACCCATTCTTTTGGTAATATTATGCTTCATTTCGATTACCAACAATAGTTTTTCTCAAAAAATACTTTTCAAAGATGTCAACCTGATACCAATGACTAGTGATACTTTGTTGATTTCTCAGAGCGTCTTGGTTCAGGATGGTAAAATTGTAGCCATTGATGATTATAAAAATCTGAAACCAAAGAAGAAGAGTAAAACGCAAGTAATAGCAGCAAAGGGCAAATTCTTGATGCCTAGTTTGGTAGATATGCATGTGCACTTACCAGATGAGGATCGAGTAGAAGAGTTTTTGAAGTATAATCTGGCAGCTGGTGTATTGCATCTGCGTGTGATGAATAGTGTAATGGATCAAGATGAACTCAAAAGAGTAATTGATGCTGAAGACGGAGTTTTAAGGCCAAGTATACATTTTAGCCATTTGATCAGGAGGGACAAATCATACACCATTCATCAAGCGGATAGTTTGATGAAAAAAATGAAAGAAACGGAGGAGAGGTTCGTAAAGTTACTTAGTCTTGGTAGTGAAGAAACATTTGGTAACCTAAGTGCCGCGGCGAAATCGAATGGTGTGATTTTTTGTGGTCACTTTCCTGTATATCAAAAGTTCGGTCAGGCATATATGGTAGATATGGATAAAGTGCTACATAGCGGATTTAGAAGTGTGGAGCATTTAGGTGGTTATATTTGGTTACAAAGCGATGATCAAATTGAAAAATCAATTCAAATTACTAAGCTCAATGAGGTTTACAATTGTCCTACATTGGACTGGGATGTTATGACATCTAATCTTTTGTATCCAAAGGGCTATAAAGACAGGTTTACTTATAAGCTTTTGCCCATAGAAATTACAAAAAAATGGGAAGCTGATTATAAATCATATATTGATGAATTGGGTGGTCTTGAGATGATACAAGGGTCAATGGAGAAAAATCAGGGTGCGTTTGAAGCAAAGAAGAAAATATTAAAGGACTTATATGATGCTGGATGTCTGTTATTGATAGGGGGAGATGCAGGTACCCATTTTCAAGCCCCGGGGTTTAATATCTATGAGGAAATGTTACATTGGTCTGATATTGGGATTGATAACTATAGCATTTTAAGGTCAGCCACTTATCATGCGGCTAAGTTTTTTGGAGAGCATTCGACTTGGGGGACAATAGAAGTGGGGAAAAATGCCGAAATGATATTATTGACTTCTAATCCATTGGAAGATATTAGAAATATTGGCACCATAGAACAGACCGTTTTTGGTAAGTTAATTTTTGATAATGGACAATTCATAAAAAGCTTGAAAGAGTTAAGTAAATGAGTGAAATAATTTGGGAGTGGCATGGATATCGTTTAATGCATCCCTAAAATCTGCAAACATTCCAGGTTTTTATTTACAACTAATCAGCTATTAGAACTGTCTGAGTGAAGTAGATGTGGGTTATTGTTTCTGTAAATCAATTGATTACAAGATATTTTTTGGGATATAGATCATTTCTTTCTTGTATTTGTTGAGCTTTAGAATCTGTAAAATAGAATTTTTAATCTTCATGGATATTCATGTTGAAACTTATGTGTTTAAACCAAACCGTCAATTTGAATTCTTGAAAGAAAGGTACAATTTGATAGGGTGGAATATTCTCCTAGTTGGGATGTGTTTTCTATGTAGAATTTTATCTTTCTGGAATTGTTCTCATTATTGGTTTAGGGTTTGTTTGTTAGGCTGTAGCTATTGATAAATGGCACATGATGGAGAAGCCCAAGTGTTTAAGTTCCAGTTTAATTATTATTTTCGGAAGATTTTGTAAAAGTGTTTCTTAATAAAATGCAATAGTGTTGTTTACTAAGCAATAAAAGTGTTGTTTGGTAAAAAATAATGTGATAACTTTCAGAAAAGTTATCGTTATGATATCCAAAGATTTGCTATTAGAAGTTGCCAGTAATCAAAAGAGTGATTTGCAACGACATGCCTCAGCGTTGGAGAGATCAGAAATGAAGGATTTGCCTTTGCTTCGAAGCCATGCTTTGATCATATCAGGGATACGTCGATGCGGTAAAAGTACGCTTTTGGTCCAATTGTTAAGAGGAGGCTATCCTGATGCTTTTTATTTAAATTTTGAAGATCCAAGACTTTATGGTTTTGAGGTTGGTGATTTTCAAAAAATAGATAAGATCATAGAAGAGCGAGAAGTGAAGGATGTTTTTTTTGATGAGGTTCAAGTGGTAGAAGGATGGGAGAGGTATGTGAGGCAAAAACTAGATCTAGGCGATTATCAAATGGTTATTACTGGATCTAATGCTTCTTTGCTCAGTCGGGAATTGGGAACAAAACTCACTGGCAGGCATGTAACAAGAGAGTTGTTTCCTTTTTCGTATGTTCAATTTTGTGAATTTGCTGATCTTAAAATGTCTGCTGAAAGCACAATGGACTATTTGAACTTGGGAGGGTTTCCAGAATATCTCAAAAGCAGAAGACAAGAATTGCTCCATCAACTCTTGGATGATTTACTGTTGAGGGATATAGCTGTCCGATATGGTGTGAGAGATATAAAATCCCTTCAAAACCTAGCGGTCTATTTGATATCCAATGTCGCCAAACCTGTGTCTGGCAACAATCTAAGGAAAATACTTGAAATCAAGGCGACTAGTACAGTTATGGAGTATTTTTCCTATTTGGAAGAGAGTTGGTTGTTCTTTTTTGTACCCAAATTCTCCTATTCCCAAAGGAAGCAGCTTGTGAATGCCAGGAAAGTGTATGCCATTGATACAGGATTGGTTACTGCCAATTCAAGGTCGTTTTCGGAAGACCATGGGAGGAGATTTGAGAACATGGTTTTCTTACATTACAGGAGATTGTATCCCGAGATCTATTACTTTGCTGAAAAAGGAGAGTGCGATTTTGTTGTTTTTGATAGGCAAGGACTGGTCGCATTGGTTCAAGTTTGTGTACAATTAAACCCTGATAACCTTAAACGGGAACTGGATGGGCTTTGGGAGGCTATGAAGTTTTTTGAGCAAAAAGAGTCAGTTTTAGTAACATTAGCTCAAGAAGATGAATTTGAAAAAGATGGGTATAAGGTTAGGGTGGTGCCGTTTCATAATTTAGCTAAATAGTTGTGGTATGAAAAATTCAATTCAAACTTACGTGTTTAAGCCAAATTCAAAGGCCGAGTTTTTAGAAGAACGATTTAATTTGATAGGTTGGATCATTTTGCTCAGTAGTATTCTCTTTTTAATCCTTGAGTTTTATTTAGTTGCAATAGTTGTGATGGTTTCATTATCTATGGTTTGTTATACAATGGCGTTTTTTAGGTGGAATAGATTAGAAAAACCTAAAGGTTCTTTTCCTATTGACTTAGTCTTTTATGACGACAGAATTACCTTGGGTGGGATGGACTACAAGCTTGAAAATATTAAAGTAAAAAAACTTATTTGCTATGATTATGTAGGCAGACCTGATACTGGATTTGTTTTTCATGCAAAGTATCCCAAAAAATCATGTGGAACATGGAATCACTTCTGGTTTGAAAGTTATGGGAAAGCGTATCAATTGAGGTTTCGCATCTCAAATGAAATTGATTCTTGTAGATTAACTGCAATTAAAGAAAAGTGGAAGTTATAAACTAGCTTTCGAAAGTTGTAAAGTGAAATTTATAGCCATGGCTATTCCAAAAGGCCTACCAGGCTTTCGAAACCTAGTAGGTCTTTTCTGCTGATAAAATGGATATTTTCGAGGTTTTTGATTCCGAGAACTTCCGAAGCCCAAAGTTCAAAAAAAGACCCCAAAGTTTCCTTCGGGGTCTTCTTAGTACTGAATACTTGGTACTTGGTTTAACGATTAAGCGTCTTTCTTAGACATTCTTGCTCTTTCGTTCTCGTCCAAGTAGATTTTTCTCATTCTGATGGATTTAGGAGTGATTTCCAAATACTCATCTTTTTGGATATATTCCATGGCTTCTTCTAGGGAGAATTTCTTAGGAGGAGCTATTCTCGTATTGTCATCAGAGCCAGATGCTCTCATGTTGGTAAGTTTCTTTCCTTTTTGGACATTTACCACGATATCGTTGTCTCTTGAGTTTTCCCCAATCACCTGGCCAGTATAAAGTTCATCACCTGGCTCTATGAAGAAGGTACCTCTATCTTGTAGTTTATCTATCGCATAAGCTGTACATTGACCAGCTTCCATAGAGATCAATGATCCATTATTTCTTTCTGGAATATTACCTTTGAATGGTTCATAGGATGAGAATCTGTGGTTCATGATAGCTTCACCTTGAGTAGCTGTCAATACATTGTTTCTCAATCCGATCAAACCTCTAGAAGGAATTCTGAATTCAAGGTGTTGCAAGTCACCTTTTGGCTCCATGATTAGAAGTTCACCTTTTCTTTGAGTAGCAAGTTCGATTACTTTTCCAGCTGTAGCCTCAGGTACATCTACTACCAAAGTTTCGATAGGCTCATTTTTCACACCATCGATTTCTTTGAAAATTACTTGTGGCTGACCTACTTGTAATTCATATCCTTCTCTTCTCATTGTCTCTATCAAAACAGACAAGTGAAGTATACCTCTACCATAAACTAGGAACTTATCTTCAGAATCAGTTGACTCAACTCTTAGAGCAAGGTTTTTCTCCATTTCTTTCATCAACCTGTCTCTCAAGTGACGAGAAGTTACAAACTTACCTTCCTTACCGAAGAATGGGGAGTTGTTGATAGTGAAGAGCATATTCATCGTAGGCTCATCAATAGAGATTCTAGGAAGCGGCTCAGGATTTTCCAATGCTGCGATGGTATCACCGATCTCAAAGTCTTCGATACCTGTTACGGCACAGATATCTCCAGCAAATACTTCAGTGACTTTATTTTTACCAAGTCCTTCAAAAACATGAAGTTCTTTTACCTTAACTTTCTTGAATACACCGTCAGCTTTACAAAGTGTAAGCTGAGCACCTTCTTTGATGCTTCCTCTTTTTACTCTTCCGATAGCTATTCGACCTACGAAGTTTGAGTAATCAAGAGAAGTAATTTGCATTTGAAGACTTCCTTCTTCGATTTTTGGAGCAGGAATATGATCAATGATCGCATCAAGCAATGGAAGGATAGAATCAGTAGGGGTTTTCCAATCAGGTCCCATCCAGTTTTGCTTAGCAGATCCGTAAAGCGTCGTGAACTCAAGTTGTTCTTCAGTAGCGTCCAAGTTGAACATCAGTTCAAAAACTGATTCTTGAACCTCGTCTGGTCTGCAGTTTTCTTTATCTACTTTATTTACCACTACTATTGGAGTCAAGCCTAAAGCTAGTGCCTTTCCAAGTACAAACCTCGTCTGTGGCATAGGGCCTTCGAAAGCATCCACTAAAAGGATAACACCATCGGCCATTTTCAAAACTCTCTCTACTTCACCACCAAAGTCAGCGTGACCAGGGGTGTCAATGATGTTGATTTTGTGATCTTTATACCTAACGGATACGTTTTTGGAAAGAATCGTGATACCTCTTTCTCTTTCCAAGTCGTTGTTATCCAATATAAGATCGTCAAACTGTTGGTTTTCACGAAAGATTTTGGAAGCATGGATGATTTTGTCCACCAAGGTTGTCTTACCGTGGTCAACGTGTGCGATAATCGCAATATTCCGTATATTTTGCATTGTAAAATTGAATTAAGGTGCAAATGTAAGAATAAAATTTTGTATCAGCTTGATTTCTATTCAAACTCCATGATATTTAATGATTTCCTAAAATACATCACAATCTTTTATAATGATTTGATTCATAGCTTTACAAATCGATTCACGTTATAATATATAAGTTGTTTTCGGCTCAGAAAACGCGTGCTCATGATAATACTCGATAATAAGTTTCAAGCTTTACTAAATTTATGGCAGCACCATATTAATGTGTCCTTGGATTTTGATTCTAGAAATAGGATTAAATTCAAAACAGGTTTTTGCATATTTTTTTTACTTAAAAAGTTGAAAATATCTTTTTGGTATACTTATCTTATAAGTTACTAAAAATAGGTTTTAGTATGTTTTATGAACTTTGAATCTACAAGAATTTGAAAATATCGACATGAGCGTATGAATTACATTGCTGATTTGTTGTTTTGACAGTGGTGAAATTTAGCCTTCTCGGAAAGTATCGTGGGGAAAGGTTTGGGATTTTTATTTAATAAAAAATTAGTTATATTTGACATGGTTATAAGAAGAAAGGGAAAGATAAAGCCTTTGCGTGTTTAGTTATGTTATGATATAGGAGCGTCAAACTTAAATATAGCCCATTCACTTTACTTTATTCCCATTCAAATAAATTGTCTAATTACTTCATAAGCTATAATTTAGCTTGCAAACCAAATCTCTAAACAAGAGGCTGAATTAATTATTGAAAAAAAATATGGTCGTTTCCTTTGCAATTTGAAATTAAAAAATGATAACTTTAAAATCTCAATATTAATTTAGAAACCGTTTAACCTTTATTTAAAGTCTATTAAAATCTACATTATGAAAAAGTTAATCGCTTTGTTCATGCTATCCGGAATCCTTTTATCGCCGGTTATCTCGAATGCTCAAGACGCAGATGTTGATTCTGCAGAAGTTGAAACCACAGAAGTCGTAGAAGCAGAAGAAGTTGCTCCGGCGGTCGTTGACGATGAAATCATCGAAGAAGACAAAGGTTTTCACCAAATTATCAAGGAGAAGTTTATCGAAGGTGGTACTACTTTCATGTCTCCAGTATTGATCTGTTTAATCTTAGGTTTAGCAGTTTCTTTAGAAAGAATCGTTACGCTTAACCTTTCTACTACCAACACCAAAAAGCTTTTGGCTAAAGTAGAGGAAGCGTTGGAGCAAGGTGGTATCGAAGCAGCCAAGGATGTTACTAAAAACACCAAAGGTCCTGTTGCATCTATCTTTACTCAAGGTTTGATGAGATACACTGAAGGAATCGAAATGGTAGAAAAGTCTATCATCGCTTACGGATCTGTTGAAATGGGTAGATTGGAAAAAGGTCTAGTTTGGATCTCTCTTTTCATCTCTCTTGCGCCGATGTTGGGTTTCATGGGTACTGTAATCGGTATGATCTCTGCATTCGATGCGATCGAAGCAGCGGGTGATATCTCTCCATCTCTAGTAGCTGGTGGTATCAAAGTTGCCCTTTTGACTACTGTGGCAGGTTTGATCGTTGCGATTATCCTTCAATTGTTCTACAACTACTGTGTTGCGAAGATTGATTCTTTGGTAAACGACATGGAAGATGCATCTATCTCTTTGGTAGATATCCTTGTGAAGCACAGATTGACTAAGTAATTATTAGTTGATTGATTCGTTTCAACTCTTAATTATTTATTAACTTAAGCAAACAATCAATATGGATTCTATAGATATTTTCTTATACGTATCTTATTTATTGATTATCTTGGGAACGATCGTGGCAGTGGTTATGCCTTTGATCAAATCCTTAGATAATCCAAAGAGTTTAGCCAAAACAGGTGCAGGTATATTAATACTTGGTGTCATATTCTTCATTGCCTTCAGCACTGCTGATAGTGAAGTAGCACCAAAATACCTAGGAGATCCATTCAACATGACTCCTACCTTGACCAAGTTTGTTGGTGGAACTTTGGTTACGACTTACATCTTGGCTATTGTAGCTCTTGTGGGTATCGTATTTACAGAACTCAATAAAGCAATCAAGTAATGGCAAGCAAAAGAGGCAGAATGTCGCAGGAAGTCAATGCAGGGTCGATGGCTGATATAGCCTTCTTGCTATTGATCTTCTGGCTAGTGACTACTACTATTGCTTCGGATAAAGGTATTCTCAATATCTTGCCTCCAAAGCAAGACCCGAATGTGCCACCACCAGAAATACCTCTCAATGAGAGAAATATTTTCAATATATTGGTCAATGCAAATGATCAATTGTTGGTGGAAGGTGAGTATTTAGACAATACTGATAAGCTTTCAGATGATATTAAGGCATTTATTCTGAATTTCGGAGCTCCTAACGCAGAAGCAATGGAATTGTTCAATAGCCTTCCAGCATCTTTGAAAGCTCAGTCTAATCGTGATTCCAAATCTTCAGATCACCCAATGCAAGGTGGAGCTGTAGTCTCTATCAAAACAAATAGAGGTACATCTTATGAAACTTATCTAGAAGTTTTGGATAAAGTGAAGAGAGCTTATTTTGAAATCTATGCTGAAAGAGTAGGCCTTACAGCCGAAGAGTATAGAGCACTTACTGGAAAGACCGCTGCTGAAAAAGAACTTCAGGATAGAGGTAAAGAAGGTATTCCAATGGCTATCTCAATTGCTGAACCAGATAAAATAGGAGGTAATTAATATGTCGAAGTTTAAGAAAAAGAATAAGGTAACGGAAAACATCCCAACCTCAGCTTTGCCGGATATTATCTTCATGTTGTTGTTCTTCTTTATGACTACGACGGTTTTAAGAGAAAATGAAATGCTTGTGGAACAAAAAATTCCAGAGGCTACCCAACTTCAAAAGTTGGAGAAGAAAACATTGATCTCTTATTTGTACGTAGGTAAGCCGAAGAATACAGCTTTGTACGGTACAGAACCTAGAATTCAGGCTAATGATGTTTTGATTAATACTTCTGATATTGCCCTATGGGTCAATCAGGAAAAAGATAAAAGATCTGAGACTGAAAGAGAAATGTTAACTATTTCCCTGAAAGCAGATAGAGAAGTAAAAATGGGTCCTATTTCGGATATTCAGTTTGAATTGAGAGAGGTAGATGCTCGAAGAGTACTTTACGCTTCTGTAGGAAGAGTACAGAACTGATTAATTTAACAAGTCAAGAAAAGCCACTTCATCGAAGTGGCTTTTTTTATGCATACTAATTTTCTCACCCATTTCTATACTTATGATTTATGTCCTAAGTATGATCTCAACTTTTCCAGAAACTATAGACAAAATTAATTCAACTTAGCTTTTATATTTGAAATGACATGAATTTGATCAATAGCATGCGCTATAGACATTGAATTGATAAAACTGCCTGTGAAGCCAATAATTAAATTATAGTGTATAGGAATGATCGAAAGGTTTATTTTTTAGTTATCAATAATATCAGAAAAGCATGTTGACTTTATGCCGTAAGATGGTATTATTGCTGTTAAATTTATGGGTAGATATTTTAAATTTTATCTTAATACACAGTTACTTCTATTTAGAAAATTAGATGCAAAATAAAATACATAATGCTTGGGCAATGTATGATTGGGCAAATTCAGTCTATAGCCTTGTAATCACTTCCACAATATTTCCTGTATATTTTAATAATGTAACTACTACAGAAGAGCGTGGTGATGTAGTAAACTTTTTTGGGTTAGATATCATCAATACTGTATTGTATTCCTATGCTATTTCATTCTCTTTTTTGGTGATTGCGATAATATCTCCCTTATTGTCTGGAATCGCTGATTCAGGTGGTAAGAAGTTGGTGTTTATGAAGTTCTTTACTTATCTAGGTTCTATGGCGTGCCTTGGACTGTTTTTTTTTGATGGAGCCAATCTCGAATGGGGAATAATATGTGCGATTTTAGCTAGTGTTGGATATGCAGGAAGTATTGTGTTTTACAATGCTTTTCTTCCAGAGATTTCCAAGGAAGAAGAATATGATTTCTTGAGTGCCAAAGGTTTTGCACTAGGATATATAGGTAGTGTGATTTTGTTAATTTTGAATTTGATGATGATAGAATTTCCAGATTTGTTCCACTTGTCAGATGGTGGTCAAGCAGCTAGGTGGTCGTTCTTGATTGTTGGGTTTTGGTGGGCTGGTTTTGCCCAGATTTCATTTAAATATTTGCCAGATAATCCTTACAATAAAAAAGTAAACCGATCCCTCCTGCTTGTAGGCTATAAGGAAATAAGATCGGTGTTTCATAAGGTTCGTTCTTCTTCAGTTATGAATAGATTTTTGCTTGCCTTCTTTTTTTACAGTATGGGAGTACAGACAGTAATGTATTTGGCTGCTACATTCGGTGATAAGGAACTGGGTTTGCCAGGTGATCAGTTGATCATTACTATCTTGATCATTCAGCTGGTAGCTATCGGAGGGAGTTATTTATTCGCTTTAATTTCTAAGCTTTTAGGCAATAAGGCCTCTTTGGTAATGATGGTATTCATTTGGGTATTGATTTGCGGTGCTGCATATTTTGTACAAACAGCATATCAATTTTTCGCTTTGGCTTTTGTGGTAGGAATGGTGATGGGAGGTATTCAGTCCTTATCTAGGTCTACTTATTCTAAATTGATACCAGCACATACTACGGATCATGCATCTTTTTTTAGTTTTTTTGATGTGACTGAAAAGATTGCCATTGTCTTGGGTACATTTTCATATGGCTTTATAGAACAAATGACTGGATCTATGAGGAATAGCTCACTTGCACTTGGTTTGTTTTTCTTTGTTGGATTAGGATTCTTAATTTTATTAAAAATACCTCCAAGAGATTTACAAACTTCTGTACATGACTAATATGATGCTTCCTATTATTGCTGGAAAAGATGTTAAGCAACTGGATGAATCTTACATTCAGTTTTCTGGAATAAGCTCTATTGATTTGATGGAAAATGCCGGAAGATCATTTGTGACTTGGTATGAAAAGCAGTCTTTTTCTAGCAGAAAGCATATTTATGTTTTCGTAGGTCCGGGCAATAATGGGGGCGATGGTTTAGTAATTGCTCGACTACTTCAAAATGATTGTAGGTCAATAATTCTTGTTTGTATGGAAGTACTTGAGAAATGTTCTGCTGATTTTGTATACAACTTCCATAGACTTCCCATTGAGGTCAATGTGATTGGTTATGCTAATTGGACTCAAGAAATTGAAGAGAATTCTGTTATAATCGATGCAGTATTTGGCGTGGGGATCAATAGACCATTAGCATCTCGGTATATGTACCTGATACAGAAACTGAATCATGTAGGAGGGGTAAAGATTGCAGTAGATATACCTTCTGGGCTTCCAGCTGATTATTCCAAAAATAGTATTGCATTTCAAGCTGACTACACTGCTACATTTCAATTTCCTAAATTAAGTTTGCTTTTTCCAGAGCATGCAAGGGAAGTAGGGGAATTGGCAGTCATAGATATAGGTATTTCTGAAGAAAGTGTTTGTAGATTTTCCAAGCAAAGGTTCTTTTTAAGAGGAATAGATATTAAAGCTTATCACAAGCATTTCCATAAGTTTAGTCACAAAGGAGACTTTGGGAAGGTATTGCTTATCGGTGGTACAATTGGTAAAACTGGTGCAATCAATCTGGCTGGTTATGCGGCGTTGAGAACTGGTAGTGGCTTGGTTACTCTAGCTCCCCAAATCTCAGATCCATACCAGTTTCAAACAATCGTCCCGGAATTAATGATTTTTGGAGGTAAAGATGATTTAAACCTAAGAGGGTTTGATTCTGTTGCCATAGGCCCTGGTATGGGAATCGATGTAGATATTGATTGGTTTGTACGCATTTTAGATGAAGTTGATAAGCCGGTTGTCCTAGATGCCGATGGGATCAATTTGTTGGCAAGGTATCCAAAGCTTTTAGATTATTTACCAAAAAACAGCATCATAACGCCGCATTTAAAAGAGTTCGAAAGGCTCGTGGGAAAATCTAAAGACCATTTGGAAAGAATACAGATGGCGAGTGATTTTGCAATTCATCATCAAGTTATCATAATTTTGAAAGGGGCTCACACTTTGATTGCTATGCCAGATGGAAGACAGATTTTTAATTCAAGTGGCAATCAATATATGGCAACGGCAGGATCTGGAGATGTCCTCACAGGGATGATAGCTTCGTTTTTGGGTCAGAGTTATACTCCTGAAAATGCTGCTATCTGTGGTGTCTATCACCATGGCTTAGCAGGAGAGATTGCTTCCCAAACGAAGTATAGAGGTATGATTGCTTCGGATATTATCAATGCCATACCGAAGACTTTTGTCCAATTGGATATTATTTGATTTTCAAGAAGGACTTAATGAGTCAACTTTATATTAACCTATTTTGCATGGCTACGATTTTGACAGTTATTGGACTGACCATTGGAGACGAGCTACTCCTAGATGATGGTAAAAAGCAAATGATAAGATCGATGAATTGATAGTTCAGGTGAAGAAGAGTATTATCATTCCCTTTGAGAACTCATTTCAAGATGGATTACTTTAAATCAAAAGAACTTATTCACTTTTACAATGGTTGATTAGCAATATTTTGAAGTTAAAATGACCAAGGAAAAGCTTTTGCTGTGGACTTTAGCAGCAATCAATTTTACACACATAGTAGATTTTATGATATTGATGCCTTTAGGGCCTCAGTTGATGCGGATTTTTGAGATCAGTCCTAGAGAATTCGGGCTTCTGGTATCTTCTTACACCTTTGCAGCGGGTTTTAGTAGTTTTATGGGTGCATTTGTACTAGATAAGTACGACAGAAGAACGATCATGCTTTGGGTGTTCACCGGGTTCTTTTTAGGGACTTTAGCCTGCGCTTTTTCACCAAACTATGTTGTCTTACTTATAGCTAGAGTAATTTCTGGACTGTTTGGGGGATTGACATCGGCTTTGATATTGGCGATCATTGGTGATGTGATTCCAGATAGCAGGAGAGGGCGAGCCATGGGATTGGTAATGGCGGCATTTTCGGTTGCTTCTGTCTTTGGTGTACCTTTCGGACTATTTATCGCAAGCCTTTCCAATTGGCACGCGCCATTTTTGTTTTTAGCTGGAATATCAGCCATCATATTTTGGATGATTTATAAATATGTACCATCCTTGACAGATCATATTGTAAGCGGAAATAAAAAGCCTTCACCAATAGAAGTGATCCAAAGGGTCACCAGCAATGCTAATCAAATGAGAGCAATCACGCTTACCATAATGATAATGCTTGGCCAATTCATGATCATACCTTTTCTGAGTCCTTATATGGTAGCTAATGTTGGTTTTACTGATATGCAGCTTACTTATATTTATATGGCGGGAGGAGCATTCACCATTTTCACTTCTCCATGGGTAGGCAAATTGACAGATAAGTATGGGAAAGTGAAGGTTTTTACCATATTTATGTCACTCAATGTAATACCAATTGGTTTGATTACGCACTTAGGCATGACACCGATTCCTTATGTGCTTTTGATCTCGACCATGTTTTTCGTGACATCCAATGGACGTATGGTTCCAGCTTCCGCTTTGATTACAGGGACAGCCAAGCCAGAGAATAGGGGGAGTTTCTTGAGTTTCAATTCAGCAGTGCAGCAGCTTTCTGCAGGTTTTGCTTCTTTTATTGCAGGATTGATTTTGGCAGAGAATGCTACTGGTCAATTGGTGAATTTTAATATCGTGGGTTATATAGCCATTTTCTTCAGCTTACTTTGTATTCCTTTGATTAGGAGAATTAAAGTGATCGATTTGTAGAAATAAAAAAAGCCTGAGAACAGGCTTTTTTTATTTCAATTATATGGATATACGGAACTTTGCCAATAGCACTACAAAATTCCGATTTATCTAACTTCCGATATAAATTGATATCGGATACTTATGGATATTGACCATTTAGAACCGGATGAGCCAATGAATTGAAGTTGCTGGCAAAAAAAGCGGATCATCAGATTCAATTATTTTAAAACTCTGCGTTTCCAGGTGTTCTTGGGAAGGCAATTACATCGCGGATATTGCTCATCCCAGTGACGAAAAGAACGAGCCTCTCAAAGCCAAGTCCAAATCCAGCATGTGGGGTTGCTCCGAATCTTCTCGTATCGAGATACCACCACATTTCTTCTTGAGGAATGTGCATTTCGTCCATTCTTTGCGTCAGTTTATCCATGCGTTCTTCTCGCTGTGATCCACCCACAATTTCACCAATACCTGGGAATAAAATGTCCATAGCTGCAACAGTCTTTCCATCATCATTTTGACGCATGTAGAAAGCCTTAATCTCTTTTGGATAGTCTGTTAAGATTACTGGCTTTTTGAAATGCTTTTCTACTAAGAATCGCTCATGTTCGGACTGTAGATCTGCTCCCCATTCTTCAATAAGGTATTGGAATTTTTTCTTTTTGTTTGGATTAGAGTTTCTGAGTATATCAATCGCCTCTGTATAAGTGATTCTTTCAAACCTATTTTCTGTCACAAACTTTAAACGATCTAATAGCCCCATTTCGCTTCTTTGATCCGCTTTTTTGCTTTGTTCTTCTTCTGACGCCCTTTTATCCAAAAAGGTCAAATCATCCTTACAGTTTTCCAATGCATAACTGATCACATATTGTAAAAAGTCTTCAGCCAAATCTTGGTTGTCTTCTGCATCATAAAACGCCATTTCTGGTTCGATCATCCAGAATTCAGCCAAGTGCCTTGTTGTATTTGAGTTCTCAGCTCTAAATGTAGGGCCGAAAGTATAAATCTCAGATAATGCCATAGCTGCAAGTTCACCTTCAAGCTGACCAGACACAGTAAGGTTTGTCTCTCTTTCAAAGAAATCTTCCTTGAAATTTATACTTCCATCTTCATGAAGAGGTGGCTTTTTTAAGTCAAGTGTAGTTACTTTGAAAGTCTCTCCAGCACCTTCTGCATCCGAGGCAGTGATGATTGGTGTGTGGATGTAGAAAAACCCCTTATCATTGAAGTATTTGTGAACAGCATACGCTAGAGCATGTCTTACCCTGAATACTGCGCCAAACGTGTTTGTACGCATCCTAAGGTGTGCTATCTCTCTTAAGAATTCCAGTGAATGCTTTTTAGGTTGCAAAGGATACTTTTCAGGGTCAGCATCTCCAAGTATAGTGATGGAAGAAGCTGAAATTTCAGAGCTTTGTCCAGCACCTTGTGAAGCTACAATTTCACCTATTACTTTGATACAAGCACCTGTTGTGATTCTTTTTAAAGTGTCCTCAGAGATGATGTTTGGATCCGCTACTACTTGGTAATTATTGATAGAGGAGCCGTCATTCAGTGCTACGAATGAGACATTCTTATTGCTTCTTTTCGTTCTTACCCAACCCATTAGGGTCAGCTCTTGACCTACAAAATCTCCTTCCAAAAGTGATTTTATTTTTACTCTTTTGTTAAATGCCATGACATGTGCTTTTGTGTACCTTTACTCTTCTTAACCTATAAGAGAAATGCAAAAAAACGATATAATAAGCTTTTTATCAAAAATTTGATCTAATTTCATAAATTTGAATTCAGAAAATATTTATATCAACATTTTAATTCATTTTAAGTTCTCTTAATAATTCATGAATCACCTTATATGCAGAAGCTTAATTTAAGTCAGGTACTTTCACAGAAACTGTCTCCACAGCAGATTCAATTTATCAAATTACTTCAAGTTCCTACGGCGGAGCTTGATGCGCGTATTGAAGAAGAACTGGAGATCAACCCGGCTTTAGAAGAGGGGAGGGATGAAGAAAAGACCCAAGAGGAAGACTTTTCTGATAATTATGAAGAAAATATCGAAGCTCCAGAGTCAGATTTGAATATCGATGATTACTTGAATGATGACTATGGAGGTTACAAAATGCAGGGTGATGGCAACTATTCCCCTGACGATGAAGATAGAGAAATCCCGATCTCTGGAGGTGTATCATTACATGAGCAACTCTTGTCCCAATTGGGTTATCTAAAGCTTGATGAATCTCAAAAGTTGATAGGAAGACAGCTTATTGGAAGCATTGAAAGCGACGGGTATATCCGTAGAGATTTAGAAGCCATCATCAATGATTTGGCATTTAGTCAAAACATTGAGACTGACTTGGACGAGGTAGAAGAAATCCTACGGAAAATCCAGAATTTCGACCCTGCTGGTATTGCTGCTAGAAATCTTCAAGAGTGTCTATTGATTCAATTGGAGAGAAAGGAACATCCTGAGGATCCTGTGGTGCAAAATGCCATTCGCATCATCAATGATAGCTTTGATGAATTTACTAAGAAACACTATACCAAAATCCAAAAGAGATTAGGAATAGAAGATGACGAGTTGAAGGATTCTATTCAAATGATCACAAGGCTCAACCCAAAGCCAGGAGGTATATCAGACGGGTTGGTAAAAACACAATACATTATTCCTGACTTCATACTTACCCATGCTAATGGGAAAATGGAGATCTCATTGAATTCAAAGAATGCTCCAGAACTTAGGGTAAGTAGATCATATTCTGACATGTTTGAAGCATATGATAAAAGTGATAAGAAAGATAAAAAACTGAAAGAAACCGTCACTTTTGTCAAGCAGAAATTGGATGCGGCGAAATGGTTCATAGACGCTATCAAGCAAAGACAGCAGACATTACTGAGGACCATGCAAGCAATTTTGGATTTTCAGACTGAGTTTTTTGTCGAAGGGGATGAGACAAAATTAAAACCCATGATTCTCAAAGATATAGCTGATAAGATTGAGATGGATATTTCCACTGTTTCAAGAGTAGCAAACAGTAAGGCAATTCAGACAGAATTTGGAATTTATCCTTTGAAGTACTTTTTCTCAGAGGGAATAGCGACCGATTCTGGAGAAGATGTGTCCAATAAAGAAGTGAAAAGTGTCTTGCAATCTATGGTGGATAATGAGAATAAGAGAAAGCCTTTGTCTGACGATAAGCTGGTAAAACTTTTGAATGACAAAGGATATAATATTGCTAGGAGAACTGTAGCGAAATACAGAGAACAGTTGCAAATTCCAGTAGCTAGACTCAGAAAAGAATTATAAGTGTATAAGAAAATTTCAGAAATAATATCCGCTGTATTCCAGCCGCTATTGATGCCAACATTGATTTTCGCATTCCTGTTATTTGGGTTGCCTGAATCTGAATTTTCCTCAGGGCCTAATAGGGCCTTGATTTTTTTTGTGATTTTTGCAAATACCTTTGTAATACCCTTGGCTATATTGATGGTGATGAAGCTAACGGGTACAATTACATCCTTGAGGATGAGTGGGAGAAAGGAAAGGATAATGCCTTTCTCTGTCATTAGCTTGCTGTACATGGTTACTGCATATGCATTTTTTAGCAAAGATTGGATGGATTATAAGCTAGTCTATACATTACTAGTCATTACCATTTGTTTGGTTCTCTTGACGGGTATTAGTTTCTTCTGGAAAATTAGCGCTCATATGATAGGAGCGGGAGGCTTGTTGGGATTTGTATTGGCAAGCACTCAGATGGTCATGGGGCATAGTCTGTTAGGCTACGCCATGGGTGCAGTGCTTCTAGTGGGATTGGTAGGAAGCTCAAGATTATATCTCAATACTCATACCCCTTTACAAGTGTGGGTAGGTTTTTTTGTGGGATTCCTGATATGTTTTATGTCTTATTTTCTCGTTTGGGGGATTTGATAGAATTATTGGCAGGATGTAAATCAACCAAGTCAAAGTCATTGTCAGAATTATATATGTAAATCAGTAAAGATCCCTGTAGCTGTATGTATTAGCGTCAAATGATTTAAGAATAAAAATATATAGGGTACCTTGCCCCATAAAATAAAAGGATGGCTTCTTTAATGCATGTTGACTTGATTGGGGAGGTCATGTGATATCGAAGTAGTTATTGAGTCTTAAGACTCTTAGAATTCTCCGGGAGTACAGCATCTAGTATCATAGTGGATGGATATAACAAAAAAATCGTCGACAGTCTATAAACAACTGTCGACGATTTTTGAGCTAATCCAGTTTTTGACAAATAGTTACTAAAATTCAGTCGTCTTGTACAACTAAAATGATTCTTATGGTCATTTTGATACAAAATAATATTCAGAATTAGATATTCATATTTAGTTATTGGTGTTTTTGAATTCAAAAAATTTATCTAAATCTTTTTCATATATTCCTCCACATAATGTACGACAATGTGTGGTAATTGTGATTTTTTGATCATTAGTCACGAATATTGCGCTTATAAAAGTATCTTCAAGTTTTGAGTTATTCAACTCTCTCAAATCTGGCTTATTATTTATATTGGTTAATTCGAAGATTTTATCATCAAGAAATGCTATAATTCTATTATCTACAGCTGTATAATTGTAGGATAAAAGATTCTCTTTGACGACCGTTTTTACTTTAGTCATAAAATTGGATCCGTCAAGATTCATCTCGAAAATAGACGTTTCTTTGCTATTATTGGAATAACCTACTCCCACGATCCGATCTGCTAGCTTTACAAATTTGGCACCATCAGCATTAGCTTCTACTCTATAGTTACCTCGAGTGTCTATACTTACTATCCTGTTGCCAACTCTTACCAAAAAGAAATCATCATTTGCGAATAGGACATTGACCGAGTCGTAATAAGAGATTACATTGGGTTTAATGACTTTTGTCTCTTTGATGACGATTGCATTATTCTCTTTTGCTAAAGAGATCAATAAAAAACTTGGATTGTTTTCTGCAAGACCATTTCGAATAGTTCTGTAAGGTATGAGTACATTCCCCGTTTCTGTCAGTCCAAAAGCACCATAACCAGACCAGTATGCAGTGTCTTCGAATCGGACGAATGTATCATCCAGGGTTTTTGGATTAATTGTAAGTGGAGCAGAAACGCCATTAGGATTGATGGCGAAAACATTGATTTCTATCTCCGTTCTAGTCACGAGAAAATTTTCAGAGATAGGAAGCCTAAACCAACCAGGTCTTGTTTGATGGGCTGTGTAGTTAAAAGTTTTCGATTCGCTTCCTTTGAAATTGTAGTTGTAATAAAGATGGTCACCCGACAATAGGTTGATGTTACCACCTTGCTGACTTACGCTATAAATACTCGTAGCAATATCATCAACTTTGGCCCACTCAGTTCGGCTACTTAGGCTAGGCTCTTCCTTATTGATTTTCTCGATACAACCAAATGCAATAAGAATAATCAATATAGGGTAAAATCGAGTACTCATGGTTGTGTAATTCATTAAATTGTTTTTTGTATACACAAATATAATATTTAAATCTAATAAAAAGTATTTTGAATTAAATTAAATTTTATTTTTCACAACGTAAAATGGTAAATTAGCTGTAGCAAATCGACCATTTTTGTCATAGACAAATGCGAAGATGCGGTATCCTCCTTCTGTTTTTGGAGTTGTAAAGGATATTTTGCTTTTATTTTGATCGGTCTCGAGCAAATAATCATAGATGTAATCATGCCTACTTTGTACGTGTGCACTTTCACCGTCAGCTCGAATTTCCCATTCATAGCTAAGGCTATCCTTGTGGTCATGCGTGACCATTATTTCTACTTCGTATGTATTGCTTGCATCTAAGTATATGCTTTGTTTCTGAACTATGTCCCAAATCATTAACTTATCGATTTTGGGAGCATGGTGTTCGGGCTTTTTGCCTGTCCATGATTCTTGTAATAAATCGATGGTTTCAGATTTTTTTCCATTTTTAGAGAATAGACTAAACCAAGTATTGGTAACCTCAAACTTGTGTCCCCAATAGAAAGCATATCCACCAAGACCATATCGCTTATCATTCCTGATGATTTCCCAATAGTGCTTTATGAACTGAGCATTCTCAGTGCTTGACATTTCTATAGGTGCGCCCCACTCTGTGTCTTGCGTTTCCCATGGTCCTCTGACTCCAAACTCTGTAATTATATATGGTTTATTCCATCCCAGAGGGCCACTGATTTCATTTTCTACTAGATGTAGTCTATCAAAGGCGTTGATGCCTAAGATGTCGAGATGAGGGCATAGGACTCTCATGAAACCATATTTATCCAAATTGATTCCAGCTGTAGTCGTAGTCATCACGGGATGATTTGGGTCGATTTCATGAATCATCTTTGCGACTCTATTGATGAATAGACTGACAAGTACCCTATTCCCGCCAAATAAATGTACTTCATTGCCTATTCCCCAAATGAGTAATGCGGGATGATCTTTGTATTTCAAGACTATTTCTCGAATTTCTTCTATCTTTTTATTTGTCTCTTTGACATTCCAATAGCTAAAATCCTCTCCCCAAGGTTGATTGCCTATCTCTATACCCAAAGTGACTGTCAGTCCATTTTTCTCTGCTTCGTCTAGGATTTCTTGGGCATTATGTAGACTCCATGTTCTGATAGAGTTGCCACCTATATCTTTTAACTCTTCGAAATGAGAAACACCGCCACCGCCTATGATATAATAGGGTTCCCCGTTTCTGTATAAGCTATATTTGCCATTTACTTCTCGTACTTCCACTGTCCGAGATATCTGCGTATTATCTTTTCGAAAGTGAAAGTATAAAATCGCTGAAACGAGTAAGATAAATGGGGTTGTTAGAAAAATTATTTTTCTAGTTTTCATCTAATTTTTAAATCTTATTTTAATTAATTTTTAAAATTAGTAAATTCATTTTATAATTGCATAAAAATGCATTTAATATATAAAAAAATGATTTTCAAATCCGTTAAAAGATGATGAAAATTAGTTCACAGTCTATCCTATCATGAATTTTCGATCAAAAGTAAAATCGCTTAAAGCTTCAATGGTTCTATTGTTTTGCTTGTCGATCATCAGTTTAATTTTTTTCATTTATGGTTTTGTTACTGAAGTAGAGTCAGGTCATAAAGTCCTGTATGGTCTTCTTACGGCAAGTTTGATTTTCAAACTGCTGAAATCATTTTTTGAATGGTATCACTATGTCGGGTTGACTGAAGTGGCACACCGAGTAGATATCAAAAAGCATTTCACCGTGGATATGTTTACTACAGCATGTCCCGGTGAGCCCTATGACATGATCAAAAATACCTTGGAATCCATGGTGGCTGTCACATATCCTCACACAACCTATTTATGTGATGAGGGAAATGATCCAGCTCTCAAAGCTTTGTGTGAAAAGTTAGGAGTCATTCATGTGACTAGGGAGATACATGATCATGCAAAGGCAGGGAATATTAACAATGCCTTAAGACAATCACATGGTGAGCTTTGTGTTATATTGGATCCTGATCATGCTCCTACACCAGACTTTTTAGATGCAGTATTGCCTTATTTCGATGACGAAGAGTTGGGATATGTACAGGTAGTTCAGGCTTATGAAAATCAAGGTGAATCACTGGTAGCACAAGGTGCCGCTGAGCAGACGTATATGTTTTATGGTCCTCTCATGACTGTGATGAGCAAATTTGGTACAGCTCAAGCTATAGGAGCAAATTGTACTTTTAGAAGGGAAGCATTGAATAGTATAGGAGGGCATGCGCCTGGACTCACTGAAGATATGCATACGTCTATGCTTCTTCATGCCAAAGGATGGAAGTCGAAATACGTACCTCAAATAGTTTCTAGAGGTTTAGTACCTTCTAGCCTTTCTGCTTACTACTCTCAGCAGTTAAAGTGGAGTAGAGGTACTTTTGACCTTTGGGTCAATTTGGTCCCCAAATTGTTTAACAAATTCACTTTAGCCCAGAAAGCTCATTATGTCTTGATGCCTATATATTATCTGGTGGGGTTGGTTACATTGATTGATATTTTTATACCTATTTACAGTTTGTTAACGGGTAACTATCCTTGGCTACTGAATCCCACCAAATTTTTTAATTTCTATATCCCATTATTGGTAGTATCACTTTTATTCAGATGGAAAGCCCAAAGTTGGTTGATGGAAAAGCATGAAAAAGGGTTGCATTTGGCTGGAGGAATCCTAAGATTAGGGACATGGTGGATATATATAATAGGACTGTTCTACACCATAATCAATCATAAAGTTCCCTATATCCCTACTCCAAAGGAGCATTCTTCAAAGAATGAGTTTTGGCTAGGGATGCCGAATTTAATAGTTTCGATAATTTCTGTTGCAGCGATTGTCTATGGAGTTCAAAGGGATTTTCAGCCCTATAGTTTATTGATGGCAGTCTTCGCCTTTTTCAATGCGGTGTTTTTCTTTCTAGCTTTCATCTTTGGACAGACGCAACTGATGCAAAGTCTTAAGCATGGCACCAAAGCATTGCTAGGTAAATTATCTTTAGATAGATATGTAGGAAAAGTGTCAAGAGCAGCAAGACCTTTGAAGTATCCATTAGCGATTCTTTCAATGTTTGTATTTCTATTTTTCTCCAATTTTAAATTAATAAGAGATTCCTACGTCAATTGGACTTCTAATGACAAGGAAATAACTGTGGGAGGGTTTTATCTTGGAATTTATTCACCAGATTACAATGATGCTTTTGAAGAATCATGGGTGCAGGATATCTCAGAGGAAGTGGATAGAGATTTTGAAATCATCTCTACTTACATAGCTTGGGGAGATCAAGAGTTACCTGAGAGTAACTGGGCGAGAATAATCAAGAATGGTCATATTCCTATGATCACCTGGGAGCCATTTACAAATAATTTTGAGCAGTTTAGTTCTCATCCTGACATCAGCCAGAATAAAAAAGTGTTCGAATACATCCTTTCTGGTCACTTTGATGAATACATAGATAAGTTTGCAGTAGCACTCAAAAATTTAAATTATCCAGTATTCTTGAGGTTTGCACATGAAATGGAAAATCCGATGTATCCATGGTCTCGAACTGGAGGCAATTCTCCAGAGGATTTCAAAAATGCATGGAAATATGTCCATCAAAGATTTGATCGGCTAGGCGTACACAATGTGAGTTGGGTTTGGAGTCCTTGGTCAGCTGAAGAAATGGAAGCATATTTTCCATTTGGGGAATCAGGCTCGCCTTTTCATTATGTTGATTGGATAAGTTTGACAAGTTTGAATTATGGGAAAGCAGCAGAAAACCAAAAAAATGTTGATTTTGATGAGCTATACCTTCCTTTTAGAGATAAGTTTATTTCTCTAAAATTGAATCTACCCATAATGCTTGCTGAATTTGGATCTACTTCATATTCATCAGGATCAGAATCTTGGAACAGCAAGAGTCTCAATCATATTTCCAAGAATTATCAAGAGATCAAGTCTGTTGTGTTTTTTTATAGTGATCAAGACAAAAATTGGATAACAGGTTGGCGACCTACTCCTGATGTGAAATTCATAGATTGGACTTTTGATCTTAAATCAGTGGCTACTTCATTGTCAAGTTTCCCAACTTCAGTATACCAGATTGCCCAAAAGTCTACTGTTTATCGAGAAGCGTCAATCACATCTTCTTCTAAAGCTAGTAGTATTCAGGGTAAGTATGGAGAGTTTGTTTGGCAAGTAAATGGCGAGAAGGACTTTTTTATGAAGGGTGTAGCCTACAATCCAGGGCATGATTGGGAGGATGGATTTTATCCTTTGAGCAAAAGTCAAATTGCTCAAGACTTCAATAAAATCAAAGCTATGGGTGCTAATACCATAAGAAGGTATGAGCCTAGTATATATGATCGAAATATTTATAGAACTGCCCAGGAGCAGGGTTTGAAAGTGATGTGTGGGTTCTGGTTTGATCCTAAGATTGATTATCTTAAAGATAAGCGTGCGCTAGAAAAGTACGAAGAAAAGGTCTTGTCATATGTAACCAGTCATGTAGATAATCAGAGTATCATTGCATGGAATATTGGTAATGAGACCTATGGATTATTGAAGAAACATTTTGCTAAGCCTTATTTGAATTTAAACAGAATAGCATATTTGAAATTTTTAGAAAATTTGGCGGTCAAAATTCATGCGATAGATCCTGAAAGACCTATTTTTTCCTCAGAAGAGCATGACCAATTGAGGTTAATGTCTACGATACGGGATTTTTCAATATTTGCACCATCGATTGATGTGATTGGGGTGAACAGCTATTACAGAGAAAATATTTCTATGTTGCATGAAATTGTCTCCCAATCCGACACCCTTAGGCCATATGCTGTGACGGAATTCGGACCGAATGGATATTGGAATAAGCAATATGGAAGTTTTTATAACGATTCGATTTTGCTGGAGGAAGGATCATTAGCTAAGGCAGAATGGTATGCTGAGCAATGGCTTGATTTTATTCAGGCCAACAAGGGGCATTTGCTTGGGGGCGTAGCTTACAGCTGGAGAGACCGCTATGAAGGAACTGCAACATGGTTTGGGTTGACAGACTTTGAGGGTAGGTTGAAGCCAGCATACCATGCTCTCAGTCGGGTTTGGAAAGGAGAGGGTGGTGGCAATATACATGATATGCCAGAAGTGAATATTGTGGGGCATTGGTATCCGGCTAATCCGGGTCAGAAGTATTGGGTGTCATCTGCTACCACCAACGATTATCAGGGTGAGTTGAAATATTCATGGGAGATACTCAATGAAGAAACCTGGGAAAAAATTGATGCCATATCCCAGACCCTGCTGGACAATAAATTTGTGGAAATTGAGATTCCATCTGGCAAAGCTCGATATAGGGTTTATGTGTATGCGACTGATGGTGTAGGGAATGTGTATACGGCTTCTAGGCCACTGTTGATAAATTAACAAGACCCGCTTGTTTGTCTTTAGTTTTTGGTCTTGATAAAAGCTTTGAATGATCCAGATAATATCAAAAATAAGCTCCTTAGTGGTCATCGTTATGAATGACCACTAAGGAGCTTTTGCAATGAAGCCAGAAATTACTTTTTTAATGGTTAACCTTCACTGCTACTAAGCTTTGGTCTATTTCCTTTTGAAAATATGCTATAGTTTTCAATAGTCCATCTGCTAAACCAATTCTTGGTTCCCAAGACAAAACTTGTCTTGCAAGCGAAATATTTGGCTTTCTTTGGAGAGGGTCATCTTGTGGTAAGTTTTTATACACAAGTTTGCTTTTACTTCCAGTTAGATTCAAGATTAGGTTGGCCAATTCGAGCATGTTGAACTCCACGGGATTGCCAATGTTGATTGGAAAAGTAATCTCCTCGGGAGATTTCATTAATTTCAGCATTCCATTGATATTGTCATCTACATAGCAAAAGCTTCTTGTTTGAGAACCTTCTCCATAGATCGTGATAGGTTCATTTTTTAAAGCTTGTACGATAAAGTTCGAAACGACTCTACCATCATTCATGTCCATGGCTGGGCCATAGGTATTGAAAATGCGCATGATTTTTATCCTCGTACCATATTGTCTATGATAGTCTGTGAATAAAGTTTCTGCTGCTCTTTTTCCTTCATCATAGCATGAGCGTATACCGTTGATGTTGACATTTCCAAAATAGCCTTCAGGTTGTGGGCTGATTTTTGGGTCTCCATAAACTTCGGAAGTGCTTGCTTGGAGAATTTTCGCTTTTGTTTTGGTGGCGAGTTCAAGCAAATTCATGGCGCCAATTACCGAAGTTCTCATTGTTTTGATGGGATCAGCTTGGTATTTTTCTGGACTAGCGGGACAAGCAAGGTTGTAGATTTCATCCACCTCGATATGAATAGGATCAGTAACGTCGTGGAGGATAAATTCGAAATTCGGATGAGGTAATAGATCAATGATATTTTTGTAAAACCCTGTAGAAAGATTGTCCAAGCAGTACACTTGACATCCTTCATTGACCAGTCTTCTGCTAAGCGTTGAACCTAGAAATCCGGCCCCACCTGTGATGAGTACTTTTTTCATTTGATAATTGTTATGAGTATGGCTATACTAAAATTGCCTTGCTGTCTCCGAAAAAACTTTTTGAAAAGTTTCATTAAGCTTCTCAAATTTTTTCATCAATAACAAATACAAAAATAAGCTTAATAAATATATAAAAAAGTATTTCGTATTTTTATTTTTGTGTTTTGATGAAATTTAGTCAATTGTAGTGAGCGACATATCCTGTTTGTTCATTTTGTTTTAAGTTCAGAATACAGAGTTTTATATTTTTTTTAAACTGATAATCAATACATAATTTCATTTTATGTTTTCTCTCTTATTTTTTTAGATTTTTGTTTGGATTTTCTGCTGAAATTGAATTTGTAATTCAGAAGAATATTTTTGACCATCCAGAGCGCCTTATAGTAAAATAAATATATTGAAATGCTTTTTAGATACACATAAATGTATTACGTTTACATGTCGAATAAAAAATTTACAGGGATAACATTAGGTGTAATATGAAAAAAGTGGTTTTAAATCTTTTTTGGCTGGTACTGATAATGAGTAGCTGCGCTAAAAGAAACCTTACCTATTTTAGTGACATAGAGTCCAATTCAGAATTTTCTGTCAAAATAGCGGAGGAAACAGAAGTAAAAATCAAACCTTATGACAGGCTTAAAATTACAGTAAACAGTCCAAATGCTGAATCCAATCTACTCTTCAATAGAGGAGTTGTATCAGACGTAATAGAGCCAGTGAATGGGATGCTTTCAAGACCTGAAGGCACAGATCAGAACATCTACCTGGTAAGTAAGGATGGGAAAATTGACTTTCCAGTTCTAGGGGAAATTCGATTGGCGGGATTAGGCCTTGAGCAGGCAAGAGAAGAGTTGAAATTTTTACTTAAGTCACATCTAAAGGAGCCTACTGTGAGCATCATGATCTCTAACTTCAGGGTGACGGTCATAGGTGAAGTAAATCGACCTTCCAATTTTCTAATTGGCTCGGAGCGAATCAATATTTTTGAAGCCCTAGGCTTGGCAGGCGATCTTACTCCCTATGGAAAAAGAGAAAATGTACTTGTGCTTAGAGATGTAAATGGGAAGAGGAATGTGTATAGAGTAAACCTTAACAATAAAAATGTTTTGAATTCTCCATTCTACTACCTTGAGCAGAATGATATTGTCTACGTGGAGCCTGACAAGCAAAAAGTGAAAGATACCAGAGATAATAGAACCTTTATCACTGTGATTTCTGTGGCGTCCTCGGTATTAGTTGCAGTTATTTTTAATTATCAAAACCTATTTAATTAAGATGAAGGCATCAGATATATTACTTGATGGTTTTGGAGAAAGTAAAAATTTCAATCCAAAAAAATCTTTGAAAAGATACTTCAAGCATAAGTGGTTTTTTATAGCTAGTGTATTGATCACAGTGAGTTTAGCCATTTTGTATTTGATTTATTCTACTCCGTATTACGAGATTTCTAGCAAAGTTGTCATCAGAGATAGAGAGAAGGGGGTAGATTTCTCCGATAACCCACTGATGAAAGAATTGGACAGCTACCGTTCTTCCAAAATCATAGAAAACGAAATTGAGGTTTTCAAATCGGTTCAGCTTATGAAGTCTGTTGTGGAGGATTTGGACATTGTGGTAGGTATCTTTTCCAAAGATGCTTTAGGAAGGCAGGTCGAGTATTACAAATACAGCAGTCCTATTCAAGTTGATTGGCAAGATCGGGAGTGGAAATACAAAGTAGAGGACGATGAATACCGTATAAAAATATTGGATAAAAGCACCTATGAGTTAAGCTTCGATGGAAAGATCCAGAAGTATAAATTTGGTCAATTGGTGTCGGGACATTTCGGAAAGTTTTCTATCAATTTGAGCGAATGGGTAGATCTAAAATCTCTAGAGCAGCTTGAGTATAGTGTGTATTTTTATGGATCAGAGGGACTGGCGAGATCATTGAGCAAAGGTCTGAATGTCTATCAGATCAGTAAGCAATCCAGTGTACTTCAGATCTCTAGGCTGGATAATATTCCAGAAAGAGGTGTAGATATCATTGATAACTTGATCAGTAAGTATAACTCTGAAACCGAAGAAGAAAAGAATTACTCTGCTTCAAATGCCACTGCTTTTTTGTCCAAAGAATTAAGTACACTTGCTGCTGAAATAGACTCTATTGAAAGTAGGATAGAAAGGCTTAAAAGCCAAAATAGAATCAGTGATATAGATACCGAAGCAAGGTTGAGTTTGGAAAATGCCAATCAAAATCGAAATCAAATAGCAGACGTTAGGACTCAAATTCAAGTGGTGGAGTCAATACAGAATTTGCTTCGTAACTCGTCAAATGAAAACACCAAATCTATACCGAGTTCTCTAAATCTAAATGATCCTTCATTGGTAGCAGCTATAGAAAACTACAATGGTTTGGTCAGAGACAAAGAAAGACTGCTTAGGGATGTGCAGCCTAGCAATCCTTTGGTAGTGTCTATCAACGATAAGATTAGAAATCAAAAACTTTCCATAGAGGGTAATTTAGTCAATCTAAGATCTTCCTTACAAATTTCAATCAACAATCTGGAGTCTAGTTCATCGAGATATGAAGGTCGCTCCTCTAGAATCCCTCAGATCGAGAGAGATCTTCAAGAGATCACACGACTGAGACTTACCAAGTTAGAGCAATTTCAGAATCTCAGCAAAAAGTATGATGAGGCACAAATGTCCCTTTCTGCCACATCTAATTCTTTCCTGAGGATCATTGATTCTGCTAAAGCCTCGTTTGGTCCAGTGAAGCCTAATAAGATTGTCATTTTAGCCTTTGCGGTTATAATGGGATTTGGAATTCCATTCGTGGTCATCTTTATTAAAAATCTTTTCAACGATAAAGTAGAGACCAAAGAGGAGGTGGAGAATATCACCCAGCTTCCTGTCATAGCGGAGATTTCAGAAAATGAAAATGAGGATGTATTTAGTATGGGGGTTAAATCTCCCGTAGCAGAGCAGTTCAGGTTGCTGAGGTCGAACCTCTTTTCGCTGAATGGCGGCGTAAATGATGGCGTCATTCTGGTGACATCCACCGTTTCAGGTGAGGGAAAAACATTTTGCAGTCTCAACCTTGCAACTAGTCTATCTTTGATAGGGAAAAGGGTGATAGTCTTAGAATTTGATTTGAGGAAACCCACTTTGATCAAAAAGCTGAAGGTTCAAAGAAATCACGAGGGAATCATCGAATATCTTAATGGAGAATCCTCAAATCTTCAATCGCTTATTCATCACCACCCAGATAGAGAGAACTTATGGTACATGGAAGCGGGTAAGCTTGTATCTAACCCTTCTGAATTAATTAATTCTCCCAAACTGGACGATCTGATTACACTTTTGAAGCTTGACTTCGATTATGTGGTGATTGATTCGTCTCCTGTGGGAATGGTGCCTGACGCATTTACCTTGTGTAAATATGCCGATTCAACACTATATGTTGTAAAATCGAATTATACAACCTCAGAACACTTGGGCTTTTTGTCTAATTTTGGAGTGAAGGAAAAGCTTAAAAACCCAACACTAATCCTTAATGGTGTCAATGTAGTCAATGGCTATGGCTACGGATATGATTATGAGCCTTCACTCACTTGAGTATAATTAAGATGATTGAGAAAATAAGTTTAAGTTACAGGAATATATTAGGGTATATCAATAGTGGTCAAGCCAGGAGTATAAAAGCAAAGAAAAATATACTCGGTACCCTGTTGATCAAAGGGCTAAGCATAGGCATAAGTTTGTTGATGGTTCCCATGACCCTGAACTATGTCAGCCCTACCAAATACGGGATCTGGCTCACAATAAGCTCTATTGTGGGCTGGTTCTCCTTTTTTGATATCGGATTGACTCAAGGCCTACGCAATAAGTTAGCTGAAAGCTTGGCCATAGGAGATGACAAGCTTGCCAAGACATATGTGAGTACCACATATGCCTCTCTGATCATTATATTCAGTTTGGTATGGGTTGTATTTATGATTGCCAACAATTTCATTGATTGGCCAGGAATCTTAAATACTGACACAGCCATAGTAGGAGATCTTAGTAAGTTGATGATCATTGTCTTTACTTACTTTTGTATGCAGTTCATATTGAAAACTATTTCTTCTATACTCACTGCGGATCAGAAGCCAGCCATAGCAAGTTTTATTGATGTTCTTGGACAAGTAGTGGTTTTACTTGTCATCATTGTCTTGATCCGAACCACAGAGGGATCATTATTTAACTTAGGTTTGGCTCTATGCATCAGTCCTTTGGTGGTTTTAGTTGTGGCTAATTTCATTTTGTTCAATGGGAGGTATTCCAAACTGAAGCCAACTGTAGCGAGTGTGGATTTTGGTTATGCTAGAAACTTGTTTCAGCTTGGAGGCACTTTCTTCATCATTCAAGTAGCGGCAGTCATACAGTATCAATCAGCTAATTTTATCATTGTGAGGAATTTTCTAGCTGAAGATGTCGTCGCATACAATATCGCCTACAAATTCTTTGGGATACTCAACATGGTCTTTGCGATCTTTCTGACCCCATTCTGGTCTGCGTCCACAGAAGCTTTTATGAAAAAGGATTTTGCTTGGATCAAATCATCCATCAAAAAGTATAACCTTTTGATTATTGCATTTATAGGGGTAGGGTTGGTCATGGTATTGGTATCTGATTATATTTATAAACTTTGGCTAGGTGATGAATTGGTCAACATTCCAAAATCACTATCAGTCTGGGCCTATATATTCTTTATTTGCTATATGTTCGGGAACACCTATGTTTCCTTTTTGAACGGTATCAGCGCACTAAGACTACAGTTTTGGGCTAGTCTGATAAGCCCAGTAGTTTACATTTTGATAGCCATATATCTTATACAAGTTTTAGGACTCGGTGTACATGCTTTGTTTATAGCGGCTGTCATAGCCAATTTGAATGGTGTGCTTTTGGCTCCATTCCAATACTTTATGATTGTGATCAAAAAGAAAAGAGGTGTTTGGATCAAGTAAGGCTTTGTTGATATGTCAATTGATGGCTGAAAAAATAATCATGTAAGAGATTGATATCTCTATAGGTTTATCATAGTGAAAATTCAAATCCTACTACTTCAGCTTGAAGAAGGAGAAAATTTTAAAAAAAATCAAAAAATGAAAATTGTCCATGTCCAATATGGAGCATCGTCTTCTGGGAATTATACCATCACATTGCACAAGTTAATGAAGTCAAATGGTGTTGATTCTTCAGTATTAGCCTTGTTTTCCAATTTTGTTCCTGATGATCCAAAAATTCAATTTTTTGGGAAGCTTCCCAATTTGAAATCTAGATTGGATCATAAGCTTCAGGCACGGCTTAATAAAGAGAATAATAAAGAATTTGGGAATTTTAGTTACCCTAAATTTGGTACAGATATATCAGGGCATCCTCTGGTGAAGCATGCGGATATCATTTACATTCATTGGGCTTTGGGAGGTTTTTTGAATTTGAAAAGTTTCAAAAAAATCGCCGAACTTGGGAAGCCCGTAGTCTTTGTCATTCATGATATGTGGATTTTCACAGGCGGATGTCATTACAGCTTTGAGTGTGATAATTTTAAGACTTTCTGTCGATCATGTCAAGTTTTGCCAAACCCCAGCGATTTTGATCGATCAAGTAAGCTGTTTGCTAAAAAAGAGCAGTTTTTCAATAGTTTTGAGAATCTGTTCTTTGTTTCGCCTAGCAAATGGATGGAGAAAAATGCGAAGTCCTCAGCCTTACTCAAAGGGAAATCTATCACCCAAATATATAATTCGGTATCAGAGAATTTCCAAGAAATGCCCTCCAAGTCTGAGAAATTTATCAAAAGAAGTAATAAAAAGATTATTGGTTTTGGGGCAAATTATATTAGCAGTCCATACAAAGGGTTTAAGTATCTGCTAGAGGCCTTGCAGCATCTAGGTAATAGGGGGCTCAATGAAAAATATGAAATTCTTGTGTTTGGTAGTAACCTCAGCGATGAAGTGATTGATAAAATCCCCTTCAAAGTCCACTATACAGGATACTTGTCCAATGAGAATGATATATGTGAGGCTTACAACTCCATGGATGTATTTGTAGTCTCATCAGTAGCAGACAATCTGCCAACTACAGTACTGGAAAGTTTGAGGTGCGGAACAGCTGTAGTAGGATTCGAAACTGGCGGTATTCCAGAAATGGTGGAACACAAGATGAATGGATATCTTGCCAAATCACTATCTTCTGAAGATTTGGCAGATGGGATATCATATTGTTTGGAAGAAGGATTGAGGGGCAAATTGAAAGCAGAATTTGCTGATGAGGCGATCATGCAATCTCATTTAGACCTATTTGCTTCACTAAAGCATAAATAAAAGTACAATTGGAAGCTATATTGAAGACATATCGCCAGAAAGAGATCATTGAAAACAGTGATGTAAAATTTATCAACCTATTCTTTTTAGGGATTATTGTTTATTCTTTTGGTGCTGGACTTTCTGATACAGGGTATATCCATCCGATCATTTGTAGCTTGATTCAGATTGTGGGGATCTTGATGTTTGTTCCAGGATCTTTCTTTTTGATTAATTTCAATATCAACCAATTGTACCTAAAGGTAGTATACTATGTATATTTAGTTTATTTAATCTCAGTAGTATTCAGAGGATTTAGCCTTGATTTTGGGTTCTTAAAAGTCACACTTTTCGACCAATGGTTTGGTGTGTTTATTTATTTTTCCCCATTGATCATGCTCATTCCTATCACGGAAGAGTACTTGAGAAGATTGCTCCAAGCTATCAAGCTATTTGCTGCCTTATTTTTGTTTTTTGTACTGATCACGATTCCATATATCATGGTAAGTGGTTCTCATGAAGGCATGAGGGCTGTCGAATATTATTCCAGGACATTCGGTATCACCTCGGGGATAATATTGATCACTTTTCCATTTCATTCTCGAAGGACAAACTTCTTGTCTTTAGGCTCAATGTTCACAGCACTTATGATCTCTGTATATCACGGTAGACGAGGGTTGGCAATTTATTGCTTTTTGATATTGGTTATTGCTTCAATTGTATATTTGAAAAAGGGTAGTTTCCGCTCCATTCTAGTGGTGGTGGGTATGATGATATTTTCATCTCTTTTGACATTGGGTTTAGATAGAATATCTAACTCTGGATTACTTGCTAACCTCACCAAGCGTGGGCTTGAAGATACCAGATCAAATGTAGAAGCAAATTTTTATGAAGATATGCAGCCAATTGACTGGATTATAGGAAGAGGAATGAGTGGGGAATATTATTGCCCTGGAATCATTTGGGGTGATGGTGAGCCATCTGTCTATAGATCAGTGATAGAAACTGATTTTCTTCAAATGATTTTAAAAGGAGGATTCGTAAGTTTGGGACTTTTGATGCTTATTTTGATCCCCGCTGCCATCTTAGGAATTTTCAAATCAAGGAATTTATTTACACTATCATGTGGGATTTGGATACTTCTGGGTGTGATCAATATGTATCCCTCCTCTGTCAATACATTTACACTTAATTATATGTTGATCTGGGTATGTGTGAGAATTTGCTTTTCTAAGTCTTTAAGAAATCTCAACAATCATCAGATAATGAAAATATTAAACCCCAAAAAGCCAAAAGAAACTTTCAATCAACTAACTAATGTCTAAGATGAAAATATTAGTGATTAACACATATTCATTCGAGAAGATTTATCAAGAATGGGTAGATGGACAAAGTCCCTCACATTTTTTATTTGGTTCTCTGGAGGTCAATGCTACTGAAGGCTTTCAAGTAGATATTTTACCGCATTCAAAATACCCTTGGCTAGATAAACTGGGGAGAGTATTTCGGATAACTTGTCTAGATCAGCAAGTGAGGGTATTGATGCAGCTTAGGAAATATGATGCCATATACGCACCTTTTGCCATAGGAAATACCAGGGTGTTGACCCTATTCAAATTCCTGGGACTGATGCGTACCCCAATCATAGTACTTGGGCACATGAACTTGTATGATAAGCCAAAAAAGAAACCAATCTTCGATTTTAGGAAGAAATTTCTTTTGCAGTATGATAAAATTGCATTTCTTAGTGACGGTCTGATGAACAAGACAATCAATGCACTAGAGGCTCCACAAGAAGTAATTAAGAAAAAATTCACAAAGCTAAGCTGGGGTGCAGATATCACATTTCACAAAAAGAATGAGAATTTTGTAAATTCTCGTCAAACTGAATATGCCATCTGTGCAGGTACTACGGATAGGGATTTTGACTTGATGATAGAAACTTTCAGAGACATAGATTTCCCTTTGGAAATTTACTGTACTCCTGCCACTAGGCCAGATACATCAAATTTGCCTTCAAATATCAGTGTAAACTCTGATTTTATACCATACATTGAATTGTTGAAAAGGTATCAGAAGGCCCGATTTATTTTGATCCCTATCAAAGCTGATAAGGTAGTGACAGGAAGGACGCTTGGTCTTACGGTACTCTTGGATGCTTTGGCTATCAACAAGCCTGCGATCATGACTTACAACAAATATGTAGATATCAATCCCGGCGATCATGGTTTTGGATTGAGCGTCAATAGCTTCGAGTTGGAGGATTGGAAATCCGCTGTGAATAGCCTGTTAATGGACTTCGAAAGGCTTGACGCCATGGCGGAGAATGCCAATAGATTGTATGTAGAGAAATACAACTCAGTGGCTTTTGGGAAATCATTGGTCGAAGTCTTTGAAGAAATAAAATAAGGAATGTAATATGAAATCACCCAAAGTTCTTATTATCAACCAACCATTTGACAACGTAACAGGTGGAGGAATCACCCTTTCCAATTTGTTCAAAGATTACCCAAAAGAAAAATTAGCTGTAGTTTGTTCTGGATACTTAATCAATGAAAATACCAACTTTGAGGCGTGCAGTAAATACTATCAAATAGGTCATAAAGAGCACAGATGGAAATTTCCTTTCAATTTGTTCAAAAGGAAGTATTTTTCCGGAGAAGTACAGAAGCCAAAAGCGATAGTTGACCAAACTCCATCTGATAAGCCAAATCTAAAGTCCAGTTTAAGATTAAGCTTTATAAACAAAGTGTTTTATCCTACACTAGAATTTTTGGGCTTGTATCACAATTCCTCTATTCAAGAGCTCTCTCCAGAGCTTTGTGCGTGGCTTGATGAGTTTTCTCCGGATATACTCTATGCACAAGCCTCCTCACGCAACTCTATTTTGTTTTGTATTCAAGTGCAATATTACTTGGATAAACCTTTGGTATTTCACATGATGGATGATTGGGCTTCAATGGTAAAGACAGAAGGCATCTTTGGGAAATACTGGTTTAGAAGGATTGAAAAGGACTTCCAAACTTTATTCGAAAAGTCAAGCGTATTGTTGAGCATAAGTGATTTGATGGCCAAAGAGTATAAGGAAAGATACAAGAAGGAATTCTTTACTTTTCACAATCCGATTGATGTGGAATTTTGGAATAAAAACCGAAAGTCAAAAAGTAAATTGGAGTCTCCAGCTATTTTGCTGTATGCAGGTAGGGTAGGCACTGGAATAGATTCATCTCTCCAAGAAGTAGCTGCTGCCATTGAAATCGTCAATGAAACTACAGATTATGAAATTCAATTTGCATTGCAGACAGCAGAAGCTCCCAAATGGATTCGTAATTACAGCCACACGAAGCATAACCCCTATGTAGAATATGATGAATTGCCCAGGATTTTTTCTGAAGCAGATTTTCTCATTTTGCCTTATGATTTTGATGAGAAAGGACTCAGTTTCATTAGGCTTTCGATGCCAACCAAGGCTTCTGAATATTTGGCTAGTGGTACTCCAGTGATTGTTTTCTCACCAAAGTCCACAGCAGTTGTGGATTATGTAGAAAAGCATCAATGTGGCATGACAGTTTTAGAAAACGATGCAGAAATCTTAGCTAGCAAAATCAAAGAGTTGATGGATAATGATCAAATGAGACTAGACTTAGTAAAGAGAGGGGTCGAAGTGGCAGAAAAGTATCATTCCCAAGATGAAGTTAGCAAGAGGTTTCAAGAGCTTATTTCTAGTTTAAATTAATGATTCAGACGGATCATTTCTGTGTAATTTCTGAAAAGTAACCCCGTGTCATGACTTAGGCATAAAGACTGAATTCGTGAACCTAGACAATGGTGTTAGCTTAGAATGAATAATCAAATTATGAGCAAAATATACATATATCCCAAGCAAGATAATAGTAACTCAGTCGTCCCCAATCCCTATATGCAGGACTTGGAACGCTCTTTGGAAGGGTACTTTGATATTGTCAACAAGTCATCTTGCAAAAATGGGGTTATTGAATTTTTTCAATATTTATTCAAAACTGATGCATATATCCTCAATTGGATGGAAGACTTGGTTTATAAGCGCTTTGGTAAGATTCAAATTTTATTCTTTGTGTTCTTTATCCTTTTGAAAACAATTTTCAGGAAAAAAGTTATTTGGATTTTGCATAATAAATATGATCGAAAAAATAGTAAAGGATTTTGGGTGGATTTTATGTATGGGCTGATGATGAAGCATGCTGATTTGATCATCACCCATGCCGAGGATGGTGTTCAGTTTGTGAGAGAGTACTTTCCACAGTGTCAAGACAAAGTTCATTACTTGATTCACCCTATCAATGAGCCGTTTGTGTACTTTGGTGAAGCGAGCAAGTCTTATGATTTATTGATATGGGGATCTATTCAACCTTACAAAGGAATCTTGGAATTTTTGAGATTTGTCAATAAATCTAGTTCTTTGAATAAGCTCAAAATACTCATTATAGGTAAATGTCCCAATCCCAATTACCTCAAAGCTATAGAGCATGAGCTTACAAGTAGCATGACGTTAATCAATGAAGTGATTCCCTTGGGACAGATTTCTGGGCACGCTCAAAAATGTAAATTCGTTTTCTTTCCCTACAAATCAGATACCCTGTTAAGTTCGGGTGTTTTAATGGATTCTTTAAGAATGCATTCTAAGATTATAGGGCCAAACTCTGGAGCATTTCGTGATTTATCTTCCTTATCGAATGTATTACTTTACAATGATTTTGAAAATTTGGCACAATTGATTTCGGCTGATCATGATCTTGCTTATGACAAAGAGGAAGTGATGCAATTCTGTTACAATCATTCATGGAGTGCATTTGGTAAAAGCTTTTTGAAGCTGTACAGCGATAATTTGAAATGAAACAAAAAATGATAATGAACGATCTACCATGACTCAGATGCAGGAATTAGCTCCAATATGTCTTTTTACCTTCAACCGTCTAGAAGAAACTAAGCGGTGTGTCGATGCTCTTAGGGAAAATTTTTTAGCCCATGAAAGTGAGCTTATTGTGTTTTCTGATGGCCCAAAGAATGATATTCAGGGTCCGAAAATTGAGGAAGTGAGAGCATTTTTAAGTACAATCGATGGTTTCAAAAAAGTTACAATTATTGCATCCAAAGAAAACAAGGGTTTAGCAAAATCAATCATAGAGGGTGTGACAAGTGTGCTGAAAAACTATCCATCTGCAATAATTTTAGAAGACGATCTTGTGGTAACTCCCAATTTTCTTGACTTCATGAATGAAGGATTGAGCTTTTATAAATCAGATTCAAGAGTTATTTCTATTTCAGGTTACACATTGCCTTTACCCGGATGTAAAAATTCAGTCAATGATTTCTACTTTGGCGTGAGAGCTTCCTCGTGGGGCTGGGGAATATGGAGAGATAGATGGGAGGCTATTGATTGGGAGATGAAAGATTACGATGATTTTATTGAAGACTCAAAGCAAAAAAAGGCTTTCAATATGGGTGGAAGCGACATGGTAGGGATGCTGAAAAATCAAAAGATGGGTCGAATAAGTTCATGGGCCATAAGGTTTTGCTTTCACCAATTTCAAAATGGATTAGTTACAGTTTTTCCAACTATTTCCAAGCTATATAGTATAGGCTTTTCAAAAGATGCTACACATACTAAATATACTTCGAGGTTTGATACTGAAGTGGACACATCAGGTAAAAGAACATTCAAATTTGAGGTTTTTACGCAATTAGATCCCAAAGTTTTGAAGGAGTTTAGAGCGTTCTTTTCCATAAAAAGGCGATTATTAGACAAGATAAATGCTATATTGAAATGAAAAATTCTAAACCAAAGATACTATTCATTCTGCATGTACCTCCGCCGGTACATGGAGCTGCTATGATGGGGAAGTTTCTCCAAGACAGTAGTCTTATTAATGATACCTACGAGTGCAGTTTTGTTAATTTGAGTACTTCAGAAAAACTCAATGAGATAGGTCAAGGTGGGTTCAACAAGGTGATGAGATACTTTAAGCTTGTGTATAGAGTTGTACATAAGGCTATAAAGGATAAACCAAACTTGATATACATGACACCAACCTCAAAAGGAGTTGGATTTTACAAAGATGCTTTCATAGCATTGGTATTAAAGCTACTTGGGAATAATCTCGTATATCATTTTCACAACAAAGGTGTTGCTCTGAATCAGCATAAGCTTTTTGATAACTTCTTGTATAAATTGACCTTTAGAAATGCAAAGGCAATTCTACTTTCAGCAAGGTTGATTTTTGATATCAAAAAGTATTTTGCAAAAGAAGATATTTTTATCTGCCCCAATGGAATTCCCATCATAGATTTCAGCCCAAGTGAGATTGAAAACAAACCCCATATGAACATATTGTTCCTTTCCAACTTACTTGTTTCCAAAGGTGTATATGTACTACTTGAAGCCTGTCAGATATTAAAACAGCTGAATTTGCCATTCAGATGTGAAATGGTTGGAGCTGAAGGAGATATTTCAGCCGCTTCATTACAAGAAAAAATTTCAGAGCTTAATCTTCATGAGCAGGTGGTGTATTTGGGGAAAAAATATGGAGAGGAAAAGTATGCCCTTTTTTCAAAATCAGATATTTTCGTTTTACCTACTTATGATGAAGCATTTCCTTTGGTTTTGCTAGAGGCTATGCAGTTCGCTTTGCCCATAGTAAGCTCTGATGTGGGAGGAATAGGGGATATGGTAACTTCTCATCAGAATGGTTTTGTAACTCAGCCAGGAGATGCCCAAAAAGTAGCCGAGCATTTAGCGTTTTTAATAGGAGACGAAAATGAGGCAAGAAGAATGGGCAAAAATGGGAGGGAGAAATTTTTTGCTAGCTATACTTTAGAGAAATTTGAGCAAAGTATGAATTCCATCTTCAGTGATCTGACCAAGTGAAATATTGTTTCCTGATGTGATCCTTTTCAAATATAGTTTCCGAAATTTTTTTTTCAATACGTTATAAACTAATCTGATTATACGCTTTTTTACTAGTAACTTCAATTCATTGTCTTAACAGGTTGTTAATGGTCAATATCCATAAGTATCCAATATCAATTTATATCGGAAGTTAGATAAATTGGAATTTTGTAATGTTATTGACAAAGTTCCGTATATCCATATAAACTAATATACCCTCACTTTTAAAAGACCATTGTTGATCTCTTTGATTTTTTTTGAGGGATAAAAACTATCATAAACGGTTGTATAGACATTGAAAGCCTTTTTTACTTATGAATCTATAAAATTGTTCTTTAAACATTGAAAAAAGTATTTTATATAATTAAAAAGGTTGTTATATTTGGTTATTGGTTTAAAAATATTTTAGATATGTCACCCGAAACAAAAATAAAAGTTGGAATTATTGGAAGTGGGAGAATCGTCAGGGGCTTGGTTAAGTTGATTAATGCAAGTTCAGAAATGGAAGTCACTGGAGTATTAACTAGGAGATTGGGTCCTATAGAGGGTCTACATGTCCCAGAGGAAAAGATATACAGATCTCCAGAAATGTTATTCGTAACCTCAGATGTAATAGTGGTCAGCACTGGTGATGCCATTTACAATACCCAGATCATTAATGAAGCCTTCAAATATGATCTACCTGTAATTACCATGGATGCAGATACAGCTGTGACTACAGGTTCATGGTTGGCAAAGAGAGGTTTTATAACTGAAGCAAATGGTGATCAGCCAGGATGTTTGGCTGTTTTGAGGCAGGAAGTTATGGACATGGGATTTACCCCTTTGGTATATGGAAACATTAAAGGTTTTATGAATTTAAATCCTACAGTCGAGGAGATGAAATATTGGTCCAAGAAGCAGGATTATTCTTTGTCTTCTGTTACGTCCTTTACTGATGGGACCAAAATGCAGGTAGAGCAAGCATTGGTAGCTAATTCATTTGGTGTGGGAATAGCAAAACAAGGCCTTGTGGGACCAAAATCAGATGATTTTGTGGGTTCAGGGATGGAGCTGGCTAAGGTAGCAGATGAATTAGGAATGCCTATAAGCGACTATATTTTGTCAAGAACAGCACCTCCGGGAGTTTTCATAATGTCTACACATAGAGAAGAGCTTAAAAGTGCCCTAAGTACTTATAAAATGGGGGATGGACCTTTTTATCATCATTATAAACCTACTCACTTGTGTTTTTTTGAAATACCTAGCACGATTAAAGAAGTTTTTCATCACAAAAAACTTCTGATGTACAATGGTACTTCGCCTACTACAAGTGTAGTAGCTTTGGCCAAAAGAGACTTGAATAAAGGTGAGTTTATAGAAACTGGGATTGGTGGTTTTGAATTGAGGGGTGAAGCTATGCTAATCTCAGATGACCCAGATCATGTGCCAATAGGTCTACTTCAAAATGTTATACTTAAGGAAAATATTCAAGAAGGTCAGCCAATAAGATTTTCGGATGTAGAGATTCCACCTTCCATGGCATTGGATGCTTGGTTCGAAATTTTAGATACCTTGAATTTACAATTGAAAATAGGTTGAAAATTTAAAATCATTTCTTTTGAGAAATAAATACATTATAAAAATTTTCAAGACACCAGGCAACAAATCGCATATTCATACTAATTGAAATGCATCTACTGGTTTTAAACCATGCCATTGTATTTGATGTTTAGTTTTAAACCATAAAACTAGAGCCACCCAAGGAACTCCAACTGTGTCTTAGGTGGCTCTGAATTTTATGGGAGAGCTTGAACTCTGAATAATAGTCAAATAGTTTTTGGATTGTCAATTGGTTTTAATAAACCTTTTCATGCCTATTATTCGTCCTTCGTGATGAATCCTTAATAAATAAACTCCTGTTTTTAAGTGATCTAAGTCTAAAGTTGCAATGCCTTCACTTGGATTAAAGGTATGTATTCCCATTGGCATACCTGTCATAGATACGATTTCAGCATACAAGGTGCTAGTGTCAAAATTAAGATCTATATCTATATTTAATTCTCTAATCGTTGGGTTTGGATATATCTTAAAGTCATCAATTTCTACTTCTGCCATCAAATCGTGATCTCTGACGAATATTTGGATTTCATTAGAGCTGAATTTATTTTCTAAAGCATCCGTAACCTCTATTTTTATTCTATGTATTCCATGACTCAAGTCAGAAATTTTAAAGTTTTGATTTTCACCTGTAAATTTCTCTATTATGTGATTGTTTTTGATAAGTATTACCTCCTTTATGCTTGCGCTAAAATCCTGATAAGTTGATACAAACTCTATCATCTCGCTTGAAGAAAAGCTTGATTTTTCGGATTTCATAGTCAGAATAATTGTAGGTAATTTGATTATCTCAATTCTGATAGGTAAAGAGAGTAAACTACTACCGTCCGCATAAACTAGCCTTGAAACAAGTGTCAAATTACCTTGTGGTATATTTTTCCACACAAAATTGTAAGGCTTATTTCTTGACTGTCCAATTAGGGTATTACCTTGGTAGAATTCGACCCTTTCGATAGTCTTATTGGAATTTGGTATTGCTACGGTAATTTCTAAATCAGTTCCAATATGATGCTTGGATAGTGGTCTCGGAGATGTGATTCGGAAACTATCATTCGATTTTACCTGTATGTTGACTCCCTCTGTGAATCCGTAATTGCTCGAGTTTTTTTCAAAAGCTTTTGCTTGTATGAAATATTCACCTGGCGTAGCATCTTTCCACTGAGTAAAGTAAGGGTAATTTCTGCTTGTGTTGATTTTTGTACCATTCGCATAATACTCTACAAAATCGACAGCATCTGCATTTCCATCGAAAAGAACCATCAAGTCTATGATATCATCTTGTTCAAACATTTGACCTTCAATGGGTGAAAGCAGTTCTACCTTCGGAAGATTATTTTTTATTCGAATGATCACTGCCACAGGGTCTGAATAAAGCGTAAAACCATTTTCACTCATAGCTTTTGCAGTGATTAGATGCGTCCCAATTTCATCTGCTACCCAATTTAATTTTTTAACTCCATTCTTGATTTCTCCTATTTTTTGTTCATTTTTATAAAATTCTACTCTATTTATTTCTACTGAAACATTTTTTATTTCAATTTCTAAACCTATTTCTTCTCCCAAATCGTATATATCATTGTTGTTAGGATTAATGATTTTGAGAGAAGGCTTAGGTTTATCAATAACATTTACTCTCTTGATATCCGAAGCTGTTCTTCCATTGACATCCGTGGCTATTGCCATAATATTAAGATCACCTAGTACACTTATTCTCCAATTATATTCGAAATTCTGATTTTCTCGAGTACCCAAATAAATATTGTTTCTGAAGTATTCCACCTTTACGATTTCTGATGAATTTTCAAGGGTATCAATGTTCATTGACATATAATCATTATAAAAGTATTGGCCATTGTCTTCAGGCGATACCAATCTAAATCTTGGTTCTTTTGGTTTTTCAATGACAGAAATATTTATAGAATTAGAAACCGTCCCAGCCCCTTCATTGTCTGTGGCAATAGCAGTGATGTAATGATTGCCCAGAGGTGCATTGTCCCAGTTGAAGGTAAAAGGCTCAGCCTCCACACTTGCGATCAATAGATCACCTGCATAGAAATCTAC
>NZ_JAKZGR010000010.1 GCF_022549675.1 Belliella kenyensis | reverse complement strand
GTTCCTGCTGTCGCTGTTACCAAACCTGTAGCCGATATGCTTACTACTGATGGGCTAAAGGTGTATGTGCGATCTGCATCGTAATCCGTGATTTGGAACGTACCTGTTGCTACTTCACAAGTTGGTTGGGTTACCGTTCCTGCTGTTGGTGCTAATGGGGTTGCTGGTTGGGCATTCACCACTATAGCTTCTGAGGCCTCTGAGGTACAGCCTGCTGCATTGTCTACCGTGAAGGTGTAGGTTCCTGCTGTCGCTGTTACCAAACCTGTAGCCGATATGCTTACTACTGATGGGCTAAAGGTGTATGTGCGATCTGCATCGTAATCCGTGATTTGGAACGTACCTGTTGCTACTTCACAAGTTGGTTGGGTTACCGTTCCTGCTGTTGGTGCTAATGGGAACGGCGAAGCCCCCGTCAACGCAATCGGAGCACAATTACCCGAATCTGAGATGCTTACATTGTAATCTGTTCCTGAAGCTATTGGGGCAGAGACCCAAGTATGTGTTCCATCACCATTGTCTGTCCAAGTACCTGGGCCTCCTGTGCCTGTGGCTACAAATGGACCAAAGCCTCTGAAAGTCGCTGTCAACTCATAAGTTTGTGTATTCTCAATACATTCTGCGGAAAGGCTACCTTCTTGCGCTAAGTTTGGTGGATAATTAAAATTTATATCTTGCTCACAGATATATGTATTACCTGCCTCATCGGTCAATGTCCATTCTCTTACAAAAACCCAAGGATTTTGCTGAATGAAAATATATTCAGAAGTAACTGACACAATACCGCAATCTGATAAAAACTCTCCCCCTGCTTCAACAAACTCAGCATATGAAGATGTTTGAGGTGCCAATCCACTTGGAATGGTGTAAAAAATCCTAACTCTGCCTTGATCCGTAAAAATATCCAACTCAAATTCGGTACCATCATCTTCCAATCCTTCGCCTGAACAAGGAAGTACATTATACACCAGAGGCTCAGGACAAACTACCTCGCCTACGCAGCATACTGGAGCTTCACCAGAAATTAAAATCGGAGCACAATTACCCGCATCTGAGATGCTTACATTGTAATCTGTTCCTGAGGCTATTGGGGCAGAGACCCAAGTATGTGTTCCATTACCATTGTTTGTCCAAGTACCTGGACCTCCTGTGCCTGTGGCTACAAATGGGCCAAAACCACTAAAAGTTGCCGAAACAGTATAGTTCGACTCATTTGCTATACACTCCACTGTAGGCTCGCCTACTTGCTGCAACTCAGGTAAAGTAAAGTCAAAGCTAACCAACTGCTCACAGACATAGGTATTACCTGCCTCATCGGTCAGCGTCCATTCTTTGATATACTCGTTGCTATTTCCTGTCGGCAGAAACTCAAAAGTAACTGACTCGATATCAAACACGGAAGCAAACGAGCCATTGTTTACCGAATTGGAAAACTCTTCATAAGAAGAATTCTGAACTGCAAAACCTCTTGGAATAGAATAGAAAACTGAAATCGGGCCTTGAGTAGTTTGTAAGGTAAATTCAAAATCTTGATGTGTAGATGAATCTCCTTCTTCATTAGTTGAATCTGAGCATGGTATAACTTGGTACACTAATGGCTCAGGGCATGCTAATTCATAAACAGTGATTGTAGCAGTCGCAGTGGAGCACAATGGAGGATCTAACCTGTCACAAATCTGATAAACCAAAGTGTATGTTCCAGATGATGTTCCAGGAGCAATGGTAATAGTTCCATCTGGATTTAATGTCAACGCAGGATTAGAACTTATTACTGACAATACTACATCCGATAAATTAACTGGTTCTCCATTAAGAACATCATTTTCCAAAACACTAGGGGTAGTACCTCCATCAATACCACTTATAGGGCCATAATTATCATCATTTGCCTCTATATCCCTAACCACACTTAATTCTCCAGCTATTGATTCGGTAGGACAGACACGATTGATATGTGTAACAATCACCCTGAAAAGATGTCCATCTTGAGATAAGGTTATGTTTTGGATAGTTAGTTCATCGGTATCAACTCCACTAAATTGACCAATATTGGTAAGATCTGTCCAAGTGTTACCATCATCGGTGCTAACTTGCCATTGATACAATAAATCAGCTGTTGCATTTACAGCAGGGGGTATATTATAATCTGGTGTTCCTAAATTAAATGTATTGGTGTTAATAGCAGAGGCTGCAGCAGTAAATGTAACCGTAGCGCCAACATAATCAGAAACATCAGCTGGCTCTGAATCTACAGCAATTAGAGTAGCGGTTAGGGCATTTGCATAGTTTCCAGTATAGCTAGCATCTATTACGGTACCATCAGGATTTGTGGCAGGAGGATTTCCATCACCGTAGTAGTCATTGCCGTCAGAGCCGATTGCGTTAATATCACCATAATATTCGACTGCATCAGGACAGCCATCATTATCTGAGTCTAAATCTAAACGATTAGGAATACCATCCATATCGTTATCGCATTCTGGATAGAACCTCACAAAGTAAGTGCTCCATCTATCAGAAGTAGCGTCATTGGTATAAAATCCAAAGTTTTTGTCAGAATAATCTAATAATGCAGTAAAAAGGACAGCACCTAGCCTATCTGATTCAAAGTCAAAAACTTCGTCTGAATTATTAAACTGAAAATAAGTGTTACCTTCTAAACCATTCTCCCAGTTGCCTGAGTTGATGATAGATTGATTTACAAGTTGAGCTTCATTGCTATATAGTCTAATTTCTCTCCTTTGAAAAGGGAAATATTCAAGACCTTGTTCCAGAGCAACAATTGATTTTACTTGACCAGTAATCGACCAATCAGTTACAGGAAGATCACCTCGAACATAAAATGCATCAGCAGTTGGATGTACATTTGCATTTGTTACCGAAACTAAAATTATTCCTGAATTTGGTGCATATCCATACAAATGGCTAAAATCACCACTGAGATTTAATCCGTTTTGCTCTGTTCCAGTAAAAGAAATCCCAAAATCAGATGGTCTAAGCATGGTAAATCCAGCTGGATAACCAGCTATCACATCATCTAAACAGGCATTTTCCTCTGCGTCAGTAATACCATCATTATCATCATCCAAATCACAATGATCACTTACACCATCTCCATCGCTGTCTGGGTTGCTGGCAGATATATCACATGGATCATAAACAAAAATGGTTATGGTTGCCATATCGCAAAGCGAGGTTTCTACCTGATCGCAGATTTGATAGGTTATTGTGTATGTTCCTGCTGGAGTTCCAGCCGGCATAATCACATTACCTGTATTGGTATCAAGTGTTGGGACAACTCCCCCCGCAATAGGAAACGCTGGTGTAACTACGCTCACCGAAACGTTAGATACACTTACAGGATTACCATTCAGTAAATCATTGGTTAGTGCATTTCCAACTAAAGGTGATCCGATTGTTCCATTTAAAGGCCCGTAGTTATCATCATTAGCTAAAATACTATTGATATCAATGATGATATTTGCACTAAATTCAGAAGTATTCCCATCTAAATCTGTCCCAGTAAAAGTAATTACATCCCCAACAGCTAATCCTGAAACGGAAAGTATCCCACTAAATAACCCATTTGCATCTGAAGTAAGCGTGCCTAGATAGGTTCTTCCCTCCCCATGCGGCACAGATAGGCCATCTCCTGAAATAACTTGCCCATTAATAGTCCCAAATTCGAAGGCTTGAAATACCTCCACTTTGGTATTAGCAAACAAGGTACTTCCAGCTGGGTTGTCTCCAACGTATCCTTCTAAAATTAATTGATTTAGGGAGGCACTTAATAAAGCTGTAGTAGCAATAGGATAATCCATTCCCGAATTGGCAGTGTTTACATTTTTAATGCCATCATTCGGTGTAACTTCATCATTGGTAGAGTCGTCATTTAAATCAGAGATGTTCAAATTTATTCCCAACAATGAATTGTTGTAAATGCTATTTTCAGTGATATGTATTCTTTCGCCATTAACTGGAGGGTTGGTATCATTGGTACGGGAATTAACTAAAACTCCATGGCCATTGGCTGTATTGCGAATAATATTGTTAGAAATGGTTACATCGCTAGCGGCCATCGCTACAACTGCTGCATTTTGAGCAGGAATAACTCCAGAAATAGCAGTTTGCATTCCATGCTCAATAGTATTACCATGAATTACAACATTCTGAGCACCGCCAAGCTCAATATTTCCCCATATAGTTTGTCCAATATAGTTATGTCTAACAGTATTTGGTCCTGCTCCAAAAATACGTACAGACTCTTGAGGATTGGAAGCAGGTGAAGTAATACCTGTATTCAAAATCGAGTTTCCTTCAATCAAGGCATTCTCTGAATTTACAACATATACCCCAAATGCGTTGAGGTGACCAATTAGATTATTTCTTACAACTATGTTAGTTGAACCATTGATCCAAACCCCCTGTCTCAAACGATTATTAAGACCTGAATCTGAGAAACTAGTAGCAGAGGAACCAATGAAGTTTTGCTCAACTAGCCCATTCGAAGCACTTGACTCAAACCTAATCCCATCGATATTATTAGATCCCCCATCAGGTTTTCTTATGGCTACGCCTCTGAAGGTAGTTTCCGAACCTGTTACTCTAAAAACAAACGCAGCTGCTGTAGATGCTAACTGCCTTCTTACTTCCACCTCTGGTCTATCTACTTGGTTGATGGTACTGATACCAGCACCTGTACCCACATTTCCAGAATATCCTTCGCTACCTGTATTTGTATTACCAACGTTTACTGTTTGTGTAGTACCATCTATGCTAATAAAATCACCTGTGATATCTGGTAGAGCTGCTGTTTTGGTTATAACAGCAACACCTGCCGTCAATTGATTAGGCAATCCAGCCCTTAATCCAGGTACAGCATTACCGTCCGAAATCATGAAGATACTCACATCTCTACCAGCGGGCTGACCTTCTATAGCAAGATTGGCAACACTCAAAGCATTGGCATTAGCAATAAATTGACGCAAAGAGCCTTGACCGGTGTTTGTGGTATTTACTATAGTATTGAAATTGAAACCAAAATCAATATTTGTAACATCAGCTGCTACAACTGATACAGGCGTAATAGACTGTGCAGTAGCTGAACTAGTAGTTAGTGCTGCTAAAGTAGTTGTACCATTTGCGGCATCAATTAGCAATGGATTTTCACCTCCTACTCTATTTACATCGGCTACTGCTGTACCTGAAGATGCATCTGTTCTATAGGTTTGTACCCCACGCAGTGTAGCTACTGATCCAGCTCTTTGAGATAACACTGTTTGACTTGCTACCCTAACTGTATAATCACCAGAGCTAGAAATAGGGAATTGATAATTTCCATCACTATCGGTCAAGGTACTGCTGACAAAACTTCCAGAGCTGTTATACAATTCTACCCTAGCATTCTCAACAGCGATTTGATTATTGGCAAAACCACTGGCTACTGCAGAAGCATTTGCCGTGGTATAATCTCTTCCAGCACCTCCGCCATAATTGATATCTTCAAAAACGCGACCCGAAAGCGTAAGGCTAAATGGAGTCAAGAAAACGCGTGCTGCACCTGCACAATCCAAAACCTGCTCACAATTACAGGTACTCAGACCATCGTCACACTGTTCTGTTCTGATGTTAGCATTTGGTGCTTGTGCAGTAGCATATGCGATGTTGACCACAACTCCATCATCTATATCTTCCTGCTGAACAATATAGCTAAGTGTGTAGGTCGCAAACTCGTCTACCAGCAAAGTGCCTTCTGCACTGCCTTCGCTTGCAGATTCAAATACAGGAGTGCCTAAAGTCCCAATACCTGTAAAAGCATCTTCAACTAAAGAAACATTGGTAAGCGTTACATTCCCAGTATTGGTAAGTTGAAAAGTGTATGAAATTGTTTCTCCAACCTGTGCAAAAGTATCACTGTTCTCATCATTAAAAATTGCCGACTTCAATATTTCAATTGCTGGACTTTGATTAATTTGAGTATTGACTGTAGAAGACAGTTGACTAAGTTCTAGGTTAGTTGCTACAGTAGCAGTATTGGTTATGCCCCCCCCCTGATCGATATTTGTTTGTGTGACTTGATAGCTAACTGAATACACCCAAACTTCCCCTACGTCCAATACACCGTTATTATTACCATCTCCTGAAACCAAAACTGGATTTAACACAGTTGGCATACCATCAAACACCAACTCATCATAAATAACAACATTCTCATGTGATACATTTCCCAAATTGGTAAGCGTAATGGTATACTCCAATAAAGTAGGTGTATCTATTTCTTCATGATTAACCTCCTTGAGGATGGACAAGGCGCAATTATTCAGTGTAATCGAAACTGGTGATCTTGGCCCCTCACAACTTTCTGCATTGACTTGTGATACCCAAACAGTATATGTCCCCAATGAAGCTGTATTAGTATCAATAGTCGGAATCTCTGCCAGAGGAGTATCTGATGTTTCTGAATCATAATATAGTAGAGAATATCCTGGATCAGCTGTAACAGTATAGCCTAAGGTACCTGAACCTAAACAGTAGATTTCATTTTGTGTATCGGTTACATCTGGAGCAAAAGGTAAAAAACTCAATTCAATTTCTGAAAAAACTGTCGCCGCCTGGGTAGCGCAGCTCCCAGATGGACCTAGCGGAATTTCAATGGTCAATCTAAATATATAATCACCAGGTACATTCGCCGTAACATCAGTAGCCTGAGTACTTGGACTGGAAAAAGTTGCCGAAGCAGGTCCGGAAGTTTGGGTCCATGCATAGCTTGAAGGACTCACACCAGGCGGTAATCCTGTAATGACCGCATCCAAACTCGCTTCCCCAACGCAAAGTTTGTTTCCCGAATTTCCAAAGACAGTTACATCCGCTTCTATTCGAGGGGTACCCCCTTGCTGAATCAAGTCAGCAAAAACAAGGCAGACATTCCCTCCACCAGTACACGAAGCATATTGTATATTTCCTATAACTATTCTCCTATTGTTGGAACAGGTACTTGTGGTGGACCCTATAGCACCTGTCTGTGTACCAATATTGGAGACATTTTCAATAATGATAGCTGTATTCTGAGGTAAAATGAGGTCTACGTTATTGGATGACCATAGGATCCGCCCACCATCTTCTATGATGATAGTTTGGATATGACTAGGCACAGTAATGGTTGAGCCTAATGTAATGAGCACACCATTTGGTATTATTACAGTACCATCACAGGTAGCCTGGTTATTATTTAAGAAAGTAATAAACTGCGTTTGAGTCATGTCTGAAGGTACAGTACAGGCTGCCTGTACTTTGCCTAAAAACCCGATCAAAAAAACCAAGGTAAAAGCCAACTTAGTCAAAGGGGTTCTACCTATTAAAATAAAAAATTGGGAAATAAAATTCTCCATAAAAGACTTACTAACGGGTGAAAATTGGATGTCTTGTAAATTTTTAACCATGATTTCCCCAGTATAAAAGTTCAAAAAAAGCTTCATCAACTCTAGATTTAAGGAAAGAAGTTGAGTTCATCCTTGAAAAGAACAAATTGACAAACTGTATACATACAATTATAAAAATTGAAAAAGCAAATGTGGATTTTTCAAAAATATAATTGTATCCTCTGAAGTCAATCTTAGGATTTGCCAGTATATAATTTTTCATAATTAGAAAGCTAGTTAACAATAATTACAAGCCCCTAACTCATAACTGTAACTTTCTATTGCGGCTTCAAAAAATAAGCCCTACATAAATAGATTAGACCATTGAAAATATTTTGTTTTACCAAGTCAGTTAAACTTAAAACATCAAAAGAAAAAACTTTATCAGCAAAATTATGATAAATTATCCAAAACAAAATAAAATGAGAATTTTTATTTTTTAGGAATACCAAAATCAATGATTTGAAAATCAAAAAACCACTTACAAAAATAACCCTTGATACATCTCTTCAAGCTTAGTGACTTGCACAATCTTTATTGAAAATTTATCAAGATCAACACCTTTTACAGCATATTTTGAAACCAGTATTCTATTAAATCCAAGCTTTTCAGCTTCTGAAATTCGACTTTCGATTCTATGAACGGCCCTAATTTCCCCACCAAGCCCAACTTCTCCAGCAAAACAAATATCAGCTGGCACTGGTGTATCTTCATAAGAAGATATCAATGATGCACAAACAGCTAAATCGAGTGCAGGATCATCCACTCGCAGTCCACCAGCAACATTTAAAAATACATCTTGCTGACCTAACCTCATACCTCCTCGTTTTTCTAATACAGCCAGCAGCATATTCAATCGCTTGGCATCATGCCCAGTACTACTCCTCTGAGGTGTACCATAAGTGGCTGGGCTCACCAAAGACTGAATCTCAATCAATAAGGATCTATTCCCTTCCATCATAGCTCCTATGGCAACACCATTGAGAAGCTCTTCCCTTTGGGTAAGCAATATTTCTGAGGGATTAGAAACTGTCCGAAGGCCATCTGATCGCATTTCATAAATCCCTAGCTCATGGGTAGAACCAAAGCGATTTTTTGAAGTACGTAGGATCCTGTAGGTCAAATGTCTATCTCCTTCAAATTGTAGAACGGTGTCGACCATGTGCTCCAATACCTTCGGGCCTGCTATTGCTCCATCTTTGGTAATATGCCCAACAAGAAACACAGGAGTACCAGTCTCCTTGGCAAACTTGATAAGTTCTGCAGTGCATTCACGTACCTGACTTACTGAACCTGTCGCTGATTCTACATGCTTGCTATATAGCGTTTGTATAGAGTCTATCACCAAAATCTCAGGCTTCAACAGCTCAATTTGCTGAAAAATGTTCTGAGTATTGGTTTCAGAAAGAATGTAACAATTTGCAGAACTATGGGGCATTCTCTCAGCTCTCATTTTAATTTGAGACTCACTCTCTTCACCTGACACATATAAGACTTTCGTTTGGCTCAACATCAAGGCAATCTGAAGCATCAGGGTAGATTTCCCTATCCCTGGCTCCCCGCCTATCAAGATCAATGAACCTGGAACTATCCCCCCACCAAGTACTCGATCTAGTTCTTGATCATTTGTAACCAACCTTGGCTGCTCCTCATAATTGATTTCCTGTAATCTTCTTGGAGTGGATGCTCTTTTTTCTTTTTGATTAGCCTGCTTCCAAGACCCTCTTCCTGAAGTTTCTTTTTCTACAATCTCTTCTACATAGGTATTCCACTCCCCGCAAGCAGGACATTTACCTAACCACTTAGGGCTTTGTGCACCACAATTTTGACAGAAATATGAAGTTTTTGTTTTAGACATGGTTGATTTTAGATTTTAAGAAGGGTGAGGTGAGAAGCGAGAGATTAGAGATTAGAGATTAGAGATTAGAAACAAGAAACAAGAAACAAGAAACAAGAAACAAGAAACAAGAAGTAAGAAGTAAGAAGTAAGAAGTAAGAAGTAAGAAGCAAGAAGCAAGAAAGAGGTAATAATTGGTACTTAGTACATTATTCTTACTTAGTACTTAGTATGTTGCATACAGAATCTTGAGTCTTCTGTCTCTAGCTTCTCGCCTCTCGAATCTCATCTTTCACTGATCTCCTCATCAATGTGCTTCTAGCCAATCTGCACCTACTCCTACTTCAACTTCTAGTGGTACTGCAATTTTGATAGCATTTGACATGATTTTGGGTATTTCTTTTTTCAAAACCTCCACTTCATCTCTGTGAGCATCAAAAACCAATTCATCATGAACTTGAAGTATCATCTTGGACTTCAATTGCTGAGCAACCATCCATTCATGCACTTGAATCATAGCTACTTTGATGATATCAGCAGCAGAACCTTGTATAGGTGCGTTGATTGCATTGCGTTCCGCAAAACCACGCATGGTCTGATTCCTACTGTTGATATCCCTTAGATATCTCCTTCTTCCTAAAATAGTCTCAACATACTCTTTCTTTCTAGCTTTTTCTATAGCATCATCCATGTATTGCTTTACAGCTGGGAATTCCTTAAAATAAGAGTCAATGATCTCCTTTGCCTCAGATCGCGGGATGCTCAACCTTTGAGAAAGTCCAAAAACTGATATCCCATAGATGATCCCAAAGTTCGCCGTCTTGGCTTTTCTTCTCATATCAGAGGTGACTTCTTCCAAAGGTATTTGAAAAATCTTAGCAGCTGTAGTTGCATGAATATCTCTACCACTTTTGAAAGCCTCCATCATAGACTCATCCTTGGCAAAAGCTGCCATAATACGGAGCTCTATTTGGGAATAATCGGCTGCCAATATCACATGATTTTCATCCTTTGGAACAAAAGCCTTTCTAATTTCTCTACCACGTTCAGTTCTTATTGGAATGTTTTGCAAGTTGGGATTTATGGAAGATAGTCTTCCTGTAGCAGCTACAAATTGGTTGTAGGTGGTGTGAATTCTGCCTGTTTTGGGATTGATCATAGTTGGTAGTGCATCTACATAGGTTGACTTCAACTTGACCATTTGCCGATAATCCAAAATAGCCGCAGCAATTTCATGTTCACCAGCCATTTTACTAAGCACCTCTTCTCCTGTGGCATACTGACCAGTTTTGGTCTTTTTAGCTTTTGGGTCAAGTGCTAATTTGACAAAAAGTATCTCCCCAAGTTGCTTGGGAGAGGCCAAGTTGAAAGGCTCGCCAGCTAACTCATAAACGCGCTTTTCGATCTCCTTGCTCTCTGCATCGAGTATTTCAGACATACTTGCCAAACTTTCAGTATCAATCCTAACACCCTCAAACTCCATCGCTGCTAATACATTGATCAGAGGACTCTCTACTTCATGAAGGAGTTTTACTAGCCCATTTTCTTTTATCAAGGGATCAAATGTTTGTTTCAACCTTAAAGTAATATCAGCGTCCTCCGCAGCATACTGTGTTGCTTCATCTTCATCAACATCGCGCATATTACCTTGGTTTTTACCCTTTTTCCCTATCAAAGTCTCTATAGAGACTGGCTTATATTGCAAGTATTGCTGTGCTAACCAGTCCATGGCATGTTTGCCTTCTGGCTCTATTAGATAATGAGCGAGCATGGTATCATAAAGCTTACCTTTTACCTCCATACCATAATTCTTCAAAACCAAAATATCATACTTTATATTTTGACCTATTTTTGTAATTCTATCATCTTCAAGAATGTCCCTAAAAAGTTCAAGCTTCACCTTGGCTTCTTCTTGATTCTCAGGAAATGGAATGTAAAAAGCTTCACCTGCTACATAAGAAAACGACAAACCAACTAGCTCCGCTTCATTTGGATTCAGTGAAGTGGTCTCTGTATCAAAACAAATCTCATCCTGTATTTCCAAAAAACTAATCAACTCCTTGATAGCATCTTCCCCGTCTACTTTGTGGTAATCATGTGCTGTAGTCAATATGCTGTCATGCTGTTGAATTTCTGGAAGTGGATTTACCTCATCTGAGATGTCATCTTCGTCCTCAGCTTTTGTCTCTGGAGGTCCTGTAAAAAGGCCAAGCTGTTCACTGACATTGATTTTCGGCTTCTTGATGGCCTCTCCAAAGACTCGCTGAGTCAGTGTCCTGAACTCGAGCTCTGCAAAAAGAGCTTTTAATTCTTCTTCTTTTGGACCATTGTACCTTAAGGATTGTTCATCAAAATCTATTGGAACGTCTAAACTTATTGTAGCAAGCTCCTTGGAAAGCAATCCTTGTTGCCCAAAATTCTCAACATTTTCTTTCTGCTTGCCTTTGAGTTCATGTGTATTTTTTAACAACTCCTCAATTGAACCGTATGCTTTTAGCAATTTAACAGCAGTCTTTTCACCTATTCCAGGAATCCCAGGTATATTATCCACTGCATCACCCATAAGCCCTAATATATCTTTCACTTGATCCACATGCTCAATATCCCACTTTGCACAAACTTCCTTAGGCCCCATAATGTCTACTGCATTCCCCATAAAAGCGGGTTTGTAAAGAAAGATATGCTCATCCACTAACTGACCATAATCCTTGTCTGGAGTCATCATAAAAACCTGAAAGCTGGTTCTTTCTGCTTTTTTGGCAATAGTCCCTATGATATCATCGGCTTCATATCCATCCAACTCAAGAATAGGAATATCAAAAGCTTCAATGATTCGCTTTACCCACGGAATCCCTATTTCTATGTCCTCAGGCTGCTCTTGTCTATTTGCTTTATAAGCAGTAAATTGAATATGTCTGAATGTTGGAGCTTTGGTATCAAAGGCAACTGCAATGTGAGATGGCTTCTCCTTCTCGAGCACTTCAAGTAAAGTATTGGTAAAGCCTAACATGATCCCCGTATTTAAACCTTTAGAATTGATCCGGGGATTTTTACTAAATGCAAAATGTGCTCTATAAATCAACGCCATAGCGTCTAATAGAAAAAGTTTTTTATCTCCTTTTGAAGGCATGTTTCAAGGGTTTAGATGAATCAAATTTAGCTATTTGGCATGTGAGGATACCAAATGGGAAAGCTAAATTACAAATAATAATTAAAAGGGTCTGATCTAAAATTAGCATTTAGAAAAACTTCAAGGTCTATGCGCAAAAACCAATACAATTGCGAATTATCGCAAAATGAGGTCATCATAAAAATCACGCTTTCATAGTGGTTAAAAGCGAAAATAAGTGAATTAAACCCAAGTTTAATGAATATGTTCTAAACTCTGGTCTGATTATTGGAGTTGAAGAAGTACATGAGGGATACTTCTCATTTTACAATTAATTATTCACTAAAACCAAACGACATGAAAAAGATCACGTACTTTTTATCCGTTATGTTTTTGTTTACGGCTTTTGCTCCAACTGCAATGGCTAAAGACAGCAAAAAAAATCAACCTGAGCTATCTGCTGAGGAACAACTTCGACTTGAAGAAATCAACACTAGAGTTGATGAAATCAAAGCAATGGACTTTGCTGATATGAGCAAAGCTGAGAGAAAAGAAGTTAGGGAGGAACTCAAGGAAATGAAAAAAGAAGCCAAGGAGCTTGGCGGTGGTGTTTACCTTTCTGTAGGTGCTATCATCATTATCTTGTTGATTTTGATTCTTGTCACCTAATATGGACAAGCCGTATAAAAAAGCCTTTGAATTCAGATTCAGAGGCTTTTTTATGCGGCAATAATTCATCGCAATTTTCAGAAGTGATTAATGGTAAAAGATCAATTTGTAATACTATCTCATCACCTTAAGGTTCACTCAATAGTCATGATATATCAGGAGACTATTAAATATTGGCTTTCAAAAGAATCTGAATTTGGTATTACCTTCCATTTAGAGCATCTACGAGTTCTCTTTTCAACTTTCTTTCTCGCTCAAGTGTGTTTTTCCGGTGTTGCTCAAATTCCTCTACCGTTTCTGCCAAATTTTTTCTAGAAAGTGCTATAACCTTATGACTTCTACTAAACTTATATAAGAAGAACAAAAAAGCCCCTAATAATACCGCAACTATCGTCCACATGATGGTATTGTAGAAACTCTTGTGAATAGGAATACCCAAAAAGAAAAAACTATCTCTAGCTTCTTCTGCCTTGGCTAATTCCTCTTGTGTGTCTTGAATTTGAGCCTCAAGTTCATTAATTTTTTCTTGCTGAGCCTTTACTGTTTGCTGTATTGTGGCTAATTCCTTTTCAAATACACCCAGTGAATCAAGTACATTTGCTTTGATTCTATCAAGATTTGTCTTTTTGACAACTTTATATTCTTGAAAATTATTTGAGATTCGGAGCAAATAATCAAATTGACTTGAAATGGTTCCACTGCTAAGTGAACCAGTTTCTTCGATACTATCTTGGGCTTGACTTATGTTAAATAAAAATAAACTAGCAAACAGTGTAAGGAAAATGGTCTTGTTCATGGGGTAATCAGTATTATTTGTTTAATTTAATGAATTCATATTCAATATTGCAGACATTTTTGACCAATTATCAATAACTATGCCTCAAAGGCCAAATTTTTACATAAAAACTTGGAAGGCTATATATTTCTGACACTCCCGATTAAGAGCTAATCATGAAAAAGCGGAGTGACTTTGTGCACACGAGGCCATTGATTTAATTTATATTTTCCTTTCAAGGATCAGTACTACACGGATCCGAATTCTTGATGTGAATGAATAGTCCTCTTATAAGGGAACATTACTCAAAGTTGCTTGTATACTAAAAATAGACTGAAAGCCGTACCTAATACATTTCAAGGCGTCACTTTTTGTAAAATCTCATTGTATTAAAGATTCGCTGAAAGCACATTAAATTAGTTTTAAGCTATTCAATAAAATCACCCATTTTAATCAACACAACCACTCCTCGAGAGAACTTTTATTTACTTCTAAAAAATAATTGGGATAATCTATCAATTGAAAACGCTAAATCAACTCTTCTATTCAGAAAAAAATCAGGCCTACCTCGGGTGAGTTAGGCCTGATTGAAATTAATTACCTACTACAAATATGGCATTAGCCATGAATAATTTGCCTGCTTCCCAAAAGCTTCTAAACATTGGATTGTCAACCATGTACACGATTTGTCCTCGTCCTTGATATTCGACACCATAGACCATGGATTCCTTCATTTGAGGCTTGAGTTTGTTTCCTATGAATCCAAACCTATAGCTATCAAGAGAAGGAATAATACCTGCATTAACGCCATCATTAAGATATGCATACCTTCTGCCATTATTTTTGAGGGTGTAGTATTTATTTCCCATTCCAAAATTCAAAGGATAAGTTGGATCGAGTTTTACTTCAAATATTGCTCCAGCTGCGGAAGTAGAAATACCCATTCTTTCTCTATCTGTATATGGCTCAATCCTTTCACTTCTTGCTACATCAGAAGTTGATTTTTGAAAAGCCTTTTTGTCTTCGTCTGAGTCAAACATACTTAGGCTGAATCCTTCTTTATCAGCAAACATACCTACAGCTCCTTCTATGGCTATTGCTTTTCCACCAGCTTTGATCCATTCATGTACCTTAGTGAAGTTAGAACCACTTAGGTAATTTCCAGAAGGGAGAATCAATACATCATACTTGCTAAGATCCATTCTTCCTAACATATCAGCTTCCAAAATACTCACTGGATAGTCTAACTCCTGCTCAAAGAAAAACCACAACTCCCCAAAGTTCAATGAAGATGTGCCAGATCCTCCTACAATGGCGACTTTCGGTGCTCGCATCACACTGATATCAGAGGATCCAAAGTCTTTGCCTCTATCAACATAGGAACTATTTGACACAGATAGTGTGATTTCAAACTTGTTTGCTAAATCCACCACCTTTTGATCAAAATCTTTGATGTATTGATTGCCGTTTCGCATAATAAGTAAGCTACCTGCTGGATAGGTATTTTGATTGATTTCAAATTCAGCATCCGCCATCCTTATACGCATACCATTGTCCAATAAAGCTGCCAAATACCTTGCATGCTTGGTTGCATTCCAGGGAGCAATGTAAGTCAGTGGCTTTTCAGAAAATTGATTGGGCTCAAAAGGCTTCTTTTCAAACTTTTTGGCTGGATCGAGCCTAGTCTCCAAAGCATAAGCTTGCACTCCGTAAACATACGGCAATGCCCAACTTGTAATATCGTAGGTGATGCTGTCCTCTAGAGTTGCCTCTGGTTCAAAAAGGACTTGAGTAAGCACTGATTTTGGCTGGTACGCATTGATAATGATATCCTCTTCTGTGGTGGAAAATGTGGCGGATTTCCCAGTCATATAATCTAAGCCACGTAAACCCGATTTGTTGCCAGCATATCCATAAGTAATCTTGTTCTTGTCTAACAATGCTAACAGTGCTGCTAACCTGTCTGGATGCTCATCTGCTTTCACTACAAAACTTTTATATTTTGCTTTCGGACTGGTAGCACTTGACTTGAAAAATTTAGAAAATTCCTGTGTCAATCTCTCTGAATGCTTTGCAGTTACCTCCACAGCTGATATTCCTGCGGTATGTTGGTGTATAATACGTTCAGCCAAAGTCACTGTATCACCAAATGCATTGAGCATTCCTAGACCAGCTCTACCAGATCCGCCTTTTTCTATTGTCATTCCTATAGCTCCATTGTACATTGGATAAGTATCCCCATAGGCTGGATAAAGCAGGTCAAAACGTTCTTTGGTGAAATATTGCCAATTATTGGCATCAAACTTTGCTGCTGTATTTCTCCCATAAATCTCTTGAAACTCGTGCTGAAAAGGAGATATTTGCTCGTGAACTGGCTTGGCAGCAGGAGCAAAATAAAAAGGCTCATTGATCCCTTGCTCATGATAATCTACAAATAGATGAGGCATCCATTCATGATAGAGCTTCAGTCTTTGTAAAGTCTCTGCTTGAGTTTGCCAAGCCCAATCTCTGTTGAGGTCTAAAAGGTAGTGATTAGGTCTACCTCCTGGCCAAGGCTCCATATGCTCGGTAGATTGTGGATCAGGCTGAAGTCTGTGATTTACCTTCTGATTATACCAATTGGTATACCTATCTTTTCCATCTGGATTTGCACATGGATCTACGATAAGTACTTGGTTTTGTAACCAGCTTTTTCCCTCTGAATTCTTAGGGTTGACTACTTCCCAAAAAGTCATCATAGCAGCCTCTGTAGCTACTGCTTCATTACCATGAACATTATATTGCATCCAATTGATAGCCACATTAGTACTAGGTGTGCCTTCCAAAAGACCTGTTCTCATCAGGTTGTCTTTTCGAATTTGCTCCAAGTTATTCATATTGTCAGAGGATGAAGCTATGGCGACAAATAATGGTCTATGCTCTACTGACTCTCCATAATAAACTAGCAGCACATTGGGTAAAGTACTTGCTAAATGCTCAAAGTATGCCACTACCTTATGATGAGGTGTGAACCTTTCTCCGGCCTTGTAGCCGAGAAATTCATCAGGGCTCTTTTGTGCCCATGAAAACCCAACCACCAAGACAGTCAGGAACAGTGTAAAGATTTTTCTCATAACGGATATCAAAACTCGTACTAAGTATAATATCTTGGAAAGATACTGCCTTTGTTCACATGTTTCAAACCATCCTTGGAAATTCAGTTATTTTCTGATTTTGCTCCAAAGCTTCGTGGTGAATTTTGGTCTATCCTCCATCACATTCAAAACATCATCTTCACTCACCCTTTTGACACTTTCTATTGTATAAAAAGCATTCTGATTGAGCTTCTTAACTTTACTCACAAACTCTGGTAGAGCATCCCTTTTCATCACAGTGAAAAGTAAATTTACTTTACCATATCTCCCTTCAGCGCCAACATTGGTAAATCTAAAATTCTGCTCCTTCATGTAATCAATCAATTCAGGCATAGGAGCAGGGGTGATTACCCTTACCAATACACGACCCAAAGCCAACTTTTCCTCAATAGTCATACCTACAAAAGTCCCCATAGCAAAGCCTCCTGCATAAGCTAAATATGACATTGGGTTATTAATATTTTGGAATATCTGACCGATTGCAAGCAACCAAATAAGGGCCTCAAAAAAACCTAAAACAGGCGCCACCTTCTTCTTCCCATTGAGCATCAGCATGATGCGCAGTGTATTGATAGTCACATCAGATACTCTTGCAAAAAATATCAAAAGTGGCATGATTAAGTAGTTGAATATTTCACTGGATATTCCGAAAGTCTCCAAATATTCTTGCATAGCTTTTTGGTGATTGGATTCTAAATTTAAGTGCAAAGGTAGGCATTTTCCATTGCACCAAAAAAGTATTTGGTCTGGATGGATGTCAAGAGTAAAGTTCTTTCCAAGTTTCAAATAGTTTGATTAAATTAAAAGATTCAAAATGAGGAGTCATGAAAAAAACAATTTACTTATACGCTGCATTTTTATTTTTCATCGCTTGTGAGCCAAGAGAGAATTTGCCATTTGAGAATGTAGGGGATACTTTCCCTGTATTGAAAAGTGTACTTGAAAACACCGAAAAGTACCAAGTTCAAATCCTTTACTCACAAATCAATGTAGATAATGATGGTAAAAAATCACTCGACCATTACTCGTTCAATCTCAATGATAATCAATATTTTTATCCTGCTAGTACTGTAAAATTGCCAGTAGCCATTTTGGCTCTAGAATGGCTTGCAGAACAAAAGAATGACATGCTTTCTATGGATTCCCCTATGCAAACAGACAGTATCAGGCCATCTCAATCAGCTGCGCAATACGATTCAAGTGCTTTTTCAGGTTTTCCAAGTATAGGTCATTATATCAAAAAAATACTTCTAGTAAGTGACAATGACGCATACAATAGACTTTACGAATTACTTGGTCAAGACTATATCAATTCAAAACTCAGTGCAAAAGGACTTGCTAACACCATCATCAACCATCGCCTAAGTATCCCTATGTCTCCTGAGGAAAATAGGCAATTCAATCCCATCACTTTTTATGATGATGATTTCAACCCTATACTTCATATTCCATCCAGTAATACTCAAAAAGTCTATCAAAATAGTAATAAACCACATATAGGGAAAGCCTATTATGAAAATGGGGAAAAGATTGAAAAGTCCATGGATTTTTCATTCAAAAATAGGCTATCGATATCTGACCTTCATGGGATCATTCAAAGGGTAGTTTTTCCTGAAATGTTCTCAAAAGATGAACAATTTCATATCACAGAAAGCGATAGAGATTTCTTGTTGAAATACATGTCTATGTACCCTAAGGCCAGCGATTACCCAGCCTACCCTGAAACTAGCTATCCTGACAGTTATTCCAAATTTTATAAATTCGGCACCAGTTCAGAACCTATCCCTAAGCAATTCAAAATTTATAACAAAACAGGGCAAGCATACGGACACCTTCTTGACTCATCTTACATTGTGGATGAGGATGAAGGGATTGAGTTTTTGGTTTCGGCTGTGATATATGTAAACGAAAATGAAACTTTAAATGACAATCAATATGAATATGACCAAATTGGTTTTCCATTTTTCACTGAACTAGGCGAGTATCTTTATCAACTTGAGTTAAAGCGAAAACTATAGAAACTGTCTTAATCTCGATTCTAGATTCTGTTTCCTATTCAGTGATTGTAGATTGAATTTAATTGGTACATTGTACTTGGTACTTTCTAGACTTTTGTTTCTAAAACGCTCGCTACCAATTTCTCGCCTCTAGCATTTTCGCTTAATTCCCATGCTTTGCCATAAATTGGTCTAAGTCTTTCAGGGTTATTTTCCCTTCGTAATAGGCCCTCCCAAATACAATCGCAGTCACACCTATCTCTTTGAGTTGCTCAAAATCAGCGATATTTCTCACACCACCGTTAGCGGCTAATCGAATGGTAGGGAATTTTTCTACTATTTCCTTATAAAGTTCGAAGTTTGGCCCTTCGAGTACCCCATCACGGGTCACATCGGTACATTTCAAATACTTCAACCCACGACCATGAAAATCTTCTATATGATCAAAAAGGTCTACTTCAGTTTTCTTGGTCCAGCCTCTCGTTTTGATTTTGTGATCAGCAGGGTTGGTGTCGGCAGCCAAAAAAATCTTTTCACGACCATATGACATGATCCATTGGGCAAATCTTTCAGGATAACTCACAGACACAGAAGCGGCAGTAATAGCAACTGCACCATGCTCAAAAGACTTGTTAACATCTCCATCAGTAGATATTCCACCTGTAAAATCGACTTTCAAGTTAGTGTATCCAGCGATTGCTTCAAGGATATGATAGTTCTTTGGTTCACCTCTCCTTGCGCCATCCAAATCCACCAAATGTAGCCATCTAATCCCATGGTCTTCAAAAGCTTGAGCGATTTCAAGTGGATTATTGGAAATAACTTCCTCTGTAGAAAAATCTCCTCTTTTTAGTCGGACACATTTTCCGTTGATTAAGTATATGGAAGGTATGATATCAAACATGGTATTTAGGTTTATAAGTTTCTTAATGATAAATGATTGATTTTCAATCACGAACAGACAATGAAATTGACTCTACTTTTCCCAAAATTATACTAGGTGTAAAAAAGCTTTGGGGGCACGGCTTCATGATTGAATCTCTAAATATAACAGAAGAACTCGTTATTTAGCAAAGTTGTTGAAATTTGTTTGTAGAGAGTTTTGATCAACTAATGATTAATACAACAACTTTCCAATCTTTCCATCTGATCCAGAAGCCCAAACTGTACCTTGAGCTTTGTCCATGACTACGGCATGAAATCCTTCATCTGAAAACCTTGCCCAGCTAGCACCACCATCATTGGAATAATCTGATCCATTTGGACCTACTGCTATAGCCCAATGATATCTAGGAAAGTAAGCTACTCCAGATCTATATCCAGTAGGTAAATCCCCTGAAGGTAAAGCCCATTTTTCACTCAAAAGATTAGCTATAATAACATTACTTTCCGCCAAATCAGGTTGCAAATAATCACCCCCTACACCAATTACATTTTGATCATTCAATCTAGAGAGAGAAAAGATCCCTTGAGAAGGTTGACCTTGAATGATTGGTGTGTTTTTTATTATCCATTTTCTCCCTCCATTTTCTGAATGATACGTCTTGCTTTGACTTCCACCACTACAGAACAGCACATAGCTTTCTTGAGCTATGATCGTAGAGCCACTTGCTGCAAATGAACCCTCACCATCTTCAGCCTTTGGACTAGTGTCAAGCCAAGTCCAACTCTCTCCAGCATCCTGAGTCTCGAGTACCATCCATTTCCCATCAATTGGGTCTCCGATGATGAATCCCTTTTTATCACTGTAAAATGACATCCCGTCAAGAAACGCTTCCTTTGGTCCTTCGTACTTGATCTCCCAAGTTGCTCCACCGTCTGTCGTCTTACATACCAAGGCCGGTTGTCCAGCTGATATCGCTATTGCTGTGGAAGCACTCAAGGCTTCAATATCTCTAAAATCCACTGTATCCAAACCAGCAATGATGCCTGTGGCCCAGTTGCGCCCGCCATCTGTCGTAAGCAACCAGGTACCTTTGGTACCACTAGCCCAAATGATCTCAGAAGTCAACGCTGAAAGACCACGAATAGAGGCATTGCTTGGCACATCCAAAATCTCCCAGCCATAGGGGGATTCAATTTTGCCATCCCTGATTTCGGAACGACAAGCCGCAATAATGCAAAAGGCAAATAAAAATAAATAGGATTGCTTGATCATCCGCTTACAATTTTTTTATTACTTCAGATCTTGGAATTCTGATGCTCCACATACCTCTCAAATCTCCAATTTTGTGCCCTTTAGCTTCGTCTTCAGGATATAGCTCGTCTATCACTCGAAGCGTAGCATCAGAAATATCTTCTTTGGGAGTACCATGGCAATTTAGACACAAACTATTTGGGATTTGAATTGCTTTGGTAAATAATAGTACTTCACCATTTTCCAACTTCTGTATATTGGGTTCATTCTTGATTCCTTCCTCAGCATTGTAAGCATATGCATCCAAAATATTCATTTCGTAATCTTTAGGTTTATCATCTGGATTTCGGTAGTCTTTACTTGCTCTCCTTATTTGAACGTGGTATTTCTCCGAAACTTTTGACAGAATTGGAAGTGCCTCTATATTACAAAAGCTCACAGCATCAGCCACACCCTGCTCTTCTATAGCCTTTTGAAGAGTACTGATCAATTCAGTCTGGGCAGCATTACTGATTTCTTCACCCCATTTCATTGCCGCATCAAGGATTTGAGATTCATTCAGCTTTTTTACTTCCATACTCCTGTTCACATCTTCAAAGACCTCTCTACTAATCCGTTCATTTGAATTGCACGAGATTGAAAGTATGAGAATAGTTAGTAAGTAAGAAATATTTCGCATGGCTTTTGAAGTTTGTTTTTTTAAAAATAGAATGAAAAATTCATTTCTTAAAACCTTATATGCAGTTTATCAAAATATAAATTTTTTAGAAAAAATTACCGCTTGCAATCGTCGCAGAAAGTATTCATTATATGGACAATAGTTCTAATTTTGCAAATATTCAACTTCAAAACCCCTATGACGAAAGTTTTACTTTTGACCATTTGCTTATTCAGTTTAACTAACACACTTCAATCTCAGACATGGCGAAGAGTAGGAGGTTGGGGAAATGAATTCACTGGTATCTCATGGGTAAATGATGAAGTTGGATTTCTTTCTGGAGACAGAATTATTTTAAAAACGGTAGATGGTGGACTAAGCTGGAGCGAGCAAGCAGCACCAGATGATGTAGTGATGAATGGGTTAGATTTTTTTAATCAAAATGTTGGCCTCATGGTAGGCGAAAATGGGATCGTATACAAAACTATAAATGCTGGAAGTACTTGGACACGGATAAAAATCAACACTTCAACCACCCTCAGGAAGGTGAAATTTGTCACCCAAAATCGAGTTTTTGCTGTGGGAGACAATGGGCAGTTGTACAGATCCACCAATGGTGGAGATTCTTGGGCAAGGCAAGATGTAGGCACCACAGCTAATCTTTCAAGCATTTATTTTGCTACATTGGACACAGGATATATCGCACTTCATGACGGCAGATTACTTCGCACATCCAATCAAGGCAACAATTGGATAATTCTTAATACTCCAAATGCACAACCCTTAAACGATGTGTATTTTTCAAATGGAAGAGACGGGTATGCTGTAGGTAACAGAGGAACTATTCTCAAGACAACGAATGCAGGATCTTCTTGGACAGTGATCAATTCAGGAACAGAAAGAGATCTACTGGCTGTTCATTTCAATAAAACTAACCCTAATCTGGGTGTGGTTGTAGGCCAATCCGCAACCTTATTGAGAACGACCAATGCAGGACTTACCTTTGATGGGATCAATGTAAACAATACCCAAACTTATAAAGATGTGCGTTTTAGAGGTAATTCTAACATGGTATTTACCGTCGGGACTAGTGGACACATGCTTACTTCTACGAATTCTGGGGGATCATGGACATTGAGACTGTCTGGGAACAGCGCTGATTACATTGCTGCAAAGTTTCGAACAGAGAACTTAGGCTATTTCGTGGGTCCCGCGGGCAAAATATTCTCGACAAGTAATGGCGGAAGTAGCATAGTAGATAGATCGCGCCCTTTATCCATAGATTTTCACAACCTTTATTTTGTAACTAATGCGCTAGGGTTCGTAGTCGGAGAACAAGGAACAGTTCTGCGAACCAGCAATTCTGGGGGCAATTGGTCATCATTGAACACAAATACTATCGTAAACCTTAGAGGAGTATACTTTTCAAATAATAATACAGGCTATGTGGTAGGCGAAAGTGGGTTCATCAGCAAAACTGAAAATAACGGCGTAAATTGGCAAATGGTAGACGCAAGCAACACCACAGCAAACTTGAATCAAGTTTTGTTTTTTGAAAATTCTATAGGTCTAATTGTAGGAGAGGGAGGACAAATAAGTAGATCAGAAAACGGCCAATTTTGGACCACTGTCAACTCCCCTATCAACACCCATCTTGTAGACTTAGCAAGACTTGATGAACAAAGTGCAATAGCTGTCGGAAATCAAGGTACGATAATCAAGACCACAGATCAAGGATTGACATGGAATAGTATCAACTCCTCCTTTCAAGTTGATTTTACAGGAGTTGACTTTTTAGATGAGTCTGTGGGCTTTATCACAGGATCTAAAGGACTGATATTGAAAACAATGGATGGCGGAGAAACTTGGACTAAAATGCAAACAGGAACATTCCAAAACTTCAAGGATGTAAGTTTTGGTTCCTTAAGTATTGGCTATGCAGTCGGTGACCAAGGAACCTTATTCCAATATAGCTGTGCTGTACCAGTGACACCCACTGTTATCTTTGGGGAAAGTAATATATGCATCAGTCAGCAAATATATACCGTACAGAATTCAAATACACCAGGGGAGACTTTTGAGTGGAGAGTAGACGGTGGAACTATCCTAGAAGGTCAGGGTAGCAACAGAATCGTGGTCAACTGGAATAGCCCTGGCAGAAATGCTGTTTTGGTGCGAGGGCAGAATGCCTGTGGAAATGGCGGTACCAAAGGACTAGAAGTCCTAGTGTCTGTTCAACCTCAAGCTTTACCTGAAATAAGCGGTGAGGGGACAGTTTGTCTCGGCAGTACCACGTCATATGAAGTCATTGACATTCCTGGGACAGATTATGTATGGGTAGCTTCTGGAGGACTTATCAGAGGAGGTCAAGGAACTTCAAGAGTCAATGTAGAGTGGACTACTACTGGAGATAGAAGTCTACAAGTAAGTCCAAGAAATCCTTGCGGCAACGCCCCAGCAACTATCAAGCCTATCTCTATTCAAAGTCCTCCTGAGCAACCATCTGCGATTTCAGGTTCTGACCTAGTCGGCCTAGTAGAAGAAGAGTACGAAGTAGCCTTGACCCCAGGAGTGAACTATACTTGGGCTATCAGTAATTCTGGAGGAGCGATCATTTCGGGTCAAGGGTCAAATAAAGTAAAAGTAAGATGGCAACGTGAAGGTGACTTCGACTTGACTGCTACACCGATGAATGCATGCCATACTGGTACTCCAGCTTCACTGAAAGTCAATGTCAATCTGATCACCAGTATAACAGAAGAGAAATCTCAAAATATCGCTATCAAGGTATATCCCAACCCCTCAAAAGGAGACGTAAAGATAAACACCAGTGGACTAGGAGCTATCATAAAAATTAGTCTTGTCAATAGCTTAGGACAAATCATCAGGGAAATCAGCCCAGATGAAGGAGATTCTAATTTTGAAATCAAGAATCTTCCACGAGGTGTGCATTCAATTTCTGTAAGAACTAGAGACAATGAATTCTTTAGAAAAGTGGTCATTCAGTAATACATACTTTCAGTATAATCTATCAGCCTAATACCCCTAGCCTTGTCATCTCGAAACAATATACTGAAAAACGCAAATAAACTGATTTTTATATTCAATATCAGAATTATATAAATTTTAAATTGATTTTTTCAAAAGATTATATTGGTCTCTAGCTAGGTTTTTGGCAAACTTTTTTGCTGATTTGCGGGAATAAATCCAGCTAACTATGAACAGTAGAGTATTCCATCCAGAGAGCTTAATGATGACTTATGGATACAAGCCAGAGTTATCCGAAGGAGCCATCAAATGTCCCATATTTCAAACCTCCACCTTCGTCTTCAAATCTGCAGAAGAAGGTAAGGCATTTTTTGAGGTGGCATATGGTCAAAGAGAGAAAGAACCAAATGAAGAGCTTGGTCTTATATACAGCAGGTTGAATAACCCTGACTTACAGATACTAGAAGAAAGACTTTGCCTTTGGGATGAGGCAGATGAATGTGCTGTATTTGAAAGTGGCATGTCTGCTATCTCTACGGTAATGCTTGAGTTTCTAAGGCCTGGTGACATTATGCTTTACAGTAAACCTGTGTATGGAGGTACTGATCATTTTATCAATAAGGTACTTCCCCAATACGGCATCAAAGGAATAGGCTTTACAAGTGAGCAGACAAAAGAGGAATTATTAAGCCTAGTAGAAAAACAGAAAGAGAATGTAAAATTAATCTATGTAGAGACCCCTGCAAACCCAACCAATGCGCTTTTTGATTTGGAACTGTGCAGAGAGGTGGCAGATGCCTTATCTACTGATGATCAAGAAGTGGTGGTATGCGTAGACAATACCTACATGGGTCCATTGTGGCAGCATCCTTTGAAGCATGGTGCAGATTTGGTAGTGTATTCTGCGACGAAATACATTGGAGGACACTCAGACCTGATAGCTGGCGCCGTACTTGGTAGATCAAAGTATATGACTAGGGTGCGGACATTAAGAACGTTTCTTGGTAATATGGCAGGTCCATGGACAGGTTGGTTATTGATGAGGAGTTTGGAGACTCTTAAAGTTAGAATGACACAGCAGGCCTCAAACACCATTGAGGTAGCAAAGTTTTTGGAATCTCATCCAAAGGTTGAAAAAGTATACTACCTTGGTAATCTCACTCCTGGAAGTAGACAGCATGATATTTTCAAAAAACAGCTTTATAGTGCAGGTGCTATGATTTCTTTTGATATTAAGGGAGGAGAAAAAGAAGCATTCAAGTTTCTTAATAGTCTAAAGCTTATGAAACTGGCAGTATCTCTTGGAAGTACTGAGTCCTTGGCAGAACATCCTGCTACCATGACGCACAGTGATGTATCAGCTGAAGATAGACAATTGCTTGGGATCTCTGAGAAACTGGTGCGCCTTTCGATAGGTGTAGAGCATTACCAAGATATCATTTGGGATATCGATCAAGCATTGGAAAACGTATAAAGTCAAAAAGCTAATCTCTAAGGTTCTACAAGAACCCTATAGGAATTGTAAAGGATCAAAATATCCTCCACATAGGTCACAGCCACATGGCCTTTGGCATATCCGCTCTTGACAATGGGATCACGATAATATTCAGGATCTGTTTTCAATTTCAGAAAATGACTTACGTGCTCCCAGTGTTGGGGGTTTTTGCCATATTTCAATGTCAATCGCCATGCATCCTCAACATGTCCGTGACCTATGTTATAGGAAGCCAATATGAATTTGATTCTCTCATTTGACTCTGGAATTCTTTCTCTCCAAAATTTATCCAAATACCCTAAAAAATTAACCCCTCCCATGAGACTTTGATAGGGATCATTGGGGTCTTCTACTCCAAACCTATCCAAAGTTACAGGCATCAATTGTAAGAGACCACTTGCTCCTGCGTATGATGTAGCTTCTGCGTCAAACCCTGACTCTTTATAGACCAATGAAGCAAGCAATCTCCAATCCCAACCCAACTTATCTGCTGCCTTTTTGATTATATCATCATATGCTGATATTTTATTGCCAGCCAAAGAAGAGAAAGCACTATTGTTACGGTAATAACTATTTTTGGAGTTTAAGAAGTATTTTGCATATAATGTCGCCAAATATCCAGATCTGGTGCGCTTAAAAATCCAATCATTGATAGCTGACTCTAACTGAGGTGCATTTGTCCTTACTGCCCAGGAAACTGGGGATTTTTCACTTACTTCCACACTCACATCAAGTTCATTATAATAAGTCGCATTGACCAACGCCAAGTCCTTATCAGCTACTGTATAATCGATTTCGCCTTTAACAACTTTTGTGATCAGTTCCTCTCTGCTCTCAGCTACTTCCACGACATTGAGTACAAAAGTGCTGTCTTGATTTAAAAAACACAATTGATCTTTGTAAATAGAACCTTGAGGGATGTAAATCGATTTTTGATCCAATTCCTGAAAATCTCCGATTGAAGCTTTTGATTTACGCTGAATAAGCACTGTACTCATTTCTCCAAGCGGTAATGTGAAATTTGCATAATTGATTCTAATTGGAGTCTGCTCCAGATTCATCGCTATGATATCAGCTTGACCTCTATTGAGTAGAATGAATGCCTCTTCGATATCTGACTTCACAATCAAGTGTAATCTAACGCCTAAATTTGAAGCAAGATTTCTTAAAAGTTCAAACTCATACCCCATTCTCCTACCTCTATAAATATAATAGCTTGTGGAAGAGTTATCCACCACCGCTCTGATGTACCCCCTCTTCTTTATCTCATCCAAATCAAACAATACTGGCTCCTCCCAAAACGAAACTTCTTCTTCCTTCTGAAAAAAAGTACATTGTACTCCGAATAAAAGGAGCATGAAAAATAAAATGGCAATTTGGAATATTCTCTTCATATACTGTAAATGCCCGATTCAACACTCAAAATCATGCATCAAGGAACGACTTTAGCAAATAATATACCAAAAAAAATATTTAAGATAATGCAAACCTTCCTTAATCTAAAAAAGTTTGCCCCTTTGAATCCATCAAAGGGGCAAAAGAATTTCTTAAACTAAAACCGCTATAGTCAAGTATTAAAATCGCTCATCTGCATTTTGAAAATAAATCTTTCCTGACAATCTCAACAACTCTATCTCACTTTCCTTGATATTGTACAAAGACGAAATCAGTCGATCCTCTGCTGTCAAAAGGTTCACTTGAGCGTCTCTGAATTCTAGGTAATTTGCAATCCCAAGCCTAAATCGTTCCAATGCAATTTCAGCATTTTCTACCGCTACTTCATAGTTTTTCTCTTCTATATCTAGCAGTTGATTACTGATTTGGTAGGCATTATAAGCCCTGTAAATATCAGAAGTCATTTGAATCTCGAACTGCTGCATAGCAAGCTCTGCATTATATCGCTGGACTTTGGCACTTTGAATTCTCCTATTAAGGACAAACCCATTGAATAGATTCAAAGAGAGATTCCCTCCAAGGTTGAATCCTTCTCTTTGGTTTTTCAATAGAAACCCAGCTTCTGAGTTTAAGGTATTATTGACATATGCACCACTCAAATTCACAGATGGGAGGCGTTGCAATTGCGCTTCTCTCAATTGAAGAAAAGCTACATTCTCCTGCCTTTGCGCTACTAGGAACTGCTTATTGTGCATGTAGGCATTCTCTACCAAATCCTCCAGCCTCAACTGATCTGAAATTACGATAGTATCCCTGACAAAAAAATCCTTTTCTGGCCCTATTCCTAATAGTTCGTTGAGATTGATCCTAGCGGCTTTGATCACTTGATCCTGATTTACACGAAGAGAAAGATCAGAATTGTAATCAACTTGAGCTGTTAGAAAATCCCTACGACCTGCCCCACCAAGTTCATAACGCGCCTCAGCAATATCCAACCTGTTTTTCGAAAACTCTAATGTCTTCTCCAGCACTTTTTGTCTTTGAAGCTCAAGTACAAGTCTGTAGTATGCCGTAGATATCGCAGCCACAGTATTCTCCACAGCCACTTTGGAATCTAGTTCACTGATTTCTGCTAGCTTGCCTAGTCTTCTCATGGTCACTACAGCTTCTGGATTGAAGCCATATATGGCAGTTACCGTGAAGTTTTCGGTATCGGATTCAGCACCCCTGATCTGATTTGCCTCTGGAGAATTGACAAATTGCTGCTCTACATCTTCCACACTAAAATTCAGTGCATAAATAGCATCTACCTGAGGCATAAAAGCAGTTCCAAACCCAATCTTCTTGTCGTAATTGGCGAGTAACACGTTGTTGATAGCAATCTTCACATCAAAATTTTTCTCCAAGCCAATCATAATGGCTTTTTCCAAATTAAGCTGTTCTTCTTGTGCATTTGCTATAAAAGTCCCCTGTATAAGCAACAGGAGTATAAATATATTTCTTTTCATTACACTCTCGCTAATCTTCCTTGTTTTGATGTAAGGTATGTATATATCGCTGGGATGATGAATAAGGTGAGTATCGTAGAGAAAACCAAGCCACCTACAACCGCTACGCCCATAGGCACCCTTCCTTCTGATCCGGCTCCTAGTGCCAAAGCAATAGGGAGTATTCCCAATATAGTAGACAAACTCGTCATCAAGATAGGTCTAAACCTCGCACTTGAAGCATCCAAGATCGCTTCTTCTACTGAAAGCCCTTGCGCCTTTCTTTGGTTGGCAAATTCTACTATCAAAATACCATTTTTGGTCACCAAGCCTATCAACATAATGATACCAATCTGACTGAATATATTTAAAGTAAAATCAAACAACCATAAAGATGCCAAAGCTCCAAATAGTGCCAAAGGCACAGTAAACATGATAGTCAATGGATCTAAGAAGCTCTCAAACTGCGCAGACAGGACTAAGTAAATCAATACCAATGCAAAAATGAAGGCGAAAATCAAGCTGTTTGAACTTTCTCTATATTCTTTGGACAAGCCCGCAACATCTGTACTGAAAGATTCATCCAATACTTCTGCTGCAATTCTATCCATTTCTTCTAAACCAGTACCGATTGTATAACCTGGCGCCAAATTAGCAGAGACTGTGGCACTGACAAATCTATTGAACCTATACAATTGCGGAGGTGTGCTTCTCTCGTTGATTCTTACCAAATTGTCCAATTGCACCAAACTCCCATTTTCAGCTCTCACATAGAGCGTTCTAAGATTGATTGGCTCATTTCGATCCCTAAGCTGCATCTCTCCCACCACTTGGTATTGCTTACCATTCATGATAAAATAAGCAAAGCGCTGACCTGAATAGGACAGTTGCAACGTCCTAGCGATTTCTTGTACCGATACTCCAATGTTCCTAGCCTTTTCTCTATCGATTTCTACCTCAATTTCAGGCTTTGTGAATTTCAAATTAATATCTGTGAAACTAAAAACACTGCTTTGATTGGCTTTACTCATAAACTCTGGAATCACTTCTTTCAACTTATCCAACGTGGGTGCTTGCAAAACATACTGTACAGGAAGGCCTGCTCTACGATCACCTATAGATGGAGGTTGTGTAGCAAAAGCCCTTACGGCTGTGAATTTTTGAAGTTTTTGATTCACCTCATCATAGATCTCTTGCTGACTTCTCGTACGATCTGCAGCATCTGAAAGTATAAGTCTAAGGAAACCAGAATTCGTACTTGCAGTACCGAAGCCAGGAGAAGTGACTGATATGGTTCCAGACAATTCTTCCTCTGATAAAGAAGACTGGAACTCTTTGGTCATCTCATCCAAAACCCTGTCCATGTACTCAAAGGTAGCTCCTTCTGGGCCACTGAGGTTGATTCTCATTTCTCCCCTATCCTCTATGGGTGAAAGCTCTGTAGGAATAATATTAAATAGTCCATAGATACCTAATCCTGTTAAAATAATTACAATAAATGCTACCCACTTGGCTTTCATAAAACCCTGAAGCAAGTAGAAGTATTTGTCATTAAGCCATACAAAAATAGGCTCTGTCTTTCTATGAATCCAGTTTTGTTTATCTCTACGCTTGAGGAGCTTCGAGCTTAGCATGGGAGTCATAGTCAATGCTACAAAAGAAGAAATGATCACTGCTCCAGCTACCACCACTCCAAATTCCCTAAACAATCGTCCAGTGGTCCCCGTCAAGAAAATCACGGGCAGAAATACTGCTGCGAGAGCCACAGTCGTAGCGATGACTGCAAAGAAAATCTCCTCAGCACCCTTTTCTGCTGCTTTATCAGGATTTTCACCCTTTTCTATCCTGGAATAGATATTTTCTAGAACCACGATAGCATCATCCACTACCAGACCAATGGAGAGTACAATACCTAAAAGCGTCAATACATTGATTGAAAAATCCATCAAGTACATCAAGAAAAACACGCCAATCAAGGAAATCGGGATAGTCAATACAGGGATGAAAGTAGTCCTCCAATCCCTCAAGAATAGGAAGATAATCAGTACCACCAGAAAAAATGCAGTGATAATTGTCTCTTGAACTTCAGAAATAGAGGAGCGTATAAAGCTCGTAGAATCAAATCCTATATCCAAGGATACATCTTCTGGAAGGTCTTTTTCTATAAACTCTAGTCTTCTGTAGAATTCATCTACAATCTCAATATTATTGGACCCAGGCAATGGAATAAGCACCACGCCTACCATAGGAATACCATCCCGCTTGAGCACAGTACGCTCATTCAAAGCTGCTAGCTCTGCCTTACCCACATCTTGAAACCTCACGATATTATTTTGATCCTCTTTGATGATGAGGTCATTAAATTCTTGAGGAGTACTAAGTCTACTTTTGGTTCGCACAGAAAGTTCGATAGCTGACCCTTCTATTCTTCCAGAAGGCAACTCTACGTTTTCACTCTGTACCTTATTCAATACATCCACAGGAGTGACACCATAAGATGCCATCCTCAAAGGATCCATTCGCAGACGAATCGCATATTGCTTTTCTCCCCAAATCTGAACTGTACTTACTCCCGGTATGGTCTGCAATCTTTCTTTGAAAACATTGTTTGCCAAATCCGAAAGCTCCAGCAAGTTTCTCTTGTTACTTTGTACATTCAAGAATACAATAGGCTGAGAATCAGAATCTGCTTTTGAAACCACCGGAGGATCTGCATCAGGAGGTAAGTTTCGCTGGGCTCCAGCTACTTTGTCTCTTACGTCGTTGGCTGCCGCCTCCAAGTCACCTCCCACATCGAATTCAACGACAATATTACTGGTCCCATCATTGGAAGTAGAGGTCAGGGATTTGATTCCTGCTATACCATTGATTGCCTCTTCAAGTGGCTCAGTGATCTGTGCTTCTATTACGTCCGCGTTGGCACCCACATAAGCTGTCCTTACATTGATCACAGGGGGATCTACACTTGGAAACTCCCTTACACCCAAAAAACTAATCCCTATAATTCCAAACAAAAGAATTGTCAGGGACATCACTATGGCCAGTACAGGCCTTCTAATACTTATGGTTGATAAACTTGCCATTCAATTTATTTGGTTTTGGTAACCTCAAGTGGTGAACCCGTTCTTACTTGCAAGATCCCTGTAGTCAGTACCAAATCACCTTCTTTGAGGCCATCGACGATATGTACTTGACTCTCCGTCCTTGTCCCTATACTGACAATACGCTCTTCGGCTTGATTTTCAGCATTTGCTATGTATACTTTGTATCCACTGAGCTCAGGTATGACAGACTCAGCAGGTACAAGCAAGGCATTTTCTTCAATGCCAAGTGTATATCTAATTCTCACAAACATGCCTGGAAGAAAAACCCTGTCTTTGTTCTGACTTTCTGCTCTCAATCTCAAAGTTCGGGTAGCAGCATCTATGGTAGGTTCATAAGCGTAAACAGTCCCTTCTCTTTCCACTCCACTTCCATCATTTGAAAAGATGATTTTAGATCCAAGTTTTACTTGGTTGGAATATCTTTCAGGAATTGAAAACTCAATTTTTATGGGATCTATATTCACAATGCTCGCTATCACATCAGTAGTACCTATTACAGATCCTTCAGAAATCTGCCTCAAACCCAAGACACCATCAAAGGGAGCTCTAATTATCGTCTTGTTCAACTGTGCCTCTACCAATCTCAAATCAGCCAAATTTGTATTGAACTGGTTAAGTGACACATCGTATTCTTCCTGACTTATCGCCTCTTTTGCTAGAAGTTGTTTTTGTCTATTCTCCTGACTTTCATACAGTTTCTTAGTGTAATCTAATCGATCAAATTGTGCTTTCAACTCATCGTCATTGAGGTAAAGCAAAGGTGTTCCCTTCTTGACAAACTCACCTTCTTTGAAAGTAATTCTTTCCACAAGACCAGAAATTTCAGAACGCAGATTCACTGTTTCGTTTGGTATAATGGCGCCAGTAATACTCAGGTTGTTTTCCAATCTTTGGGGCTTGACCTCAACTACATTGACTGGTATGGCTCTTCCAGGTCCTTGCGGAGCTTGTGTCCCGGGTGCACTACCCTCTTCCTTTCCCATCATCACATCTATTCTTGGATAAATAAAAATAATTGCAACAACTGCTATAATTGCAACAATCAAAATAGTTTTGGTTTGTCTTTTCATTAGGAAATATCCACTGAGGTTTTACTGTACTGCTTATAATTTTTTAGCCAACTTAAGGTTAACTGATTGAAGATTTCTGGTTGCTCCACATTCACTACATGCCCACAAGATTTGATCACTTCCAAAAAGGCTTGTTTATGTCCTGCCACTATTTTACGAACTGACTCTAAAAACATTATGTCCTCTTCTCCCATCACATAGAAAGTGGGGATATTCAAGTCTTTCTCTTTGAAAAATCGAAGTAATGGATTAATATCTTTGGTGAGCTTAAACCACCTGATGAATTCCTTTTGACATAATCGCTTAGCCTCCCGGATAAACAAATTTCTGGATTCAGCATGGTGATTCAATGGCATGATGATAAAGGCAAACAACCTGTATAACCACATGTAAGGAAGAACACTTTTGAATGTATTGCCTAATACGACAAGAAGCCTAGAGGTAAAATTCAGCTTAGTCACTGCCCCTGCCATGATCAAGCTTTTTACCCGATGTGGTTCCATTTCGGCAAGTTGTCTGGCTAAAATTGTCCCTAATGAGACCCCCATAAAATGTGCTGGCGGCAGGTTTAGATGGTCTAATACTTCAATGATATCCTTAGTAACATTAGGGAATGTGTATTTCTCATTCCACAAATTACGGAAAGAGTTTGCCGACCTGCCGTGACCTCTAAGGTCAATGAGTAGCAAGTTATAATGTTCCTTGAATTCCCTGATTTGCTTATACCAAATCGATGAAGAGCCACCAGCTCCATGGATAAAAACTATCCATTCAGAATGGTTTTCTTGGGTATAGGTTTTGTAATATAGTAGCTCTTTTTTGGTCATCATGGTGGTATAACCCCAATTAGGGAAACAAAGTTACCAAGTGCAAAATTAAATTTATTTAATCCCAAGAAAAATCAATAAAGATATAGGTGGCAACTCAAAGCCATCAGTGGTTTGTCATGCATTTCGTGACCTTAACTCAAAAATCTACTTTGCAAACACCTGACTAGGGTCTTGAAAAGACTTAAACTCTAAGGCATTACCAGCAGGATCTAAGAAAAACATGGTAGCTTGCTCACCCACTTCACCCTGAAATCTGATATATGGCTCTACAATGAACTCAGTATTGTTTGCTTTTAACTTTTCTGCCAAATCATGCCATTCCGTCCAAGGCAAAATCGCACCAAAATGTCTTACAGGCACATATTTCCCATCCACTTGATTAGTTTTGGCTTCAGCTAACTCTTCAGGCTTGACATGTGCTGATAGCTGATGTCCAAAAAAATTGAAATCTATCCACTTGTCAGTACTCCTTCCAATCTCGCATCCCAAGAGATCTGCATAAAACTTTCTTGTCTCTTCAATATCGTTTATTGGAAAAGCGAGGTGAAATGGTTTAAATTGCTCCATAATTAAGATCTTTATCTCCCAAAAGTACCAATATCAATGTGGACTTTCAAAATCATTTTTAATCATGGGTAAAAAAACCGTCTCGTTGGTTCTATCAAGTGGTGGTGCTAGAGGAATGGCACATATTGGTGTCATTGAGGCTCTGGAAGAGGCCGGCTATGAGATAGTTTCTATTTCAGGAAGCTCAGCTGGGGCTTTGGTAGGAGGGATATATGCTACTGGCTTTCTTCCTGCTTTCAAAGATTGGATTTGTAACCTAGATAGAATTGATGTTTTCTCTCTCATGGACTTTACATTATCCACTAAAGGATTTATCAAGGGTGAGAAAGTCTTTTTAGCCTTAAAAAAACTGATAGAAGATTGCAAAATCGAAGAGCTGAAAATACCATTCAATTGTACAGCTGTAGAAATCCCTCAAGGAAAAGAAAAAATCTTTGATAAAGGCATGCTCTTCGATGCGATAAGGGCATCAGTCTCGATACCTACCGTACTTACACCAGCTAAGATAAAGGATAGGGAATATGTCGACGGGGGAATCCTTAACCCTCTTCCCTTATCTCTTATTCCAAAAAAAAGAAGAGGAGAAATTGTCATAGCAATTGATCTCAATGGACCTAAGGAATCCTTTATGGATGTGATCACGGCCCCTAGTCCAAAAGTAGAAACAGACAGATTAATAAAAGTCCCGCAATGGGTAAAAGACTACAAAGATAAATTTGCCAAATATTTCGAATCAGATGCTAAAGTTGAAAAATACAAAGGAATGAGTTCCCTAGAACTTCTCAATTATTCATTTGATATCTTACAAGACAAACTGACATCGGTAATTCTAGAAAGGCATAAAGTGGATATACTGGTGTCAATCGCGAGAACACAGGCAGGTACTTTAGAATTTCATCGAGCAGCAGAACTTGTAGAGATAGGCAAAAAGAAAATGGAAGATGCTATTAAAGAATTTGAAAATGGAAATCAATAAACTTAACGAGCTTTTTGGCAACATTGACATTTACCTCCTAGATCAAATACTTAAGGGGAGATTTACTAAAGAAATGAAAATCTTAGATGCTGGTTGTGGAGAAGGAAGAAATTGTATCTATTTTCTAAATCAAAATTATCAAATCTTCGGTGTAGATTCCAACCCCATTGCTATACAAATGGCTAGAATCTATGCCCAAACGATCAATCCTACCTTCGATGTACAGAGATTTCAAGTAGCTACAGTTCAAGACATGCCTTTTCACAAGGGAGCTTTCGATGTAGTGATCAGCTCAGCAGTATTACATTTCGCCAAAAGTGAGGCTCAATTTTTCGAAATGATAGATGAAATGATGCGTATTCTGAAACCAGGGGGAATATTTTTCTTAAGAATGACCACAGGGTTTGGAGGCATACTTGCGAATTCGCCAGAACTTGGTAATGGCGTGTACCTACTTCCGGATGATAGTGAGCGATTTATCCTTACGCCTACTTTGATCGAGAAACTGACCAAAAAACACCATTTGGGAAATCTAGAATCTCCCAAAAGTGTATTGATTCATGATCAAAGGGCAATGGGGGTCTTCGTCTGGAAAAAACTAGACTAAGTCCCGATCATTTCACCTCAATCACTTTAAATTCTGTCCTTCTGTTTACCTGATGTTCTTCCTCTGTCTTCGCATCCTTGATGATGAGCTGTCGCTTACCATACCCCTTGGCAACCAATCTATCAGCAGAAATACCTTTTGACACCATGTAAGCCACTGCAGATTCTGCTCTTCTCTGAGAAAGTGCGTCGTTGTATGCATCCGTAGCACGGGCATCTGTATGAGAGCTCAGCTCTATGGATATCGTAGGATTATCTTTCAATATGGTCACCAACTTATCCAACTCCTCCGCAGCATCAGGTCTGATATCCGCCTTGTCCAGATCATAATAAATATTCTCCAAAACGATAGCTTTATCAAGAACGAGGAGATCCAATACGATTGTGGTATCTAGAACTATATTGGTAACATCTTGGATCAAATCCTCCTGTTTAGGCGTTTTACCTCTGGTGTCGTAAGTGATGCTCTTGGTAAAATATCCAGTTTTGGAAGCTATCAAAGAGAAGTTCGCATCTGGAGCTAAAGTGAATCTTACTCGTCCATTTTGATTGGTAAAATCCCCTCCCGTCATTTTGTTTGAGGCATCATATAATGCAACCCTTGTTTGAGGCAAAATCTCCTCAGAACCATCCTCTTTCTTTTCCAAAGTGGTCACGTTAAGCAATATGTTAACAACTTTAGGCTTTGGTGTTTTATCTTCAAAAGAATAAATATCATCATCTCCGGCACCTCCATCTCTATTGGAAGTAAGAAAGCCTTCTTGAGGATAGTTGGTGAAAAATATCCCAAAATCATCAGCTGTAGAATTGACTTTAGGTCCAAGGTTCTTTACTTCATACCCTCCTCCATCTATAGGCTCTGCTACAAAAAGATCTAACTTACCCAATCCAGGATGCCCATCTGAGGCAAAGAAAATCTTACCATCTCTTGTCACTCTTGGGAACATTTCATTGCCTGGAGTATTAATTTGAGCACCCAGATTTACTGGATTACCGAAATCTCCATTTGCCAACTTGCTGGCTTTGTACAGGTCTGTACCACCCTGACCTCCAGGTCTATTTGAAGCAAAATATAACGTATTTCCATCAGGGCTAAATGCCGGTGTGCTATTCCACCAAAACTCATCTTCATTCAAGGGCATCCAAATAGGCTGAGTAAAACCTCCACCCCTAAAATATGAAGCAAATAGATGTACATCTGGTAAGTCCTTGTTTGATGTGGAGTTTCCTCTTGCATAAATGATCGTATTTCCATCTGGACTGATCGCGATTGCTCCTTGGTTTAGGCCTTCTTCATTGCGAAACTCAGGCATGGCTTGGATATTTTGAACATCCACACGTACTCCTTCTGCTTTGGCTCTGAAGAGCTTGGTATACGGCACACCTGTGGCTGGATAGATGCCAGAAGCTTGTCTAGAACTTGCAAAATAAAGGTAACCTTCATTTGCCACGGGGCCGTAGTCTGGACCAGCGGTGTTCAATGAAGTGTAATTCTGTATTTCAATATTTGGCCAATAATCTGTGATCTCTCCGACCTTTTTCAATACGCTCAGCTCATGATTGACTAATCTCAAATAGTCATCATCTAAGGTCATACTTTTAGCCCTCTCGAAGATTTCCGTCGCCTTTTCGTTTTCGCCTTGAGCTTTGTAACTAAGACCTAGTCTGTACAAATTTTCAAACTCAGGCTCATTTTCCACCAACTTTTCATAGTATGTGGATGATTTTTCTACTCGATTGGATAAGCGATAACTTTCCGCTACATAAAAATTAGCATCTCTGTTGTCTGGATCTTTTTCTAAAATTCTTGAAAAAGTACCGATTGCATATTGGTATTCACCAGAGGCAAATTGTTTCTGTCCTTTTTTGGGAAGGCTTGTACAAGATATTCCCAACAGTGAAATCAAAAAGAATACTAGGAGGCTTCGCTTCATTGCAATGAAAATCGGATATGTTCTTAGTTTTTTTCTAAATATAGGATAATTATAATAATTAATTTTGAAAGTATTTGTTTAACCAACTTTCTTTGGCAAGAAGAAGCCAATTATTTTCCAAATCACCTTTCAACTTTACCAAAGGATTCAAAGTGATAGAATCTGGATGCAATTCACCTTTGGCTACTTTATCTTTGATACCAAAGACGGAATTGACCACCAGGCTGTCCTCATTTTCCAAAAAAGACACTTTCCCTTGATCCAAAAGGTTGACTTCAAACCTTTCTTCTATCTCCCTCATTACGCGCACAGAGCTATCAATCGAACATCCACTAGCACCCAACTTGGATTCATCTACAGCCAATATCACCACTTGCCCAAATTTCACTTGAAAAGAAGTAGGCATCATGCTGCCATGTGTATTCCATTGATCACAAAATGAAGTCAACCTTTCCTCTATCCAATATAACTCCTCTTTAGTAAACCTTCTGTCTGCCTGATACACCCAAACCCTAGCATGAGCTGGCATTTGATCAAATTCCAAATACATATTTCAAATATTATTGTTTTTCTGTTTTCTATGTGGCTATGTGTTTTGTTTTTTTTACCACATAGACACATAGGTGCACATAGTTTTTTATTCAGTTCATACTTAACTTGATATTTAAAGCGGAAAAATACGCAATAAGTTCTTTTTATTAACGAAGCCTTAGAAGCTTTGGGTGTATTTGCGAAAAAAGAAATGTGAATACCTGAAGGTCGCTCCTATGGAGCTATTTATAATGGTTGCTGTTTCCCTTTCTACAAACAGTTTGCTCCGCTATATAAGAAGTGGGAAGGATGAGGGTTGAAGGATGAAGAATTTGATACTTGGTACTTGGTACAAATAATAGATTACTATGGGGTTAGTATCAACTAATATCCAGTATCAATTAATATCTGGATCTTGAAAACCCCAAATACGACTTAGTTACTGGTATCTTTCTGGATATAGATATTATTCTTTTTGAATAAAAAAATTCAAGGAAAAAAAACTTAAGTCCACGGGTAATTACCAACCGTGGACCTAAGCCAACTAAATCCCCATGTCTTTTGCGATCATCTCTGCCAAGTCATAAACTTTGACATCGTGCTCACGCTCTTTATTTTTGACTCCATCGGTCATCATGGTCAAGCAAAAAGGGCAACCTACTGCAATAGCAGCAGCACCTGTAGCTAAAGCTTCTTCTGTCCGCTCTACGTTGATGTCTTTATTCCCTGGCTCTGGTTCCTTGAACATTTGTGCTCCGCCAGCTCCACAGCACAATCCTTTTGTTCGACAACGCTTCATCTCTACCAGCTCTACATCCAGTGCTTTGATCACTTCTCTTGGTGCTTCGTACACATTATTGGCTCTGCCCAGATAGCAAGAATCGTGGAAGGTGATTTTTTTACCTTTGAATTCACCTCCACCTTTCAATACTACTTTACCTTCATTGATGAGTTGTTGGAGAAATTGGGAATGGTGAATCACCTCATAATTCCCACCCAATGCTGGATATTCGTTTTTTATGGTATTGAAGCAATGAGGACAAGCTGTGACTACTTTCTTCACTTCGTATCCATTCATCACTTGGATATTGGCTACAGCTTGCATTTGAAAAAGGAACTCATTACCAGCTCTTCTGGCAGGGTCTCCTGTACATGCTTCCTCAGGTCCTAGCACTGCAAAACTTACACCTACTTTATTAAGGATCTTAACAAATGCTTGGGTGACAGCCTTGTACCTATCATCAAATGATCCCGCACATCCTACCCAGAATAGTATCTCAGGACTTTCTCCATTTGCGGCCATTTCAGCCATTGTTGGTATTTTATATGTTGACATAGTATGGATTTTAGATTGTATTCCGATAGCTATCGGGATTAGATTGTAGATCTGTATTGATTGTCTTATTCTATCTACATATTCATCTTGGCTTCAATGCAAATATTCAATGATCTTTGAGCTATTCAAATATACTTCGGCGGACTCGCCTACCTTTTGAAAAGCTACATCTCAACTTTTGATTATTGAGCAGCAAATCTTTTTGGCCGCTAACTCTTCCTATCAGTTTATAAATTTTATTATTTCAATTCTTCATTTTTGAGCTGCTCAGCCCAGTTGAATCTATCTGTTGGGGCAAATTTCCATGGGGAAAAGCTCGTTTCCATGTTTTGAAACATCGCGTTCCATTGTGCTGGAGTGCTAGATTCTTCCATAGCAACATACCTACGCATCTGTATTATAATGGATAATGGATCTATGTTTACAGGGCAAGCTTCGACACAGGCATTGCAAGAGGTACAAGCATTAAGCTCTTCCTTTGTAATATAATCACCCAAGAGAGACTTCCCATCTCCCAGGCCTGCACCACCTTGATCGATGCTCTTTCCTACTTCTTCAGCACGATCTCGTACATCCATCATGATTTTGCGAGGAGACAATTTCTTCCCTGTGATATTTGCTGGACACTCGGCAGTACATCTACCACATTCGGTGCAGCTGTATGCATTCATGATATTGACCCAGCTAAGGTCATTGATATCCTTTGCACCAAACCTCGCGATCTCGGCAGGTGGCGCCTCCGCATCTTCCACTGGAATTCCAAGCATCATGTTCACTTCTCTGGTGACATCAGGCATATTTTCAATTTCACCTTTTGGCTTGAGATTAGAATACCATGTATTTGGAAATGCCAAGAATATATGCAAATGCTTAGAATAAGTCACGTAAATCGCAAAAGCTAAAATACCAATAATATGAAACCACCATGCGAACCTCTCTATGGCCACCAAGGTCGTATCACCCAAACCAGCAAATAAAGGCTGCATCATATCACTGAAAAACAGGCCATTCAAAAGAACATAACCCTCTACTCCTCTTTCAGCGAGTAGCTGATCGGTAGCATTCATTGTCAAGATAGCAACCATCAAAACGATTTCAATGATTAAGATCAAATTCGCATCCATTGCTGGCCAACCCTTAAGCTCTGTCTTAACCAGCCTAGGAACTTTTAGTACATTTCTTCGAATCAAGAAAGCTATACAAGAAATCAAAACTGCTATCGCAAGAACTTCGAATACATTCATCGCAAGACCATAGATGCTCCCAAGGTATGGAGCAAATATCCTATGGCTACCTGTGAGACCATCGATCACGAACTCCAGAACCTCCAAGTTGATCACAATGAAAGCTACATAAATCATGATGTGCAATATAGCTGGGATCAATCTCTTGAACATTTTCTGCTGTCCTAAGGCCACCAGCAACATCGTCTTCCAACGTGCTTCGGGTTGATCATTTCTGCTTTCAGACTTCCCCAGTAGGATGTTTCGCTTGAGATAAGCCACCCTTTTGTATAGAAAGTAACCTGCTATCGCAAAAATTATGAGAAAAACTATTTGAGGTAAAATGCTCATATTGATTAGATTAGTATATTTTGGTTAAATTTACTGTAATTTTTTTATTAGAATCATTTGCAAGAACAGAACAAATATCTACCTTTGCATCACCTTAAACGGTCAGGGTGATGTAGCTCAGTTGGTAGAGCATCGGACTGAAAATCCGTGAGTCGGTGGTTCGAATCCACTCATCACCACAAGTCCCGAGAAATCGGGACTTTTTTTATGCCCGAATCTCAAAGATTCTTTCTTGCTCTCACTGGCATTTGCACCGGTGACAAACAAATAGCATATATTCGACTCATTATTTTTCATACAATAATTATATTTCTATTTAATCCGTTCTTTAATAGATTTTCACATCCATTCACTTAACATTTGAAAATAATCAAGAAGTGAATTAACTAAGCTATTGCTATATATTTGTTGGATTTTAAAGCTTTTTTATAATCGTATTTTACAATGATTTGTTTATTTAGAAACAGACTGTCATTTCTTTGTCCTAAAATCTCTTAAAGTAAATCACTTTGCGAGACTGTTGACAAAGTTTAACTATCATTATCAGCTATTTAACTGAAAAATGAATTAACTTTTTCAATATTTACAACTTGGCTAGATTCTATTACCTTTACAGTGGGAGGTTCTTCAAATTGAAAAGATTTTAAGTCAGCAACTAGTTGATCAAATTCAGGCTCTGTTGCTACAATTACATCATCTAAACCAATAACATCACCTGATTTTATTTTACTTTTTACTCCCCTTGCTTCTCTTTCGTCAAGTGTAATCAAATAACTTAATGCTTTTCTGTGTACATATTTAAGGGCAATCGATTCCAAATCAGCTTGTTTATATCTTTCTCTCAAACTTGTTTTCACACTCCAACATATTGGGCCACGTTCAGCGGTGTAAAACATTAAGTCATAAACAACATTAGGAACAAAAGCAACTTTAGCACTTAAATACAAGGGTAAAATATTTTCTCTTATACAAAGTGTTGCTAAGATATATTCAAAAACCTTCCCGTTTAAATTGCTGTTTGAGTCAGTGATTTTTTTGTATTCGTCCCAATATGTTCTCACATATTCTGAAGGTGTATTATACTCAATATCCATGAAATTTGGGAATAGCGATTCAAACACCAAGCCCGCTTTTGTGTTAGTTCCTAAAATAACTCCTAATTCCTTAAGCATTTTTCAAAATTAATTTAACAATTTCACTTGCAGTTGCTTGAATTGCTGGAATTGCAACTGAATTTCCAAACTGCTTATAGGCAGAAGCGTCGGCAACTGGAATAATAAATTCGTCAGGAAAACCTTGAAGTCTAGCCCATTCTCTTGGTGTCATTTTCCTTATTCCTTGTCTATTAACTTCTCCTTTTATATGAGTAACTGGAGTAAAATCTTCTAACCTATCGTCATAAACCAAGTTTCTTTCTCTGCCCATCCCCCCACATACAACTGCATTGGCTGTCCCATGATCAGGAATAATTTCGTAACCAAAACCATTACCCTTGCTTTCATGCCTTTTTTTATGATTTACCAGTGTATTTAAATAAGTATCTGAAAGATAATATTTTACAGAAACTGGGTTTTCTTCCTTAACTTCCTCAAAAGTAATGTTTTGGTTTGTCGGCTTCGGGTAATCAAAACTTTCGATTCCTAAGTCCGATCTAAAACCTACAATAAAAATCCTCTCACGGTTTTGCGGAACTCCAAAGTCTTTTGCATTCAAGACTTGTGGTAAAGGGACGAAATAACCAAGATCTTCTCGTAAAACATTCAAAATAGTTTTCAGTGTTTTGCCTTTATCGTGATTGAAAAGCCCTTTTACATTTTCTAGGAAAATTGCCTTTGGTTGCTTTCTTTTTATAATTTCTGCTACCTCAAAAAACAATGTTCCTCTCGTATCCTCAAAACCTCCTCTTTTCCCAGCTATTGAGAACGCTTGACAAGGAAACCCCGCACATAAAACATCAAAACCATCTGGAATAAATTTCTTTGTCTCTTCTTTAGTTATATCTCCAAACGGAACATCTCCAAAATTGACCTCATAAGTTCTTTTCGCTTGTTCGTCCCATTCACTTGTAAAAACACACTTCCCACCAAGGTTTTGCATTGCAATTCTAAAACCTCCAATTCCAGCAAACAAGTCTATAAATTTAAACTTAGGCTTTGTAGGTTTAGGAAAAGGAACATCCTTCTTAAAATCAAAAAGCATGTACTGTAATGCTTCTTCTGCGACCAACGAAGAAATTTCCTCTTTAGGATATTTATATTCTAGAGCACGTTTCACATGCTGAACAGCTTCTTTTTTATAAAAGCTCGAGACACCATTTTGGTGGTGATGCAGATAGTGTGTGAATGCGGCTTTTCCATTATCAGATGCTTCTACCGTCCTGATTTTGAAGGTCTTTCCGAACACTTCCTCAAGTGATATTTTCTCTTTTAACCCCATTTATACTTTTACAATCTTTTAAAACGCAATTTACTTATTATGTTTCTATTTTTTTCTTTACTCAAACGGAGAACTTTAAACCTTCTTTTCATTAGCGACTTTATGATATAAATCGGTCATAAAACTTCATGAAAGTTCTTGATCTTTAGCTTAATCGTTCAAATATACAGTTCTTTTGTTTTGGACAGCAATCAAACATCATATCATTACCCACTGTATAATTGTCCATGCAAAATAAGAAATAGTAGGCATGCATACTATTTTTGATGGCAATTTAAAATTATTCTAAGTTTAAATTTTTTCTCAAATTGCTGTAACATTTTCACTTCTCATGCATCACCTACTCGAATGAAGTCATTCTTTGAGACACATATCTGGCCACTCAAGAGCAAGCTCTACCGCATGGCATACCTCTGGGTCAAGGATCAAGAGGTAGCCAATGATGTCCTGCAACAAGTATTTGAAAAAGCATGGCTTAAAAAAAGTGACTTAGAAAAAATGGAAAACCCTACAGGCTGGATTGTCAAATCACTGAAAAATGAAAGCCTGCAACACTTCCGATCCAACAAGAGACTTGAGCCGCTTGGGGAGATAGAACGAGAAGATACAATTCATTGTGAACATGATGAGGATACAGCCTCAAAATTGAAATTAGTCTATCACTATCTAGAGTCATTGCCAGAGAAGCAAAGGGAAGCTTTCCATCTTAGAGAAGTAGAAGGATTAACTTATGAAGAAATAGCCTCTTATCTCGACATTAGTTTAGATGCAGTAAAAGTGAACATCTATAGAGCAAGGCAAGCACTAAAAAACTATTTGACACAGAAAAAATGATAAATAGAATTTCATATTTAATCGAAAAATATTGGGATGGCAACACTTCCCTAGAAGAGGAAGCAGAGCTCAAAGCTTTATTGAAAAATTCAAAAGGTCATGAAGCAGAGAAAGAGTTCTTCTTGGGAATAGATCAAATCAAGTCCATATCTCCTCAAAACATACAAAATCCAGGGATCAAAAAGCTTAACATGAAGCTCTATTGGACTCAAATAGCTGCAAGTCTGATCCTATTGCTGGTTGCTGGCATCAGTATTTTTTCTTATAAACAAAAAGAAGCTGAAAGACATGCTTTTGCACAAGTCATGGAGGCTTTCAGCCTAATACAGCATAATATGAATAAGGGGACAGAAAATCTGCAATCTCTTCAAGAGTTTCGCCATCTCAACACGACCAATCAAATCTTTGAAATAGAAACTAATTAAACATGAAAAAATATTCTCTTATACTCATTACACTTTTCCTGTTCACAGGTGTACAGGCTCAAGACGATGCCATCGTGAAGTTCTTTTCCAAGTACATGGAAGATGATCGCTTCTCTAGGGTATACATCAGTCCAAAAATGATGCAAATGGCTGGAGGATTCCTCAAGTCTGACGCCAGCAACGACAAAGAAGCAGCTGATCTTGGAGAGCTAATTTCAAAAGTAAAAGGTATCAGAATACTATCTGCTGATAAAGTGAATGGTAAGCCACTTTACAACGAAGCCATGTCTACTTTGACCAAAAATAAGTACGAAGACCTCATGGACGTCCAAGACAAAAATTCCAATGTCAAATTCATGGTGAGAGAAGAAGGAGGCAAAGTCAGAGAGCTATTGATGATAACAGGTTCCGCTGAAAACTTCACCTTGCTCAGCATGCTTGGAAACTTCACTTATCAAGATCTAAACATGCTTTCCGAAAAAACCAATATTCCAGGAATGGAGAACTACAAATCAAAGAATAAATAAAATCTTAACTATAAAACATCAAATCATGAAACTGAAGCTAACATTCATTGCATCTATGCTTTTACTGATTGTCCAATCATCTATCGCCCAAAGCAAAGCTGTCGACGCACTATATCAAAAACACAAGAGCAATCCTGACTTCTTCCACTTAGATCTTGGAGGGAACTTCATGAACTTTGCCAAAGGATTCAATATCGATCTAGATGAAGCTCAATCCTCTATACTCACCAAGTCGATTGAGAAAATGAAGTTTTACAAACTTCCCAAGCAATCATCGAATACTACAGAATTCAATGGACTCAAAAGAGGGCTAGAAAAAGAGAAATTTGAACTGATGATGGAAGTATCCGAAAAATCTAATGATGTCATTATTTTCACCAAAGGCTCTAAAAAAATCAGTGATATCGTGTTGCTTATCAACGATAAAAACAGTGATTTTATAGTACTCGAGTTTCAAGGTGATTTTGACGCCAATGCATTGGCTGACATCGGAAAAAAAATCCAAAAATAAATCGATTCAACAAAGCAAGAAAAGTGCATTAAGAAATCTAGTAAAAGGAAAGGTTTCTTAATGCATTTACTTTTTTAAAATGGCAATTTCCCCAAATCCACATTACCTCCACTTAAGATAATGCCAACTTTTTGGTTTTGAAACTGCTCTTTATGTTTTAATAAAGCCGCCAAAGGTACAGCACAGCTCGGCTCAACGACAATCTTCATCCTTTCATAGATTAACCGCATAGCTTCTATTATTTCCACATCTCCAGCAGTAAGTATATCATCTACATGCTCTAAGATGATTGCAAAATTCAACTTTCCAAGAGATGTCAGAAGTCCGTCAGCGATAGTATTTGGGCTTTGCATGGGAATCAGCTCTCTGGCTTGAAAAGACCTAAAAGCATCATCTGCCCCCTTAGGCTCGGCTCCTATCACCTTCGTATTTGGTGAGATATACTTACTTGTAAGTGCTGTACCTCCAAGAAGTCCTCCTCCCCCCACTGGTGCCATGATGGTATCAAAAGGTATACCTTCTTCCCACATCTCTAGCGCACAAGTAGCTTGACCTTCGATGACATCAAAGTAATCATAAGGAGGAATGAAAATGGCTCCTGTATCAGCCACCACTTGCTGTAGGGTAGTTTCTCTAGCAAGCAAGTTTGGCTCGCACTCTATGATCTCACCTCCATAAGAACTAACTGCTTTCTTTTTGATCTGGGGAGCAGAAGAAGGCATTACGATGTATGATTTGATCCCCGCCACGCTAGCCGCACGTGCCAAAGCTGCGGCATGATTTCCCGAAGAATGAGTTGCCACACCATTTCTCTTTTGCCCTTCATTAAGCTTGGCTACTGCATTGGCAGCTCCTCTAGCCTTGAATGCACCAACTTTCTGAAAATTCTCACATTTGAAAAAAATCTCACATCCCGCCAATTCATTGATAGCGGTAGATTTCATAATTGGCGTGCGATGAATAAAAGGCTGGATTCGCTGATGAGCAACCTGGATATTTTCTAAGGTCGGAAAAACGTGCATAAAGTACTATTTGGATTTTCTCTGTTAAAGGTAGCAAGTTTCAGACGTTTGATTTATATCTTTAATCCAAATTCATAAATCCTATGCTTGAACAGCTTTTAGCAAATTTGGAGATTGCACCCCTGATGGGAATACCTCTCAATGAAAAAAACACCATGAGGATGGATTTTTCTCCCTCCAACAGAAAACTTCTTGAAGTAGACCTTAGTAATACAGCTTTATTCGACAGCTATGTGTTTGGGCTACTAAACTCATCACAAAAACAATACGGAATAGGCGGCTATTTCGAGCATCGAGCGATCTATCAGCGCAGTAAGGTTTTCGCCACTGCTGTAGAAGACTTTAGAGATATTCATTTGGGAGTGGATATTTGGACAAAAGCTGGGCATCCTGTATACACACCTATAGACGGAGTCGTACATAGTTTTCAAGACAATGTAGGTTTTGGCAACTATGGCCCTACGATCATCTTGAAGCACAAGCTAGGAGGCAAACTTCTATACAGCCTTTATGGTCATTTACAAAGGGCCGATTTAGAAAACTTGGTGGTAGGTAGGCTATTCAAAAAAGGGGATTTACTTTGCCATCTAGGTGAATTCCCTGAAAATGGAGACTGGCCAGCTCATTTACACTTTCAATTGATGTGGGATATGATGGGAAATGTAGGGGATTTCCCAGGTGTGTGTTCACATAGGGAGCAAGAAAAGTACCGTCAAATATGCCCAAACCCTCATGCTATAATTGGCTATTGATATTTGTTAAAGTAATCAGCCTAATTCCCTCTAATGTCAGGTTGCGATCCACATCATCAAAACTACCTTTCAAATTTGACAAAATAGTCGAAAGTCCACCTGTTGCGATCACCTTTACGGGAGTCTTAAGCTGTTGCTTTATGGTTCCGAGCATGCCTTGCACAAGACCTGTGTAACCATAAAGTATACCTGCCTGAATGGACTCGACTGTATTAGTTCCAATTGCAGATTTGGGAAATTTGAGCGGAACTTCAGGAAGCTTTGATGTATTTGAAAATAAAGATTTGACAGCTGTTTTTAGCCCAGGAACAATATTTACCCCAACTACTTTACCCTCATCATCTACAACGGTAAAAGTCAAAGCTGTACCAAAATCTACGATAATATTTGCTTGCCTATTCCTCTCGTATGCAGCTGTCACATTGCACATCAAATCAGTCCCTATTTCATTTGGTCTGCTGGTACTTACACTTAATTTTCGATAGCTATCACCATTGATAAAGTAACAAGGTTTGCCGAGAAATTCCTTGCAAAATTGATTAAGTAGCTCATTCAACTCTGGCACAACAGAACTAACACCTACCGATGAGACTGCATCTATTTTTAGATTATTTTCTAAAAAGAACAAATGCATGGCTCTCTCCAAGCTCAGAAGTGTTAAGCTACCTTTGCTTTCTATCCTAAATTCATGTATCCACTCCCCTATGTTTGAGTCATAGAACCCAATTGTAATATTGGTATTGCCTGCATCGATAGATATAAACATAAGGTTGAGGTTAAGAATCACCTTTCTAGCACAAAGGAATCCAAATATAAAAATTGATTTTAAGCTTTTTCAATTTTTGCTTACATTCGGATATGTATACAATCAGAAAAGGAGAAAAAGCGGATTTACCGAGAATTCTAGAGCTAGTTATGGAACTAGCTATATATGAAAAAGCACCCGAGCAGGTGAGCAATACTGTTGAAATGATGGAAGCTGATGGTTTTGGTGAAAACCCTGTGTTTGGAAGTTTTGTTGCTGTAAAAGATAGCACAAATGAAATCATTGGGATTTCCATTTTTTATTACAGATACAGTACTTGGAAAGGCAGAAGGCTTTATCTGGAAGACATAGTAGTCACCGCATCTGAAAGAGGAAATGGAGCTGGAAAACTCCTTTTTGACAGGACTATGCTAAAATGTTTGGAGGATAAATGTACGGGCATGATGTGGCAAGTATTGGATTGGAATGAGCCAGCAATCAATTTCTACAAAAAATATGGTGCTGACCTAGACGGTGAGTGGATCAATTGCAACTTACAAGCAGAGGACATCAAGAATATCTTGGAAAAGGGCTGAATTGGTTTAAACGCTAAAGTTTAACGACTTCTGTGGTTTACTTTTTTTTAACCGCAAAGAATTTGAAGGTTACGCTAAGAGCGCTGAGGAATGTATTTACCTAGATGGATAAAATATACTTTGTGACCTTGGCGAAAACTTGGCGTCCTCTGCGGTTTACTTTTTTTTAACCGCAAAGAATTTGAAGGTTACGCTAAGAGTGCTGAGGAATGTGTTTGACTTGATGGACAAAACATACTTTGTGACCTTGGCGAAAACTTGGCGTCCTCTGCTGCTTACTTTTTTTTAACCGCAAAGAATTTGAAGGTTACGCTAAGAGCGCTGAGGAATGTGTTTGACTTAATGAATAAAATATACTTTGTGACCTTTGCGAAAACTTGGCGCACTCTGCGGTTTACTTTTTTTTTAACCGCAAAGAGTTAAAAGGTTACGCTAAGAGCGCTGAGGAATGTATTTAACTAGATGGATAAAATATACTTTGTGACCTTGGCGAAAACTTGGAGCACTCTGCGGTTAAAAATCTTTAATCCACCGATCTTGCTCGTCCACTTTTGACACCAAAAAACATAAAAAGAATGGTGCTAGACAGCATCAAGTAAATAAGGTGATTCCAATCTGAAAAAACATCGAACACTACTCCAAACAGCAATGGCCCCAATGCTGCAAGGTAATAGCCCGCAGACTGGGACATTCCAGAAAGTGAGGCAGTTACTTTTTCAGATCTGGTTCTCAACCCTATTAGGGTATAGGCCAGTGAGATACTTGCTCCTAACCCTAACCCTATCAAAGTAAGTCCAATATAATTGACCCATAACACTTGGATAAAAAGAGAAGAAAATCCGAAAAGGTAAAAACTACCCAAGGTTAAAATTATCCCTACTTGATCTTTATATTTGACGGCAACTATAGGTGCTAGAAAAGTCCCTACCAACCCAATGATCTGCATCAAAGACATCAAAGCACCTGCTTCCACTGGACTCAATCCACGGGATATCATCATATCAGGAAGCCATGCAATCAATGTAAAAAACAATAAAGATTGCACACCCATAAACATACTTATCTGCCAGGCAAGTCTTGACTTCCACACATTTACTTTGAGCTCTGGAATGGCATGAATAGGCACTGCTTTTGGCATTTTAGCTTGAGGAGACCAAAGCAATATTCCAAGCACAATCAATATAGCCCATGACAATAAAGACCCTCTCCAACCTAGGCCTAAGTCCAAAGCAAGAGGTGCACTTATGCCGGAAGCTATAGCCGCTGTCAGAGTCATCCCCGTAGTATAAGAAGCTGTGACTATCCCTGTCTTTTGAGGAAGTCTATTCTTGATCAGCGGTATCAGCAAAACATTACATATCACAATCCCTATACCTGTCAGTCCAGTACCAATGTATAACCACATGGCTCCTCCAAGCACCCTAATTACGGATCCAATCAGGAGAATGAAAAGTGCCAACAAAATAGCTTGGGCATTACCAAGTCTTTTACCAATTCCAGCTGCAAACAGCGAAAAGGTAGCGAATGTAACCAGTGGCAAAGTAGTGAGAAAACCCGCCCAACCGTTGGAAAGCCCCAAATCAGCACGAATCATAGGAATAAGAGGCCCCACAGCCGTGATGGATGGCCTGAGGTTGAAAGCCACCAACATAATCCCTACAAAGAGAAAAGTTGAATTATGATAAATAGGCTGCTGCCTTGACGCTGACATAATAAGAATAAAATTGTTGCAATAATAAAGAGGACTGAGAATGATCTCTAGGAATTAGTGATTACTAAATCCTTGACGCATTCCACCCAAGTATCATTAGAATTAAGGCTGGGAACTAGATCCCACTTCTCTCCGCCAAGCTCTTCGAACTCTTCTTTATACTCTTGACCTACTTCCACTGTGGTCTCCAGACAATCTGCCACGAATGCTGGAGAGAACACCAAGACCCTCTTGATACCCTTATTTGCAAGTTCTTTGATCACATCCTCTGTATAGGGCTTGATCCAAGGATCCTTTCCAAGTCTGGACTGAAAACAGGTCATTACTTTCTCTTCAGGCAAGCCAAGTTTTGAAGCTAGCAGGCGTGTGGTATGAAAGCATTGTCCACGATAGCAAAATTGATTTTTCTTGGTATAATTTCCACAGCACTTGTCAGAAAGCTGACAGTACCCACCTACAGAACCTTTTTTGATCTGACGCTCTGGTAAGCCGTGATAAGAAAAAAGGTACATATCATATTCATCTTTTGCCATCATTTCCCTTCCAAGTTCTGCCCATGCTTCTAAGAAAAGTGGATGCTCCACAAAGTTGTTGACAAAAGTAATATTAGGAATGATTTGCCAAGTTCTGGCTATCTCCATTACCTTATCTACTACGGAGCCATTCGTAGCTGATGCATATTGAGGAAAAAGTGGAATAACGATGATCTTACTTACATTCGCTTTATTTAACTTGTTCAAACCTTCTTCTATGCTTGGGGTCTGATACCTCATGGCCATTTCCACAATGTATTTACTATTGTCCAGCTTTGGGATGAGTTTTGCTTTCAAATCTTCGGTATGAAATAGTAATGGAGACCCTCTATCTGTCCAAAGCTTTCTGTATTCATTGGCAGATTTTGGAGCTCTGAAAGGAGCAATGATCAAATTAACAAGCATCCAGCGCGGAATGAGGGGGATGTCTATCACTCTTCCATCCATCAAAAATTCTCTAAGATATTTTCTCACATCCCCTGTTGCAGTGCTGTCAGGGGTACCTAGATTTACAAGTAATACGCCTGTTTTGGCCTTAAGATTTCCCATAGTTGGAGTATATACGATAAGTTTTACTAATCAGAACCAAAAATACACCCTTTGGTTAGAATATAATAATTGAAAAGATCAATCTTAGATAGAAGAGTATTTACATAATCCTATTCAAGTTAAAAAATTAATGATTAAGTTAAGATTTATCCTCTATGTAAAAAAAACCATAAGCAAAAAAAAGTCCCTCGAAAGGGACTTATAATTATATATCTAATCTATAGGTTAGTTAGACCCACTTGGAACACCACCTTCTGGGATAGCAACTCCTAGTTTTTTCAATACCAATTCAGTGAATTTATCATCATCTTTGGTGTATAGAAGCACAGGATTATTTCCTACAGAATCAGAGAAAATATGTGTGTAGTTGTTTTCAGCAGCAACAGCATTGATCGCATTGAAGACCTTAGTCTGAACTGGCTCAAGCAACTGCTGAAGTTTTCTTTGGTAAGAAACTTGTGCATCTTGCTCAAATTTCTGAAGCTCTTCTTGCAATTTTCTCAATTCATTTTCCTTTGCAGCTCTAGCGTCTTCTGTCATCGTGGCAGCTGCTTGCTGATAAGTCTGTACTTGTCTTTGGAAGCTTTCACCTTTGGTTTGGATGTTGGTCTGAAGCTGTTGCTGGTAATCTTGAATATCAGCACCGATCTGCTCCATCTCTGGCATCATATCCATAATCAACTCCACATTAGTATACCCAATCTTGATATCCTGGGCCTGTACTACAAATCCTACGCAAAAGATTGCAATTGCAGTTAGGATAAACTTTGCTTTCATCATTTTAATTATAATTTGTTATTTATTTGTTTTCTATTCCTAATTCCTCTAGTACAAACTCCGAGTAATCATGCCTTGGGTCAGTATAGATCAATCCTAAACCAGCTGCCTTGTCAAAAAGCCCAGCTAGACCATTGCGCTTGGCTACTCTATCAATGGCTTCGTAAATTTTGGACTGCAAAGGCTGCATCAACTCTGTCTGCTTTTGATAATACTGACCATTGATTCCAAAGGTTCTATTATTGAAAGCTACAGCTAGTTTCTGCTTATCTTCGATCATTGCCAATCTTTCCTGATACATCTCTTCGGTGAGCAAAACTTCCTCAGCTTTCAATGCACTTCGCATCTCTTTGATCTCCTGTTCCAAATTTTGTGCCTCTTTTTTCCATTGTGTACTGTAAGCCTCTAACTCTTGCTGAACAAGCTTATAATCAGGATGCTTGTTCAGTATAAACTCAGTATCAATGTAGCCCCATTTTTGGGCAATTAGTGGCGTCATACTTGTCATCAAAAACAATACGCCCGACAAAAATAACAATTTCATGCATTTTTCCATGATTACCTGAATTGTTGTCCTATAGTAAAGTGGAATTGTGGTCCAGACCTTACGCCTCTTTGGTTTGGATTGGTAATAAACTCCTCACCAAGTGCGTCAAATCCATAACCCCAATCTATTCCTAGCAATCCAAAAGCTGGCATAAAGATTCTAGCTCCTATACCTGCTGATTTATACAAAGTGAACGGATTATATTCCGCATAAGATCCCCAGTTATTACCTGCCTCTGCAAAACCTAGCAAAAATATAGTAGCAGATGGATTTGGAGATACTAGGAATCGCAGCTCCATCACGTGTTTGTTATAAACGATCCCACCATATGGTACATTTGAGTCTGGATTAAATCTATCAGCTGCACCAGGTGTGAGCACTTGATTTTCATAACCTCTAAGCCCCACTATTTCTTGACCCAGTGCAAAGTTATTGAAAGTCATACCATCACCACCTAACACAAAGCGCTCGAGTGGGATCATTCCGATTCTATTTCCATATGATCCCAAGAAGCCCATGTGTGTCCTGGCACTTAGTACCCATTTATTTGAGCCGAAGACTGGGCTGTAGAATGTCGCATCAAACATCCACTTATGATACTCTAGCCATTTGAATCTCTCTTGATCTGGTGACTCTCTGTCGATGTTTTTGTTCAAAGAGGAATATGGAGGCGTGAATGAAGTAGCAAGGGAAATATTCGAACCCATCCTCGGGTAAATTGGGTTGTCCACATTGTTACGAGAGATAGTAGTATTGAATGTCAAACTATTTGACCTACCTGTCTCATAGCTTAGTCCAAAACTCCTACCAAATCTATCAAAATCATAAACTTGATATTGAAGTGAGTTACTAATCATGAAATAGTCATCTGGCCAGGTTACCCTTTTTGCCAATCCAAGAGTGGCTCCTGTGATCTTGAAAGATCCTCCACTCATCATTTGCGCAGGAGTGAAAGCACCAAAATTCATTTGACGCTGTACAGAGTGATTGAAGCTAAAGCTAAGTGCATTAGGTTTCTTACCACCAAACCATGGCTCAGTCAGAGACACACTATAATTTTGGAAAGACCTACCATTTGCCTGCACTCTCAAAGAAAGCTTCTGACCATCTCCTACAGGTAATGGCCTCCACTTGTCAAAGTTTCTAATATTCTTGATGGAGAAATTATTGAAAACTAAACCGACAGTACCTACGAATCCAAAGAATCCACCCCAACCACCGGAGAGTTCGACTTGGTCATTAGGACGCTCTTCCAATTTGAAAATGATATCCACAGTTGCATCTTCAAAGTTAGGACGCATATCCGGCTCGATATTTTCTGGATCAAAGTACCCAAGCTGAGACAGTTCCCTGATTGTCCTTACAAGGAGACTTCTGTTAAATTTTTGCCCTGGAAGTATCCTGATCTCTCTCATCACCACGTGGTCAGAGGTACGTTCATTCCCTTCGATAGTCACTGAGTTCACGGTCACTTGCGGACCTTCTACGATTCGAAGCTCTATGTCTATCGAGTCATTTTGAACGTTGGTTTCTACAGGATCTATATTGAAAAATAAGTATCCATTATCTTGATAAATTGATGAAATATCATCTCCTTTTTGTGGGTCATAGTTCAACCTTTTATCAAGTTTTTCTTTGTTGTATACATCACCCTTTTCAATCCCTAATTTGGCAATCAAAAGACTGTCTGGATGGATATAATTTCCAACAAAGCTTATATTTCTATAATAGTACTTTTTACCTTCTTCTATTTTTAGACCGACGTTGACTGTATTTTCTGAATACTTATAAAGTGTATCTGAAAGTATTTCCGCATCTCTAAATCCTCTTGCGTTGTAGAAATCAATTACCTTCTTTTTATCATCTTTAAAATCTTTCGCAACAAATTTCGAGGCATTGAAAAAATTCAACTTGAAATTTTTATTGATATAAGTTTTTACTTCTTCATCTGAGACAGGATTGCGATAGACTATAGCTTCTTTGGCAGATTCAGGCGTAGTATTTGTAGCCCTAGAGAATACCTCACGTACAAAGTGCATACGGGGATGTTCTTTTGTCCCTTTGAGCTTCCCTTTGATCTTGCGATCTGAGATTTCCTCATTACCATCTACGATAACTTCATTGATTTTCACCTTGGTCTTGGTGTCGACATCAAATCTAAGCTTGACGCTATTTGGGAGTGTGGTATCTCTTTCTTGAGTTACCTTTACTTCAGTATTCAAAAAACCCTTATCCACGAAATATTGCCTAATATTTCTCTGAGAGGTGTTCAATACATCGTCCCTTACTACTCTACCACGTATTTTAACTTTATCTTTCAGGTCTGATTCTTGAGTTTTGTTTACACCTGAAAACTCCACCTTACTAAACCTTGGTCTTTCGGTCAGATCCAATAACAAATAAATGTCATCCCCCTCTACTTTGGTCACTAAGATCTTGACGTCGCCAATGATACCTTGACCCCAAAGCTTCTTCAATGCATTTGAAATGGCATCACCGGGAACAGTTATTTCATCATCAACCCTCAAACCTGAAAGAGAGATGATGGCAATTTCATCTAGTGTAGCAAGACCTACAGCCTTGATTTCTGCTATCCTATACTTTTTAGGTTTAGAATAATCCAACTCTAGGATATTCACCGGCTTGCTTGAGGTGTAGCGACTTTGACCCAGACGAATCTGAGCCTGCAAAGAGCCTGCAAGCAGGAGAAAAGCTAGGATAAATAAGTACTTCTTCATCAATTTTATTATGATTTAATCTGAGAACCGGTTTTCCCAAACCTTCTTTCTCTGCTTTGATAATCCAGAACGGCCTCTTCAAGGTCCTTTCTCCTGAAGTCTGGCCATAACACATCTGTAAAGTACAGTTCTGTATAAGCCATCTGCCAAAGGAGAAAATTGCTGATTCGCAACTCTCCACTTGTCCTGATCAAGAGCTCAGGATCTGGCATATCTTGTGTATTCAAATGAGAAGCTATTGCTTCTTGATTTACATCTTCTAAGGTCAATTGACCATCGACTACTTTATTGACAAGTTGCTTTACTGCTTGCTCTATTTCCCATCTGCCACTATAGCTCAAAGCCAAGTTTACACGAACGCCAGTATTGTTTTTTGTTTTTTCTACTGTGTTCGCAAGATTCTCTTGCATGCCCTTAGGCAAGCTTTTGATATCTCCGATTGCAGTAAGTCTTACATTGTTTTGAAGCATTCTGGGCAATTCGGATATAAAACTATTGATCATGATCTCCATCAATGCGCTCACTTCATCAGCTGGCCTAGACCAATTTTCTGTAGAAAAAGCGTATAAAGTCACGATTTTGATACCCAAATCATCGGCTGCTTCTATGGTATCTCTCACTGCTGCGAGGGCATTTTTATGCCCAAAAATCCTCATGGCACCTTTTTTCTGAGCCCATCGCCCATTGCCATCCATGATAATCGCTACGTGTTGGGGGATTTTTGCACTATCTATTTTTTCCTTCATTCCGATCAAATCCAAATACGGTATTTTTTTGGAGGTACAAAAATGCTATTTCTTTTTCAATATTCTAACCTATAGGTCAATTAATTAATAGATGTAGCATTTTACAGAGGAAATCGAATAACTTACTGTAATACCTAAAAAATAATACCAGTCACGATCACTCGAGTTGGCTTGATATGGATAATAAATTTGTTCAATTGGTTCAATTTGCCCTGGAGAAGGTCCAGTTCTTCTAAAACTCACACTACCATCTACTCTATCTAATAAATCTGTGAAGGAAGCTCGAAACCCCATCTCCAAAGCAAGACCCCACTTATCTGTCAATTTATATTTCACTCCTGCTCCAAATGGAATGACAGGAACTCCAATACTATACCCCCCTCTATCTGGCTGATCTGGATTGAATCCAAAGCCTCCATTTCCATTGAAATAAGATATTCCTATTCCAAAAAAACCATACGGTGAAAAGCGATTGGGAGATTGTGGGTGCAAATAATCCAAGAAGTGATACTCCATCACAGCCGACAGCTCGAATAGATTACCCTTGAAGTAAGCATCACGAACCAAAGCCACTGGGTCTATTGGGTTGATACTATCAGCAGCACTCAGTCTACCATACGAGAGTCCCACCCTGAGTGACCACACATTGTCAAAATTTCGTCTGCCAAATAACGTTCCTTGAGCCCCAATTCTTCCTTTGTCCAATCTACGAACAAGATCACCTGAGTAAGTCGCCACACCTAATCCTCCTCCAAATTCATATTGTTGCCCATTTACATTTGGTACTGCAAATAGATTCAGGCATCCAAATAACACAAAAATGAAGATCGAATTAAAGTTGACTTTTTTCAAGACGTTGCAATTTATAAAGTACCAAACGATATAAAAACCTACTTTCGTATTTAGGCGGTTAATTTATGTTAAGACTCATTACTATCAAATGATTCTGTACAAAAAAGCCTGATAATCCTAATTGTTTTTAGGTCTATCAGGCATTGCAAATGTACTAATTTTGTTTAGGAGAAAAAATCACTCCTAAATTTTAAATATCTTAAGCTACAGCTTTTACATTCACTTCAATATTTCCTCTTGTTGCTTTGGAATATGGGCATACCTCATGTGCTGCTTCGACTAGTTTTTGAGCAGCTTCCAATGATTCTGCTTGTGGGATTTTGCATATAATATCTACTGCAAGTCCAAATCCACCATTCTCTGTTTTACCAAGATGAGCTTTTACAGTGATCTCAGCATCATTTAGCTTCACACCTTTGGCTACCGCTCCTAATGCTCCGCCAAAACAAGCTGCATAACCTGCGGCAAAAAGCTGCTCTGGATTAGTCTTGCCGCCTTCGCCTCCAATTTCTTTTGGCATGGCTACATCAAAGTCTAGCTGACCATCATCTGTTTTGACATGTCCTTTTCTTCCTCCTGTATTTACGGCGGTTGCGGTGTAATCAATTGTGATTTTTTCCATTTTGTTGTTAAGATTGGTTTAAAGTATCTATTAATTGATGAAGTTGTAATTTGAGTCTATCTAACGATTCTAAATCTATTGTGTTCAATGCCTGTCTTAATTTTTCTGGAATTGTACCAGCCTTGTTTTTTAAAGCTTTCCCTTGAAAAGTAAGCTCTATTTCAACTTTACGCTCATCCTTATCACTGCGAACTCTTTTTATCAGATTGGAAGACTCTAATCTTTTGAGCAATGGGGTTAGCGTTCCTGAATCTAAATGAAGCTTTTTACCTATCACATTCACCGCCAAACCATCTTCTTCCCAAAGAACCAACATGACGAGATATTGAGGATATGTCAGGCCAATAGCCCCCAGAGGCTCGTGGTAAGCTTGAATCAACATTCGTGACGCTGCGTATAAAGGAAAGCATATTTGATTTTCGAGTAAAAGGGCGTCTTTTTTGCTCATCACATCATTTTAATTGTTAACAATTAAATCTACTACAATTTTTATAAGGAACAAAATATAAGTAAAAAAAACTTTGATCAAATAACTCCCCATAGTATATACCCCAAAAGATCCCTGAAAACAAATCCAATAAGGCTTTATCAAGATTCAGGTATTATATCTAATTGGATTCTAATGAATTTTGACCTTGAAGCTAAATTTTATTTGCACAAAACACCTTCTATGGTCTAACTCTGCACAAACTCATTTGTTAAAATCATTTGGTACAGAATGAACATAAACTAAATGACGGTTTAATTTTTCTCCACGAATTACCTATCTTTCTGAAACAAAAAGGAATTCTTTTGAGGTAGATTGTCTGTAAAGATTAAAAAAAATCATGCATGGCATGATAGTGGTTTGTAAATCATTGAACAACTAGAATTTCAAAAACTATGGATAAGGCAAATATTGATCAGATTTTCGATGCTCAAAAATTACAATCACTTAAGCTTAGGACAAGCAGTAAGGCTCAGAGGGTAAAAAAACTTGAAGACTTACAAAACTGGATAGATACAAATCAAGAGGACATTCGAAAAGCAATTTTTTCTGATTTCAAAAAGCCATACACAGAGACCAATATCTCTGAAATTTTTGTGGTCAGTTCTGACATCAAGCATGCCATCAAAAATTTAGGTGACTGGATGGCTCCCCAAAAAGTATCTACCCCACTGACCATGCTTGGAAGCCGTTCTTTTATTGAATATGAACCCAAAGGCGTTTCACTAATCATAGCACCATGGAATTACCCATTCAATCTGTCTATCGGACCACTCGTGTCGGCGATTGCAGCTGGATGTACGGCTATTATCAAGCCCTCAGAGCTCACACCCCATACCTCAGCACTAGTTCGTAGATTGGTGGATGAAGTATTTGAAAATCAAGAAGTAGCAGTATTCGAAGGAGAAGCAGAAGTAGCTCAGTATTTACTTAGCAAGCCTTTTGATCATATTTTCTTTACTGGAAGTCCAGCCATAGGTAAAGTAGTGATGAAAGCAGCTGCAGAGCATTTGAGCTCTGTGACTCTGGAGCTTGGTGGCAAATCCCCAGCTATCATTGACAGCAATACCGACCTCAAAGATGCTGCTGATAAGATCATTTGGGGTAAATTTGTGAATTGTGGACAAACATGCATTGCCCCTGATTACATTCTGGTACAAAATAGTATCACCGAGCAATTCGTCGTAGCATTGACAGATTCCCTCAATAAGATGTACAATCCCAAGGGGAAGGGTATAGAAAAATCAAAGGATTATGCCAGAATTGTAAACAATAAACATTTGCAAAGACTTCATCGCCTTCTAGCAGATGCTACTGAAAAAGGAGCCCGAATCATCACTGGTGGTCAAGTGAATAGCAATGAGAATTATTTTGAACCTACATTACTATCCGATGTGAATGCAAGTATGCTGGTGATGCAGGAAGAGATATTCGGCCCCATACTTCCGATCGTCCCTTACGAAAGCTTGAATGAAGCTATTACTTATGTAAATGCACAGCCAAAACCGCTGGCTTTATACGTCTTTTCCAAATCTTCAGAGATTACGGATGAAGTAATCGCAAAAACTTCCTCAGGAGCTGTAGTGGTAAATGATTGCGTCCTTCACTATTTACAGCACGAACTGCCCTTTGGAGGGGTGAACAATTCCGGAATCGGTAAAGCACATGGCAAATTTGGCTTCCTTGCATTCAGCAACGAGAAAGCAATTTTGAAGCAGAGAATTGGCTTAACAGGTTCCAAACCGCTTTACCCTCCATACGGATTTTCTGCAAAAAAAATCACAAAACTTCTACTTAAATGGTTTTAAAAACTTCATGAAAAAATCCATAATCCTTATTCATTTCCTTTTTATCACATTATACTCTAATTTTTCTTTTAGTCAAGATCGACCTAGAGACATGGGAATACACATAGGTGTACTGAAACCCGGCGAAAACAATGCCATCACTGATGTCGAAGGTGTAAGTGTGGGCCACTTCACCAAAATAGAGGGGGATAATATCCGAACTGGTGTCACGGCGATACTTCCCCACCAAGGCAACATATTTCAAAAAAAAGTGCCAGCGGCAATTTTTGTAGGAAATGGCTTTGGTAAACTGGCGGGAAGTACTCAGGTAGAAGAGCTCGGAAACATAGAATCTCCGATCATTCTTACCAATACACTCAGTGTAGCTGCGGCATTAGAAGGTTTGGTAAAATACAGTCTTAGTCAAGAAGGGAACGAACATATTCAATCTGTGAATGCAATAGTCGGAGAAACAAACGACGGACTTCTAAATGACATCAGAGGGATGCATATCAACAGTAAGGAAGTGGTGAAGGCTATTGATGCGGCTAGAAGTGGGCCAGTAGTAGAAGGAAATGTCGGAGCTGGTACAGGCACTGTATGCTTTGGATTCAAAGGTGGAATAGGAACCGCTTCTCGAAAGCTTCCAATATCTTTGGGAGGATACACCGTGGGTGTACTTGTCCAGTCAAATTTCGGAGGTGTACTTCAGGTAAATGGAACACCAGTAGGAGTTGCTTTGGAACAATATGCTTTCAAAAATCAACTCGAGTCTGCTGATGGCTCATGTATGATCATCGTAGCTACTGATGCTCCTCTGGGAGAGCGAAATCTCAAGAGAATTGCACAAAGAGCCATGCTTGGCTTAGCAAAAACAGGCGGGATAGCTTCTAATGGTTCTGGAGATTATGTCATTGCATTTTCAAATTTTGAAGACAACTTGATTCCGCATCAATCTTCGGATACTTCGATAAAGCGAGAGGAGCTGAGAAATGATGATATGTCGGCACTGTTTCTTGCGACCATAGAGGCCACCGAGGAAGCCATCATCAATTCTTTGTTTGCCGCAGAAGACATGATTGGAAAGGATGGAAGAAAAGTCTCCGCACTACCAGTTCATAAGGTACTCGAACTGATGAAAATCAAAAAAGATTGATTTTGAAAACAACATAATTGAATTTAAGAAGGATAATTTTTTCTATTCTCAATCACCTTAAGAAGGTTGGATTAAAAGGAGTCGATTTACTTTTGATTTGGTCTAAATTGAAAATTAATAATTTGATATACAAAACTTTACTAGTAAAACATACAATGGTCGATTAGGCTTAGCGATGACATGATATGATATTGGATGTACGTTGATAAGGGTAAATAGAATCAGTGATATCAAATAAATTGATAATACCAGTATGGTGGTATATAATCTGTGTTATGAACCTAAGAAATGCTTAAAATACATCTTCTGATTTGAGAACATAGGTTTTGAATGGTTCTTCTTCTTTCTTTCTGAACATTCAAATGCCACCAAAACCAATTTAAACAGGAGCTTGAGTCTTTGATGATATTCATCCATATCACAACTTTTCAATTTGGTTAAGATAATCCTCTGCCTGTTTCAAGATGGCCTCTGCATCTTTCATCTTTGCTAAGGTCCTGTAAGCCATTCCTATTCTTGGGTTTTTCGAAAGTTTCTCTTCATTTCTTGCATAAAAATGCCAGTAAAGACTATTGAAAGGACAAGCTCGATCACCTATTTTTTGATTCTTTTTATAAAAACATGATTCACAATAATTGCTCATTTTGTCGATGTAATTTGCAGAAGAGACATAGGGCTTAGTACCTACAATACCACCGTCTGCAAACTGGCTCATTCCTCTGGTATTGGTAATCTCTACCCATTCGATCGCATCTATGTAAATACCTAAGTACCATTGATCCACCTCATCTGGATCAATACCAGCTAGCAGCATGAAATTTCCTGTAACCATCAGCCTTTGGATATGATGGGCATAGGCCGACTTGAGAGATCCCTCTATCGCATGTTTGAGACAATTCATTTTCGTCTTACCGGTCCAAAAGAACTGTGGAAGTTTTCGTTTATGATCAAAAAAATTGAGCTTTGCAAACCCAGGCATTTCTGCCCAATACACACCTCTCATATATTCTCTCCAGCCGATTATCTGACGAATAAACCCCTCTACCTGAGCCACATCTATCGCATCCTGATGCCTCAGCCAATACTTTTCCACATACTCCACCACTTCAAGCGGTGAAATCATCTTGACGTTCATGGCAAAACTAAGTCTACTATGAAACAGGAAACTATCACCATCATACATGGCATCCTGATATTCGCCAAAGCGAAAAAGAAGCTTTTCACAAAAGTACTTTAGGGCTTCCATAGACTCTTCTCTACTTATTGGCCAATCAAAATTCTTCTCATCAATTTCACCAATTGTCTTGACTCCTTTCGATCGAATCATATTCACGACCGTGTTCACATCTTTAGAAAATGTCTTAGGCTTAACCAGCAAAAGTGGATCTTTGAGTTTGTTTCGGTTTTCATGATCATAGTTCCATTTGCCAGTGAGCGGCTCTTTACCATCCATCAACACATCATGCTTTGATCTCATCGACCTATAGAATGTTTCCATGAGATAGGTTTTTTTACCTTTGAAAAAATCCTTCAAAAATCCCCTTTCCGTTAAAAAATGTTCAGTGTCCACGACTCTAACTGAAAAACTCTTTTTTGATTCTAACTTCTTAGTCAACTCTAAAAGCAGCTGATCAAGACGGTACTCATCAGGCAACTGGTATTCAAACCTATCAAAACCATGTCTATCAATCAGTTTTAGAATATTTTCCTCAAGTTTCTGAGAATTGTCTTGATCATCTAAACTAAAGTAGATTACCTTATGTCCTTGTCTTTCGATAGACTCAGCAAAATTTCTCATCGCTAGAAAAAACCCAACTACCTTTTGAATATGATGATTAGTGTATTCTGCTTCCTGCATCATCTCCATGATCAAGTAAGTCGCATTTTTATCTATCTCACTGAACCAGCTATGATTGGAATTCAATTGATCTCCTAAAATCAGGCGAAGTATTTTTTTCATATACTATTTATTAGAATTAATTGAAGCGATTTTGAGCTTGATTTGTTTTTGGGCTTTTACAAAAAAGTACCTATGTATATATGCAGCCTTGATAATAACTAAAGAAAATATCGTTTCAACTTAGCTTTACTTTTCATTGATAATGATCATTAGCAACTGATTTTGCCAAAAAATTGATACCACTGCTAAAGAAGCATAAAATCAAAAAAATACCTCCACGATTAAGAAAGTGGAGGCAAATAAAATTTAAAAATATCCCTAACCCAAGTTTCTCAATATTTGAAACATGGCATCATGCTAACTCTTCTATCCTGATAATCTCTACCACCGGCTAAAAATGCAAACCTCAAAGAAACCTCATGTGCTCCTCCAGAACTGGCTTGATTAAGCTTGGAAAGTGTATAATCATAACTGTATCCGACATCTAGACCATTACCCAATGAAAATCCAACCAGACCAATCAACGATTCATTATTGGCTGATAGGTCACTGATAGTAGGAAGTCCCCTATACCAAATGCCAAATACTATTGGCTGGAGATTAACTTGAGCTCCAAGATCCAGCTGATTAAAAGGGTCTTGGTGTTTATAATTGAAGGCCAAAAACAACTCTCTAGACCCCATCATATTATTCCTAAACTGTTGTGATGCGCCTTGAGAAAGGTCAAACTTGACACCTCCATGGGCAGAAAGTCTGACAGGCAATTTGGAAATACTCTCTTCCAAAAAAGAAACACTTGGCTGCGTGACATGATGGGCTGACAAACCAAACCATATCAACTCATTGTGAAAAAGCACTCCAAAGTTATAATCTGCAAACCTGTGTCGACCGTCAAAGGCAAGGTTCTCTCCACTGAAATCTCCAATACCGCCATGAGCATCTATTTGACTCCCAAAAATCAATTGACTGAAATCATGGTCACGTGACACCATACTGACCTGTCCCCCAAACCTTAAAAAACTTCTAAATCCTAGTTGCAATCTGTAAGAATAGACCGCTCCTACCTCCATTGTGCTTAAGTGGGACATTGACTCCTGAGTGCCATTCACAATCAATCCTATGCCACTATTCCAGTCAAACAAATAATGATCAATGTATGCTGAGTAAGAATTGAAAGTGTAGCCAAGTCCCGGCCATTGGCTTCGATAGTTGACTCCAACACGAGTCATTTCAGATGAACCTGCAAATGCAGGATTAAGATAGAGAGGTGCTGCATAGAACTGGGAAAACTGTATGTCTTGCGCAACGACGTTGGAGAAGAACATCAAATAAGCAAAAAGGAAAAACAGCTTTCTCATGACCTTACCTAATTAATGTGACCGCACCTGTTTGATGAACCATATCACCTTCTATCGAATGATATGAAATCTTATAGATATAATTGCCTGACGGCAAAAACCTGCCTTTGTGCATCCCATCCCATCCATTAATTTCTAATCCACTTTCTGAAAAAATATGTTCTCCCCATTGATTAAAAATATCCATTTGAAAATGCTTAATACGTTTCATTACAGGTTTCAAAATGTCATTTAATCCGTCACCATTTGGACTAAATGCGTTAGGCATCACGGCTATACTCAGATGGGAACTTACCTGGACTGTATTGGTTTCAGTCACAGAGCATCCATATATGTCGTAAGCAGTCAATCTCACATCGTATGACCCAGCTTTGCCATAACTGTGCACAGGATTCAAATCTTTACTCTGATAACCATCACCAAAATCCCATTCCCAAGACAGATAATCATGAGCTATAAAACTTGAAAAAGCAATGCTGTCATTTACAAAAATCTCATCTCCGTATTCAATAGATGACTTCAAGAACTCAAAGCCTATTTTACGTGACTCGTATTCCTCTGGAAAATCAGTTCGAATCTGGTCAAAAACAACGCAACCGTTGGCATCAGTCACCTCAACCAGAATTTCAGAACTAGCATAAAACTTAAATTCACGACTGTTCGATTCTCCATTGTTCCAATTGAAAGAGTACGGAGGCCTACCTCCTTCGATATCGATCCATAAAATGCCATAATATGCTCCATTCTCACAATCCACTTCAATGGAACTATCAATTTTTGCTAATAATGGTTCAGATGCTATTGCATCAATTTTAATATCTTTACTAACTGTGCATCCAGCAGCATCAGTAACTTGAACAGTATAAATACCTGCGGATAGTTTTTTTAAATCTTTGGTAGTAGGTCCGTGTGACCATTGAAAACTATACGGTGCTTGACCTCCAGAAACATCCAGATCTATAGAAGCTGTATACTCAAGCCCACAATTACTTCCATACACAGCTTCATCTATCCTAATACCCACATTATCTGTCTCTATAGAAAATGACACTGCTGTACTACAATTGAAGATATCAAAAACCGTGACAGTATAATCGCCCGGAGGAAGGTCCTTGGCTTCAAACTTATCCACCAGACCGTGGCTCCACACCACCCTATATCCACCTTCGCGACCGAGTGCAACATTTATCTTTGCAGAACCATTTCTGCTACTAGCACAAGTAGCATTTTTCGTCTGAATAGCTCCCAAGACCAAAGGAAAAGGCGGTTGAATAATGATTTGTTCAGTGATTTGAGTTCCATTGGAATCTGTAATGTAGACCGTATAAGTCCCCGCATTCAGATTGACTCGACTTGGGTTTGTGTCGTTATTGTTCCACCTAAAAGTATACGGAGGAACTCCCCCCTGCACATCCAAGTCTATACTACCACGATCATGATGAGAACAAAGTGCTAATTTACCAGACACGAAAACCTCCAGATTTCCAATTCCAGTTTGCTTTGAAACCAAAGATTGATTATTTGAGGTTTGTATATTCAAATTTTGGGAAAAAGCTTCAGGTAAGTGAAACGTATTGATCATGATCAATAAAATCCAATAATAGCTATCATATTTAATCCTTCTATGCTTCATAAATTGGGTTTTCGGCAAAATTTCAAGGACTATATTTTGAACTTGACAACCAAATTTTTGTAGTAAACAATTTGGAATATTATATTATGTTTTTTATAAATACCAAAATGATATTCTACAGATAAGAGGTTTTAAATTAAAATATGGAATTACATCCTGAAATTCAAAAAAAATAGTCTATGATTTTCAAAATAATTTTATTAAAAAAATTATACTAATCACAAAATAATGCATGTTTCAAAAAACAGATCATAACCAGCTTTTTTATAGTTCTGAAAATTAAAGGAGCTACATATTCTTTATCACAAATCATGGGTTAATAAAAAATCCCATCAAAAAAACCCGGCATTTAAACCGGGTCTTTCAAAATAATTACTACTACTAGGGAATATCTAATGAGGATCAAACCCCAATTGTAAAACTACGACTAAATAAAATTAGTTCAAAAACATTCTTTAAATATAAACGACTAATTTGCTGTATTTAAACTCTTTAGATCATAGTCCAATGTCTACTTGATGACGCAATATATCATCAAATGTCTCACGCTCTCTGATTAGGTGATCCTTACCATTCAGGATCAAAACCTCAGCAGGTTTAAGTCTTGAATTATAGTTTGAAGCCATGCTGAAACCATATGCACCTGCATTTTTGATAGCCAATATGTCTCCTTCAGAAACTGATGGCAGCTTCCTATCAGCTGCTATGGTGTCTGTCTCACAAATATATCCTACTATCGTATACACATGCTCCTCACCTCCAGTATTGCTCACATTAATCACTCCATGATAAGCATCGTACATCATAGGTCTGATAAGGTGGTTCAGACCAGAGTCTACACCTACAAAAGTGCTCACTGGAGTAGACTTAATTACATTTGCCTTTACCAGTAGGAAGCCTGATTCACTGACTATAAACTTCCCTGGCTCAAACCAAATCTCAAGATCTTCTCCATAAGATTTACAAAAGTTTTTGAAAGCTTCGGAAACCTTTTGACCTACTTGTATAATATCGGTAGTGATATCACCATCTTTGTATCCTACCTTGAATCCACCTCCAAAATCCAAGAACTTCAACCCAGAAAACTCACTAGCAGCATCAAATAAAATCTCTGCCCCTTTCAAGAACACTTCTGCTTCTAGAATGTCTGAACCTGTATGAACATGCAGCCCCGCCACATCTAATCCATAGGTCTCTACTACCTTCAGCACATGCTTAAGTTGCAAAATGGAGATCCCAAATTTGCTATCAATATGACCAACGGAGATCTTGGCATTTCCTCCAGCCATGATGTGTGGATTCAATCTGATACAGATAGGCACTGTCTCTCCATATTCAGCACCAAAATGCTCCAACATAGGAATATTATCAATATTGATCATCACGCCGATACTGACAGCTTCCTTGATCTCTTCAAAGGAAACACAATTTGGTGTATACATGATGTCCTGAGGATCAAAACCAGCATGTAGTCCTAATTTTACTTCCTCTATCGAAACAGCATCTATCCCAGCCCCAGTTTGCTTCAAAAGTTTCAATATATTGATGTTTGAAAGTGCTTTTGTCGCATATTTGATCTTCAGCTTTACCTCACTGAATGCTTGCTGCATCAGTTTGACTTGATCTTGAATCTTGGCACCATCATATACATAGACAGGTGTTCCATATTTTTGGGCAATGTGATCTAGAGGCAAGCCCTGGATCTGATAGGTGTTATTGATTAATTCCATGATTTTGAATTGAACCGCAAAGATACGGATTGAGCACTAATAAAAAAGGAAGGCATACACCTTCCTTTTTCGATTTATATTAGCAATCTGCTTATATTAAGAAACAATTAAACAACGATCAAAAATAACAAAGGTTTGCCAATTTGACACCTTTATTACATTATAAATTGCTGTTAAATAATGTTAACCACACATTAGGCTACAGTTTAAGGTATAAATTTGCATTATGTCAAAATCCAACATGAAATTGATCATCATCCTGATGTCCCTAGCTACCATTGGCTTGCTAGGGTTTCAATTTTATTGGATAAGCAATGCCTTGAGAATTAATGAAGAAAGATTTGAACAAAACATCTACCAATCCCTCAATACTGTGGTGTCTCAACTTGAGAAAGGAGAGACGAATGATATTTTTCTAAATTACCTTGCCCAAGACACCACATTACAGCAGTCTTTGTTTGAACCTATAGAACCTATAGAAATTCAAATAAGCCAAAGGCCAGTCATTAGAAGAAGGCCCTCACTGGTGGATTCGATGATGCAGATGCCCATACCTCAATTCAGTCAAAGATTTAGAAGAATCATTGAAGCTGCTCGAATCGACATAGAGATATTTAATGATTGGGAAAATGTATTAGGAAATTTAACACCTGAAAGAGCATCTTCTATATTTACCCCTGACGAATTGCAAGTACTCTTACAAGAAAGAGAACGGCAGTTTGATTACCTAAATGAAGTAGAGCGAAATCGAAGGAATTTTTATAACAGACCAAGAGAAGTAGAAACAGAACTGGAGGTCAATCTCCCTAGGGATTTTTATGACAAAATAAGACGTACAAATCTCAAAATCGAAGCCATGAATCAGGCATGGGAAGAAATCCTAGGGGGACAAAAAGATGTCTTGAGTCGCTTAGACACCAACTTCGTAAGGCAACTCATGGCAAATATCCTACAGGCTAGAGGTCTTGAACAAGTATTTGAACTTGCCATTATTGATGACAAAAAAGGAATAATCCCTATCACCTCAGTGAAAGACAACTTCAAACTCCTACGAGAAGGACAGCAAGCAAGGCTCTTCCCTAGCGACATCGTAGGTCGAGAAAATTATCTAGTGATCAATTTCCCTGAGAAAAAACAATACATCATCAATCAGGTGTGGATTCCTGTCATGAGTTCGTTGATATTTGTAGGCATTATCATTTCTTGTTTTATCTATGCTATAAAAGTTATCATCAGACAAAAAAATCTGTCTGAAATCAAAAATGATTTTATCAACAACATGACTCACGAATTCAAAACACCTATTGCAACGGTGAGTTTAGCAGTGGAGGCTTTGCAAGACCCTGAGTTGATCAATCAAGACACCTTTCGTAATAGGTACTTGAGCATCATCAAAGATGAAAATAAGAGACTCGGTGCGCAAGTAGAGAAAGTACTTCAATCCGCAACACTTGACAAAAAGGATTTCAAACTAAAAATAGAGCCTATTGACATCAATGAGCTTATCAGTACTGCCAAGAAACAAATCGAGCTGCAAGTAGAAAACAAGGGAGGAAAAATTACCTATGACACCAACATCGCAAATACTTGGATTCAAGGAGATCATTTTCACTTATCACACATGATCAATAACTTACTCGATAACTCCATCAAGTACGCGAAAGACAAGCCTACTATTGATATCAAATCATGGGATGATGCAGATCACGTATTCATTTCGATTGAAGACAATGGCATAGGTATGTCCAAGGATGCAGTAAAGAAAATATTTGACAAATTCTATAGAGTACCCACTGGCAACCTCCATGATGTAAAAGGATTTGGACTAGGATTGTCCTATGTCAAAACCATGCTAGAAGCTCATCATGGCGATATCCAAGTAAGCAGTGAACTTGGAAAGGGAAGTACTTTCACTTTAAAACTACCTAGAAAACAATGAGCAAGGCAAAACTTTTGATAGTAGAAGATGATCCTAATCTAGGAGATATACTCAAAGAATATCTCACGATGAAAGGCTATGAAACTACTCTCTGCAGAGATGGCGAAGAAGGCTGGTCCAAATTCAAAAAAGACAAATACAATCTATGTATTCTGGATATCATGATGCCTAAAAAAGATGGGTTTACACTTGGAAAAGAAATCAAAAAAGTCCAAGAAGACTTACCAATCATTTATCTCTCAGCCAAAAACCTCAAGGAAGATGTCATCGAGGGGCTTAGAATAGGTGCTGACGATTACCTCACCAAGCCCTTTAGCATGGAAGAGCTTCTTCTTAGAATAGCAGCAATACTAAGGAGGTCTCAAAAGGTGGACAATAATGAGGGCTTGAAGGTACTTAAATTCGGAGACTTTACTTTGCACTATGATGAGCAACAACTCGAAAGTCCATCAGGTAAGCATAAACTCACTTCAAAGGAAAATGAGTTGATCAGGCTTCTTGCATCAGAAATCAACAAACTCGTCAATAGAAGCCATGCGCTCAAGCAAATATGGGGAGATGACAGTTACTTCAATGCAAGAAGCATGGATGTATATTTGAGCAAAATCAGAAAACTTCTAAAGGAAGATCCAAAAGTTCAAATCATCACTGTTCACGGAGAAGGATTCAAAATGGTGGTGACTGAGAGTTGAATAAATTCATAGATGAGCGAATAGCGACTGTATATCAAAACGAAAAGTCACTATTCGCCCATCATCTTATCAAAATCTTACTTTCATCCCTGCGAGGAAGTTAGTACCAGCCATTGGATAATAGAAATTTTCTGTAACCAATTCTCTACCTACATTTCCTTCCCCAGCTACAAAATAAGAAAAAGTGTATCCATTGGGCTCATATAGTCTATTGAAAATATTATATACCATCACGGTGAACTCTAGGTTATTTATGAATCTAGGTCTCAAAGCATAATTCAACCTCAAGTCAGTGGTCCAAAAAGAATCCAACATCCTGTTTTCGTTCATTGTATTGTCCATGAACTGTCGACCCACGTACTTATTGAGCAAGCTCACTTCAGCATTTTTGAAAGGTCTATAATCCAAAATCGCAGACCCTACAACATTAGGAGAGAACGCTATATCTGTCTTGGTGTAATTGACTTCTTCTTGAAAAAAATCCACCGCAGAGTAGTCATCCAGAAATTCCGTAAAGGATGCAATTTTATTTCTACTTACTGCAAGATTCCCTCCCAAAGAAAACTTCGAAGACAGTTTATAGCTGCCATCTACTTCAACACCTAGCCTATAAGAATCATCCACATTGTCTCTCACGTAAGCACCTACATCATTGAGCTGACCAGTAAGGACAAGCTGATCGCGATATTTCATATAGTAGATATTCACGTTGTAAGCTAAGTTCCTTTGATTTACTTTTAGTCCCATTTCGATATTTTGTAAGTTCTCTGCCTGAGGAGCCCTATCGATGATAGGTGAGTCTGTAAAATCTCTCCTCACTGGTTCACGATTGGCTACGGCATAAGAAGCGTACCAGGATTTGCCATTGGTAGTCTGATAAGTAAGTCCGAATTTGGGATTAAAGAAATTATAATTGACTTGGCCTGAAATGTCTCTTAAGTCATTATTGACCCCATCAAAGCTGTAATCAACACCTCTCCACTGCAAGTCTCCATATATAAACAAACCCTCTGCAGCTTCAAAAGTCCCTTTCAGATATAAGTTCTTATCGTCTTTGATTGCTACGTTATCATAGTATCTATCTCTGATGTTGACACCTGCTGCATATTGCATCCATATGATCTCACCAAAATGATCCCCATCGTATCTATTGGCTCCTCCACCTATCACTACATCCCAAAGGGCATTGTCCGAGATATAATTGAAAGAAAATACACCTCCATAAAAATCATTGTCAAGCCATCTCCTGCGAATGATATCCATGCGAGGTATGCTTACGCCTCCTATTTCTACAGGCTGTAAGTTATAGCTACTCAACCTATCATTTGGCCTGAACTGCTCATAATACCCTCGGCCATAAGTATAGTGCAGTGCCGCATTTGCTTTCCAGTTAGAATTGATCTCTCCAGCATAGATAAATTGATAATGATCTTGCTGGTAATTGTCCGTCTGATTGTCGTAAGTGTAAAGGTTGAATGTCCTATTGGTTTCAAGCAAATGTTCTGGAACTCCTTCCCAAGATTGATAAGTCTGTTCAGCACCGGCGAATATATTTACTTTGAAAATATGTTTGTCACCATAATATCCCCCACTGACAAAAAAGGATTTTAGATCTGAAAAACCACGATCTATATATCCATCCGAAGAGATTTGGGATAGCCTAGTATCAAATGCCCACCTATCTTTGATCAATCCTGTACCAGCCTTCACCGTATGCCTTCTGGTGTTGAATGATCCAAAGGAATTATCTACCTCACCATAGGCATCTTCTTGTTTGGTATCCGTCTGAATGTTGATGCTTGCTCCAAAAGTAGCCGCACCATTGGTGGATGTCCCTACCCCTCTTTGGATTTGCATATTGTCCACAGAGGAGGCAAAATCTGGCATATTTACCCAGAATACTCCATGAGACTCTGCGTCATTCATCGGTATTCCATTCACTGTGACATTGATTCTGGTCTGATCAGAGCCCCTGATCCTCAATCCAGTATATCCTACCCCTGCTCCAGCATCTGAAAAACTAACCACTGAAGGTGTGTAATTAAGTAGCATAGGAATGTCCTGTCCAAGATTGAGTTTGGCAATTTCTTCTTTTTGTATGTTTTGAAAAGTAGTAGGGGTCACATTGCTCGCCCTTGTCCCATAGACGACAAACTCTTCAGTAAAAATCCCGCTTTGTGAAAGCAAAATTTCAATTGGAGAACTAGAAGGAATATCAACATTGATCTTGCTACGCTCGTACCCTAAGTAGGTTATACTTATAGTATAGGTACCACTGGGTACATTTATTATTTCGAATTTTCCTGATAGATCCGAGGTAGCACCTCTTCTCGAACCCTCTATGATCACATTAGCTCCTACTAATGCCTCTCCTGTCTCTTTATCCTTTACTTTTCCACTGACTAAATGCTGGGCATCAGCATTCACATAGACGTAAAATAATACAAATAATAAACCTAACTTTCTCATGCAATTCGATTTTGTTATGTTGCAAATGCAACTTTTCAATAAACAAAATCAAGAGAAGAGGCCTAACTGAGGCAACGTAGCTTTGAAACCTTCAATAATCTCCAGATTTACACATATGAATGCCTAAATCAGGAAAAGATTACTAAGATTATGGTTGTTCATTTCCCTCCGCCGGTACTAACCGGATCAGGTAATATGGGTATGATCTCAGCCCGAATTGTTAAGGCACCCCTCATGATCTCTGGTGCAAATGTATAACAATTGATCGAAAATCAGTGAAAGATGATTAGCCTTTTCCTAAAATCTTCAAATGATTGACATGCGAAGCAAAAGCAAGTCTAAATTTTGGGTGTTCAAGATATGGAATACCATACTCTAGACAAGTTTCTTTGATAATCTTGCTAATGGCAGGATAATGAACGTGAGAGATGTTTGGAAATAAGTGATGCTCTACCTGAAAATTCAGCCCTCCGACTAGCCAAGACAACACTTTATTGTGTGTTGCAAAATTTGATGTAGTTTTCAATTGATGAATTGCCCAGTCATCTTCAAGCTGATTGGAGACTACATCAGGCAAGGGAAAAGAAGTCTCTTCCACAGAGTGGGCCAACTGAAATACGACACTAAGAAATATACCAGTAGCTATCCCATAGACCAAGAAGCCAACCAGCCAGTATAACCAACCCACAGTAAGGATAGGTAAAACTATGAATAAGCCTAGGTGGATTAGCTTGAAACCCCAAAAAGAAAGGTGATCATAGATGTTCATCTTTTGAATTGGAATTATACCTACTTTACCCGTGATGTATTTCTTATAATCGGTCACAAAAACCCAGTAAAGATACAAAAGTGAATAGACCATTAAAAAGTACCAATGCTGATACTTATGGATTCCATAAAACTTTTGATTAGGACATAACCTTAGAAAAGGTCTTGCATTCATGTCATCATCTATTTCATCTACATTGGTAAACGAATGATGGACCACATTATGCTTTGTTTTCCACATAAATACATTAGCTCCCAGAAAATTGATTGAATGACCAGCAAGTTCATTGACCCACTTCTTTCGACTAAAGCTACCATGTGCACCGTCATGCATCACATTGAAGCCTATAGTCGCTGCAAGTCCTCCTAAAAAGACCGCACCGATCAATGCAATAGCCCAATGTGGTGTGAAGAATAATAAGATGATGTATGTTCCAATATAAAGCGCAACCAGAATGATAGCCTTGAGATAAAGGCCTAGGTTTCCTGTTTGTTTTAAACTTTTTTCGATAAAGTAATTTTTGATTTTTTGCTTCAGATCAGCATGAAATGAAGAAGCGGTGTTGAACCTTGGGGGACGCATGTATACTGACAATTAATGATAAGCTATTCTTATGAAAAATATTTCTGAATTTTTAGAAACAATTTTCCTGCATTAAAGTTACATCAATTTTATTGACTTCAAAGTGATTTATGCTTTAATCACATCAAAAAATGGGCTGTATTAAGAAACCTTAACACTTACAATTTTTAAAACATTGTTCTTATTTTCATCATAGCTTTTGCAAATCTTTCATCATATGAACCACTTATAATCTCAAAAGGCACTCCTGTACTCTTAATTAATTTTAGATAAATATTAAAAAGCTGTTCTCGCATGTTTTGGTCTTTGTGTTCCCTTTGCGGATCTTCTTCCCAAGGCACATCCACATCAGTAAGGAGGTAAAGATCATATTTCCGATCTAGAAGTTGTTCTTCTATCCATGGGTCAGTTATTCCATATTTGATATCGCTCCATACCTTGATAACATGAAGATCAGTATCAATGAATAACATTCTTTTGGCTCTTTTGACCTTTTCATCTTCCTCTCTCAATTGGCCAGCAGCGATCTGTAACAAATCCTCATAAACATAAGGCCTATCTAATCTTTCTAAATAGACGCGAGCAAACTCCCAAACCCATGGTTCGTCAAAGGCTGCTGCCAAAGCTTGGGTAAGTATACTTTTTCCCGTAGACTCGGGGCCTACGACAACTATTTTTTTGATAGGCATATTTTTGAGGCATTAGCGGATCGGATCCATGATAGCAAGCCTAATATAGCCAAAATAGTAAAGAAAAGAAATTGAAATGAGGTCAAAGGTAGTCCTTTGTACCAATAAAGGGGGATAGACACCAAGTCAGTGATGATCCACGCAATCCAACTCTCTACCTTTTTCTTAGCCATCAGCCACATGGCTACAAATGCAGAAGCAGTAGTGAAAGAGTCCCAATATGGAACATCTGAATCTGTAAAGTGCAGGAGCACATAGTATAATACAGCATAACTAAAAATCAACAGAGCCGCCGATTTCAAAACACCATGACTACTTAACCATGTCACAGGAACTTCTCTATCAGAATCCAGCGGGCGACTCCATAGCAACCATCCGTATAGAGACATCCCGGTGTAGTAAGCATTGATCCCCATATCTGCATAAAGCCTGTACTCCAAGCATATATATATGTAAATGATCGTGCTGATGATTCCTGTCGGGAATACAAGAATGTTTCTTCTAATAGAAAAGATCACACTTACAATACCAAAAAATACCGCCACGGCCTCTAACCAAGACATTTGAGCTAATCCATCTATGATTTGTGCTATACCCCATTCAAAATTCATGGAGCGAATTAAAGCAATATTTCTTTGCATGCAAAGTATGTAGCCCTATAGCTTATCAAAACGCAGCATACCAATTGCATAAAGCGGAACATTCACCAACCAATCTTCTTTTCTATAACCTGACATTGAAGTGCGGATAGCTAATGGAAGCTCATACTTCTCTGTAAAAAACTTGAGACTCTTAGCCTTCAAATTTTCTTCGGCTTTAACTTCTATTGGGTAGATGCGACCAGATGATTGGATCAAAAAATCAATTTCTGCAGTGGACCGTTCAGCTGACCAATAATATGGAGAAATATCATTACACAGCAATTGCTGTAGCACGTACTGTTCCGTCAATGAGCCTTTAAATTCCTCAAAAAGTTTATTACCATCCAGCATAGTTTTAGCATCCATCTCTGTCATTGCTCCCATTATTCCGATGTCAAGAAGAAATAATTTGAAAGCATTGAAATCTTCGTATGCTTTTAGTGGCAACCTCGGTTTTGATATCCTATTGACTTTTAGCGCAAGTCCAGAATCTATCAACCAAGCTAATGCCAATTCAAAATCCTTTGCCCTAGCCCCATGCTTTATCTGTCCATAAATAAACTTTTTATTCTCTTTGGTAAGCTGTGAAGGTATAGCGTTCCAGACCATCCTTATTCTAGGCACAATCACTACAGGGGCATGTTTTGAAAAATCCTGTTGATACGCCTCCAAAATCCCAAGCTGAACTTTCCTCACTTCACTGAAGTCCTCAGTTTTTAACAATACAGAAACAGGTTCAGGCATCCCCCCAACAAAATAATATTCCTTTAATAGACTATTGATTTTATCTTTGAAAAGATTCAAAATTTCCCAATCTGCATTTTTTAATAAAGCAATTATTTCATTTTGCCCCTTTGCCAATAGAAATTCCTCAAAATCCAATGGATACAAAGTCAAAAATTCCACTTTCCCAACTGGAAATGAAACTTGCTGATGCAAAACTACTCCTAGTAATGAACCAGCTGCCAAAACATAAATTTCTGGCTCATTTTCATGGAAATATTTCAATGCTGTTATTGCTTTAGGAGACTCCTGGATTTCATCTATGATAAGCAAGGTTTTCCCCTTCTCCACTCTTACCCCAGTAGAGACCTGGATCCCTAATAAGATTCTATTTAGATCAAAAGTGCTTTCAAAAAGCTCCCTAAGCTCTTTACTTGATTCAAGGTTAATATAGGCTACATCTTCAAACTCCGATTTACCAAAAGACTTCATCAACCAGGTTTTCCCAACTTGCCTAGCACCCTGTATCAATAAAGGCTTTCTGTTCTTATTCTCCTTCCATACAAGCAATTTATCAAACAACTTCCTTTTCATTTTCCTTCTTTTCTTAAACTCTTATCAATAGTACATCAAATCCTTTAATTCAGCATCTGAAAACCTCATATCTGTAAATATACATTTTTTCAAACGTAAAAATGTAATTCAACACATTTTTTCAAACGTAAAAATGTAAAAAAACACACTTTTTCAAAGGAAAATGAATTAAGAGTTCAAGAAAAACAAGACATACAAAAAATCCCCTCCTAAATCAATAGAAGGGGATTATATCAGTTTTTACCTAACAAGGTTTATTAGACCGATTCATTATGTGATTCTTGATGATCAAGTTCCTTTTTTTCCTCGTTCTCTTCCTTAAAAAACTTACTCTGGAAGATCAATATGATCGCAACACCTACAAAAATAGATGCATCAGCAATATTGAAAATAGGCCAAAGTGCTGTATAGCTACCGCCCCACAAGGGAACCCAATCAGGAATGTATCCCTCCCAAATATCTATATAAAACATATCCACTACCTGACCATGAAGCCACGGGGTGGGGGCATTGTATGGTGCATTATTCAGCCATACACCATAGAACACTGAATCCACAAGATTACCGATAGCTCCACCTAAAATCATGGCAATGCAGACGATATAGCCTACATGCATTTTTTTTTCAATGATATAATAAAGATAATAACCTATCCCAAACATGGCAATTAGCCTGAAAGAAGTCAGTATCAACTTCCCGTATTCAGAACCTAGTTGCATACCAAAAGCCATTCCTGGATTGGTGGTATAGTGGAGCTTGAACCAGTCACCAAATATCTTGATCTGACCAGGCGTACCAAAATCCATCTGATAGTGAACCAATAACTTGACAATCTGATCGAGTAAGATCACCCCTAGGGCAATCCCGAAATATTTTAGATACTTCATGTATTCATTTTAAAGCCACAGATTTAAGGAAAATTTCTAATTTATCCCTATTGGAGCCGATATAAATTTGATTACTTATGCCTTGGACACTTTGACTGACAATTCAAAATCATCCATGTCTAGCACTGTAGCATCCGCTACTGAGGGCATCACCGTCAACGTAAGTGCCTGTGTTTCTGTTTTGATATAATCTCCAAAATTCTGAAAAGCTGCATTCACTAGCTCTTCTTGCTCGGCTATTTCGATTTGGATTTTATCCTGAACCTCTAGACCCATATCTTTTCTCAAATTCTGAATCCTATTTACCAAGTCTCTAGCTATCCCCTCTTGCTTCAACTCCTCAGTCAAAGTGACATCCAATGCTACTGTCAGCCCCTGATCTGTGGCTACTGACCAGCCTGGAATATCTTGAGAGCTAATCAATACTTCTTCAAGTAGCAATACTACAGGCTCACCTTCCACGGTAACAGTAATCTCTCCATTTCGCTCGATTTCTGCAATTTGTTCCTTGCCCCAGGTATTGATAGCGGCTACTACATGCCTCATTTTTGGCCCTAGCTTTTTGCCTAGCAAAGGTAAGTTTGGTTTCACACTTTTCACCAATACATCTGATGCATCATCGATATATTCTACCGCTTTGATATTGACCTCTGACTTGATCAACTCTTCGACGTGCTCTATTTGAGTCTTTACCTTTTCGTTCAATACAGGTATCAAAATGCGCTGAAGGGGCTGACGCACTTTGATTCCGATCTTTGGATTCTTTCTTAAAGAATGAACTAGTGAAGAGATACGCTGTGCCATGTCCATACTCGCTTCTAAATCCACATTGATCAAGACCTGATCAGCCGAAGTCCAATTCGTCAAGTGAACAGACTCAGAGGCGCCATCAACTGATGCTGTTAGGTTCTTGTACATCCAGTCTGCATAGAAAGGTGCAAAAGAAGACATCAACTGCGACAAAGACATCAAGCATTCATAAAGCGTCTCATAAGCGGCTTGCTTATCTGCATTCATATCACCTCTCCAGAATCTCTTCCTAGCTAACCTCACATACCAATTGGAAAGCTGATCTACAGTGAAATTCATAATGGCACGAGTAGCTTTAGTTGCATCATAATTATCCATAGCTTGCTCCACTTCGGATATCAAAGTCTGAAGCTTAGATATGATCCACTGGTCTAGTTCAGCCCTTTGAGCTACAGGAACAGCTTTTGATTTATCATAAACGAACGCATCTAGGTTCGCATATAGCGCAAAGAAATTATAAGTATTCTGAAGGGTTCCAAAGAACCTTCTTTGTACTTCTGCAACACCGTCTAGGCTGAATTTCAGGTTGTCCCACGGATTGGCATTGCTAAGCATGTACCATCTCAAAGCATCCGGCCCATATTCTTTCAATGTCTTGAACGGATCCACCGCATTGCCTAATCTCTTAGACATCTTGTTACCGTTTTTATCCAATACAAGTCCATTGGCAATTACATTTTTGAACGAAACCGAATCAAAAAGCATCACTGCAATAGCATGCAAAGTAAAGAACCATCCTCTGGTCTGATCTACTCCTTCTGCAATATAATCCGCTGGATAGTTGGCTTTGAATACAGCTTCATTTTCAAAAGGGAAGTGCCACTGAGCATAAGGCATCGCTCCAGAATCAAACCATACATCTATCAAATCTGGCTCACGATACATCGGAGCACCACTGGCTGACACCAATATTACATCATCCACATAGGGTCTATGAAGATCTATATCTTCCTCATTGATAGGAGATGATTCCATCAGCCCTGAAGCTATGGCTTTCTTGATCTCTGATTTCAACTCTTCTATTGACCCAATACAAATCTCCTCCGAACCATCTTTAGTTCTCCAGATTGGCAAAGGCGTACCCCAGAACCTTGACCGACTCAAATTCCAGTCCACCAGGTTCTCTAGCCAATTACCAAAACGTCCAGTTCCAGTCGCTTCAGGCTTCCAGTTGATCGTTTTGTTCAATTCTACCATCCTGTCCTTGTAAGCAGTAGTTTTGATAAACCAGCTTTCCAAAGGATAATATAAGATTGGCTTGTCAGTTCTCCAGCAATGAGGGTAACTGTGTTCGTATTTTTCTACCTTGAAGGCTTTGTTTTCATTCTTTAAGATAATGGAAATGATGATATCAGTATTTTTATACTCTTTATCACTTTCATCATCCCCAGTATAGTTCTTCACATAGAAATCATCCACTCCAAATTCTTTATGAGCAGTGATTGCATGTTCTTTCATTTTATCGAGTAGGTACGTACCTACTACTGGAAGAAACTTCCCTTGTTTATCTACAACTGGTATCTCATTTCCTTTTTCATCTTGGACAAATACGCCTGGTACATTTTGCTGAACCAAAGTCCTAAAATCATCTGCACCGAATGCTTTGGCCAAGTGAACCACACCTGTACCATCTTCGGTAGTCACATAATCTCCAGAAATCACAGTGAATGCAGGATTCGGAAGTGCCAGCTCCGCAATTGGAAACAATTGCTCATACTGTAAACCTAAAAGATCGGCTCCTTTCATCTCAGCTACGACCTCATAAGGGATTAATTTATCCCCTGGATTATAGTCAGCAATTGCAATTTCCTTTGCTTTTGGATTGAAATATGCGCCCATCCTAGATTTGGCAAGGATCACATGCTGTGGCTCAAATGTATAGGGATTGAAGGTCTTTACTTTGACGTAGTCCAGCTTCTCGCCTATTGCCAAGGCAGAGTTGGAAGGCAAAGTCCAAGGCGTGGTGGTCCAAGCCAAAATGTATGTATTATCTTCACCCTTGAGCTTAAACTGAGCGGTGATAGAAGTATCTTTCACATCTCTGTAGCTACCTGGTTGATTGAGTTCATGAGAGCTCAATCCAGTGCCGGCAGCTGGAGAATATGGCTGAATGGTATAGCCTTTGTAAATTAAATCCTTTTCGTAAAGTTTTTTGAGCAAATACCAAAGTGTCTCTATATACTTGGCATCAAAGGTGATATATGGATCATCCAAATCTACCCAATAGCCAATCTTTTCTGTCAAATCATCCCATTCATTTTTGAATCGCATCACTGTCTCACGACATTTTCTATTGTACTCTTCGACAGTTATTTTCTTACCTATATCTTCCTTGGTGATACCAAGCTCTTTCTCTACTTGAAGTTCTACAGGTAGACCGTGTGTATCCCATCCACCCTTACGCTTTACTTGAAAACCTTGAAGTGTCTTGTATCTACAGAAAATATCCTTCAGCGTACGTGCCATCACGTGGTGAATCCCGGGGGTTCCATTAGCAGAAGGAGGCCCTTCAAAGAATGTAAAAGTTTCGGCACCATCTCTTTGTGACACTGATTTCTCAAAAATCTTATTCTCTTTCCAGTATTGCAACACACTATCCCCTATCCCGGGATAATCTACTTGTTTAAACTCTTGATATTTTTTCACGGTTTTTTAAAGATATTTATAAAGGGAAAAACCCGAATTTTATTGATACATTGTTCGAAGAAGCGACCACGCATTCTCTATTAAAACAGAAACTTTCCGAGAAGGAAAGTCTCCACCACTTACAAACAACTTGCTGACAACAAGTGTTAATAAGTAGAATCATTTCAAGGCATATCATTTTTCTTGATAGAATATGAGCACACCTTTTGGAATGAAGTCACAAAGTTAAGATATTTTGCAGGAATAGGGTTAAATTATTATACGATTATATTTGGGAAGATTTTTAACTATGCAATAAGCAAAATGGCAAAAACTATCTATACTTCAGGGACTATAGACGCTTTGATTCAAAGAGTAAGTAGGCTTTCCAAAGATCAAGAGCCTTTTTGGGGGAGTATGAATGCTACAGAAATGCTGCACCACTGTAACCTCGCAAATGATGCTATCCTGAATGCGCCAAAAGCTATTTTGAAACCAACTTTGAAGCAGCGAATGAAGAAGCTGGCATTTTTTCATATCAAAAAAGATTTCCCAAAAGGCGCTCGAGGTGCCAAAAAATTCAACACAAAAGGATTGGTTGATTCAGGAGATTTTGAAAAAGAAAAAGAAAAATTCATAGAAATCCTCAACAAGTTCAAGACACTTGAGCATGAGCTTGGAGGAATTCACCCAGTATTTGGATCACTTGATCATTACTATTGGGGCAGATTTGTATGGAAACATATGGATCACCACATGAAGCAATTCGGAGTTTGAGTTTTTTACCAAACCCCAAACTCATGCACCTGGGAGGGATATCCCTTTCACCCTTCTGTAAAGGTTGAGGGCATATTTATCAGTCATTCCAGCGATAAAATCCATCAAAAAGCGCAGCATAGGATAAGGGTTGATGCTAGAATCCCAACCCTCAAGTGGAAAATCCTCAGGTAATAATCTCAATATGCTTTTATCTTTTCCTGAGTAAAGGTCAGTCTGATAGAATTTATGATTCAGTGCTTTGGAAAAAACTTCCAACAAGCCTTCCAATACTTGATAACCCGCAGCCTCTTTTTCAAGGACTAATTTAGACCTATAAATTTTTCTCACTGACACCTCTGCGATTACATCTAATGCCGTTGCAGAAGGAATCTTGGAAGTCAAAGCTTGATCAAATTCACCTGCTAGCATAGCCTCTTCATTGTCTTCAAATGCACGCACAACTTCTTGAATAAGTTGGTTGATAGCCATTGCTCTCAAAATTGCGAGCTTTTGTGCTTGCTTAGTGTAGGTTTGCAATTTATCTGAATCAAAGCGCTCTTTCAGAATCGGAGCGATCAACTCAACAACCTCTTCGAGAGAAACTAGCCCCAAAGTGCACCCGTCTTCCAAATCGATAATACTATAACAAATATCATCTGCCGCTTCTACCAAGAAAGCTAAAGGATGCCTCAGGTAGCAGCCATTTGGTGCATTTTCTATTCCTAGAATCTGGGCTAACTGTCCATAATCTTGTACTTGATCTGAATAGTAACCAAATTTTTTCTGACTTCTTCGTTGAGGGTCAGCCTCAAAAACATGCGCGAGCCTCGGGTACTTCGTAAACGCCGCCAAAGTTGTATAAGAAAGCTTAAGACCATTGTTTTGTGATACAAGCATCCTAAATCCTTGGGCATTGCCTTCAAAGTGACATAAATCTTCCCATTGATCAGGAGTGACGTATTTTTGCCAAGCTTGGCCATATTCATGGAACCTGAAAAAATCTGATATTGCTGTCTCTCCTGCGTGTCCGAATGGAGGATTCCCGATATCGTGAGCTAAGGATGCTGCAGCTACTATTGCGCCGATCTCCGCTGCTTGCACACCTTGCTGAGAAAGGTCAGGATACTTTCTGAGAAGGTATTCACCTGCTGATTTTCCGAGCGTCCTTCCCACTGAAGAGACCTCCAGACTATGCGTCAATCTGGTATGTACAAAATCATGCTCAGGCAAAGGAAATACTTGCGTCTTATCTTGAAGATTTCTAAATGGCGCAGAAAAAATGATTCGATCATAATCCCTTTCAGACTCTGTTCTTATCTGACTATCTGACGATTGATGAGTTTTTTTCGGGTCGAATCTTCCAGCGGTGAGTAGTTTTTGCCATTGCATCATGTCCAAAATTACAACCTATTTGACAAAATTAGGTAATTCTTATAGGACAATTTAGGAAAAATCAACACACAGCTAATCAGTGGCACAATGATTGGAAATGGGAAAATGAATCAAACCAACTATCCATATGAAATATTTACCAAATAAAATTATTGGTGCTTTGTGGGCTATAGTAGCTACATTCGCCATTTCATGTAGTGTAAATGAAGAAGACGCCAACATTACAGAGGGTATGGCTAAAGTAAATGTGTACCTAATTGATGCCCCAGCTGACTATGATGCCGTATGGGTGGAGGTATTAGGAATAGAAATCCTGCCTAAAGGTGAGCAAGAAGACAATGGGTCTGCTTGGATCAACTTAACCAATGAAGCTTCAGAAGATCGAATGATCAATTTACTAGAACTTAGTGGTGGAGCTTCTGCAAGATTAGGTGAAGTAGAGGTGCCAGCTGGAGAAATCTCCCAAATCAGGCTGTTACTGGGTGAGAACAATTACCTACTTCAAGGTGACAACAGAATAGACCTCACGACACCTAGTGCCCAGCAAAGTGGACTAAAAATCAAAGTCGACAAACCTGTACAAGCTGGGATCTCCTATGATTTGATCATTGACTTTGATGCGGGCAAATCCATCGTCCGAGCAGGGAATTCGGGTCAATATATTCTTAAACCTGTACTTAGAGCTGTTGCAGAAGAATCAGCTACTATCGAAGGTGTGGTACTTCCTCTAGATGCTTATCCAGTGAATGTAGCTGCCATCATTGGAACTGACACAGTCTCCACATTTGCTGCGGATAATGGCAGGTACATGCTCAGAGGTCTCAAATCTGGAAGCTATAAGTTGGTTTTCACACCAAATGCAGCCTTTGAAACGTTAGAATTAGAGGATATTGTAACCTCCTCAGGGGAAGTAACTGAATTAGAAAGTATTGAACTGATCCCCATAGAGGATTAAATCATTCTATTGCTGAGAAGCTAGGTACAAATCAGCTTCACTCTCCTAAATTGCCTCGATATTAGTCGGGGCATTTTTTTATATTTGAAAAAAAGTAAAAATCCGAAATGAAAAAAGTAACTGTCTATTGTGGCTCTAACAAAGGAAAAAACCCAATTTACGCTCAAGCAGCTGAATCACTAGCAGATGAGATGATCAAAAGAAATTTGGGATTGGTGTATGGAGCCGGCAATGTAGGACTCATGGGGGTGATAGCTGACAGGATGCTTGCCGCTGGCCAAAACGTCTATGGGATCATCCCTCAGAAACTCGTAGATATCGAAGTAGCGCATCAAGGCTGCACAGAACTCACTGTAGTAGAAACCATGCGAGACCGCAAATGGCTCATGGCAGAGCGTGGGGATGGTTTTGTGGCCATGCCCGGTGGAATTGGCACTTTTGAGGAACTTTTCGAAATCATGACCTTGAATCAACTTGGATACATTCAAAAACCGCTGGCACTCTATAATGTCCAAGGCTATTATGATAAGCTTCTTGACTTTTTGAAGCACAGCACAAGTGAAGGATTTCTTCATCAAGCACAGCTTGACCTGCTCATCGTCGCTTCAGACCCAATCGAAATGCTTGATAAAATGCAATCCTTCGAGCCAAAATACATTGAAAAGTGGGAGGTGAAATAAAAATCAAAAACTCGAATCCCAATCACCTTTCAAAATGCATATCCAGAGGCCTCTATTGAAATTATCCACAAAGAGAATTTCGAAACCTTTATTATCTAATCGCAAAAATTATACAAAATCAGCGATCGTAATCGCAAAATTTATAGTATTTTTGCGATTATGTTTATAACCAGGCAAATACAGCATAGAATTACTCATAAATTACAGGACGAAAAAGCTGTAATTATATTTGGTCCAAGACAAGTAGGGAAGAGTACTTTGCTAAAAAATCATAGGGACCAATTCAAATCTCCAATTCATTGGTGGAATGGAGATGATGCTGATATCAGAGAAATGCTATCAAATCCTAGCTCAACAAAACTCAAGACTTTGATAGGAAATGCCAAGACGATTGTAATAGATGAAGCACAGCGTATTCAGAATATAGGAATATGCATCAAGATCATCGTAGATAATTTCCCTGATGTGAAGGTTCTAGCAACAGGATCATCTGCATTTGAACTTTCCAACAGTATACGTGAACCTCTCACTGGCAGAAAATGGGAATACTATTTATTTCCATTTTCATTTGCTGAAATGGTGAATCACAGTAGTTTTATTGAGGAGAAAAGAATGATCACACATAGAATGATCTATGGTTATTATCCTGAAATCGTACTAAACCCGAATGATGCAGAAGATAGATTAAAAATGATTTCAGACAGTTATCTTTTCAAAGACGTATTTGCACTCAGCAACCTACGAAAGCCTGATCAAATTTTGAAGTTGCTACAAGCATTGGCCTACCAAGTGGGAAGTGAAGTCTCTTACAATGAACTCGGAATGATCACTGGTCTGGATAATGAAACTGTGGAAAAATACATCACCCTCATGGAACAAACATTCATTATATTCAGAGTTGGGTCCTATAGTAGAAACTTACGAAATGAATTGAAAAAAGCAAAAAAAATCTATTTCATAGACAATGGTATCAGAAATAGCCTGATCAACAATTTTGTACCTCTTGAAAACAGGACAGATGTAGGTGCTCTTTGGGAAAATTTTCTAATGTCTGAAAGATTGAAAAAAAATGCGCTATCTGGAAAGTATAATATTGGGTATTTTTGGAGGACACATGCCCAACAAGAAATCGATTACATTGAAGACAACTTTGGGCAAATTTCTGCATGGGAATTCAAATGGAATCCAAAATCAAAAACTCGAATCCCAATCACCTTTCAAAATGCATATCCAGAGGCCTCTATTGAAATTATCCACAAAGAGAATTTCGAAACCTTTATTAGCTAATCGCAAAATTTATATAAAATCAGCGATCGTAATCGCAAAATTTATATATTTTTTGCGATTACATGCTTTTTTCCAATATACTCATCAACTTTTCTAAATAAATCTGATCTGTATCATCGAAGTCTGCCAATTGGTCAGAATCCACATCTAACACACCTACCACCATACCATTTTTAGAAAATGGAACTACAATCTCAGACTTTGAAGCAGAGCTACAAGCAATGTGACCAGGGAAAGCTTCTACATCTGGGACTAGTTGCGTCTGATTTTCCTTCCAAGCTGTGCCACAAACACCCCTTCCCAGATTGATTCTAGTACAAGCAATAGGACCTTGAAATGGGCCAAGTACTAGTTGATCATCTTTGACGAGGTAAAAACCAACCCAAAAGAAGCCGAAAGTTGTCCTAAGCACTGCTGCAATATTTGCCAAATTAGCTACCAAATCGGTCTCTCCAGATATCAGGGCCTCTATCTGAGGCAGAATAGCCTCATATTTTTTTGCTTTATCAGCGTCTGTTGGGATATATAATGTCTCTGCCATATTTTATCGTTTTCTTATCCAAAGCTCAAGGGTATCTCCCATCACATCCAGTCGATCTTTCCTCACACCATTGATTTTTGGAGCTGGTATTCCTTTATTAAAATGAACTTGTCCTGTAAACACTCGCGCCTCATCCCAAAGTTCGGCTTCTATGATTTTATTGAGTAAAAAAGTACCTCCTTCTATCAATACAGATTGTATTTTCCTCTCATAAAGCACTTTGAATATGTCTGCAACTTGAAAATCAGGTTCAAGTTTGACATACTCCAAATTTTCAAAAACAGCATCTTCAACAATATTGAAACAAATTGTAGGTTGCTGTTGATCAAAGAGTGCCAAACCTTTATCCAACTGTAGCATCCGATCCACAACGATCCTGATAGGATTATTTCCATCCCAATCTCGGACATTCAGCTTTGGGTTATCATATCTTGCGGTATTGGTACCTACCATGATTGCGTCCTCTTCTGTTCTCCAGCGATGAACAAGCTGACGACTGTATTGATTGCTGATCCATTTGGAATCAAAGTTCTCTCTAGCTACAAAACCATCGATACTTTGCGCCCATTTGAGCGTAATGTAAGGTCTCTTTTGTTCCATAAAGGTAAAAAAGCGACGGTTTTGTAAGCGAACTTCAGGCTCTAGTATCCCATGTATCACTTCTATTCCCGCATTTCTCAGGATAGCAATACCTTTACCCCCGACTAGAGGATTGGTATCTACAGCGCCTATGACTACCTTTTTTACTCCTTTGTCCACGAGAAGATTTGCACAAGGTGGGGTTTTACCAAAATGAGCACATGGCTCTAAAGTCACATAGACCGTAGACTTTTTAAGCAACTCAGGATCATCTACTTTGGCTATTGCATTAGGCTCAGCATGAGGACCACCGTAGTACTCATGGTACCCTTCAGCTATGATCTGACCTTCACATACTATTACACAGCCCACCATGGGATTGGGACTAACTGACCCCATGCCAAGATGCGCAAGATCCAATGCCCGACGCATATAGAAGTGATGCTTTTCCATAATCTTCCTTTACTCTCTTGGTCTCAAGGTAATAGTTCCCAAATCTGTGGTTTGTTGGCTTTGCACGATGACCGTACGTATGGTGTCGGCTAGAAAGGAATTATTTTTGGGTATCACAAATACGGTGTAGGTCCCTTCCAGACCTTTGAACCTGAAAGTCCCATTTCCTCTAAAATTAACACCCGTGGAAATCGTATCTCTTTGCTGCACTGCGTATAGGTATGCATTCTGTCCACTTGGTCGCAAGACTCCTGATATATTTCCAGTATTCGCTTTAGAAAAAGCTCTCAACTTCGGGCTAAAAGTGAATCCAGAAGTCCCGTTTTGCCTCAGTGAATTTAAAATATCAAAATCAATATAGATATCATGAGAAATACCTGGCCTCAAAGTAAAATCTACATCTATACTCAAGCCTTCTTCTTGCTCCGAATTAAGTGTCAAGTTTGTTCTTACACCATTTTTCATTACATACTTTTCAGCACCTAGTCGCAAAGTAAGCTTTTGCAAAGTTCCAGAATTGACTTCCCCTCTTCCTATAAGTAGCTCTTGATCACCTACAAGCTGAGCAATGTCTACCCTTTTATTTCCCGCTTCATAAGGAAAGTATTGACTTTCCCCATTTGCATTGTCTCCGAAAGTGGCCGTTTGTAATTCCACACCAAGAACCTCAACCCATAAGGCATCAATATCTGCTGGCGCATCTACTAAGAAAACATTCACCAGCGACCTGGTCCTTTCTTGATCAGAAGTACAAGAATTCAGGAATGGTAGTAGCAATAATAATATGCAGTATTTTTTCACGTCCTAAATTTAGGAAAAGATTATAAAACCACCGATGAATCTAATGGAAGGATTGGACAGAGGCTTTAGAAAATTGAGTATTTGGAACTTTGTAAGCAATCCATACCATAAGAATCCTAACTTGGCATTGATAATGAAAGGCATACGATATTCATGGATAATTTGTATTATTGGGTAATCGCTATTTTTTTGAATATTTAGAATTTTATAATTTAGTCACTAGTTATTCATTATCAAAATCAATAAAAAATGGCATTTTCAAAAGAATTTATAAGGTTTTGCTCTTGATAAAAAAATTTCACCCTGACTATAGACTAGAATTCCACGACCAGCTTCACCAGCTAGGAGAAACAGTAGCGGACAATCCTAAACTGATGCATACTGCAATACACAGTGCCCTTGATGTAAACTGGTTGCTCAAAAACCAAATTCCTGAAGACATAGAGCATATTTACAAAGAAGTAAAAGCCATGGGTTTCTTAAGGTAAATTAGATGCATGGTTGAATTTCTCGTCCTTTTTTTGGATTGATTCGGGGTACTTAAAAATATTTGTCTAAATTTGCACCAATTTAGCCATAAGTATTTTACACCTCTTAAACCCTCACTTATAATGCCTAAGGATAGTAGTATCAAGCACGTCCTCATCATCGGATCAGGCCCTATTGTAATTGGCCAAGCATGTGAATTTGATTATTCTGGATCTCAAGCAGCAAGATCTCTCAGAGAAGAAGGAATCATCGTCACATTGATCAATTCCAATCCCGCCACGATCATGACTGATCCAGTGACAGCAGACAACGTGTACTTGCTCCCACTCGAAAAGAAATCAATCATTCAAATCCTCAAAGAAAACCCAACCATAGATTGTGTATTGCCAACAATGGGTGGTCAGACAGCACTGAATCTTGCCATAGACTGTGAAGTTGCAGGAATATGGAAAAAGTTTGGCGTCAGAATGATCGGAGTGGATATTGATGCGATAGAGACTGCGGAGAACAGAGAAAAGTTCAAGGCATTGATGGAAAAAATTGGCGTTGGAGTGTGTAAGGGTGATACTGCTACTTCCTTTTTGCAAGGAAAAGAAATTGCTCAAGAAATTGGCTTCCCTCTGATCATCAGAGCATCTTACACGCTTGGTGGAGCAGGTGGCGCATTTGTAGAAAAAGAAGAAGACTTCGAAAGGCTGCTCATGGCAGGACTAGAAGCTTCTCCAGTCCATGAAGTATTGATCGAGCAGAGTATTCTTGGATGGAAAGAATACGAGCTGGAAGTGATGCGGGACAATATCGGGAACATGATTGTGATCTGTTCTATAGAGAACTTTGACCCAATGGGTGTCCATACGGGTGATTCTATCACAGTGGCTCCTGCCATGACTTTACCCGACACGGTGTATCAAAGAATGAGAAATCATGCTATCACCATGATGAATAGCATTGGAAACTTCGCTGGAGGATGCAATGTGCAGTTTTCTGTAAGTCCTGACAATAAAGACATCATTGGTATAGAAATCAATCCAAGGGTATCGAGATCATCAGCTTTGGCTTCCAAAGCCACGGGATATCCTATTGCCAAAGTAGCAGCAAAACTCGCTATAGGTTACAACTTGGATGAATTGACTAACTCCATCACTGGAACCACCTCAGCATTTTTTGAACCTTCAATAGACTATGTGATCGTAAAGATACCAAGATGGAATTTTGATAAATTCAAAGGTTCTGACAAAAGACTTGGTCTTTCAATGAAAGCTGTAGGTGAAGTGATGGGTATAGGAGGCAACTTCCAAGAAGCGCTTCAAAAAGCTTGTCAATCACTTGAAATCAAAAGAAATGGACTTGGTGCAGATGGCAAAGAGCTCAAAAACCAAGAAGAAATATTATACAGTCTAGCAAACCCAAGCTGGGACAGACTTTTTCACGTGTATGATGCATTCAAGCTAGGCATATCCTTCCGAACGATTCATGATCTTACTAAAATCGATAAGTGGTTCCTGAAACAAATCGAGGAACTGATCCATCTTGAGCGTGAGATTGAAAAATATGAACTTGACACAATTCCTCAAGACCTGATGTCAACTGCAAAGCGCAAAGGCTATGCTGACCGACAACTAGCTCATATGCTAGGATGCTTGGAAAGTGAGGTATTTGATAAGAGGTATTCAGAAATGAATATCAAAAGAGTCTACAAGTTGGTAGACACATGCGCAGCTGAATTTGAAGCGCAAACTCCCTACTATTATTCTACCTTTGGAGAAGAAAATGAGTCAGAAGCTTCAAATAAGAAGAAAGTGGTCGTATTAGGCTCTGGTCCAAACAGGGTAGGTCAAGGCATTGAATTCGATTACTCTTGTGTACATGGCGTACTTGCCGCCAAAGAGTGTGGTTATGAAACTATCATGATCAACTGTAATCCAGAGACTGTATCGACAGATTTCGACATTTCTGACAAGCTATACTTCGAACCAGTATTCTGGGAGCACATCTACGAGATCATTCTTCAAGAGAAACCAGAAGGCGTCATCGTTCAGTTAGGTGGACAGACTGCGTTGAAACTAGCTGAAAAGCTTGATAAATATGGTATCAAAATCATAGGTACCAGCTTTGAGGCATTGGATTTGGCAGAAGACAGAGGTAGGTTCTCTACCTTACTCAAAGATAATGATGTTCCGTATCCGGAGTTTGGTACCATTCACAATACTGATGAAGCACTTGAACTTTGTAAGACGATTGGATTTCCACTTTTGGTAAGGCCATCATATGTGCTAGGAGGTCAAGGAATGAAAATCGTCATCAATGAGAAAGAGCTTGAAGAGCATGTAGTCAACGTACTTCGAGATATACCAAACAACGAGATCCTCCTAGATCACTTCCTAGAAGGAGCGATCGAAGCAGAAGCTGATGCAATATGTGATGGAGAAAATGTCTATATCATAGGCATCATGCAGCATATCGAGCCAGCTGGAATCCACTCAGGTGATTCTTATGCTGTGCTACCTCCCTACAATTTGGGAGACTTGGTGATCAGACAGATCGAAACGTACACCAAAAAAATCGCTTTGGCTCTCAAAACTAAAGGACTGATTAATATCCAGTTTGCAATAAAAAATGATAAAGTTTATATCATAGAAGCGAACCCTAGAGCCTCGAGAACCGTTCCTTTTATCTGTAAAGCATATCAAGAACCTTATGTCAATTATGCTACGAAGGTAATGCTAGGTGAGAAAAAAGTCACAGACTTCAATTTCAACCCCACAAAAAATGGATATGCGATAAAAGTCCCTGTATTCTCATTTCATAAATTCCCAAATGTAAACAAGCAGCTTGGACCTGAAATGAAATCTACTGGAGAGGCGATTTATTTTATAGAAGATCTGATGGACGATTTCTTTTTGAAAATCTATGCTGAAAGAAATCTATATCTAAGTAGATAAAAATTTAAAACATACCCTAGGCTAGAATACTAGCTTAGGGTAATAAATATTGAAGGTTTGGTTAAGTTTATTGTAATCACTTTAGGAATTGGCTGGTTGCTGATACAACTCATGAGGTTCTTTTTAAGGACTAAGCTGGCTAAGTTTGTACAGCAAGTAAATCAAGCTGCTAGAGATCAGCAGCAGGGTCATTATCATCAACACAACAAAACTGGGGAGGTGCGAGTAGATCATGTGCCAGATAACTTCAAAAAAAGCAAGCAGAAAGACCAATTAAAAGGTGGTGAGTATGTAGACTTTGAAGAAGTAAAAGACTGATTATTGAATTGATTTTCAAAAGTTTCTGGATCTGTAGAGTAACAAGCTTTCAAGTCTCCTATCTCCTATGCAAGGGCAAAAAAAAGCCGACTGAAAAATCAGTCGGCTTTTTTTTATTTGACTTTCAATGACCTTCCAAACTTAGTTGTCTTGAAGGACATTGCAGCGGTCGTAAGCTGGATCGATATCAATAAAAACATCTTCTTTGGCTGTAAGAAACCACCTGCTCAATATATCGTCTTCCTTCTTTCTTCTTGTAGCAGCTTTGAGCTTTTCAAAATCATCGTTGAGATTTGCTCTATGTGCTGGATATCTGTCTTTGTAATACAATATCCTCACCTTAGTACCTTCTCGCGGATCCTCGAATCTCATCGGAGTAGTAATCCCACCTACTTTCATAGAATCAATGGTAAAGTAAAGCACTGGGTCTTCAAGAGTCCTTAATGTTAGCCTATTAGATCCAGATCCTTGGTCTGCAAAGAAGCCTCCATTATCAGAAGTCTCTCTATCTTCAGAATATTCTTTGGCGGCTTTTGCAAAATCTATCTTCTTATCTAAAATCACAGTTCTCAAACTATCCAAATACCTTTCCGTTTTTTTGATATCCTCTTCACTTGGTTGAGGTTTTATCAAAATATGTCTAGTATTAAAAGTATTTCCTCTTCTTTCTAACAATTGGATCATGTGAAATCCAAACATAGTTTCTACTGGATCAGATATCTCTCCTGGTCTAAGTCCGAGAGCTGTAGCTTCAAATTCGGGTGCAAGTTCCCCTCTTCTGAAGAATCCAAGCTCACCTCCTTGTATAGCCGATCCTGGATCTTGCGAATACTCTTTTGCTAATGTAGCGAAGTCAGAAGTACCATCATTGATTTGTTTTTTTAAACCTGAAAGGAAATTTGCAACCTCTGTTTTTGCCTTTTCATTCACTTGTGGTTTTCTCACAATTTGCCCTACGGTAACTTCAGCTGAGAAAAAAGGAAGTGAATCCCTGTGAATAGAATTGAAGAACCTTCTTACTTCTGCGGGAGAGACAGTGAGACCTTCTGTGATCTTTCCTTGCATACGTTGAACGATCATTTGTTCTCTCAGGGCATCGTTGATTTCAGATTTTAGTTGATCACTTGTTTTTCCATAGACCTCCACCAAAGTAGATTCGTCTCCACCGAACTGGGACATAATCATACTGAATCTCTGATCGGCTTGAAGCATCACCTCTGCATCACTTACTATTACTGAATCTATCTCTGCTTTGGCCACCATAAGTTTATTGATCAAGAGTGATTCAAAAATATCACAACGTGAAGGAGCTTCGAAACCTTGCTGTGAATTTGAAATCGCCTCCAAATAGGTTTTTTGAACATCAGATTCTAGCAAAATGTAGTTATTTACTTTTGCTACAATTCGGTCGATCACTTGACCCGTTGCGGGTGTGGTAGTGGTGGGTTTCTTTTCTTCCTCCTGGGCAAAAACAACACCCACAAGTACCATCAGACATGAAGTGATAGAAAGAAACTTATTTGCTTTACTCATATATTTTAAACTCATTATTTTCCTCTGCTCTAGTATAAATTTCCTTTTGAAGCTTTTCTACAAGCTCCAATCTTTTCTTATTTCTTAGTATAGCTGAAATTTCATCCTTTACAAATTCAACTGGTGGAACTTGGTCTTGCAATTTATATTCCAAAATCTTGAAATAATATGTAAAGGTATCGTCTTCTGCTTTAATTAACTTATTATTTCTTAAAAGCTGAACTTTGTTATTATTATCACTAATTGGGGTGCCTACGATGATCTCATCAAATATTACCCAAGTAGAATCTTCCAAGTAATAATTATCTGCATGATCCAAAGCAAATTGCTTCAAATCAGACGGATCTTCGGCATTTCTGTTCAGCAACCTTTCTAGGTTTCGCTTCTGATTGGAGTTTTTCTCCAATTTGAAATAATTAGCTCGAACTATGATTTCCTTTAAGTTGAAATTCTCTTTGTGGCTCTCATAGTATGCAAGGATATCTTCTGTATTGATCTCATCAATACTGTGAGATTCAACGTAAGATTTTTCATATTCATATACCATCAAGGCATATCTATAGTCTAGTAATTTACGATTGAGTTCTGCTTCATCAAAAGCCATAGACTTTCCAGCCTCTTTGATCATCAGCTGTTTTTGAACCCAATTTTGAATATACTTCCTTGAAATGTTCATACTATCTTGTACATCATTCCCTTGAAAGGTCAAAAACTTCAACTCAGATCTTTTCAGCTTTTGGTTTCCAACTGTCGCTACAATTTGATCATCCAAGTCCTCTTCAGTGACTGTCTTGAACTTAAAAAAGTCACAGGCACTTAGCGACAAACTAATGATCAATACAGGTAGAATTTTATTTTTTTGTAACAAGCTCGTAAACTCTGTTTTTTTCTTCTTCGTTTATCCTGACAGTATAATTCGACTTCAAGGTATCTAATAAGCTTTGGTCTAAGTACTCTTGAAAATCTTGTATAACTTTGCCTCTAGTCTCTTCAAATTTTTTGTTTCCAGGCGGTAATTTATTTCCTAACAAGACAAAGTATATAGCATTATTTGCTTTGACTTCTTGAAATGCTTTATTGGCAATAGCACGACTCAAGATTGGATGTGATTCCATTTCAAATACATCCTTATCGATTGTAAATGCAAGGGGATTGTCATTTAGGAAAGTGTTTTCCAATCTATTCACCAAATTGTCTTGATACTTTTTGTCTGACAAGAATCGTCTCACAGATGGAGTGAACTCATCCTTGGTCATCTTCACTATGATGGCCTCAGTTCTTTCCTTCCATTGATACCTATCTTTGTGCTTTTCATAGAAATCCACCTGACCTAGGCTATCTTCAAGAGCTTTCTGCCAGACGTTTTCATTCATCAAGGTAAATAGCATAATACCATCCCTGTATTCCTTTAGTGTCAATTGATATTCTTTGTTATTAGAAGCAAGGTCATTTTCCTCAGCCTGATTGAGCATATTTTCAACATACTTTTCATACCAAGCCGTCAATAAATTCTTATTCCCTACTCTAACTATCTGACCACTTGTCAGCATGTAATCAAGTAGGTCTTGAACTGTCCTATCTACACCTCCAGCTGAAAATATAATGCGATCATTAAGCTGAGCATTATTTACTTTTTCAATAGCTTCATTCCTTGAATTTTTATCAAACAACGTCTCCAAACTATCAACAAGAGTCTCGTTTTCAGAGAATTGATACCTTGCTTTTTGGATGGAAGCAACCTGAGACTGAATCAATGAAGATCTACTATCTCTTAAAATCTTGGATTTGATCAGAGCCTCCATCTCTTCGAATGGAGGAAGAGGTCTTTTCTCTTCTAACCTAATTATATGATAACCATATGGCGTCTTGGCAGGAGGCGAGATTTCACCTATCTCATTCAAGCTAAAAGCCACCCTCTCAAACTCAGGTATAACTGAACCGATACCAATAAATGGAAGAAGTCCCCCAGTATTTCTGGTTCCTTGGTCTTCTGAATATTGCGCACACACTTCCTCCCACACACTCTCGGGCTTCTGAAGTTCTTGGTAGATTTCTGAGACTTTTCTTAGAATACGCTCTTCAGTAACAGGGTCAGAAGATTGTGATCTAATCAAAATATGTGATACTCTGATCTCTCCTGGATTTGGTTTTCTATCTTCCAGTCTGATGATATGATAGCCGTAGTCGGTAAGAATAGGGTCGGACACCTCTCCGATTTTCAATCCATAGGTCGCATCCTCAAATTGATGAACCATTTGGAGTGCTGTAAAATAGCCTAGATTGCCTTTGTTCTCCTTAGCAGAAGGATCTTCTGAATGTACAAAAGCCAATTCATTAAAATCCTCTCCTTCATCAGCTTGATTCTTGAGCTTTTGAGCCATTCTATAGACAGCGATGGTGTCTTCTCTAGTGGCATTTGTAGGAAATTGAAGAAGGATGTGGCTAGCTTTGACTATTTCCTGCATCCTATTATAGGCTTTCATCAATTCACCTTCCTGCAAGGAGTTTTTGATCAAGTAAGGCTTTATCAGGTCTTCTTTAAACATAGAAAACTCTCTATCAAACTCCTCTGTTTGATGAAGCCCCCTATTTTCAGCTTCTTTTACTTTAAGTTTGAAATTGACAAAAAGATCAAAATTTTCTTCAAAATCAGCTTTTGAAATCGTCCCTTCTTTTTCTAAAAATGAGCGATTTTTGGAAATAATATGCAAAAATTCATCTGCATATACTTCCTCATTACCTATTGTCATCAAGGAGACTGGAGCATTTGACATGTTGTCTTCAGACTTCATGGTAGTTTTGGGACTACAAGAAAATGCTACAACCAGTATGTATAAGTAGAAATATTTGAAATTCATATTTATAGCTTGCCGAAAATTCTACTGCAATGTTACAAATTTAAAAGTACAATTATTCGGCTGAACAGCATAAAGAATGAGAAATTAACAATTATTTGGATTTTAGAATCTTAAAAAGTCTACAAGTGTTTTGAGTTCCTATTTTTTCGAATTCGATTCTATCCATAATTCTTTTGACTAAAATTATGCCCAGACCACCTTTCCTTTTGGTAGCTTTTACATGAGAAATTTCAGGCTCTTTATACTCTATTATATTAAATCCTTCACCACGATCTACGATTTCTATCTTTAAGATACCATTTTCTTTTTCTACTTCTACCTTGATAAATTCTTTGGCATTGCATCCATGAGAATGAATGATCAGATTGGCGCATACCTCATCCACTGCCAATGTAACTTGGTGCTGTTCGATATCGGAAAGAGAAGTGTTTTGAAGAATGTCATTCAAAAATTTCCTTAAATCCGCAAGCCTCGTAGTGTCACAATATAGTTTGAGCTCGTGCTTCATTATCATACTCGCAATGCTTCTTCTTTGTCGGACTTGATTTTTATCAACTGGTCTAAGCCCAAAATTCTAAATACTTGATATACTCTTTCATTGAGTCCATAAATGACCAATGAAATCTCATTTTCCTGAAAGTCCTCAATGTAGGACATAAAGACTCCAAGACCTGCTGATGAAATATACTCTAGCTTCGTACCGTCTACGAGTATTTTTTTCGCACCGCTTTCCACCAATCCAGTGATCTGCTCGTCAAGCTCTATGGAATTACTCGCATCCACTTCACCTATCAAATGCAGTGTTGTAAAATTGGAATCGTGTGTTGTTTCGATCTTAAGCATGTTGTATTATACGCTGTTAGGGTTACTGAGGTTTCTGTAAAAACTTTATTACCAGAAGTGAGTAGTCATCATCGGGCAAAGATGATGATCCTATGAACTCATACATATCTTCTATAATCTTCTGTTGGATTTGACTTGCTGTCAACTCATGACTACCATTTACGGACTTTTTCAATCTTTCGTATCCAAACTCCTCACCTGATTGATTCTTGGCTTCTATGATACCGTCCGTGAATAATATCATAATATCCCCTGGCTCATAAGAGACGACTTTTTGATGCACATACTTTTCATATAACTTACTCCTCAATACACCCAGACCCATCCCATCGATGCTCAGATACTCCGACGCATTTTCTTTAGCTTTGAAAAATAACGTGGGACAGTGACCTGCCCTTGAATAAGTAATCTCTTGAGCAACAGTATCAAGGACATAGTAAGATGTGGTGATAAAATGATTCCTCTCCAAGCAGTGGCTCAACGCCGAATTAGCTTTGATCAAAAATTCACTTGGGCTAGGATTCAATTGTACTAAACTATGAAATACACCTTTCATTTGAGACATATTAAAGGCTGCTGAAGTACCCTTGCCCGAGACATCTCCTATGATGATGGCATATTTCCCTTCACCCAATGCTTGTGTTTCGTAGTAATCTCCCCCAACTTCATCTGCTGCCTCAGAGAATCCATGGATTTGGAAGGAATCATCATGATGTAGCTTGGATGGTAGTAAGCTTCTTTGGACTCTCTGTGCAATTTGTAACTCTTCTTTGTACCTTTCATTTTTCAATGCCTCATTGAGGAGTCTATAGTTTTCTACGGAGATACATGCTTGACCTACAAATGTTGCAATGATATTGGTCATTTCTTTATTGAATCCATCTTTTACCTCTTTGACAAGATATATTTTACCCAAGGTTTTTTTGTGAATCACCAATGGTATGATCATAGCCGACTTGTATTTGAAATCAGTCAGCTTGCCTATGAATGTCTTGCTGTCGTTTAATTTACTGTCCCAAATGAAATCAGAAAATGGCTTTGTTTCTTCTATTAATTTCTGAAGCTCTTTCCTTTCTTTATTTCCTATAAATCTTTGATGAATGACATTTCTGTTTCCTTTCACATCCAAAATTTCCATCCACGCCGCATCTACATATGCTGCACTCATGCAAGAATCCATGAGAATATCTAGCACTTGATTTTCATTTTGCCCTGGTTTTATGGACTGACTGAGACGCTGGAAATTGATCGCTTCTACGAGTTTTTGCTCAAAAACAGATGAGGTGGGCAAGTTGAAGAGTGTTACTAAGAAACTAAAAAGTGAATAGATAAATACAAAAGCGAAAAGTGCTAGCAAAAACAAATTATCTGTCAAATTCAGGTATGGGGTTAAGCTAGAACTATAGGATAGAATCTGTATAAAAAGATATGAAGAGGAGATAAGAATAACTACCAAGTATAAAATCGATTTCCATTTCTCTTTGAAAGTAAGATAGGGTATCCACTTGAGATTCACAGAGAGAGAGATTCCAAATATCACCAATACTCCAAGCCCAAAGAGAAAGCTATAATCTAAGGAGTTTTGATTAAAGAAAACAAAAAACATACTAATCAATAAACCAACCTCAAAACCTTGCCATTGATTGACTATTCGCTTGTTTTTCTGATAAAGGATCAGATGCTTCCACAGTAAGGTACAAGAGACAAGAAAAAGCGTAATGAACCCAAAATCTATATGATAAAACACGTTTTTCAAAATTGGGTCAGAAGCAAGCCTGCTATCTCCCAACATATAATAAAAAAGGGAAATCAATAGGGATACAACAGTAGCCAATAAACCAGTACTTGCACCACGCCAAATCAGGTCTAAGAAGTTGCTTTTTTCACTCTTTTGGATAGAATGGTGAAAAAAGAGGTACACCATGATAAAAAAAATAATTTGTAAAATATAGGAAATTTCTGGAGCAATTGAAGAATCTAATTGATTAATTTTGCCGAAAAGTCTTGTAATATCGACAAAAAGTAGGGCTAGCCAGGTCATTATTGCGACCAAAAGACTTATCTTGCCGATATTTAAGTTCGGGAGCTTGAGCATTTTCTATAGTAGGGTACAATAATACACAATACAATGCAAACTTCCTGATAGAAACTCGATGCTTTCAACAAAATTGTTTTAAAAATCTAAAAAAATTCATGAAAAAATTTACTTTACGTTTTTCGATCATTGTGCTGATTTTGGCAACATCATGTACCGCAGCAGACATCAATCGCGTACTTCAATCCGCTGGTCAAGGGGGATTGACTCAACCTGAAGTATCCGCAGGGCTCAAGGAAGCCTTGATACAAGGGATTAGTAAGGGAGCAGACCAAGCATCAATGGTGGATGGGTTTTTCAAAAATGAGCTAATCAAAATTCTACTCCCAGAAGATGCAAGAAGAGTGGAATCGACCCTTAGACAGGTAGGGCTTGGTGCTGAGGTAGACAGAGCTCTTTTGGCGATCAATAGAGGTGCTGAAATGGCAGCTAAAGAAGCAAAACCTATTTTCATCAGTGCCATCAGGCAACTCACTATCCAGGATGCATTCAGTATATTGAGAGGAGACCAAGATGCTGCCACTCAATTTCTGAGAAGAACCACTGAAAATCAACTGATTGAACTATTTCAGCCAAGAATTCAGGAATCACTAAATGAAGTGGGAGCAACAAAATTTTATGGAGACATAGCAAATACTTACAATGCTATCCCTCTTACCAATAGAAAAATCGATCCAGACCTGAATGCTTATGTTACCAATCGTGCAATTGATGGATTATTTAAATTGATCGCTGAGGAAGAGCTTAATATCCGAAAAGATCCAGTCTCTAGGACTACCGCTTTGATGAGAAGGGTGTTCAGTGCCCAAGATTAAATTCCATTGGGTGTGATTACAAGAAAACTAATTCTGTAATCACACCTTTTCCAAACTTCTGCTCAATGATGTCTATAATTTTTGACTTATTCATTGACATTTCATTTTTTATAGCTCCCGAAGTCACTTTTACGAAAAGCTTTTTATCCTTGATATACACTGATGTAGTCCTACTAGCCACCGTCTTTCCCATCATCTCTGGCCAAGCTTGTATCAAAAGCCTTTCATCATATTTATCCTTCAACCTGTAAGTTTTGAGCAATTCTTCAAAAGCTTCCTGAAGTGGGGCCGTCTCCTTTTTTCTTCCTGAGTTATCTCTATACTTTTCCATCTATGCTCAAAGTTACTCCTTTTTGTCTATATAAATAATGCTGATGCTATGCTATCCGCAAGTAGCCGACCCTTTTTTGTAAGTGTTAGAGCTTGGCTTTCGATATGAATCATCCCTTCTCTTTCAAGCTGGTCAACCATGTCCTTTTTCAACGACAGTAAATCTACCTTGTACTTCAGCATCAACAACCTAAGGTCTACCCCCCAGATAGTTCTAAGACCAGTCAGGATATATTCATTGAGCAGATCTTCTTCGTTCATTTCTTCTACTGCAAAAGCTCCTCTTCCAGATTTGATAGCTGTGATATAGGCATGATTGCTAGATACATTTGCTCCACGATTACTCCCATCAAATGAATGGGCACTTGGACCGATACCAAGATAGGGCACTCCCTTCCAATAATTGGTGTTGTGGACAGCAAAATTACCTTCCTTTCCAAAATTGGAGATTTCATATTGAATATATCCTGATGCGGTCAACTTTTCCAGCATCATTTCAAACTGAATAGCTGCAAACTCATCTGTGGCTGGTTCAAATTTCCCCTTTTCTACCCATGTCCCCAGAGCCGTCTTAGGCTCTACCGTCAGACAATATGAGCTAATATGGCCAGGATCAAGAAGCAATGCTTGTGATAAATCCTTCTCCCAGCTATTGTGAGTTGCACTCGGGAAACCATAGATCAAGTCTATAGACAACTTTTGGAAACCAGCTTCTTTGGCCAAGTCAATAGCATTCAGAGATTCTTCTGCAGTGTGGGCTCGATTGTAAAACTCCAAGATCTCTTCTTGAAAACTTTGGATTCCAATACTCATACGATCAAAACCAATAGACTTCAATGCTAGCAACTTCTCTTTCTTCAGATCATCAGGGTTCGTCTCAATCGTAAGCTCTAGCAAATCTATCTTATAGTGCTTGGCTATAGTACCCAATATTGATTCCAAATGCTTTGTCGAAAGCAGTGATGGCGTGCCACCTCCAAAGTAAATCGTATGGATAGACTGTCCTGCTGGAAGATAATCAACTCTCTGGATCAGCTCCATGTTGATCATTCTCACCATATCATCCATATATGACAGATTAGTACTAAAATGGAAATCACAATAATGACAAGCTTGCTTGCAATAAGGAATATGAATGTAAATACCAGCCAAAGATTTTTTGTTTTGAATGGATAAAGATAGCTGAGATGCGAAGAAGTATCAAAAACTCCCTTAATTTTAAAATTCAATTGTAAATATCATCTAGTAAAAAGATGAAGTATATCTCGGGTCTATTGCTGTATTTCTACTTAATCCACCTTTGTCAGGCTCAGGAAAAAATAAATTATGTAGCTTATCAAGTACAGGGTACAGCACAGCTTCACGGAGTGATTTCGATTCAAAACAGCAAAAACCATATATCTGAGGTTCAGACTTTTTTATCAAAACTTCATGCAGAGGGATACCTTACAGCATCTTTAATCTACGATCAAATAAAATCCGACACTTTGCATATAAAAGTAAACTCTGGGGAGAAATTCACATGGATAAGTTTAAAAAAAGGAAATATTCCAGACCAAATTCTATCGAAAGCTGGATATGATTCTCGATCATTTGACAATAAAAACATTCAATATCCAGCAGTAGCTAGGCTTTTTGAAAATATCCTTACAGTGGCTGAGAACAACGGCTTCCCTTTTGCATCAATCAAACTTGATAGCTTAGAAAGGGAAAATTCAGCATTTAAAGGGTCGCTGAACTTAGACCTTGGTCCAAAAATCACCTTTGATACCCTGAAGATCACTGGAAACTCAAAGACAAAAAGTAAATATTTAGCAAATTATTTACAAATAGTACCTGGTGAAGCATTCTCCCAAGCAAAGGTAAACCAAGCAGTACGTCAGGTAAGAAATCTACCTTATGTAAGGTGGACAGCTGAGCCCGAGATCAGTTTTCAAAATCAAGAGGCTACTGTTTATTTGCCGATCAGTGATAGGAAGGTGAATACCATAGATGGAATTGTGGGTTTTTTACCAAATGAAATTGAAGAAAACAAATTATTGGTCACGGGGCAATTCGATCTTAGTCTATATAATGTAGGAGGGAGAGGTAGAAACTACACGCTTAACTGGCAAAGACTGAGTCAGTATACTCAAAATCTAAAAATATCGGCTCTAGAGCCTATGATATTAGGTTCTAATATCGATATGGGGGCCAGCTTTTCCCTTCTAAAAGAGGATACCACATTTCTAAATAGAGACTTCAGGGTTGATTTTGGCTACAGAATCGCAAGTGATCATTACTTAAATTTCTTTAGTCGTAGACAATCAGGAGATCTTCTAGCAACCTTTGCTTTTCAAAACTCCGAATCTTTACCAGAATTAGCAGATTTTAGATTCAACAATTACGGCATTCGATATCAACTCACACTACTAGACGATATTTTTTTTCCAAGGCGAGGACTAATCGGACAAGTCGAATTTGCGATAGGCAACAAGAATATTTTAGAAAATACTGGATTACCCCCAAGAGTCTATGAAGGTATAGATTTAAGGACGATTCAATACTATGTAAAAGGCGATATTGAAAAACATTTCTATCTCAGGTCTCAATGGGGAGTGATGATGTCATTATCTTCTGGTATGATGGAAAATAAAAATTTACTTGTGAATGATCTCTATCGTATTGGAGGGTTGAGGAGTCTAAGAGGCTTCAATGAAAACTACTTTTTTGCTAACAAATACGTGTATTTCAACATAGAACCTAGATTCTATTTTGATACCTACTCATATTTTATGATTTTTGCCAATGGAGGGAGGCTAGAGAATCGTGTTCAGAGGCTTGATACTGATTTCCCATTAGCTACTGGACTGGGTTTCAGTTTAGAAACAGGCAATGGCATTTTCAATTTCATTTATGCAATAGGAAGAGCAAACGGACAAGATTTTAGTCTGAATTTATCCAAAATTCACTTTGGTTATACAGGAAGGTTTTAAAAGTAGTATGAAGCAATATTTTCGATTTTCATTTTTAATAATCATGATGCTGGGCATGATAAAATTGGCTGAAGGTCAAGTGCTAGAAAATTATGACAAACTCCTTACTTATGATCGCCAATCGGGTTGGTTTAGTTCTTCGGATGTGATAGCGGTAGACTTAGAGCTAAGTCAATTCCCATCCTCAAGCTTTCAGTTTGGATTTCCAAAAGGATCTACCATATTCGTAGGTGACGTTTTATGGTTTCAAGTAGAAAGCGACACAGTATTTAGCTATCCTTTAAAATCGTTCTTAGATAAATTTGAGTTAAAGGATAAAGCAAAAATTTCTATCCTAAGGAAGGGCATTACCAAAGATGAGGTCGTCATCAGAAAAGGGTTCTTTGCCAAATCATCCGAAGTCCATTCACTTGATATTGTAGAAAATAGCTTAGAAGAAAGAAAGGTCAGTTCATTTTATGATTTTTATTTCACTGCTTTGATGGTGATCATGCTATTGGTAGCCTTGTACAAATTGATATATCCATTGGTATTGAAATATATTGTAGATCCTCAGTCCTTGTTCACTGCGGAGGATTTTTCTGAGAGCAATGCCTTGCAAAAATTCTTCACTTTAGACATTATATTTTTCATACTTATCATCAACTTGCTATTGGCATTGGTCATGATGGTAGGCATCAAGGAAACTGGATGGAGCAAATCCTTACAGTTTACGATTGAAGGAAAACCTAACGAATTGTTTTTCTACTGGTTAGTAATTACACTTTTGCTTTTTGTTGCTACGATTTTGAAATTTTTGTTTATCAAATTCATCACTTTCGTCTATGATTTAGGTAAAAAAGAGTTCTCACACTTCTTTTATTTGTTGAGAATTGTATCGATTTTATTATTGGTTTTGACATTAATAATAACATTGGTAGCACTAAACTCACCAGAAAGCATGAATTCAGTCCTGCAATACTCATTATATATTGCATTTTGGGCATATATCATTGGAGTTTTCTTTTTGATGCTCATAATGATGAATAAGGTATCATTTAATAATTATCATTTATTTGCTTACATTTGCACCGCGGAATTAGTGCCTTTTTTGATAATTTCAAAGTTCATCATAGGGTAGCGTGTTCAGAATAGATTTAAAATAGAAAAGCAAAAATGAGTAAATCTACCAAAGACAGATTCAATCCAGTAAAAAGCATATTAGTCTCCCAACCTAAGCCTAGTGACGAGCGATCTCCTTACTTTATGTTGGCAGAAAAATACAATCTTAAAATAGACTTTAGGCCTTTTATTCAGGTAGAGCCTGTATCTATTAAAGATTTTAGAAAGCAGAAGATAGAGATTTTGAAGCATACTGCCATTATTTTCACAAGTAGAAATGCAATAGATCACTTTTTTACCATCTGCAAGGAGCTCAAAATAGAAATGCCAGCAGATATGAAATATTTTTGTATCTCAGATCAAACAGCACATTATCTTCAAAAATACATAGTAATTAGGAAGCGAAAATTATTCGTCGGCTCAAAAACTGCATCGGATCTATTTGATTACTTCAAAAAGCACAAATCTGAAAAATATCTTTTCCCTTGCTCGGATATTAGAAAAGACGAAATACCAGCATATCTATCCAAGAGCAACATAGAATACACTGAAGCAATCATCTATCATACTGTGGCTGCTGACTTATCAGATCTGAAAGACATTAAATACGACATACTGGCATTTTTCAGTCCATCTGGCATCAAGTCATTAATGACTAATTTCCCTGACTTCAAACAAAATAATACAAGGATTGCAGCATTTGGACCTACTACAGCAGAGGCTGTGAGAGAGCAGGATCTAATACTTGATATAGAAGCTCCTATGCCAAATGCTCCAAGTATGACAGGTGCACTCGAACTTTATATCAAAAAGGCGAATAATTTATGATTTCTTTTCAATCATTTGTGGTGTTTTTCAGTTTAAATGTGTAGAATAGATTCTGAAAAAGAAAATCTTGTCAATACATGGGTAATCAGAAAAACATCACACTTAGATTTTTACCATTTTTTGCGATGGTTGCTTTTTATAGCTCATCACTATTTGCTCAGCAAGACGCAAAGTTTACTCAATACATGTACAATGGTCTTTTTTACAATCCAGCTTTTGCAGGAAAAGAAAAAGGTTACCAATTTTCTGCTTTGCACAGAACACAATGGGCCAATTACTCTGGAGCTAACGGTCCCGCACCGATCACTCAATTATTAACAGCATCTGGATCAGTAGCAAATACCAACATCGGGTATGGATTGAATTTTGTGAACGATAACATAGGTGCTACGAACAATCAGGAAGTCAATCTTTCTTTGGCATACCATTTTAGACTAAGAAGAGGTACATTGAGTATCGGAGCATCGGGAGGCATGTTTTCAAGCACACTGAAATACGATGAATTGAATCTTGTGAACCCCGACCCTTCGGTTCCTGCAGGTGGAAGAGAAACACAAATGAACTTAAACTTTGGTGGTGGAGCGATATACGACCAAGGCAAATTTTATGTAGGATTGAGCACCCGAAATATCAATGAGCCAAGTTTTGACTTTGGAGATGGAGCCATTGCAAACCCTTTACTTAACCATAGCTATCTCAACGCAGGTTATAGAATTAGGACTTTTGCTTTCTGGACGTTTGAACCTAGTTTTCTATTAAAAACCGTATCGTTCAATAATTTTTCATATGACTTGAGCGTTATAGCCACACACAATCAAAAGGTTAGTGCAGGTTTGGCATATAGAGGAGAAGAAGCTGTTTCACTTTTAGTGGGATATAGTGTTTTAAGAGACAACTCTTTGAAGATAGGTTATGCATTTGATTTGGTAGTGGGCGGACTAGAGGCCAAGTCTCCTACCAGTCATGAGTTTATGCTGAGGTACAACCTACCTCAAGTATCGAGAGATTTTCAGCGTGTAATCCAAAGGACACCACGCTATAGGTTTTAAACAAAAAGTTGAAAATTTGATTAATGATTAGTGTTTTTGCTAAATTTTCCATTAAATTTCGCTTTCGTTGTGATAAAAAATAAATAGTTATTTATATAACTTAATTACTGTCATTTATGTGTAAAAAAATGATTTCAAGGTTTTTCCCCCTACTCACGTTGGTTTTAATAGCCTCGTTATTACAGGGTTGTGGCCTTTTTGGAAAAAAGGGGACTGCAAGTGAAAAAGATAACAGGCGCGGGGAAGTAACTGGTGTGGCTAAGCGAGTAGGCTGGCAACAAAACTTGCCCATAGACATGGTAGCTGTGAAAGCGGGTACATTTTGGATGGGACAAGCAGATGAGGATATTGGAATCACCCAGTCAGCTTTCAACAGGCAAGTAACCATTTCAGAGTTCTATATGGACAAATATGAAGTGTCAAATAATAAGTATAGGCAATTTGTCGAAGCTGTGAGGTTAGGCGAATATTCCTACTCCACACCCACTACACTCAAAGATCCTCCTCAATTCAACCTGAATGAAGTACTTCCAGATACTACAGTTTGGAATACGAGCTTTTCTTATCACTACGGAGATCCATTGATGGAATTTTATTTTGACCACCCTGCATTTGACAATTATCCTGTAGTAGGCGTGAGTTGGGAACAAGCCAATATGTATTGTCAATGGAGAACATATCACATGAATGCCAATGATAAGTCCAACTTCGAAATGCCTCCATTCAGACTTCCTTCTGAAGCAGAATGGGAATATGCTGCCAAAGGAGGAAAAGATGTTGCAAAATATCCTTGGGGTGGACCTTACCTCAAAAACAAAAGAGGCTGTCTAATGGCAAACTTTAAGCCTGGCAGGGGTAATTACATCGACGATGGCTTTTCCTACACAGCTCCAGTGGATGTATACGCTCCTAATGGTTTTGGATTATACAATATGGCAGGAAACGTTTCTGAGTGGGTTTTGGATGACTATAGTGAAGTAGGGACAGCTTTGACTTGGGATTTGGATCCTGTATACAAGAAAGAAGGAGAGTCTAGAAAAGTGGTAAGAGGTGGATCATGGAAAGATATCGCCCATTACTTGGAGACGAGTACCAGAACCTACGAGTATCAAGATGTAAAAACTGCACATATTGGATTTAGAACCACCATGACCTTCATTGGAAGATCAGGATCTATGGAGGTAAATAACAACAGAAGAAGACAAAGATAAAAACACAACAACTTAATCCCTTACATTTCACTTTTAATAAAAATGGAAAAGAATAAACAATCATTCAAGTATAAGTTTTATGGCACTATCATGCCAAAAATTTACGGTATTGGAGCCGCAGTAGTTATTTTAGGGGCAATGTTCAAAATTCTAGATTGGCCATTTGCCAGCTTGATGATTGGAGTTGGTCTATCTACAGAAGCGGTGATATTTTTTCTTTCAGCGTTTGAACCTCAGCATGAAGAACTAGACTGGTCAAAAGTATACCCGGAACTAGCTGGAGCGGAGCCTGTGGAAAGACGACCAGCAGCAAGAGTAGCTACTGGACCAAGCGCTACCCAACAACTTGATGAAATGCTTGAAAAAGCTAAAATTGGACCAGAACTGATAGAAAGCTTAGGTAAAGGAATCCAAAACCTAGCTACTTCAGCTGAGAAAATGGGGAAATTATCAGACGCTGCTGTTGCCACCAATGAATATGCCGAAAATGTAAAATCAGCATCTAGGACATTGGTCGATATCAATCAGTCTTATGGAAAAACTGCCGCTGCGCTTACAGAAATGTCAAATGCATCCACTGATGCGAAAGAATACCACGCTCAGGTAGTCACAGTAACCAAAAATCTTGCTGCTCTAAATAATGTTTACGAAATGGAGCTTCAAGATGCTAACGCTCACGTGAAAACTTTGAACAAGTTCTATGCTAACATGACTTCTGCACTTGAAGGATTGAATGAAGCTGGAAAAGAAACTGAAGCTTTCAAGAATGAATTAGCAAAACTAAACTCGAACGTAAGTTCACTAAACAAAATCTATGGTGGTATGCTATCAGCCATGAAAGGTTAAGCCCCATTTTGTATAAAAATGTTTAATCTTTTAGAGAAATAATATGGCCGGAGGTAAAGAGACACCTAGACAGCGGATGATCGGGATGATGTATCTCGTGCTGACTGCATTGTTGGCACTACAGGTATCTAATCAAATCCTACAAAAATTTGTATTGATCAATGATGGTCTTGAAAGAACTTCAAGAAATTTCATCCAAAAAAATGAATCCGCAGTAAATTCTATAGCTGGGACAGTAGAACAACAAGGGAATAATGAAAAAGATGTCCCTAAAGTAAAAGTAGCTCAAGATATTAGAAAAAAATCTGCTGAGATATTCACATACTTGGAGTCCATGAAACAAGAATTGATCACGCAATCCAATGCAAAAGATGATCAAGGACAATTCAAAACTTCTGCACTGAAGAACGTAGACATTCCAGGCAATATCTTCAATAACAACAGAAAAGGATATGAGATGCAAGATGCACTCAACAAATATCCACAAGAAATATCTGCATTGCTTCGAGAAGTTGGGATAGACATGAACTTTCAGCCTATCGCCAAAGATGCCAGCGAAATTGATCTTTTCAAGAATGATCCTGATGTAAGATCAAAGGACTTCGTGAATTTGACATTTGTAAAGTCTCCTATAGGAGCTGTATTGACATTGATTTCTCAATTTCAGAATGAAGTGCTCAATGTAGAAAGTGAAGCATTGAATGCAATTGCAAATACGATTGGTTCGTTCTTTTACAAAGCAGATATTGTTCAGGCAAGAATCTCGGCCTTATCAAATGTAGTTGCAGCAGGTACAAAGTTCGAAGCAGATATGTTTATTGCTTCAAGTTCGTCCTCTGATGCTCCCCGTATGCTGTTAGATGGCAAAGATGTTCCAGTATCTGAGGGATTCGGTAAGATTGAGTTTACAGCGACTCCAGGACAATATGATGATAGAGGTCTATCACGAAGGGTTTTGAAAGGAGAGATCATTACTAATGTGGGAGGAGAAGATCAAGTTCTCCCTATAGAATATGAATACTTCGTAGCACAACCTGTGATAAGAGTTACCTCTGAGGTTGTGAATCAGCTTTATGCTGACTGTGCTAATGACTTGATGATAGATGTACCAGCTCTTGGCAACAGCTATGCCCCTTCATTTGCGGTGCAAAATGGTCAAGCTATACAAGGCGCTAAGCCTGGACAAGTGACGATCATTCCAGGCTCATCAGGGAAAACAGTCATTGGAGTAAGTAGTGGTGGCAATAGAATCGGAGATGTATCATATGATATCAAACCAGTACCTATGCCAACTATAGTTCCAGCTACTAGCTCTGGACCGATAGACTTGAGTCAAGGTATCGCTCCGATTCAAAGTATCTTGATCAGAGCAGAAGCAGAACCTACCTTCGCAAGAACAATGGCAAGAGATGCTAAATTTGAAGTAACAGGCGGTGAAGTTACTTTGGTAAGGAGTGAAGTCCCAAGAGGGTCAGTAAATATCTCTGGAGAAACAGTCGGAATCAGAAATCTTGCAGAGCAAGCTAGAGGTGGTGATCAACTTATCGTAAGGGTAACAGAAGTAACTAGAACAAACTTCCAAGGAAGAAAAGTGAAGATGCCTATGTCATCTCCACAGATCATAAGGATAGCAATAAAGTAATCATGCGCTCAAGCGCCAAATTGTAAGCATATGAAAAAACATGCTAAAATATTAAGTCTTATCATTCTTTTGGGCCTTGTAGTTCAAATCGATGTGATGGCGCAAGTGCCTACAAGCATGAATCCATCAGGTTCTGGCGACAGGCAATTTAAGCAGGACACAGTTTATTCCATCAGACCGATAAGAGAAGATGATAAAATGTATCAAATAGCAGTGTGGAGAAGAATAGATTTGAGGGAAAAATTCAACCAACCGCTTTATGGTGCAGGAGATTCCAAATCTAATGGAATCATGTCCAATATCTATAAAGCAGTAGTGGAAGAAAATGCATTAGAGGTATTTGAAGATGAGCAATTTACAAAGCCTATGTCCATCGCTGAATTCCAAAATAGATTTTGGATGGCAGCCAATGGCGACAGCATTTTCATGAAAAACCTCTATTATCTAGATTTTAGAGAAGACTTCTTGTTTGATAAGCATCATTCTCAGACTAAATTTGATGTGAAGTACCTTGAGATTGTAATGCCATCTGAGACCAATGCCAACGCAGGTCAAAAAACAGTAGCATTTATTAGATTCAAAGATTTTTACAATCATTTCACAGATCATCCAGAGGCCAAATGGATCAATTTCCAAAATGCTTCAAAAGATCTTGGATACGATCAAGCTTTTGATTTGAGGCTATTCAGATCAGTAGTGAGAAAATATGCCAACAAAGATGACGCACTTATAGTGGATATGGTAAGTCTAAGTCATCCTAATCCTGAATTGCAGGCGTTCTTGGACGCATTGGAGTTTGAATACAAGCTCTTAGATTGGGAAAATTCTCTTTGGGAATGGTAAAAAAAAGCAGCGGTTGATAATTCAATCGCTGCTTTTTTCATTTAAAGCCTGATAGACCTTTTCTGCTCTATGCTTGCCTACCACTGCCTCTATCTCTTCTATACTGGCTAGTTTGATTTTCTTGACAGACTTAAAGTGCTTCAATAATTTATCAGCAGTCTCATTTCCGATTCCTTCGATAGATGTCAGCTGTGTGCCTATAGCATTTTTGCTTCTGATGTCTCGGTGAAATGTAATGGCAAACCTATGTGCTTCATCTCTGACTCTTTGTAAAAGTCTAAGGGCTTCAGATTTCTTATCGATGTGAATAGGATAAGAGTCTTCTGGGAAATAGATTTCTTCAAGTCGCTTAGCAATACCTATGATCGGTACTTTTCCATAAATCCCAATTTCCTTTAAAGCTTCTACAGCAGACGACAATTGCCCCTTACCACCATCTATCACGATCAGCTTAGGAAGTGGCTTATTTTCTTCTAATAGCCGCTTGTAGCGCCTTCCCACCACTTCGGTCATTGAAGCAAAGTCATTGGGACCTTCTACGGTTTTGATATGGTAGTGTCTATACTCTTTTACTGCAGGCTTACCATTTAGAAAACAAACCATTGATGCCACTGGATGTGTCCCTTGGATGTTTGAGTTATCAAAGCATTCGATATGATCTGGAAGCTCTTGCAAAGAAAGGTCTGCTTGAAGCTGCTTGAGAACCCTTGACTTTTTATCCTGCACTTCTCCTAGTGCCAACGCTTTTTCCTTTTTATAGAATTTGGCATTTTTCAATGAGAGATCTATCAGGTGCTTTTTGTCACCGATTTTAGGGGTTGCTATATTCAATCCTTCGATTTCCTCTTCTAGCTCAAGATTGATCAGTATCTCTGGTGACTCACTTTGGAATTGATCCCTAAGTCTTATAATAGCGGTAATGAGCATCTCCTCTTCCGACTCATCCAGGCGCTTTTTTAGCTCCACTGTTTTGGTAAGATGAATACTGCCATTCTTGATCTTAAGATAATTTACAAAGGCAAGCTTTTCATCTGTCACAATCGTGAACACATCCAGGTCCTTGATACTTGGATTCACTACCATCGATTTGGCCTGATACTTCTCTAATAGATCATACTTATCCTTGAACCGCTGAGCCAACTCAAATTCGTAACGCTCAGCTGCCTCTTGCATCCTGGTTTTAAAAAAGCCTTTGGGTATTCCCAAATTTCCTTTCAATATTTGTTTCGCCTGCTCAATATCGCGCAAATATGCAGGCTCTCCTTGCAGCCCCTCACATGGGCCAAGACAATTTCCTATATGGAACTCTAAACAAACTTTATATTTCTGCTCTGCTATTTTGTAAGGACTCAGGTCAAGTTTGCAGGTACGGATAGTGAAAAGATTACGAATAAGGTCTAAGACATTGTTCATAGCCTTGACACTGGCAAAAGGCCCAAAATAAGTCCCTCTACCTTTGATCATCTTTCTGGTAGGAAAAATCCTAGGGAAATTCTCATGAGTCAACAATAAGTATGGATATGTCTTATCATCACGAAGGAGAATATTGTACTTTGGGTGAGCTTTTTTGATGAGGTTGTTTTCCAAAAGTAGGGCATCAAGCTCAGAGTTGACTAGGGTGATCTCTATCTTTCGAATCTCCTTTACCATTCGTCTGGTCTTATAATTCACTCCTGAATTCTTGACAAAATAGCTAGCCACACGTTTTTTGAGACTCTTCGCTTTACCTACATAAATCAGCTCTTGATCTTCATTGTAGTATTTGTAGACACCTGGGGCGTCTGGCAGTTGTGAATATGCTTCTGGTGAATAAAAGGATGCTTCCATGTCTTTGCAAATATAAAAAAATGAGCTGATCAAGATTGCCTAATTGATCAAGGATTCTCAAGATATTAGCTCATGGTCACTCATTGATCGGAGAATTGATTAACCAATTGCCATGTCAAAAGCAGGGTTATAATAAAAAAATCCCTGTCATATCATTTCTTAAACAATAGAACAGGGATTAAATCCTCCACATACATCAGCAAAAGCCAAATCAGAATTTCAATAAAATGATGGCAGGCCTATGTAACTAAATTTCTCTAAAAGATGATTTCAAAATATATCACTAAAAATCATTTCTTCTAGCATCATAGTCATAGTCACTGAATCGATTACTTTGCATCTCATATTGATCACAATTGATCTCTATACTTAGTGGTCTCTCTGGTCTTGGGAAAGGCCCTTTGGTAATCCCCAAAGAAGGATCTGCATACACCTTCTCCATATACTTGACCCAAATAGGTCGAGCCGTACGTCCACCTTGACCATTGATCCAGCTCCTGAAGTGTATCGCTCTATCATCACCTCCTACCCATATTCCTGACACCAAATCCTTACTTATCCCCATATACCATCCATCAGAAGCATTCTGTGTAGTTCCAGTCTTTCCTCCAAGTTCATTTCCTCCGTCTCTGAGTGTGTACGGCACACCTTGAGAAGTGCCTCCTCCTTCCTCAAATCCTCCTCTCAGCATATAGACCATCAAGTAAGCATGCTCCTCAGAGATCGCTGGTCTTTTCTTGGGCGTAAACTGATACAAAAGGTTTCCATTCTTATCTTCTATCCTATCGATATAGAAAGGTGTGATGTGCTCGCCTTTGTTGACAAAAGTACCAAAGGCACCTACCATTTCATAAATCGAAACATCTGTGGTACCAAGAGCCAATGCAGGGACTTCTTCAAGTTCGCTGGTGATTCCTAATCTTTTTGCAGTCTCTATCACAACTTTAGGGCTAAGCTTCTTCATCATATAGGCCGTCACCGAATTGACAGATTGTGCCATTGCTTTTCTGATGGTCATCTTCTGATAAGAAAACTTGTTATCCGCATTTTTTGGACTCCATGTAGGCTGGCCAGGGATGTTGATTTCCACAGGTTGATCTATGACAGTATAGCAAGGACTGTAACCATTTTCTATAGCAGCAGCGTATACAAATGGCTTGAAAGTAGAACCAGGTTGTCTTTTACCTTTCTTGACATGATCATATTTGAAATATTTTTGATTTACACCACCGACCCATGCCTTGACATGCCCAGTAAGCGGATCCATAGACACAAATCCAGTCTGTAGGTGCTTCTTATAATATCTCAAAGAATCCATCGTACTAAATAGGGTATCCAACTCTCCCTTATCCCAAGAAAACACCCTCATTTTCTTTTTTTCATTGAGTTTGATATCTATTGAATCTGTGTTTGACCCATATCTCTTCACCAAGTTCCGGTAGGCTTCTGTTCTTTTGACTTGAGTCTCGAGGAAATTAGGAATAACCCTCCCGTTCGAATCAATCCAGGGGTCTCTAGTCCCCATCTCTTGTTCAAAACGCTTCTGAAGATCCCTCATATGCTCGTCTACAGCCTCCTCGGCATAGCGTTGCATACGGCTGTCTATTGTGGTATATATTTTAAGACCATCTCCATATAGGTCATAGCTAGTACCATCAGTCTTGAGGTTTTCTTTAGTCCACTTGATCAGATCCTCTTTGATGACCTCCCTAAAGTATTGTGCTTGACCTTGATTGTGACTCTGCACCCTATAGTCAAGCTCTATGGGCAAAGCTTTCAATGAATCTAGTTCAGGTTTAGACAAATAATCGTACTTGTACATTTGGGTAAGCACTGTATTCCTCCTTCTCAGAGAGTTATCAGGATTGAAAACTGGGCTGTAGTAAGTAGGTGCTTTGAACAAACCGACTAGCACTGCTGACTCTTGCAAGTTCAAGTCATTTGGGGTTTTGTTGAAAAATGTTTTTGCAGCTGTTTTTATGCCATAAGCATTACTACCAAACTCCGAGGTATTCAGGTACAATGTCAAGATCTCATTTTTGGTGTAGGCCTTCTCAAGTTTTGCTGCAACTATCCATTCCTTGGTCTTGATAATGAGCATCCTTAGACCAGGAATCCTACTCAATAATCCTTGAGATTCTTGTGTTCTAGTTTTAAATAGGTTTTTGGCTGTCTGCTGAGACAAGGTGCTTCCTCCTCCCGCACCTTGGCGCAGGATGAGAGATTTGAAAAGAACCCTCCCCATACTTTGGAAATCAATCCCCGAGTGATCTTTGAATCGGATATCTTCAGTAGCGATCAGGGCGTTGATGATATTTGGAGAAAGATCGTTATAGGTGACTGGGCTCCTATTTTCTCTGAAATAAGTACCCAACAATACGCCATCCGATGAGTAAAGCTCGGAAGCTAATTCACTTTGAGGGTTTTCTAAAGTTTTGAAATTAGGCAATTCTCCATAGAGTCCGAGAAAGTTTACACTTACCGACCAAATGAAGATGATAAAACCAAAAAATCCAGCTAGGAATATGATCCAGATATACTTAATTAATTTTTGGGTCATTTTTATGATTGAGATATATTATTTGTACGTTTTTTTGTAGAAAGTTCTGTAATCTTCTATGTTTTTCTGCTTATTCAACTCTTGGAAATTCTCTATTGAAATGAGAAAAGTATTTGCTTTCTCTATTTCTGTGAGTGAAGACGATTCAAAACTTTCCAGGAATTTTTTTCTATAATCTACTGCCTTTTCGGCATTATTGAATGGACTTACGATGTAAATGGCATTATCTCTGTTAAGGTTCATATTTCCCGTCCTCAGACGAGCGTTTGCAAAATTAGCTTTATGGAAGTTTTCTAAATCTGCTAAGAGCCCTTTGGCTTCCTTGGATTTTTCTGCCTCCAATACGATTACAAAGATATGGGTTTGATTAGGATTTTCTTTGTAGGAAGTAGTAGAAGCATCACTAGTCTCTTCTTTTGTAGCATTTTCACTACCCAGATTAGCATCTTCGTCTTGACTTTCAGCCACATTGTCTACAGGTTTTTCCCCTGTAAGGGCAATTAGCATATTCCTTGCCATTTTTGACAATTCAGGATTTTCAGTGCTTTGAATGTAGTTTTCCAATCTACTTTGATAACGATCCCTTTCATCTATCTTTCCAGAAATCATCACATCTAACAACAAAATTTTATCGGTATTTCTAGTCAATGGATATTCTTCTAAAGTATTCCTCAGAATACTTCTTGCATTTGAGTATTCACGCATTTGATACAGTTCATAAGCTTTTTTGTAGTTCTCAGAAGAGGCTAAATATGCTTGATTTCCAGACAATTTGTTGGGGTTGTTTACTGAATAGGTGAATGGGGACTCTGGAAACTCTCTGTTCAATCTTTGACTGTAAAGTTCTGCATTTCCGCCTTTTTCCTTTAGCGCAAGGTGCAAAATATAATAAGCCTCAGGTTTTTTATTAGTATTAGGATATGTAGTAATCAGTCTTTCTAAATTTTCCACCGAAAACTCTGGTTCCTTAAAGTCAAAGAATAGCAATTTCCCTAATTCAAAATAAGCCACCTCTAGTTCATCATTCAATTTTTTGATATCATCCTCTGTTTTTGGAATAGCACTAAGGAGTGAGGCTTTGGAAGGTATTTCAGAAAAAACACTTTCCTCTTTGACCTCATCATCAATAGGAGTATTCTCTTCCAGCTGATTCATGGATGATGTAGCAAAGCTTTGTGAACTCCTTCTCCAATTATCAGTGAGTGGCCTATTGCCCCAGTTTCTGGCAAAATCTATTGTTCCTTGCTGCATAGCTCCTGGATTATCAAAATAAAAACTCTCCCCAGAGCCTGAAGACTTACCGCTAAAAGCCAGCAGGTTATCAAATATCTTATTGCTATTTTTCTCTTTTTCTTTGGAGGCCGCTAGTTGGATCAGTCTATCCTCTTCTGCTTTTATAAAATTTTCTGCTATACGCTCTTGCTGTTCTGGAGTAAGTTTAGAAAGATTGATTAAGCTGTCATTGGTAATGATCGTTTCAAAATGGATGACATATTCGTCCAAAACACCTTTTTGCTTACTGATCTGATCATAGGCGACATCTTTGGGTCGGAAATTCATCAAAGCACTATCCAAATAATATTTAGCAGTCCTATAGTCTTTTTCATCCTCAAGGCTAATTTCAGCGAGTTTTCTGTAGATATATCCTTTTTGGATTGGATTACTACCTTCTTCTTTGGTTGCTTTCTTGAGCAAACTAACAGCCTCTTCTTTCTCTTCCTGCTTCAATTCGAACAAAGCCTTTTCATAGAGAATTACATCTCTGAGATCCTTGTTTTTTGAATTTTTGTACAAGTCATCGTAATAAGCTCTTACTTTCTTGATATCCTTTGACTTGTTCAGTTCTGCCACTTGCTGAGAATAAAGTTGAGCATAAAAACTCCTCTCATAGGGTGGATTTCCTTTCAATGACTCCTGATAATAATCATAAGCCAAAGCATCTAAGCCTTCTTGCTGATAAAGTTGAGCCAAAATGAAGTTTAGTCTCGATTTCACTTTCTTGTCCTTGGCATATCCTACTGCCCTATCAAGGGCTCCAATTTTACTTTCTGTATCTTCTTGAGCATGATAATAATGTCCCAATGTTTGGAATAAAAGAAATCTATTCTCTGCACTTATTTTTTGCTCTTTGGACAGGTAATCGATGACATATACTACATCATCGTACTGTTTGAGATCTACAAAGATCCTTAGAAGTTGAATTAAGCTCCTGTGTCTTAGATTACGGTCTTTACTGTTTACATTTAGGTACTTAAAGGTATTGATGGCATCATCAAAGTCCGCCTTATAGTACTCTACCATACCAATCAAAAAATAATTATCATCCACCCATTTACTGATCCTATGCCAATCTATGGCTTTAGATGAAAATTCTCTTGCCTCTTTCAACAGTTCTTTGTTTTCATCAATCAGTGCACTATCTATAGGATAAAATATGGGAAGCACTTGACTAAAGTCCTCTTTGTGTTTTTTCTCTATAGCTTGCTCTAGTTCTTGAATTTTGAGATTGGATAGGTAATACGCATTGTATCTAGAGGTTGTGTTATGATACATTCTATTGGTAAAAGTGTTCTTTTCAGAGGAACAGGCTGAAAAAAACAGCAAGAAAAATAAGAATAGGCCGTAATAGTGCGTTTTCATTGCTGAGTTCAATAATAATAAGTATCCAAAGTAAAGGAAATCAATCAATTTATTAAACGGTTTGGATTAATATTATATTTTTGAAAAAAAGAAAATCATTTAAATTAAAAGAAATTGGGTTTAAGAGAGCAATCAAGGAGTTGGTTAAAAACAAAGTTTTTATTCGTAATTAGAAAAGAAGAGGACTTTTCTGTGATCACCTCCTTGAGTATAACCAAGCTGAAATTAGGTCTAATTTTAATTCTCTTTTTTTTTATAAGTATTGGATTTTCTTTGATAGCCTCTAGGACATTTCTGAAAGCTTGGTTTGATCCTGAATATTTGGAAACCGAGAACACAGCTAGGATATTGGAACTGGCTGATATAGTAGATTCACTTGTAGTAGAAGTACAGCAGAGAGACCTGTATGTGAAAAATATCCAAAGAGTAATCTCAGGAGATACTGAACAAGCTGCTGATATAGATGAGAGCACAACAAATTCACAAAGGAATACAACTAAGGAAATTGATCTTTTTGAAAAAAGTGAAGCTACCAAATCCATAGAAAGTGAATTTAGGGGTATAGCTATGGATTACAATAACTCAAAAAGTCTAGTTTCTACTTCCTTTTCTGACGCCTATTTTTTCCCCCCATTGAGAGGGGTGGTGGTCTCTGCATACAATCCCCAAATGGGACATTTTGGAATAGACATCGTAGCTTCAGAGAATGAGCCCGTCAAGGCTATCGCAGCAGGGACCGTCTTGATAGCATCATGGACTTTGGAGACCGGCTATGTCATCGGTGTACAACATGCCAATGAATTGGTTTCATTTTATAAACATAATTCCGTATTATTGAAATCTGTAGGAGATGTAATAAAAGGTGGAGAAATCATCTCGATAATAGGAAATACTGGAGAACTTACCACAGGTCAGCACCTTCACTTCGAGCTGTGGTACAAAGGAAACTCACTTAATCCCCAAGAATTCATAACATTTAATTAAACATGTTTAAGAGACAAGACGACAAATCTGTTGTTGAAATGGTCAATTCTAGTAATGTAATTTCGAAGGAGACCGTAATCAAAGGTGATATCAAAGCACAAGGAAATATCAGGGTAGAGGGAAAAGTAGATGGAACTTTAGACTCTAAAAATAAAATAGTAATTGGAGAATCAGCATTTGTAAATGGCAATCTTTATTCAATTGAAGCTGAAATCTCAGGAATAGTCCACGGAGAAATTCATTGTAAAGGAATATTGTTTCTCAAAAAAACAGCACAAATTCGGGGAGACATTTTCACACAAAAGCTGGTCATAGAAAACGGCGCATCCTTCAATGGAGCCTGCCACATGGGAGATACGATTCAAGCTACTAATCAAAATCTAAAAATTGGAGCACCTAAAGAAAAAGTCCTCATCGAGCAACGATAATGGCTATATAAAATACATAGGTTTGTCTTTTCAGCTATGTGGGATCATCGGCCTTGGCACATGGATAGGTTGGCTGATTCAGAAGAAAAGTGAGCAAGATTTTCCTGTTTGGCTGTTACTTTTTTGTTTTTTATCTATAGCAATAGCCTTTTATCAACTTTTTCAGTCACTTAAAAATGAAAATAAGATAGAAGATAAGAGAAAAAAGCCTTAATTTTGCGCCTTCATTCAGAGAGGCATGTCTAGTATCAAAACATTCACAGTAAGGATTATCGCTTTAACATTAGTTTTGGCGGGATTGATTTATATCCTTCAGAATCACATACAGCCAACCTGGGTGCATGATACAATCTGGAAAATTCTATCTTTTTTTGCTTTATTGACTTGGGTAACGGGTGCATTTGTCCAATACTTAATGAAAATTAGCAAAGAAAATTCATCTAATATCCTCTTAGGAGCTACAGCGATAAGATTTATGGCAAGCTTAGGCTTTGTAGTGATATTCTTGCTTTTGGATATCGAAAATATAATTCTGTTTGTAGTTAATTTCTTTGTCATTTATTTGTTCTACTTAATATTTGATATATACGGGTTAATAGCTAATTTGCGCCCGCATTCAAAAATAGGTCATAAAAATACGATTTGATGTTCCGTAAGTTTCTTTGCTTAAGCGTTTTATTCTCAGCTCTTTTGCTGACATTCTCCACCCCAACATTCGCTTCGGGTGACGAAGAAGATAAAACTAGTTTTATCATGCACCACATAAAAGACTCCTATGAGTGGCACTTCACCACCTTAGGACATACGCATGTTACACTTCCCTTACCTGTGATTTTGTATTCGTCTGATAGAGGACTTGAGTTCTTCATGTCATCAGATTTTCAAGACCACGAAACACACAGATTCGGAGAGGCACATGGTCAGGGCGTTTATTATATAGATGCTCATGAACATTTACACAGAGCAGACGGAGGGTCTTTTGTAGATTTATCTATCACCAAAAATGTGGCCATGCTGTTTTTAGTAGTGATCGTAATGGGATTCCTAGTAATATCGGCCTCCTCTCACTACAAGAAAAATGGAGTAAAAGCACCTAAAGGTGTAGCTTCGTTCTTAGAGCCTATCGTAATATTCGTAAGAGATGAAATTGCTTACAAATCTATAGGGCCGAAATACAAGAAGTTCGTCCCATATTTGTTGACATTATTTTTCTTTATCTGGATAGGAAACTTAATGGGATTACTCCCAGGTGCAGCTAACTTGACAGGTAACATCGCTGTGACTGCTACCCTTGCTGTTTTGACATTTATCATTGTCAATGTGAATGGAAATAAAGAATACTGGAAGCACGTATTCATGACGCCAGGAGTTCCAGTTCCATTATTGTTGGTAATTGTACCTGTAGAAATCATCGGTTTATTTACTAAGCCATTTGCCTTGATGGTCCGTCTATTTGTAGCGATCACTGCGGGTCACATTGTGATATTAGCTTTTATCGCATTGGTTTTCATCTTTGAATCTTATGCGATAGGCGTAGTGAGTACTTTGATGGTGACATTCTTGAATGTAATCGAACTCTTGGTAGCCACTATCCAAGCTTATGTATTTACGCTATTCACTGCCATGTATATTGGTGGGGCTGTAGCTGAGCATGAGCATCATTAATTAGAAATTTCTTTGTTCAATTTATAAATAATACACACGTATGTTAACTTCATTATTATTGTCTGCTGGATTAGCACTTATGGGTGCAGGTATCGGTGCTGGAATTGTAGCGATTGGCGCAGGTCTAGGTATCGGTAGAATTGGTGGTCAGGCTATGGAATCTATTGCTCGTCAGCCAGAGGCTGCTGGTAAAGTTCAGACTGCCATGTTGATCATTGCAGCTCTTATTGAGGTAGTATCCCTGTTTGCGGTAGTAGTTTGTCTACTTATTGCATTGAACGCAGGAGGTCTTACTTTCTAAGAACAAAAGAAAAGAGGGATTGGCGATTGGCCAATCCCTTCTCTTGATTTGAACAAATCCGAAATTATAACATAAAAATAAATGGATCTTATAATACCTAGTTCTGGACTTATATTTTGGCAATTGATTGGATTCCTTGCCTTGCTATTCATCTTAGTAAAGTTTGCTTGGAAGCCGATATTGAGTGCTCTTGAAGAAAGAGAAACAAGCATTGAAAATGCTCTCAAAGCAGCTGAGCAAGCTAAAGCTGAAATGGCAAACCTTAAGGCTGAAAACGAGAAACTACTTCAAGAAGCAAGAATTGAAAGAGATAACATCTTGAAAACAGCCAATGATGCTGCTGCCAAGATGATCGAAGATGCAAAACAAGCCGCTGCTACTGAAGGTGCCAAGATGATCGAATCAGCAAAAGGAGTAATCGAGAATGAGAAGAAAGCTGCCCTCACTGAAGTGAAAAATCAAGTAGCACAGCTTACTTTAGAAGTAACAGAGAAACTATTAAGAAAAAATCTTGCTACCGACGCTGCTCAGAAAGCTTTGGTAGACGATATGGTAAAAGATATAAACCTGAACTAAGATGTCTGAATTCAGAGTTTCCTCCAGATACGCCAAGTCTCTAGTAGAGCTTGCCATTGAAAAAAACGCCTTAGATGAGGTGCTAGCCGATATGAATCAGCTGGTCAAAATGGCAAGTGACAACAGAGAGCTGGCTCTTTGCTTGAATAGTCCCATCGTGACTTTTGATAAAAAATTGAAGGTATTGAAAGCGCTTTTTGAAAAGTCAGGTAATGCTTTGACTTTAGCTTTTTTCGACATCGTAACTCGAAAAAACAGAGCAAATCTTTTGCTGGATATCGCTAGAGAATTTCAAAAGCAGTATAACCTACACAATGGTATTCAAGTAGCTGAATTGACTACAACTTTCCCGATCACAGAGGAGCTGAGAGAAAAATTCATCGCTACTGTCAAAGAAATCTCTGGATTGGAGAAAGTAACATTGAACGAAAAAATCAACAGTGATTTGATCGGGGGATTTGTACTAAAAGTCAATGATAGACAACTAGACGAATCACTGAGCAGCAAACTGAAAGCTTTGAAGCTTGAGTTTTCTCAAAATCACTACGAAAGTAAAATTTAAAAATCATAGCAATAACATTTAATCATATTCAATAATGGCAGAAGTAAGACCTGATGAAGTTTCGGCGATATTGAGAGAACAACTCTCTGGAGCTAGAACTGAGGCTGAACTGGAAGAAGTGGGTACCGTCCTTCAAGTAGGTGATGGTGTAGCCCGTATCTATGGACTTTCCAAAGCTCAAGCTGGTGAATTGCTTGCGTTCGAAAACGGACTAAAAGCAATGGTACTTAACCTTGAAGAGGACAATGTGGGTGCCGTATTGTTCGGTGACTCTAAGCAAGTAAAAGAAGGTGACACTGTAAAAAGAACCAAGCAAATCGCATCTATCAAGGTAGGTGAAGGTATGCTAGGTAGAGTAGTAGATACCTTGGGTAACCCAATCGACGGTAAAGGCCCTCTCGCAGGAGAACTTTATGATATGCCATTGGAAAGAAAAGCTCCAGGTGTGATCTACAGACAGCCTGTGAACGAGCCACTTCAGACTGGCATCAAGTCTATTGACTCTATGATTCCAATCGGAAGAGGCCAGCGTGAATTGGTAATCGGTGACCGTCAGACTGGTAAGACAGCTGTTGTGATCGATACCATTATCAACCAAAAAGAATTTTACGACAAAGGTGAGCCTGTATTCTGTATCTATGTAGCTGTAGGACAGAAGGCTTCCACAGTAGCGGGTGTGGTAGCAGCTTTAGAAAAAGGTGGCGCTCTTCCTTATACTGTTGTAGTATCTGCTGCAGCATCTGATCCTGCTCCTATGCAATTCTTTGCACCATTTACAGGTGCAGCTATTGGTGAGTTCTTCCGTGATACCGGACGTCCAGCATTGGTAGTATATGATGATTTGTCTAAGCAAGCAGTAGCTTACCGTGAAGTATCTCTACTATTGAGAAGACCTCCAGGTCGTGAAGCGTACCCAGGTGATGTATTCTACCTTCACTCAAGATTGCTTGAAAGAGCTGCAAAAATCAATGCTTCTGACAAGATCGCTAGTGAAATGAACGACCTTCCTGAATCTATCAAGCATTTGGTAAAAGGTGGAGGTTCATTGACTGCACTTCCTATCATTGAAACACAAGCGTCTGACGTTTCTGCATATATCCCGACTAACGTGATCTCTATTACAGATGGTCAGATTTTCTTGGAAACAAACCTTTTCAACTCAGGTATCAGACCTGCGATCAACGTAGGTATCTCTGTATCTAGAGTAGGTGGATCTGCTCAGATCAAGTCTATGAAAAAAGTAGCGGGTACATTGAAGCTTGACCAAGCGCAATTCCGTGAATTGGAAGCTTTCTCTAAATTCGGTTCTGATCTAGATGCATCTACTAAGAGAACGATCGAAAGAGGTAGAAGAAACCAAGAAATCTTGAAGCAAGCTCAATATGCTCCTGTAGCTGTAGAAAACCAAGTTGCAATCATCTATGCTTCTACCAAAGGTTTGATGGATACAGTTCCTGTAGAAAGAGCTAGAGAATTTGAAAAAGAATTCTACAACTTGCTAGCAGCTAGCTATCCTGAAGCGCTTACAGCTATCAAAAAGGGTGATCTAGATACTGCTGGTAAATTACTAGAATCAGCAGCTAAGGAATTATCTCCTAAATACGCAAAATAATTATAGATCATATCAACCTTGGAGGCTAAGGTCTCCGAGGTTGCTTATATAAAAAATACCCCTCCATATCAATCTAAAGTATGGCTAACTTAAAGGAAGTAAAGGAAAGAATCAATTCAGTAGTGTCTACTCAGCAGATCACCAAGGCTATGAAAATGGTTGCGGCAGCGAAGCTAAGAAGAGCACAGGATAAGATCACACAAATGCGACCATATTCGCAAAAGTTGACGAATATTCTGAACAATGTATCTGCCGCTAGTGAAGGTCAGGCTGATATCGCTTATGCTGAAAAACGCGAAGTCAGGAGTGTTTTAATCATCCCTGTGACTTCAGATAAGGGTCTTTGTGGTGCCTTCAATGCCAATGTATTGAAAGCTACTAGCCTTACTATACTTCAGGATTATGCCACAGCTCAAGTGACTGTGCTCCCTTTAGGCAAAAAAGCTTACGAGTTTTTTAAGAAGAGAGAATTGAATGTTATTGCTGACTATTATCAAGTATTCTCTGACGTAAGTTTTGACAACGTAAAGTTCGCCGCTGAATATGCTATGGGAGCTTTCGCCGAAGGAAAATACGATAAGGTGGTATTGGTGTACAATCATTTCAAAAATGTAGCTACCCAAGAAGTAATCACGGAGCAGTTTTTACCAATGTCTTCTGAAGAATTAGCGTCAGACGTAAAAAAATCAGAAACGGATTACATCCTTGAACCTTCTAGATCTTACATCATAGAAGAGCTAGTACCTACTTCATTGAAAATCCAATTCTACAAAGCCATATTGGAATCCAATGCCTCTGAACATGGCGCTCGTATGACTGCGATGGATAAAGCTACTGAAAACGCTGGTGAACTACTGAAAGACTTGAGGCTTATGTATAACAGATCTCGTCAAGCAGCTATTACCAACGAGATCCTAGAGATCGTAGCTGGTGCCAATGCACTTGGAGGAAAGTAATTTTAGAATTATGTCCCGAAAGCTATCGGGAAGATTTACATACATAAAAAACCACAAGCTGAGGAGTTTGTGGTTTTTTTTATGAATTTACACTACTTTTTGTTCAAAAACCTACCCTTTGGAGCCACCTTTATTTTCTTCACTGAGTTTTTTTCCCGAAGATAAAGATCAAATTCAAAGTAATATCGAAGGTTAATCAATCTCGTATCTCATAAATAGAAATTAGAAATGTATTTATTCAACTAAGGTCTTGTATTTTTCTATTTTTCTATTTTTCTATTTTTCTATTTTTCTATTTTTCTTAGTATAACCTTATTTATTAATAAAACATTTAAGGTAATTCATTATTCACAACAAAACCAAAAAACAATGAAAAACCATTTAAAAACAAGTAAATTGCTACGTTGGACAGCTGCGTGCGCATTTAGTTTAATGCTGGTACTGAATATTATGGTCAGTTTAGAATTTGAAGAAGGAAAAGTTCTTCCTTCTATTACACTGATTGAGTTAGGAAATGTTGCAATGGCGACAAGACTCGAGAGTGTAATGATAGGAGAAAAGTGCAAGCAAGGCTCAAGATGTACTCATAGCAATTATAGGTATTGTGGTTATTCTTCAACTGGCGATTCGTGCGTTTGTTATAATTGCAATTGATATTTTAAAACTGAGAGGTGTTTCCTCTCAGTTTATTGATTTTTTATGATTAAATCACGTATATGTACTCTGTTAAAATTATGTATAATAAATTTATTGCTTTTATTCTATTGGGATTGTTTTTTGGTTGTCAAAGGTTGCCAAATGAGTATTTAATTGAAAATTCGTCTTCAGATAAGGAAATAGTATCTCTTGAATATGTTAGGGATTTAGTGATCCCTTTAGATTCTATAGGTTCACCTATTTATAATTTGTTTTCTTTATACACTCATGGAGGTGACGAGTTTTACATAGGTCATAACGAACGTTCTTTTACTTTAGATCTCATTAATTTGAGTAAGGGGAAGGTAATTCAGTCTACCTCCTTAAATAGGGAAGGACCTGATGGAATTCCGAGTAGAATTTCCAAAATGCTTGTGCATAATCTTGATTCAATTTTTGTGATACAAGATCAAAAGATGAGAATTATCAATATTGATGGTAGGATTTTAAACGAGTATGAAACAACCATAAAAGGAGAAGATGGCTCTGAAATTGGATTTATGATTAATTATAACGACGCAAGTATTCACTATGACCCTAGAGAACAGGCGGTTTATACTCATTATTTTGATTATGGTATTTATAATGGGGTCGAGAAATCTTTGTCGCATCCAATAGTACTCAAATTTTATTTGAAAAATGAAAATTTTGAATTTCTACCAGTATATTTTTCAGAATTTATTCAGTCCAAAAAAGGTAAAGTTGGAGAGAGAATGCCCAATCTTTCATATATAGGAAGCAAATTGATCTACGGATTTCCTGTAGAGTCTAACATTTATTCTTATGATATTAAAGAAGGAATTACAGCAAGTTATGGAGGAAAAAGTCGTTTTTCATCTAATATAGAGCTAAGTCAAAATGATCCAGAATATAACTTTAGGGCTACAGAAACATGGTTTCTTCATGTACAATACGACAAGCAAAGTGGATTATATTTTAGGACTCATTGGGGAAGTCAGCCAAAGAAAATAGATGAATTCACTTATTCAACAGCCTATAGCAAACCTGGTTATCTTATTTTTTTTAATGAGAATTTTGAAATAATTGATGAGATAGAATTGGATTCAAAGTATTGGGTTGAGGAATCATTTACTAATAGCTTGGGATTGTTTTTCACTAAAAAGGACTTGTACGTCGATAATGATTTAAATTTAGTTTTCGGAGTATTTAAAGCAGTAAGAAAATGAAATATTTATTTAGTTACATTGTATTATTATTAGCTTTGAAATCATGTGAGAATAAAAATAGTTCTAATAAACATGAGAATATTTCTGCTTTAATGAATAAAATTGAAATCCCAAGAAATAATCAATTGCTAATAATGTTATTCAATGATTTTTGTGATCCCTGCATAGAGGAAATAGGGTTTTTAATAGATTACCTGGATTCTATTAAAATCAATAAAAGAAAAACCATTTTATTTGCTAAGAATACGGTTTATAAAAACAGAGATATTAATAAATTTGAGTTTTATGAAATCCATAGAGAAGTAGTTGAAAGTGTAGGCTTAGCAGCAAATGTAAATTATCTAGTAGAGTTTGATGAAAATGGAATAGTTACAAATTTTTGGGAACTTAATAAGGAAACAATAAAAGAGATCATAAGTTTTTATGCCCAATCAAAGTCATGATTTTCAGGCAAAAAAGAATTTTTGACAACGCAAAACTACACCATATGTACAAGCGTGATTAATCCCACAAAACGCTTGACATCAATAATGTCCTAGATTAATCGTTAACTACCAGTTCTTATCCTATAACCTTCTCTAAATTTGCAATTGTTGCAAGAATAGGTTCCGCAATTTTATCAGAAAGTTTATCTAAAAGTTTTTGGGCTTTTCTAGTTAATACAATTGTATACTTAGGCATCTTTTGTTTTTCTACTTTTCAAGTACTCCGAAAATAAAATACGTTCACCTGTATCTTCACTTTTCGCTTTATCATAAAGTTTTACATCTTCCAATTCTTCTAACTCTTCCAAAAGAGCATTGAATTCATTGATAGGCAGTACGACAGAAACTTTCTTCCCTTTGCTGTCAGTAATACATTATGGATTTACAATAAGCATCGTTTATATCTTTTGAAAAAAATAAAATTAAAAGAAAAAGCAATTCAATCACAGCAAGGTTTCAAAAATCACCTGTTATTAGTTTAGAAGCTCTAAACAAAAATAAAAGCTGACCCTGAGCGTCAGCTTTTATTTTTTCACCATATATATGTAACAACCTACTTCACCCCTACCAATCTCACCTCTAACGTCACCTCATCATAGATCACTTTATCTGCAAGATTTTCGAAGTAGTTGCCAGACCTGTATTTGATATCATACTTAGTTCTATCAAACTTGATCGTACCTGCTGCAATTACTTTGTTGCCTTCTTCGCTTACTTTGACAGGAAAAACCACTGGATGAGAAATTCCTTTGATCGTCAAATCACCCTTGATTTCATAGTCTTTTCCATTGCTTGACTTGGCTTCTGTAATCTTCAGGGTAGATTTTTTATGCTTTTCTACGGAGAAAAAATCATCCGACTTCAAATGATCCACAAGGCGCTTATTGGAGTTGGCATCTTTGATGTCTTCCACGGTGATGGTGGTCATATCGATCTCGAAGCTTCCTCCTAGAATTTTACCATTTTCATAATCTAGCTTTGCATCAGCAATGCTAACTTTACCGTAATGCTCACCAGTGACCTTTGCCGCCTTCCAGTCCACTGTACTTTCTGATTTGTTTACAGTCAAATCTTCAATAGGATTTGACAAAAATAATGAGCCCACTATTCCAATGGCTAGGCTCAATGTAGTGAATAATTTCATATTTTGTGATTGGTTTTAAATTAATGGTATTTAGACAGGTAATCCCATGTAGGGTTTAGCCCAAATCCTGACGAATTTATGTATTTTAAAGTAATTATCATTACTATCTAATAAACTCAAAATGAAAAAGCTTCATCAATTTTCACTAATTGCAATACTACTATTTCTTGCCTTTCCAATTACGAGTTTTATCTCCCTTGAGAAAAAGGTCAATGTTATAAAAATCCTAGCTATTGGAAACAGTTTTTCTGAGGATGCCATAGAAAACTATCTATATGATTTAGCTGCATCTGAAAATATTGAACTTGTCATAGGAAATCTATACATAGGTGGAGCATCACTGGATTTGCATTGGCAAAATGCGCAAGAGAACAAGGCCGCTTATGAATACCGCAAAGTAACTAAGCAAGGCAAAGTCGTTTTGAAAAGTACTAAAATTGAAACTGCAATATTGGATGAAGATTGGGATTACATTAGCTTTCAGCAGGTCAGCAATAACTCAGGAAAATATGAAACGTACATAGAGCCTCTATCCAATTTGCTAGCATACACAAAAAGTTTAGCTACCAATTCAGAAGCAAAATATTGGCTACATCAAACTTGGGCATACGCAGAGAACTCTACACATGATGGGTTTTCTAACTATAACCATGATCAGGAGACAATGTATGCGGCAATTACAAACACTGCAAGAAAAGTGAGTAATGCTTTAGGGCTAGATTATGTCGTCCCTTCAGGCACAGCGATTCAAAATGCTAGAAAAACTTTGCTGGGCGACAATTTCACAAGAGATGGTTATCACCTTAGTTATACTATAGGAAGATATACCGCAGCTTCTACTTGGTTTGAGGCTTTGACAGGAATAAGTGTAGTTGGAAATAGTTTTGGCCCAAGCGATATGGACGAAACAGCCTTGAAAATCGCTCAACTGGCAGCGCATGGTGCTATTCTAAATCCAGATGAAGTTACACTGTTAGAAGAATATTTGCCCGAATTAGTTGTAGATTAAAATCTCTCCTGAAATTCAGAAAAAGCTTAAAGCCTTTTTGCTTCTTCCCAATACACATCCATTTCTGCCAGGGTCATGTCTTCGATTTTCTTGCCCGAGGCTTTCGCCGCTTGCTCTAAGTATTGAAAGCGTTTGATAAATTTTAAGTTCGTTTTCTCCAAAGCTTCCTCCGGGTTGATATCAATAAACCTGGCGTAATTGATCAAAGAAAAAAGCAAATCTCCAAATTCTCCTGTAGCCCTTTCTCTATCAATCTCCTGCTCATCTACTGCATTAAACTCAGCTTTGAATTCTTGCATTTCCTCTTCTACCTTTTCCCAAACTTGAGCTTTCTCTTCCCAATCGAACCCTACTCCCCTAGCTTTCTCTTGGATTCGCATGGCTTTGATCAATGCTGGAAGAGATCGAGGAACTCCTCCAAGGACAGATGTATTGCCTTTTTCCTTCAATTTGATTTTTTCCCAATTCTGCTTGACCGCTTCTTCGTCATCTGCTATGGTATCTCCATAGATATGTGGATGTCTCCTGATGAGTTTTTCACAAAGGCTATCGATAACCGTACTGATATCAAACGCCTCCTTTTCCGAACCGATTTTCGCATAAAAAACAATATGCAACAGAATATCTCCGAGCTCCTTTTTGATCTCCTCAAGGTTATCATCTAGAATAGCGTCAGAAAGCTCAAATGTCTCCTCAATAGTCAAATGTCTGAGACTTTGGATAGTTTGCTTTCTATCCCATGGGCACTGCTCACGCAACTCATCCATAATGGTCAGTAAGCGGTCAAATGCTTGCAATTGGGCTGTTCGTGAAGATATTTGATACATAGTGGGGAAACTAATTCGAAAGTGTGGACGTTTGGAAAGTTATCTGTAAATTTGTGCAAATTAATTTGATATGGCAACTTTGTATTTAACTTTGGGATTCATAGCATTATTCTTCATCATGATGTCTGTGAGACTTATATTTCTCAAAAATGGGGAGTTCAAGGGTACTTGTGCTTCGCAGAATCCTTACCTCAACAAAGACGGAGGAACTTGTACCTACTGTGGAAAAACTGTAGATGCTAATAGCAGCTGCGGTAATCCAGACAATGAGGTAGACAAAGTCTTGGCGAAATTCAAATAAACTTTAAGCTTGGTTTTTCAACCCCGAATTTATCGGGAATTTTATACTTTAACTTTAAAAATCACCCTTGTGACTTTAATCAAATCAATTTCTGGTATCCGTGGTACCATAGGAGGGAAACCTGGAGAAGGCTTGACGCCATTGGATGTAGTGAAATTCACCTCAGCTTATGGGGCATGGGTTATTCAAAAGACTGGTAACGCAAAAGTAGTCATCGGTAGAGATGCCCGTATTTCTGGAGAAATGATCAACAAGCTGGTGTCAGCGACTCTCCAAGGCTTGGGAATTGATGTCATAGACCTTGGTCTTAGCACAACTCCTACTGTAGAGCTTGCAGTTCCTCTAGAAAAAGCTGGTGGCGGTATTATTTTGACTGCTAGCCATAACCCAATTCAATGGAATGCTCTGAAACTATTGAATGATAAAGGAGAATTTATCTCTGATTCAGAAGGTAAAGATATCTTAACAAAAGCTGAGCAAGATGATTTCAAATTCGCTGAAGTAAAAAAACTAGGGTCATATACCTTAATAGAGGATTACATCGACAGGCATGTGGCGCATGTATTAGATCTAGAGCTAGTAGACAAGGAAGCTATAGCTGCGAGAAATTTCAAAGTAGTAATCGACTGTGTCAATTCTACGGGAGGTATTGCCTTACCAAAGTTATTGAAAGCATTGGGTGTGGAGCATGTGGAAGAAATGTACTGTACACCAGATGGGCACTTTCCTCACAATCCGGAGCCTTTACCTGAAAACCTTCGAGATATTTCAGAGAAATTGAAAAAAGGAAAGTTTGATTTGGGAATTGTAGTAGATCCAGATGTAGATAGACTATGCTTCATCAATGAGGATGGATCTCCATTCGGTGAAGAATACACGCTAGTAGCAGTAGCCGATTATGTGCTTTCTCAGACTCCTGGCAATACCGTGTCCAACATGAGCTCAACCAGAGCACTTAGAGATGTGACTGAAAAAAGAAAAGGACAATATCAAGCAGCTGCAGTGGGAGAAGTCAATGTCGTGAACAAGATGAAAGAGACCAATGCTGTAATCGGAGGAGAAGGAAATGGTGGAGTAATCTATCCAGAGTCTCATTATGGAAGAGATGCTTTGGTAGGTATTGGTTTGTTTCTAAGCCACCTAGCGAAGTTTGGGAAATCGATCTCAATGCTTCGAGCAAGCTATCCTAACTATCATATTTCGAAAAATAAAATCGAGCTGACTCCTGAAATAGACGTAGATCAGGTCCTAGAAGCAATCAAAAAGAAATATGCCAAACATCCTATCAATGATATAGACGGTGTCAAAATAGAGTTTGACAAAGAGTGGGTTCATTTAAGAAAATCAAATACTGAACCTATTATCCGTATCTACTCGGAATCCGAAAGCTTAGCAACTGCCGAGCATCTAGCAAATAAAATAATATCAGATATCAAAGAAGTAGTCACTGCTTCATAACAATTGGGTTAGGTTTCGAAACCTAGCCCAATTAATCATTTATACCCAGCCCAAATATTACATATCATGAGAGTATATTTCGACAATGCTGCTACCACAGCTATGGATGAAAGGGTGATAGAAGCCATGATCCCATACATGAGAGAGCACTATGGTAATCCGTCCTCTGTGCATAGTCACGGAAGAGAAGTGCGAACAGCCATAGAGCGATCAAGGAAAAAAGTAGCAGAATTACTAAATGCTAGCCCAGCTGAGATTTTTTTCACTTCAGGAGGCACAGAAGCAGACAATACGGCTTTGATCTGTGGCATTCAAACTCATGGTATACAACACGCCATCACCACCCCTATGGAACATCATGCGGTATTGCATACTTTAGAGGAATCCGCAAAGAAAGGCATGGTAAAATTAAGTCTTGTAGAAGTAAATAATCAAGGAGAGATCAACTTAGACCACCTTGAAGATTTGCTCAAATCAAACCCACGAAGCCTGGTCTCTGTGATGCATGCTAATAATGAAATTGGGAACATCAATGATATTCATGCAATCGGAACATTAGCTCAAGAGTATGATGCATTTTTCCATTCTGACACTGTACAGACCATGGGGCATTATGCTCATGATTTGAAAACATTACCCGTAGACGCAATCGTAGCAGGGGGGCACAAGTTTCACGGACCAAAAGGATCAGGATTTCTATTTGTAAGAAAAGAGAAAAAGATCACGCCTTTCATATATGGAGGTGCTCAAGAGAGAAACATGCGTGGAGGGACTGAAAATGTCATCGGCATAGTTGGTGTGGCCAAAGCATTAGAATTAGCCTATGAGGACATGTCTAGCCACCGTAAGCATGTTGAAACGCTAAAACAAAGATTTATTGATCAGCTCAATGAAAATATACCTGGCGTAGCGTACAATGGACTTTCTGCCGATATGGATAGAAGTTTGTACACGGTACTGAACGTAAGCTTTCCGCCTTCTGAAGAAAACAGTGGCATGCTGCTATTCAACCTTGATCTCAATGGTATATCAGCATCAGGTGGGTCTGCTTGTAGCAGTGGGGCGACTGTCGGATCTCATGTATTGAGAGCTTTGGGAGCCAAAGCAGAGAGAGATTCTGTAAGATTTTCTTTTAGCAGGTTCAACACTACCGAAGAAGTAGATTATACAATCACAAAGCTTAAAGAGCTCTACAGTGTCATCGCTTGACTTGGTAAATTCAAAAAATAGATACTCATAAAACCTGACAGGTCATTTGATCAGAAAGTCAATGGTTACTTCTGTGTAATAAACACCTGTCAGGTTTTGATTCTTTAATATTTACTTTCATAGGCAATTCTAATTGCCAGCATAGATTACAAAAACAGTTGGAACTTTGTGAAGGTCTAGGTTTGCTTTTTTCCATTGTTGAATTGTTTTTGTCTGAATCATTTCATCCGAACCAGTCAAATTTTTAGCAATACAAAGTCGGGTATTGGGGTGTAGGTTGTTTTTCAAATCATCAAAAAGGGGGTTATTCCTGAAAGGAGTCTCCATGAATATTTGTGTTCGATTACTTTTGACAGAATCTGACTCAAGTGCCTTTATGGAGGCAATCCTACTTTTTTTATCAATTGGAAGATACCCGTGAAAGGCAAAAGATTGCCCATTGAATCCCGAGCCCATCAAAGCTAAAAACATAGAACTTGGGCCTGAGATTGGCACCACTTGAATACCTTTTTCATGAGCCCAAGCTACAGCAATGGCTCCAGGATCTGCAATTCCCGGGCATCCAGCCTCTGAAATTATTCCCATATCCTTACCCTCCAGTATTGGCTTCATCAATTCTTGAAGCTGTGGGGCACGTGTCTTCTTATTCAAGATTTCAAAATGCAAATCTTCTATAACTACTCCTATTCTCAGGCTACTGATGTACCTTCTTGCTGTACGAAGTTCTTCTACCAAAAAATATTGGGTGTTTTTGACGACTTCTTTGACCTGAGGCGACATGATATACTGAGAGGTATCCTCTGCCAGGCTAGAAGGTATGAGATAAAGCTTGCCTTTCATGCTACAAAGATGCGGATAAAATGCTCATAGATCAAATATTGATCCCTCTACTTGAAGTCTCCAGAAAACCTTAAATCTCTAATAATAGCTGATTTAAAATAACCCTTAGTTGACACTGATAATGTGAAAAAATACCAACACGCTTCTTTTACCGTGATATCCATTCATGAGCCAAATCGGATGGTTTAAGTCAATAATCATCAGTAATTAATAGAACAAATATCCAAACCAAGTTAAAAACACATGCTTTAATTACTGGTAATGCTCAGTATATACATTAAAAAAAGGTATTGAAATAACTTAACTATAATTCATCAAATAACCATAGCTAAGATATCTCAACACCAAATTGGAGACAATAAAACAATCTAAGTGTGTAATTTAGAAACTTACCTGAAAGTATATTTCATACCTATACCCGCCCTGAAGTAATTACCATATTCGGTAGGGAAAATAGGGGATGCTTCCAATAAAAACCCAAAGTTTCTTGTATTGGAAAATGGCTTTACAAGCACTCCCAAAGGAATACCAAGGTAAACTCCATCCCTGTTGCCCTCTGTACCTAAATGAAAACCACTGTAGAAGTTCACCTCATCCTTCTGGACAAAGTTGTACCCAAATGTACCTTCAATTCCGACTCTTCGACCTGTCGAAACCCTAGCCTCTCCAAACATTTTATTGTCTGGATCTGTACCGATAGATGCAAAAGTAGCAGAACTCAACTGTTGAACACCAGCGCTTATCTGGGCCCTGGATTCAGATACCACTGCAAAAAACAGTAGCATTGAAAAGAACATTAATTTTTTCATTGTGTTTGAATAATTAGTATGAACATCCCCTTTTCAAACACTTTGCCAAAAATGATCTTATTTTACATTAAATGACTATTTTTTGCCCTGATTCATTACTTTCAAAGGCAGACTCAATGATTTTGAGCACATTAATGGCCTCGTCCATCTTCACCATCAATGTCTCCTCACCTCGAATTGATTTAGCAAGATTGGAATAAAAATCCCTATAATCTCCTCTTTCAGTCTGAATAGGTTCAATTTTGTCAGCAAAGTAAACTTTACCCCATGCACTTGCATCCTCTACTCCCCAGTCATCACCTTTTGGCGCTATACCTGCCTTCAGTGCTTTTTCTTGTACATCAAGACCATACTTTATGTATGAGCCTTTATATCCTTGAAGCAAAAACTTAGGCATTGGAGCATTACTCAAAACAGATGCCGTCAATCTGACATAGGGCGAATCATAACCCAATATGATATCAAAAAAATCATCAGCTATGGCATTGGCTCTTTGGACCCTGATTTCAGCCTTTACCCACTTCGGCATTCCAAAAAGACACACAGCCTGATCGATCAAATGAGTACCCAAATCATAGGTTATCCCATTGCCTAGATTATCTTTTTCTCTCCAATTATCACTTATTTGAGGTCTAAATCTATCAAAGTGAGACTCAAAATGAACTAGCTTTCCCAATTTCTCTTCATAGATAAGCTTCTGAACTGTCTTGAAATCCCCATCGAGCCTCCTATTTTGAAACACAGACAAGACCCGCCCATTCTCTTTTGCGATGCGCTTCAAAATCATAGCTTCTTGGCTTGAAATGGTAACAGGCTTGTCTACCAAGACATGCTTGCCTCTTTCCAAACACAGTTTTGCTTGCTCAAAATGAAGGTCATTCGGTGTTACGATAACCATCAAGTCAGCTGCATCTGCCTCCAGAAGCGCTTCAAGGCTTCTGTACACTTCCACATGAGGATACTTTACTTTAGATTTTTGCTGAGAACGCTCCACTACAGCACAAAGCTCTAAATAAGGACATGCTTGAATTAAAGGAGCGTGTGTTTTTTCACCAACATTACCAAAGCCAACCAAGGCTGTTCTAATAGGATTCATAAAAATCAAATTACCATATCTGAAACTTTATTCAACAACTCCACTACAGAGTTGACTTTCAGTTTACTATAAATTTTTTTCCTGTGAGACTCAATCGTCAATTGGCTTAAATGCAGACTTTCAGCCATGTCCTTATTGGTCATTCCACTTTTGATGAGCTTTAAGATTTGCATTTCACGTTTTGTAAGTTCATAGCGCATCTTGAAAAGATCATCTACCGGATCTTCGACATTCTGCTTTATCGCCTTCTGAAAATTCATCACGTGGGAATTTTCATAAACCTCACGTATGGTATACTTCAACTCGTCAGGGTCTGCATCTTTGAGTACGTAGGCATCCGCTCCTGCTTTTTGACATTTTTTGAAGATAGGTTCTTCATCATACATGGAGAGCACTATGACTTTTGTGTTTGCAAACTCATTCTTAATAGATTTAATCACATCCTCTCCATTCATTATTGGCATATTCATGTCAGTAATGACCACATCTACAGTATTGGTTTTTAAGAAATTCATAAGCTCTTGACCATTAAAAAACACGCCTTCTACATGGAAGTCTTCCTCATCGTATAGGATACTTTCTATACCTTTTACAAACATTCTATGGTCATCAGCTAAAGCTAATCTAATCATTGGGTGATCAATTTTATCCAAAAGATAACTTAAATCATTGAACTTGGCAATTTAAGTTTGATTTGAGTACCTTTTTGTAATTCGGAGTTGATTAGTATCGTACCTCCTATCATCTCCATTCTTTTGCTCAAGTTGAGTAAACCAGAACCTTCACAGGAAGATCCTATTTCAAAACCTAGTCCATCATCTGAAACCAGTATTTGAACATGATCAGGAAAATAATGGATCTTCAAAATGATTAATGAAGGCTTGGCATGTTTGATTGCATTGTTGAGACACTCTTGAATCACTCTGATAAGCACGAGTTTTTTCGAATTATCAATTTCAAAAGCATGACCAATATTTTCGAATTCTACTTTGCAAAAGTCAAGTGCTTCTAGCTTAGCAAGTTCCCTCTTAATAAAATCATCAATACTAACATGGCTCACCCAGTCAAGGTTGAGAGATTTTGACAATCCTCGTACTTCCTTGATCACTTGATTGAGCAATGATTTAGCTTCTATAGATTTCTCGGGCTTGTTGCTACTGAGCGTCAGTTTGGTCAAAGAAAGCAATTGACCAATATTATCGTGAAGTTCGCGCCCTACATGGGTTAATGTATCCTCTTGGATTTCCTTCTCTACACGCAGCATAGTTTTGTCAAACTCCGATTGTAATGCGTCTATCTTTTGAATATGTTCTAGTTGACGTTTTCGATGAAGCAGAGCCATCAATACTATAAATGAACCCATCAGTAGCGTCAGGACAAATCCCAAAAGAATAATAAGAAATATACTCGGTGCTCCTTCTGTCATGATTGGTAATAAAGCTGCAGGTAAAAATACCTAATTTTTGCTTTGATAACAATTTCCCTAATTCAAAGTATCATTTGAATTCTTTTTTGAGAATAAAGGAAGGTATAATGCTATCCCCATACCTAGGTACATTGTCACTGACATGAATTGCACTAGACGGGTTAATAAGTAACTGAGAGACCTATCTAACTCTATTACAAAAGTTAACGAGGAAAAGTATAAAAACGTAGTCGTATAAAAAAGTAGGATCATTACCATAATCCAAAATACAGGATCAAACGAAAGCCTTTCCGAACTATAATTATCCAAAACAGAAACTCTAAAAAAATAGAGAAATGAAAAGAAAATAATCATCAAACTACCCAATGAAAATGATAAGGAATGAAAAGTATAAATACTCTCAAATAAAACAGTATAAAGAGTTCCCCAAATACCAAAAGCAACCATTCCTATTTTGATCAACAACTTTTCTCTCAATGAATGGAACACAACTAAGAAAAAAGTAAGAATCAAGAGTGTCTCTACATAGACAAAGAAAACATTGTATAAATACTGGTTATTGATTTTCCTTTACACCAATTTAAGTCAGCTGCCTATTGTTGATTCTAGACAGAATGGGCAGATAAAATACCAAACCCATACCTAAATACATTGTCATCGCCATGATCTTCACTAAATATCCTAGTGTAAAGCTAAACTCCTTATCTAATTCGATCACCATTAGAAATGATGAAAAGTAAAGAAATGTAGTAGCATAGAACAAAAAAATTAAAACCATCAGCCAAAATATGGGATTCAATGAAAGCCTATCCAAATTCTGTATTTCAAAAATAAAAATCCTGAAAAAATAATAGATTGAAAACAAGATGATCATAAAGCTCCCTATCGAGAAAGATATAGAATGAAAGGTATAAATATTCTCAATAAATAAAGCATAAACTAATCCCCAAGTAGCGAAAACAAGCATTGAAGCTTTTATTATTATCTTTTCTTTTTCTGAGTGAAATACTTTTAAGAAAAAAAACAGGATCAAAAGTGTTTCGAGGTAAACAAAAAAAATATTGTACAAATGAACATTGATCTTACCATTTCTTGCCATTAGAAACCCTGTAGTCTCTAATGAAATAGCCAAGCAAAGAATTGTAAAAATTGATTTGTGTTCTTTAACATAGTTGTGTCTTCTGAAGAAATGGGGGATGCTCAAGAGAAAACCCAACAGAATTAATCCAATATACAATTCAATTATTGACATCTTTACTCATTATCTTCTACAGTGCAATCAGGTGGGCATATCACGCCACCATTCCAGCCACCATCTTCTTCTGAAAACTTAACTTCTTCCAGACCTTTCTCTACCTTATTAGCTGGAACCAAAACTAGCGAAATTCTACCAATGTATGCTTCTTTTTTCTTGCAATCTTTAGGTAAGCAATTTATCGTTTCTTCATCGTATTGTCCAAAATACATCTTAAGACCACCGACTTTCCCACGCGGATCTGCATGAGCAAGAGCCGCTTCGATGGTCTCTCTATCAAACCAAACCCAATTAGTTTGTTCATTTATGGATTTCCCGTGAGAATTTATACCAGGATTATTGATTTTCCCGTGCTTTCTGTAATATGCTCTAAATTTTTTAAATGTTACTTTTTTCATTTTACTCTACTTTAGTGGTTTCAAGAAATACTTCTTGATTGATATTGAAACTTGATGAGCGGAACTAAAAAGGAGAACCCAAATGATAAATACATGAGAGATGCAATAAACCTATTGAACCCGAACAAGAGCTTTACATTTGCAACAACAATTTCTGGATAAAATTGGTAAGTACCAAATAGAACAATCGCCTCTATGTAAAAAAACAAAATAGTAGTAACTATCCAAAAATGTGGCACTTCAAGTAGATTCCTGTCTGCATACATTTTCAATGTCAATACCTTATATAAAAAATACATGGACAAAAACACTATAAATATGGCAAAAGGCAAAAAACTAAAATATTGAAAGGTGAAAATAATATTCTGGTAAAAAATCGAATTAAATAAACCCCAAGAAAAAAATAAAATAGTCACCCATCGAATAAGTTTCTTTTCACGCTGGGTAAGTTGAAAAGAATAAAAATAAAAAATCAATAAAAGCGATTCGACATACACCCACCCTATGTTATACAACAACGAATTATTGATACTTCTACGAGAAGTATAATATCCTGCAACTTCCATTATTGATACTAAAATCAATATGATCAAAATAACATTGTGATTTTTGAATTTTGGTTTGTTTTTGACTCCCCAATAAAAAAGTGAAGCAAAAAGGCCCATGCCTATGCAGATAAGATAAAAAACCATAGTTCATATGTTTATTACCTCAAAGGTACGAGCAATCGACAGCCTAAAAAATACCCTGATCAGGGTATTTTTTTAAGGATATCGTAACAATTTCAAGATTTCTTACTTGAAAATTGACATAAATCAAGAAAGGGAGTCCTTCTGGACTCCCTTTCTACTGTCTAATATCTTTGACCTGATAAGATCAAAACTTATAATTTTTACGCTGGTTTTTTAGCACTTTCAGCATTTTCACTTTCTATCTCTCTCTTCATCAAATCCACCACTACTGGAGTAGCGATATATATAGAAGAGTAAGTACCCACAACGATACCGACCAACAAAGCAAATGAGAATCCTCTAAGCACTTCTCCACCAAAGATCAATAGTACAAGTACTACGACCAAAGTAGTGAACGATGTAATCAATGTTCTAGCCATGGTCTGATTGATGGCATCGTTGAACATTTTCACGAGCTTAGATGTACCTCTATTCTCAATATTTTCCCTGATTCTGTCAAATACAATCACCGTATCATTGATAGAGTAACCTACTACTGTCAAGACTGCTGCAATAAATACTTGGTCGATCTCAAAAGTGGCACCTAATGCACTTGCAATAGCAAAAGCTGCAATCACAAAGAACACATCGTGGATCAAGGCAATGATCGATCCTAAAGAGAACTGCCACTTACGGAATCTTAACAAAATGTATAAGAAGATTGCAATCAAAGCGAAGAACATCGCTTCTGCCGATGAATTTTTGATATCATCAGCAACTGTAGCGCCTACTTTAGAAGTACCTGTAATAGAAAACTGTCCATCACTCATGTTTTCGGCATCTCTAGTATAGCTCAATCCAGTAACTGTAGCTATACCTTCTCTTACTTTCGTTTCTACTTCGGCATTTGAAGCATCATCATCTTCATTGATCAAGTAAGAAGTAGTTACTTTCAAAATATTGTTTCCACCAAAGGTCTTCACTTCAACAGATCCATCAAACTCACCATCCAAACCTACTTTCAAATCTGAGGTAGCGACTGGCTGTGTAAACTCAACGATGTACGATCTACCACCTGTAAAATCTACCCCAAACTTAAGCCCATTGATCAAGGCTACCGCCATACCAATGATGATGAAACCAGTAGAGAAGAGGTAAGCAACTTTACGCTTACTCAAGAAATCAATGTTCAACTCACTCAAGACATTTTTCGCCAATGGTGAAGAGAAAGAGATACTTGCTTTGTCACCTTTTCCTTTGCTCATCCAGTACACAATCACTCTTGTGATAAATACCGCTGAGAAGAAGGAGGAAGCTATACCGATCATTAATACGATTGCAAAACCTTTCACTGGACCTTGACCCAAAGCATATAGGATAGCACCAGTCAAGAATGTAGTCACATTTGAATCTAGAATTGCAGAGAATGCTTTTCCATAACCTTCGTTGATCGCTGCTAGCAAGCCTGAACCATTACGTAGCTCTTCTTTGATCCTCTCAAATATCAAGACGTTTGCATCAATCGACATACCTATGGTCAATACAATACCTGCAATACCCGGAAGGGTTAGTGCAGCGCCAAGCTGTGCCAAGATACCCAAGATAAAGAATACGTTGAATACCAACGCTGCAATAGCCACAAATCCACCTTTGGAGTAGTAAGCTACCATGAACAACACTACCAATACCAAGCCCGCGATCATAGAAATCACACCTTGGTTACTTGCTTCTTTACCTAATGTAGGCCCCACAAACGCCTCTTCTACAATCTTGGTAGGTGCAGGCAAGCTACCTGACTTAAGGATGTTCGCCAAATCTTTAGCTTCATCCAAACTGAAGTTACCTGTGATTTCAGATTGACCAGAAGGAATTTCACCTTGTACAGTGGGTGCGGTATATACATAATCATCAAGTACCACTGCGATTCTTTTACCAATGTTCTCACCAGTAACTTTTCTCCATTTTCTAGCACCATCTGCATTCATTTGCATGCTGACAGCTGGTCTAGATGTCTGATCCAAAGTTTGTCTAGCATCTGTGATCACATCACCTTCCATTAGGGCTTGGTCAGAGTTACGCGGTACTCTAACACCGTAAAGCTCCAATAACTCCATGTTATCACTTTTGGTAGGCTTCACTGCCCATAGGAATTTCACATCTCTAGGAAGCAAAGACTTCACATCCTCTCTCGCTAGGATTCTATTGATAGTCACAGTATCCCTCATTTCATAGACTAAGGCATAATTAGCTTTGGTCAATGCAAAGATTGGTGATACTTCAGATGAGAAATCTAAATCCTCATTGTCTGACAATTGTCTTTCAAGCTCTGAAGCACTGTCTTCAGCAGCCTCAGCATCGTCTGAATCCTCTTCTGTTTTTTCTTGAACAGGGGTTGTTTCACCTTTCTTGGCTTTAGTTTCAGCCACTAGCATTGAGTTCACAGCTTCAAGCTCACCTAAGTAATCATTGATCTCAGCAACTTCCCAAAACTGTAGCTTAGCCACTCCTTGAAGCAAGTTTCTCACACGTTCCTGATTATCCACACCTGGAAGTTCGATTTGAATTCTACCAGTTCCTTGGATTCTTTGGATGTTTGGCTGCGATGTACCAAATCTATCTACCCTTGTTCTCAAGATATTGAATGACCTTTCGATTGCATTCTCAATCTCTGCATCGATGATCCCTAAGATATCAGAGTCAGAAGATTCTAGAGAGATTCTTCCTCTATTAGCAGCGGTAGCAAATACTGTGTTAAGCTTTTTGCCTCCAGATTTAGCTTGCCAAGCATTATTGAAAAGATCTACAAATTTTTGATTCGAGGTTTTAGCAGCTTCAGTTGCTTCCTCTAGGGCAGCATTGAACATTGGGTCTTTACTGTTACCAGCAAGTCCTTTGACAATCTCCACTGGGGAAACCTCAAGGGTGACGTGCATACCACCTTGAAGATCAAGACCAAGACCAAGCTCAGTTTCTTTGATTTCTTTGTATGTGAATTTTGCACCCAAGAAGTTGTACACTGGCTCTCTGTAAATGGAGTCCAAGTAAGCTTGCTTCTTGTTGAAATCGACATTACCCACTTCATCAGTGGCATATTCAACAGCCTTTTGCTGGATGTTGCTTGATACAAATGTGAATGACAAGTAGTAAAGGCAGAGCGCCGTCACAATGACTGTCAAAAACACAATAACACCTTGGTTACGCATAGTAATAGTATAATTATAGATTGATTTTTTGAAATGGATAAATAGACTTAAAGCTACATCATGCAGATGAAGCTACAAAAGTAAAATGGAGAAGGTTGTTGCTTAGGGTGCGTTGGTAGAGATGATTCTTTCAAAAAGTACTTCCCTAAATGTAAGGTTACTTACAATGCTTAAATTTGAATTGAATGTGGAAATCCTCTCAAAATCAAGGATCTCATATATAACATAAAAAGTAGATTGGGCTATTGTGGTCACAAATGGAACCACTGCATCTACCGCTACATCTAAAAACGTTTGATTTGGATTAGATTCTTTGGATTCTTTTGATGACTCAGTCTTTGTTTGATCATCGCGAACATCACTAGGAAAATATTCCATTCCAGATACCAGCATGCAAAAAAACAGAACCATCACCAAGGTGATTCGCTGTCTAATTAGGCTGTATTTCTGATCTGATTGCTTCATTGAGGAACAAATATATGAAAAATTGTATATTTCAATCACTCCTAGGTTTTAAAATTAAATTAAATGCTTATTTAAACCCCTCAAAATGATCACATTCTAGCCCTCATGTAAGTTTTGATTACATCTAGTGCTTTTTCAAAACTCCTGTTGTTTGGCACAATGATGTCTGCATCATGCTTGAATGGTTCGATGTATTTTTCATAAGTTGGCATCACATGGCTCTCGTATCTGTACAAAACATCATCCAAATCATAGCCACGCTCTACTTTATCCCTTACGATTCTTCTTTTGAGCTTGATGTATTCTTTGGCATCTATAAATACTTTTAGATCAAGTAAATTGGCAAGCTCTGGGTAGTATAGTACAAAGATTCCCTCCACTACCACCACAGGGGAAGGAGCAAACTCTAATGTTTTTGGCTTTTTGTTGGGATTGTTAAAAGTATACTCTTGCCTGTAGACAGTCTCTCCAGCTTGAAGTTTTTTGATATCAGCAGCATATTCTTCAAAGTCAATTGAATTTGGGGTATCAAAATTATGTACTCCTTTATCATCAATTGGTTGCTGATGTCTGGGCTTGTAATAATTGTCCTGTGAAATCAGGCACACTTGATTGGGTTCAAATGAATGGAGAAGCTTGTCTAGAAAAAGTGTCTTCCCAGAAGCACTTCCTCCAGTAATTCCAACAATAAACGGTTTACTCATAAGGGACAAAATTAATGAATTATTTCAAAAACTTCACCAAAGCCTCTACAGCTTTACCTCTATGGCTTATTTTATTCTTTTCTGCCAAGCTCAATTCGGCAAAAGTTTTATCATATCCTTCTGGCCTAAAAATAGGATCATAGCCAAAACCTCCATCTCCTGTCCGCTTATCCAAAATAACCCCATCTACCTGGCCTTCAAAGCTATGCTCTTCACCATCCAAGATCAATGCTATCACAGTCCTAAATCTAGCCTTGCGATTTGAAACTCCCTCCAAGTTGCTAAGTAACTTGTCGATATTTCTCTCATCACTTCTAGGCTCACCTGCATACCTTCCTGAATATACTCCAGGAGCACCATCAAGTGCTTCTACCTCAAGACCTGTATCATCTGCAAAACAATCTACCCCATAATTATCCTTTACATATCTCGCTTTTTGGAAGGCATTGTGATCCAAAGTGTCCCCAGTCTCTGGTAATTCCTCTTGACAACCTATCTCTTCGAGCGAAACTATTGTAAAAGACGAACCTAAAGCAGCCTTTACTTCTTCTATCTTTTTCTTGTTATTGGTAGCAAAGCATATTTTCATTCGGTAAATTTAAATACAAAATCTTCGAGAGACAACTTAAAGCTTGACTCGTCCTAACCGATGACATCAAAACAATCATCTCAACTATCGAATTTTGAATCTCTTCTTGTCTTGACACTTGCCTCTTGCCTCTTGTGTCTTGTATCTTGTTTCTTGTGCCTTGTATCTTGTTTCTTGTGTCTAATCTCTCTGGGTTAAAACCCAGCACTAAGATGTCGGTAGTTCTTACAGGACTCATCAATTTGATTGTTTCTTTAACATATCTGACACTTGCTTCTGGGCTTGTCTTGCATCTTGGCTCTTAGCTTTTGTTTCTCACTCGTTTCTCGTCTCTAATCTCTCGCCTCTTCTCTCACTACCCTTTCTTCTCCACCAGCAAACCGGTAATTTCATTCATGGCTTTCACTTTATATTCAAAATCACCTTTGAGCGTATCGCGATATGCATTGAGATTCTCAAGCAAGTCGTCTACTTCTTCTGGGAGTACTTCTTCCAGAAGCTGTCTAAGTCTTTTGGCTGTTGTAGGAGATTTGCCATTGGTGCTTATGGCAATCTTCAGGTTTCCTTTTGTCACAATTCCCCCCAAATAAAAATCACATAGATTCGGTGTGTCGGCCACATTTACGAGAAGGAACCTCTCTTTAGCTTCATCACGAATTTGCTTATTGATTTCAGGAAAATTTGTGGCCGCAATCACAATGTGTTTGCCTCCAAGGTATTTTTCTTGATACTCATCCTGAATCAAAGTGACATTGGGTGCTGACTCCGCTATCTCCAAAAACTCATCATTGAATTCCTTAGAAACTGCTGTCACCTGAGCTTTAGGACTACTTTTGAGTAAAAAAGTCAATTTTTCAGTCCCCACAAACCCTCCACCAACTAGCAGAAAATTGAGTTCATGCGCTTTAAGGAAGATTGGATATAATTGATTTTTAGACATGAGATATGGGATGCTTGATAACTTGTCCGCTGTGGCGGTTGGGACTTTAGATTTTAGATGCTTTGCAAAGAGAGATCATTCTTAGAAATATCTGATTATACGCTTTTTTGCCAGTAACTTCAATTCATTGGCTCAATCGGTTCTTAATGGTCAATATCCATAAGTATCCAATATCAATTTATATCGGAAGTTAGATAAATCGGAATTTTGTAATGTTATTGGCAAAGTTCCGTATATCCATATAGAAATATGCCTTTGGCGAAATTTTTTGAAATAGAAATCGATGAATATTTGCCCTGGGATATTGAAATACAATCCAAGAAACTGGATAGAAATAAAAAAGCTTGAGAGCTAGGGTGAAGTATTTCTATCTTATTTCAATTTATTTCTACTGTATTCCAATAATATACCCCCCTAGGTTTGTGTCCTCACAAACCAAAACATCCACATATTGAAGAAATCGTATTTCCAGAAAATATTGCCAATATATCAAATTCTATTGACTTCAACGTTTACCACTTCACCATAAATCTCCTTCAGTCTATAGCTTTCTTTGACAACTTCACCAATGATGATAATGGCTGGAGCACCAATGCCTTCGCTCACTGCTTTTTCTTGGATATCACTGATAGTACCTGCGACAAGTTTCAGGTCTTTGGTAGTGCCACTTTGAATGATTGCTATAGGGAGATCAGCTTTGAAATTTTGCTTGTAAATTTGGACAATTTCAGCCAGTTTCTTTGTGCCCATCAGAACTACAACAGTTGCCGTGGATTGAGCTGCAAGTGCGATGTCTCTAGAGATCTCTCCTGAAGAAGTCGTACCTGTGATCACCCAAAAGCTCTCCGAAACACCTCTTTTGGTCACTGGTATGCCTACAGATGCAGGCACAGCTACAGAAGAACTTATCCCCGAAACAACCTCTGTGGGGATTCCGAAAGCTTCAATGTAATCTATCTCTTCAGATCCACGCCCAAATACAAATGGGTCACCACCTTTTAGCCTAACCACATGGCCATATTTTAAGGCGTATTCTACGCAAAATCTATTGGTATCTTCCTGAGGGCAAGAATGCTTACCTACTCTTTTGCCTACATATATTTTGATAGCCTTGTCGGGAGCATGCTTGAGCAAAGCTGGATCTATCAAGGCATCATAAAGGACCACATCGGCTTTGTTGATCGCCAAAATCCCCTTTAGCGTGATCAGTTCAGGATCACCAGGTCCAGCTCCTACTAGGGTTACTTTAGGTTTGATTTCATTTCTCATGCTTGTACTTCTTTGGCCCTGTAATCACTGATTGTGTCAAAAACCTGCTGTGCTTGAGCAAAATAACTCAAAGCAAATGTCTCTGAAGGTTCATTTTCTTTTATCTGATAGGTGATAGCTTCAATTGAAGCTCCCAAATCAATCTTTCCTGATTCAGTAAACACCTCATCATATTGTTTCAATATACTCGCATGTGAGTTGGTACTCACTCCTTCAGCGAGTAGGATAGCTTTTGCTGTATTTACAAGACCGGCATAAGTATGATAAATGGCATCCGACCAAGCTTTGGCTTGAAGACTCTCTTCAGCATTTGCTATCTTTTCTCTTGCTTCTAGCAAAAGGGTAGACACCAAATCTATAATCACTCCAGCACATTCACCTACGCCGATTTCTTTTACGTAAGGATCATTATTTCCCCAATCTATAAAATCACTCTCTACTACATCATCGATGCTAGCTATGTCTTTGAGAATTTCATAGAAATACATCTGACCTTGTCTATCATAATATGCCAAAAACGGCTCTGCTTCTTGTGCATTCGATTCAAAATCATCCAGTAAAATCCTCAAGGCTTGAGGACCTCTTTTACTTGGAATCTTGATCACTTTATCAGCAAATCTTCCCGTACCATCTCCGAGAGTTCCTCCACCTAGGAGAACTTGCAAAGCTGGAAGCACATTTTTACCGGCCTTGATAGACATACCTTGAAATCCAATTGAAGCCATATTATGCTGACCGCAGGCATTCATACACCCAGAAATCTTTATGGTAAGGTCTTTATTGTTGAGATATTTTGGATATTCTTTGAATATCACCTCCTCCAATATGGCTGCTGCTCCAGTACTGGAAGCGATACCTAGGTTACAGGTATCTGTACCAGGACATGCTGTGATGTCTCCGAGTGTATTATAACCCCTTTCTACGAAACCTAACTTTTTCAATTCCTGATAGAAAAATGGAATTTGCTCAATCCGCACGTCCCTTATCAAGATGTTTTGTCTTAAAGTAAACCTGATCTCATTATTTGCATGGTTTTTCACTAAATCAGCCAAGAGTCTAGCTTTGTCAGTATAAAAATCTCCCAATTTCACTTTTATACCTATCGCTACAAACCCTTCCTGTTTTTGCGGAATGATATTGGTCAATTTCCATTGCTCATAAGCCAATTCTACTGGCTCATCGACCTGAATGATTTCATTAGAAGGAAGTGCCTGAGCCGATTCATAGGCTGTGTGATCAATGGGGTAGGTTTTGAAAGGTAGGGATTTTTCTTCTTCTTGAACTAAGCTCAAAAAAGCATCCAGCCCAAGATCCTTGACCAAAAACTTCATCCTTGCCTTCATTCTTTTGGCTCTTTCACCAAACCTATCGAAGATTCTAATCACACTTTCTATAAAAGGGATTAACTTATCTGTTGGTAAAAACTCATATACTGCATCTGCATGTCTTGGCTGTGAACCAAGCCCTCCACCAAGAAGCACTTTGAAGCCTCTGACCTCCTTACCGTCAATATTTTTTATCTTAGGAATCACCCCAATATCATGAAGGTATGCAAGTGCTGTATCTTCGTCACTTGATGAAAATGCGATTTTAAACTTTCTCCCCATCTCTTGAGAGATAGGGTTTCTCAAGAAATACTTAAAAGTAGCATCAGCATAAGGCGTCACATCGAATGGCTCATTAGGATCAATCCCTGCCATTTCTGATGCTGTCACATTTCTTACTGTATTGCCACATGCTTCTCTGATGGTCACATCGTCTTTTTCAAGCTCTGCCCATAGTTCAGGGGTCTGATCTATTTTCACATAATGGATCTGAATATCCTGACGTGTCGTAATGTGTAGTCTTCCTGTAGAGTACTTATCTGATACTTCTGAGATTCTATGCAACTGCTCCGAACTCACCCTTCCATAAGGAAGCTTGATCCGAATCATCTGAACACCTGGCTGTCTCTGCCCATATATCCCACGGGCAAGCCTCAAGCTTCTGAATTTTTCATCATCAATCTTCCCATCCTTGAAAAGAGCGATTTTCTTTTCCAATTCGATGATATCTTTCTCTACTACTGGATTTTCTATTTCTGTTCTAAAGCTTTGCATCGTATTTTATTCAATAGGTTTTTTTGTTGTACAAAGTACTAGAGTACGATGTACTAAGTATTGTCAAATTGCTGTAGTAATTGATTTGTCAATTTGTAATCGAAATTTCGACGTCACAATCCAATATCTACCTTCTCAAATCCTCAATCAATAAACCCAACACTCACTGTATCAAATGATCCCTCATCGATAAGAATGAAGCTACCAGTTGATTTGTTCTGTAAATATGGGTCGAAGTGAATTGGCTTACTTAACTTGAAAGTTACCTTTCCAATGTCATTTAGTCTGAGCTGATCTACGGCTTCTTCACCGGAGAAGTCTGTATGAATCTTGGCTTGGATTTGATCCACTTTTGCCAAGACACTATTGACGCCATGTTGCAAGGTATATTTATCCCCTACTCTGAGAGGCTTGTTGTTCACTTGACAAATAGTTGCGATAATAGACTTCTCTGATTTTGGTAGCTCTGAAGACCTCACGATCATATCACCTCTACTTACATTCACTTCATTTTCTAAAGTTATCGTAACAGCTGAACCAGCTATGGCTTCTTCAATCTCATTTTCGAAGAAATGTATAGACTTGATTTTAGATTCAGTAAATGAAGGCAAGACAGTGATCAGGTCTCCCTTTTTCAGGTTGCCACCATATACTTTGCCTGCAAATCCTCTGAAGTCATGATATGCCTCCGTCTTTGGCCTGATCACAAACTGTACAGGGAATCTTGCAGTACTACTTTCTTGCAAATCGCTCGGCTCTAACACTTCCAAATGGTCTAGCAAGGTGTTTCCAACATACCAGCTCATCATTTCCGATTTTTGAGAGACATTTTCTCCCTTTAAGGCTGAGATAGGAATGAAGGTAATCTGATCTGCACTAAAATCACTTTTCTCTACCAAAGCTTCAAAATCTGATCTGATTTTCAAGTACACCTCTTCATCATAATCCACTAAGTCCATTTTGTTCACAGCAACGACTACGTGACTTAACCTTAGTAAATTACTGATGAAAAAATGTCTGTAAGTCTGCTCAATCACACCTTTTCGGGCATCTATAAGGATGATTGCTACTTGGGAAGTAGAGGCGCCAGTCACCATGTTACGCGTATATTCAACATGCCCAGGGGTATCTGCTACGATGAAATTGGTCTTATCAGTATTGAAATAGATATGAGCAACATCTATCGTAATACCTTGCTCACGCTCTGCTACAAGCCCATCTGTGGCCAAAGAAAAATCAAGGTAATCATAGCCTTTTTGCTTGCTATTTCTTTCTATCGCCTCAAGCTTATCCGTAGTCAATGAGCCTGTGTCATACAGCAACCTTCCGATGAGTGTACTCTTGCCATCATCCACAGAACCTGCTGTAGCTATTTTTATCAATTTTCTATTTTCAGTCATCTTAGTATCTTTTTCTAGCAAAACCCACAGAGAAGTAAAGTCTTGATTTTTGTAACACTTTACTTTCTATTTTTTGTGAGTCTTACATCCTTGTCTATCTTGATTGGATCTGTACCATTGTCACTTTGTCGCGTACTCTTGTTTCTTGGCTCTTGATTCTTGTTTCTAATCTCTCGTCCCTAATCTCTCGCTTCTCGTCTCTCGTCTCTCGTTTCTCGTTTCTAATCTCTCGCTTCTCGTATCTCGTTTCTAAAAGTACCCTACTTTCTTTCGCTTTTCCATGGCTGCTTCTGAGCGCTTATCGTCGATCCTAGCTCCTCTTTCCGAAATGGTCGATTGCCTGATTTCTTCAACGACAGCCTCCAAAGTATCGGCTTCAGACAGAACTGCTGCGGTACAAGTCATGTCTCCCACCGTTCTGAATCTCACCATTCGCTCTACTACTTCTTCCGAATGATCTCTATAGACATGCTGGTTTGCAGTCCATACCATACCATCCCTGAAGAAGACCTCTCTCTTGTGTGCAAAATATATGGAAGGAATCTTGATTTGTTCATTTTTTATGTATTCCCATACGTCCAATTCAGTCCAGTTAGAAATTGGGAACACACGTACATTTTGTCCTTGATGAATTCTACCATTGAGCATGTCAAATAACTCAGGTCTTTGGTTTTTTTCATCCCATTGACCAAAGTCATCTCTTACAGAAAAAACTCTTTCTTTGGCTCTAGCCTTTTCTTCATCTCTTCTTGCACCACCTATACATGCATCGAACTTAAATTCTTCTATAGCATCAAGCAATGTCGTAGTCTGCAAAGTATTCCTACTAGCATATCGACCTCTTTCTTCAGTGACTTTACCTTGATCTATAGAGTCTTGCACATTTCTCACAATCAGCTCTAAACCAAGCTCCTCAACTAATTGATCTCTGAATGCTATCGTTTCAGGAAAATTATGCCCTGTATCTATGTGTAAAAGTGGAAAGGGAATTCTTGCTGGATAAAAAGCCTTTTGAGCCAACCTCACTAAAGTGATAGAATCCTTTCCTCCTGAAAAAAGCAATACTGGTTTCTCAAACTGAGCCGCCACTTCTCTTAAAATGTGTATCGATTCAGCTTCTTTAGGGTTTGGTATATATTGATTTGACATGATAGCTAGTTTAATGTTTCGTTTCGGTTTGTTTAAATCCATTTCTCGGAAATTGTCATCTCGCATGAAGTCCGCACTCTTTTTTGGAATCTTCCCACCACCACCTTCCTGCTCTAGGATCTTCTCCTTCTGAGATCGCTCGTGTACAAGGCGCACATCCAATGCTGATGAAGCCTTTGTCATGAAGCGGGTTGTAGGGTATCTTTTTTTCATCAATGTATTGAAGCAGCTGCTCATAACTCCAATCTAGCAATGGATTATACTTGATGATACCATTAGTTTCATCCCATTCAAGTTTTTTCATATCGCTTCTGTTGGGGCTTTGCTCAGCTCTGAGTCCAGTGACCCAAATACTGTTACCCTTCAGTGCCCTTTGAAGGGGTTCTACTTTACGGACAAAACAACATGACTTTCTCTTTTCAACCGATTCATAAAACCCATTAATTCCTTGCTCTTTTACCAAGTGCTCCACTGAGCTTCTCTCTGGATATTTCAGATCTATCCTTTTTTTAAATTTGGTCTCGGTCCTTGCCACTAAGTCTAATGTCTCTGGAAACAATCTTCCAGTATCCAGTGAAAAAATATGGACAGGAATAAGGTTATCAGCAATCATCTGTGTGATCACTTGATCCTCCTGACCCAAAGAAGTAGAAAAAACTACTTTGCCCCGGAATAAGTCTGAAAGAAATAGTAGGCCTTCCTCTGGGGTTAGTCCGTCTATTTTTTCTCTTAAATCATGCAAGTTCTCTTGTAAGCTCATCTTTTTTAGGTTTTGTCAATTTCTCCCATACACGCTCATGGAAGTAATAAAGAATGATCTTGCTCATCACTTCTATAGATCCTATAGATACAGCCATCTTTAGCTGTCCGGTGATAAAATAGGATATCACGATCGTGTCTATCGTACCTACTAACCTCCATGAGATTGACTTCACAATACTCTTGAAGTTACTGTCCTTTCCTGTTTTATCTTCAAACCACTTTTTGATCGGTTGATCCAGAATCATAAGTATTTTAATTCATGATGAATTACAAAAGTATGTAAAGTCTATAAATAAAGTAGGGTAAATAGGTAAAAAAATTTTACTCTTTATCAAGAATATCTGCTAATGATTTGTTTTCCAGAACATTAAGCATTTCATCTCTTACTTGAATCATCACTTTATTTAAGCCGCATTTCCCTTCATCTTGACACTCAATACATGGTTCATAGTAATTCAAGCTTACGCAAGGTAGTAAAGCAATAGGACCATCTAGTAGCCTTATCACTTTCGATAGCGCAACATCCTTGGGTTCTTTGATCAGGTAATAGCCCCCACCTTTTCCTTTCTTTGAGCCAAGTATACCTGCCTTTTTCAACTCAAGGAGAATATTTTCTAAGAACTTATGGGAAATACCATATTCTGCTGCAATGTCTTGAATCAATACAGTCTTTTGATCTCTATTTTTACCTAAATAAGTTAAGGCATGAAAAGCATATTTGGTTTTTTTGGATAGCATAGTTACAAAAATAGTTTTTTTCTCTGAATTCAAAAGTAGGTTAAAAACTTGAAAACTTTACATTTAAATCATCCTACTTTATATTTGGCTTGATCGTAGGTTTACAAAATACAAGATACTTTTCCGGAAGATATTCTCTACCATACGATTTGATATCAATTGGATTACTTACATTTTTGAAGAAATCCAAGACAGACTCCTTCAAAAGCTGAATATCTCTATCCGATCCGATGCTTGAGGGGAGTACTTTAATGATACTACACTCGTCTTGATTCAAAAACAAAATGGTGTCTTGCTCCTCACAGAATTGATTCAAGCTACTTAGAGTAACATTTTCATCCAAATCAAAGGTCGCAACAAAATAAATCTCAGGGTAAAGTAAAAGAGATTGATTTATATCAAGTTGAATTTTTTCCTGTGAAAACGCCAAAAAACTTGAAAACACGAATAAAATCACCAAACATATCCTCATAATAAGATCCATTTGAAATTAAGACGATACTCGAGTTAAGAATGTCCCAAACTATTGGAAATGAATATAGTGGAAAAGTGCAGAAGTTGATCAAAAAATTTGATAAACGGACATAACAAAGACAATCCAAATTACAAATCACCCTCCCAAATGAATTGAGTTGGTTAAATTGAGGAGAATTCACTTTTTTTACATTGATTTAAGAATTGAACAAAATGTAAACTCAAATATTCAATATGATTCAAATAAATAAAATCTGGGCATTGGTACTGATGATTATGCTTTGCCATTCGACTATTGCACAACAGAAGAAAAAAGTAACGCTAGAAGATGTTTTCAAGTCAAATACATTTTCAGCGAAAGGAGTATATGGTATCAACTGGATGAAGGATGGACAGTACTATAGCTCATTAACTCGTACAGCAACTGGGCCTGTGGTAGTAAAAATCAATGTAGCCACAGGAAAGCAAGAAGAAACTCTAATAGATGGAGGGAAACTTGGTGTGGACTTTTCAAGCTATAGCTTCAATGCGGACGAATCTAAGGCATTGCTTGCCTCTGATATCGAAAGGATATACAGAAGATCTAGCAAAGCAATCAATCACGTCGTAGATCTCAAATCAGGCGACGCACAACTCCTTGTCAATGGAGAAAAAATCATGTATGCCACACTTTCTCCAGACAATGATAAAGTTGCCTATGTTCAAGACAACAACTTATTCATTGTCAATCTTTCTGATCAAAAAATCACTCAAGTTACCGAAGATGGAAAATGGAACCATATCATCAATGGTGCTGCCGATTGGGTTTATGAGGAAGAATTCTCTATGGCAAAAGCCTTCGAATGGTCTCCTGATGGAAAAAAAATCGCATTTATCCGATTCGATGAGTCAGAAGTGCCTGAATTCAATATGCAAACTTGGGGAAAACTTTATCCAGAAGACTACAAATTCAAGTACCCAAAGGCTGGAGAAAAAAATGCCGAAGTTAGTATTCATATCTACGATCTTGCTAGTAGCAAAACTGTAAAAGTTGATAGTGGTAAAGAGACTGATATTTATTTACCAAGAATCTATTGGACTGCAACCTCAAACACTCTGGCTTATATCAGACTCAACAGGCTTCAAAATCAACTAGATTTCCTAGCTGCAAATGCATCTTCTGGAGAGAGTAAACTCATCCTTCAAGAAAAGTCTGACACCTATGTGGATTTAGACTTCAACGACAATTACCATTTTCTCAAAGACGATAAGGGCTTTATCCGTACATCTGAACAAGATGGTTACAAGCACATCTATCACCACGACATGACAGGGAAATTGATCAAACAAATCACCGCTGGTAATTGGGAAGTAAGTAATCTTGTTGGTGTGGATGAAAAAGGAAAAAAGATATACTTCACTTCTACTGAAGCTTCACCTCTTGAAAGGAATCTCTATGTCATCAATCTAGACGGAAAAAATAAAAAGATCCTTACTCCAGCATCAGGTACACATAATATCAACATGAGCAAGGATTTCAAATATTATATTGCTACACACACTGAAGCTAATCGACCGGCTAGGATCACTTTAAATAACACAGCGGGAAAAGAACTTCAAGTACTAGAGGACAATCAAGAATTGATAGACAGACTGAGGAATTTTGCTATGTCTAGTAAAGAATTTTTCAATTTCGAAACTGTAGATGGCACTCCTCTCAATGCTTACATGATCAAGCCAGCTGATTTTGATGAATCTAAGAAGTACCCAGTGCTCATGTATGTGTATGGAGGCCCTGGCTCCCAAAATGTCACTAATAGCTGGGGAGGCTTAAGAGACTTCTGGCATCACCATCTTGCAACAGAAGGCTATATCGTAGTATGCGTGGACAATAGAGGCACAGGCGCAAGAGGAAGAGCTTTCAAGCATGCCACATATGCAAACTTAGGTGCATTAGAAACAGAAGACCAAATTGCAGGTGCAAAACACCTCGGCACCTTACCATTTGTAGATAAAGGAAGGATAGGAATATGGGGATGGTCATATGGTGGCTACATGTCTTCGCTTGCCCTGATGAAAGGAAACGAAGTTTTCAAATCGGCAATATCAGTGGCCCCTGTGACGACGTGGAGGTACTATGACTCAATCTATACTGAGAGATATCTACAGACTCCACAGCTGAATCCCTCGGGGTATGATGATAACAGTCCGATCACACATGTCAATAAACTGAAAGGCAATCTTTTGCTCATTCATGGTACAGGTGATGATAATGTACACTTTCAAAATGCTGTAGATCTGGTCGATGCTTTGATCAAAGCAGACAAACAGTTTGAGTCATTTTACTACCCCAATAGAAACCACGGAATATCAGGTGGAAATACGAGCTGGCACCTATATAGCATGATGACAGACTTTATCAAAAGAAAACTATAATCCTGTGAACCCTCGCAAACCTTTTGAATAGATAAATTCATTTTTGTCAATACATGTACCTTGGTGTCACATTTGGTCAAACTGACAGCATGTTTGCCCAAGACACCAAGGCACATTTTTTTGTTATTTTAAGTTTTATCCATATATTAAACAGTCAAATAAACATCCATGCTATACAAATGTTCCTCTGAATATAGGCAAGAATTGAAATTTGAGCTTTTTTTATTTAGTAATTTGATAAGAACCAAATACTTCAAAATCGCATAAAACAACAACCCAAAAGTAAGAACCAATGAGAGAGAGACTAAACACTTCCATACAGTCCATCAGCCTAGTACTTGTCATTGCAGGTTTAGCTTGGGTAGTATGGTCAGCAAGTACTACTATGCCTCAGATGCTAAAGTACTTACTGATCATCGTGGCACTCATTGAAAGTTTAAGTCTCTACTTAGTTGCAAAGGTATATCCAGAGAGCCACACCTCATTTAAAATGGGGATAATTGCTGCATTTTTGATTCTTATTGGCATCAAGACCATGCTACCTAGTATGTTTGTACCTCTTACCATTACTGCTTTTGCGATTAACTTTTTGTATAATTTCTACACCAACAACAAACGTAGACAAGGAGCATTCAAGAGAAGAGCTGGCAAAAGGATGAAAATCAGATAATTTTTTGTGCTGAAAAGTGCCAAAATTATTCTCGGCACATTATTTGATTTTTTACTTAAAATCAAATAAATATACCTGTCACTATGAAGCGACTCATCACCCTGATTTTATTCCTTTTTCCTATGATGCTGTTTGGCCAGGCCAAATTGGAAATGCTCATGCAAGAAAGGCAAAGTTTGCACCAACAATGGCAGCAATCTGAAAGTAAAAAATCGGGCATCTTTGGTAATAGAACAAAAAAAGACATGATCGAAACCAACAATTGGATGGAAAGGATCATTAGAAAAGATAATCAAATCATGGATGAGCTGAAAATGCTCAGTGAGATTCAAAAAACAGAAATCACTTACGAAAAAAACGATTATAAGTACATTGCTTCTAAGCAAGAACGTGAGATCGCATCATTGAAAAGAGCACTTGAAGACAAAGATTCAAATATACAAACAGGCAAATCTGGAAAAAGAACCTACGAATGGACTACTTTTATTTTTTTCCTGAGCACCCTTACCCTCGGGATTTTGTACTGGAAACAAGTGCTTAGTAAAAAGACTTTTCCAAATTGGCTTTCAAGGAAGTAAAAAATGGCAGGTGATTGGTTTGCAGAGTCACAAGCATTTCGATGATTTTGGCTTGTGGGGACACAAGCCAAGGAGAGAAAGGCACAAGCCAAGGCAACAATCAAATATCTAAATCTGATTATACGCTTTTTTGCCAGTAACGTCAATTCATTGGCTCAACAGGTTGTTAATGGTCAATATCCATAAGTATCCAATATCAATTTATATCGGAAGTTAGATAAGTCGGAATTTTGTAAGGTTATTGGCAAAGTTCCGTATATCCATATATCTAAAACTCGCAGACCTTTCTGGTTCTATTGACTACCAATAAATTATTAGAAATAATGGAGCGAAACCTGGAGGTCAATTAGCAGTATTAATTAACCGATTACAACATTCTCTTGCGGATTTTAGGAAAAAAAATCCCTCTTTAGATCATTTCTGACTAAAGAGGGATTTTAATTTTTTATGATTCAGGCTTTAGTTTAAATATGCCGAAAGAAAATAAAAAAAACTTAATTCTTAAGTTTGGCAATTGCTGTATGGCCGCCTTTGGTCTTTTGATCAATATCGACAAGTATCTCTGCATCTAGTGGTAAAAATACATCAACCCTAGAGCCAAACTTGATAAACCCAAATTCGCCACATTGCTGTAACGGACTACCTGCATCTACGTACCATTTGATTCTTCTAGCCAAAGCACCTGCTATTTGTCTTACCAAAAGTTCTGTCCCATTTTTTCCTTCAATCACCATGGTTGTCCTTTCGTTCTCTGTGCTTGACTTAGGGTGCCACGCCACCAGGTACTTTCCAGGATGATATTTAAAAAACTTTACAATCCCTGCAATCGGAGACCTATTGACGTGAACATTTATAGGCGACATAAAGATCGAAACCTGCCTTCTGCTTGAATTGAAATATTCATCTTCAATTACCTCTTCGATCACTACGACCTTACCATCTGCTGGAGCATATACCACGCCATCATCATTTCGTATTGGGACAAAGGGATTCCTGAAAAACTGCAATACAATCAAGTAAAGTATAACACTTCCTAATAGTACTACATTCAGCAACACCTCCTGCGAAGGCAAGTAGTAATACAGTCCATAATTCAAGATTGCTAAAATAATCAGCATCCAAAATAAAAGGGATCGTCCTTCTTTATGTATAGTCATGGTCTTATCGTAGATTTCAACGCTTAAAGAAAAAGGTGTGAAAGCTATACTTTCACACCTCAAATATAAGTAAACTTTCTATTTTTTTGATTTTAGAAGCCTCCCCTGAAAGTATAAGTCTTAGCAACTTTATCTATAGCCACGATATACGCAGCTATTCTCATGGGGACATCATATTTCACAGAAGCTTCATACACATTATCAAAAGCATCTTTCATAATCCTATCAGATCTTCTATTGACACGTTCAGCTGTCCATTTGTAGCCAAGTCTATTCTGCACCCATTCGAAATAAGAGACAGTCACACCTCCTGCATTTGCCAAAATATCTGGAACGGCCATGATGCCTTTTTCATTAATGATCGCATCAGCTTTGGCAGAAGTTGGTCCATTTGCACCTTCTACGATTAGCCTAGCTTTTATTTTATCTGCATTGGAGGTAGTAATCACATCTTCTACAGCAGCAGGGACCAATACATCTACATCTAGTAATAGCAATTCCATCGGATCAGATAACTTCTCTGCACCCTTGAAGCCTTCTAGGGTTCCATTATTATTATCTCTATATGCTATTGCTTCTTGGATATTGATACCATTCTCATTGTGATAAGCTCCAGAAATGTCAGAAACTGAAACTATCTTGAGACCTCTCTCCTCCAAAAGTAAAGCTGCCCATGAACCTACATTTCCAAATCCTTGTACAGCACAGGTGGCTTGAAAAGGATTGATTTTAAGCTTTTGCATCGCTGCTAGGGCAGAAACCATCACTCCACGACCTGTAGCTTCAGTTCTCCCCAAAGATCCTCCTAAAACCAGTGGCTTACCTGTAACTACTGCATTTACAGTCATTCCATGAGCTTTGGAGTATTCATCCATAAGCCAAGCCATTTCTCTAGGGCCTGTACCCATATCTGGAGCAGGAATATCCTTATCAGGGCCAAATACATCGATCATCGCAAGGGTATAAGCTCGCATCAATCTTTCGATCTCACCTTTTGACATCTCTCTAGGATTGCATCTTACACCTCCTTTTCCACCACCATAGGGGATATCTACTACGGCACATTTCCAAGTCATCCATGCGGCCAATGCTCTTACCTCATCAAGATGTACATCTGGAGCAAATCTAATCCCTCCCTTTGCAGGGCCTAGGATATTGGAGTGAATCACTCTAATTCCCTCAAACACTTTGATTTTTCCATTGTCCATCGTGATCGGTAGCGATACGATTACTTGCTTAGCTGGATTCTTCAAAACATTGTAAACTTCGTCAGAAAGTCCAAGTTTTTCAGCTGCGAGGTTAAACCTCTCCATCATTGACTCCAACGGATTCTCTGCATCCTTGATCGGAGCCGGTTCAATGTAAGCCATATTTGGGTTATTTATAGTTTAGCTTTTTGAATTACAACACAATATTAACGAGTATTTTCAATAAGATATAGGCATTTTTAAAAGATTTTCAAAAATGCTGCAATAAATGGGGCAGATAATAACAATCCATCAAATCTATCCATAAATCCACCATGTCCTGGCAGCATCCTACTGGAATCTTTGATCTCTATACTTCGCTTGAAAAGAGATTCTATGAGATCTCCATAAGTGCCAGCTATGATGATGATGGTCGAGATACAAAACCATTCCCAAACGGCAAGTGACATGAAATACAATCCAAGAAAGTAAGCAACAGCAAATGCAGCGGCAGCTCCACCTAAGAAACCCTCCCACGACTTCTTAGGAGATACCCTTTCAAAGAGTTTTGTCTTTCCAAATTTTGTTCCTGCAAAATATGCGCCTGAATCTGATGCCCACAAAATAAATAGAGAACCTATAATTACTTCATAATGGAAAGTACCATCTACCGAAAAAGCGGCCAAATTCAGCAATGCAAAAGGAACTGCCACATAGAATATCCCCAGAAACGTAAATGCCACTCCAGTGAAGGGTTTTTTATCGGACTTTCTGTAGAGTTTGATGAAAAAAACCAAGGAAGATAATGGGAAAATCAAGAAGTAGTATTTGTCTTGTAAATGTTGCATTTCTATCAGAAAAGATAAAGAAAATATCAGAATCCCAAGAAATGTCCCGAATGTTTTTAATGGCAGCATCCCATCAAGTCCTGAAAGCCGGTAGAATTCCATTTGGGAAAAGGCTAATATGACACCGAAAATTATAAAATACAGCCATTCACTATATACAGATCCAAAAACTATCAATGTCGCCCCTATCAATGCAGTAATAATGCGCTGAGCAAGGTTGCTGTAATTATTAATATTAAATCTTGATCTTAGCTTAAAAGGTGATCTCATTCTGGATAATTTTGGAAGCTTCGTGAAAATCTTGCTCAGGAACCATTACTTCTGAATAGCCATGGATTTTGTAAGCAGACTCTGTCTTATTGAGGATGTAAGCAGGAATGCCATGCGACTCCAATACACCTTTTACAATCTCAGCCCGCACTGGCGAGCTATCTTCAAATACTTTATTCCAGTTTTTCATGAGTTAAATTGGGTTTGTTTTTCTCAGAAAATAATTTCAAACTAATCACCAAAAGGGCCAAACCTCCAAGTGCCACAGGCCATGATGCTTGATCCACTTCCTCTATGTCAAAGTCGATTTTGCCCAGTTTGCCTAAATATACCAACACTATAGTGAAAGTATTGTTGAATATATGTGCTATAATCGGATATATCAAGCTTCCAGAATAACAATAAAGATAACCAAATATCGCTCCCAACAACATTCTTGGTAAAAAACCATAGAACTGCATGTGTATAGCTGAGAAAATAAAAGCTGTCAACCAAACACCAACGTGCATATTGCCAGTGTATTGGTGAAGTTTAGGCTGTAAAAGGCCTCTAAAGAAGAGCTCCTCTCCCAAACCTGCCAAAACTCCAATTACCAACACACCCATCATCAACTCTTGGATTGAATCAAAATCGGTAAGGTATATCGTCAGTGCCATCAGTTCGGCTTCCTTTTGTTGAAGCATCTTTTCAAACTCTGCCATGAACGAAGGGAATTGAAAATTGCCATTCAGATCGATCAAAAGGGTGTTGAACATCATTCCTCCGAGGATAACGAAAATCATGATGAGAAATGGGATGAACTTAAAGTTATCAAAATGTTGTTTGAATCCCATGTCAGCTTTGTCTACTAGCTTCGCTATGAGCAATGTGGCTGCTATAAACCCAAAGCCTGTTCCAATCCCTTGAATGAACAATATGGCCATTCGTCCATTAGGTGCAGTACTTTGACCAGTCATGACTTGGATGATCTCGGTAATTGATACTTGAAACAAAGGTATCACTAGTATCAAAGATAGTCCCTGAAGTAGAAAGAGGACTCCAATAGTAACCAATAAAGTAACGACCATGGACAATAACCAGTTACTTTTCTTGGCAATTGTAGATTGTGTTTTATAAATCTCCATAATTGCGGTAAATTTACACCATTAAATAGAATTGAGAAGTGGTAAAGATAGGAAACTTAGAATTAGGGGAATTTCCCTTGCTTTTGGCACCCATGGAAGATGTCAGTGATCCACCATTCCGCGCAGTGTGCAAAGAAAATGGTGCTGACTTGATGTACACAGAATTTATAAGCTCCGAAGGTCTCATCAGGGACGCTGCCAAAAGTGTGCAAAAATTGGATATCTACGATTATGAAAAACCCATTGGGATTCAAATTTTTGGTAATGAAATAGACTCCATGAGAGAAGCAGCTGCAATTGCCGCTGCCGCAAAGCCTGATATTCTCGACATCAATTATGGATGTCCTGTAAACAAAGTGGCTTGTAAAGGTGCGGGTGCTGGAATACTTTTGGACATAGACAAAATGGTCTCCATGACTGCCGAAATTGTAAAAGCTGTAAACATCCCTGTAACTGTAAAAACAAGACTAGGGTGGTCTCAAGACACAATTAGGATTGTCGAAGTAGCTGAAAGACTCCAAGATGTAGGTATCCAAGCTATCAGCATCCATGCACGCACACGTCAACAAATGTATAAAGGAGAAGCAGATTGGTCATACCTCAATCAGGTCAAAGCAAATCCAAGATTACATATACCAGTATTTGGCAATGGAGACATCGACTCACCGCAGAAAGCAAAAGAGTACCGAGAAAAATACAATGTGGATGGTATGATGATCGGTAGAGCTGCCATTGGATACCCTTGGATATTTAATGAAATCAAGCACTATTTTGCCACAGGTGAAATGCTTGAAGCTCCAAGCTTACAAGAGAGAATCAATGTAACAAAAAAGCATCTTGACTTCTCTGTACAGTGGAAGGGTGAAAAACAGGGCATATTAGAGATGAGAAGACACTACACAAACTATTTCAGAGGAATGCCAAATTTCAAACCATTCAGAACAGAAATGGTGACTGCTGAAAGTTATGAGCACGTTATCAAGCTTTTAGATCAAGTGGCAGAAGTATACGCTGATTATGAATTTTGATTCAAAAGTAATTACTTCTTATCACCCTACTCTAAATCGCCTAATTTACCACTAAAAAGTCTTCATGTCTCGAGATATCCAATCCGAAAACATCCTCAAAGCATGGGGGTTTTTAATTCTACTAGCCTTGATTTGGGGTAGCTCTTTCATTCTGATAAAAAGAGGTCTGGAAGTCTTTTCGCCAGGAGAAGTTGGAGCTTTTAGGATTGTATCTGCTGGATTGGTTTTGCTACCTCTCTCCCTCCCCAGGCTAAAATCTTTGAATAAAAAACAAGTCATTAACTTGATCATAGTGGGCTTGGTGGGAAGCTTTATTCCTGCATTTCTATTTGCGAAAGCACAAACACAACTGAGTAGCTCGTTGACTGGTGTGTTCAATGCCATGACACCACTCTTTGTAGTCATCATTGGAGCTATCTTTTTTGGAGCTCGCATTACCAAAAGAAACACTTTAGGACTATTTATAGCACTGATGGGAGTAGTGGTATTGTTGACTGTCAAAGAAGGAGTGGGCTTTGGAGCATTTTCAGAAATCAATGCTTATGCTTTTTATGTATTGCTGGCATGTATTTGTTATGGCATCAATCTTAATATCATCAAGTACAGATTTGTAGAACTTAAGCCTGTGGCGATCACAGCGATATCACTGCTGATGGTACTTCCAGCTGCTTTGATTTTTCTATTTGCGGCTACTTCTTTTTCATTCAAGATTGTCCATGTAGAGGGTGCTTTGGTTGCAGCTGGGTATGTAACACTTCTTGGTGTACTTGGTACTGCCATTGCATTGATCCTGTTCAACATCATGGTGAAAGTAGCGACTCCCGTATTTGCTAGCTCTGTCACTTATTTGATACCAATAGTAGCTATTATGTGGGGGTTACTTGATGGGGAAGTGTTGTTGACGGGACATTATATCGGGATTGTCGCTGTCATTCTAGGCGTATGGGTGGGAAATAGGGGATAAGGATCATACAATAACTATCTTTTTTTTGCTACCCTCAGCGTATTTATAGTTTGAAACATCATTTTGACGCAGCGCACATGATTCTTTCAGCTATCAAGGCAATAGCAAATCATAGATTTTATTCCTCCGATTTCAATCTTTTTCTCCAAGCAAAGGCTAACATAGGCAATTGCTGATAACTTAAGACACCAGCTTTTACTCCTTGGGTTTTTAGGAATAGATCATTTGACTTCCTACTTAGTTCCAAATTGATAGGCTTGTACTTGTCAGCATTTCTATTGATGGATGTCAGATCGTTCCGTATACCTACAGGTATAGTTCTGTAAAAGTGTGTATAGAGCGGCTTAGACATTCTATATAAGTCACTCATTTGATATCTTAACAACTTGAGCTGTGCAGAATATTGCAACAAAGGGTCATCACTATTTGAACCAATTACCCAAGCGATAAAGTTTGCTTCCCCTTCATCAGTGACTCCATAGCTATGTGCCATTTCATGAGCAATGGTGAAGGGTTTTTCTAAAGGATGTAAAGTAGGATCTATATAACTTTCACCTGTAAATGGGAAATAGATGCCTAGTATACCCATTTTCCGCATAAATCCAGCCGGATAAAACTCTTTAGTTCTGGGTTCTCCGGTGAAGTTCAATCCCAAAAGATAAAGGTGCTCACGCATATTTCCCCTCACCATACGCTCAAGCTCTGGGTATGGCATGATAGAGTCTATTGCTGTAGTATCTTCAGTAATTAACCCACGAAGTTGATGAACGAGATTTCGAGTTAGTTCTATTTCAGGAATCAATTCCTCTTCGGTCATTGCTTTTGGCTTCATGCCAATTTGCTCAAAAACTGGAACTCTGTTGTAATTATATCCCCATAGAACTAGGAAAAAAAAGACTATCGCTCCTAAAAAATTAAAAAAGGACCTTATACTGTAACCTAGCTTTGCTTTCCATCCTGATTTCTGAAATAGAAAATAGAAAAATATGCCTATAAAGAGGAAGACAGAGGCAATAAAAATGTACACGGTAGGAAAGGAAAATGAAGAAATGGACATATCTATGATATTCCTAATACCTGGGAAGAACTTCCTAGAGTAAATCTCCTCTGTCCTTTCAGGATTTCTAATAGCAAAATGCCTGATCACCAAGCTGATCAGGCCCAAAATTGCCCATGCCCAATTTCCCCTCAACATATAATACTACACCCCTTGTGCTTGAACTTCTTTTACCTCAGGAAGCATTCTGGTGAGTAAATTTTCAATACCTGCTTTTAAAGTGACCGTGCTAGAAGGACATCCTGAGCAACTCCCCTGCAAAAGGACTTTCACAATACCTTCTTGAAAACTATGAAAAACAATAGCTCCACCATCTTGCTCTACAGCTGGCCTAATGTATTCATCTAGGATACCTTTAATCTTTTTGACCACTTCAGAATCATTCTCGTCAAACAAAGGGTCTTCTTCAAAAGAAACCTTTACAGGTGCTTTTCCATCCTCTAGGAACTTCTTTATTTGATCTCTTACAATATCCTGGATTTCAACCCACTCTACTTCTTCCTTTTTAGTGACAGTGACAAAATTTGAAGCAATAAATACACGATCTACGGCGTCAAAATTAAACAACTCCTGAGCTAATGGAGAGTTCTCTGCACTTTGTAAATTTGGATAATCAAAACTAATCCCTTCATCCACGAGCATGAAGTTTACCACAAACTTCAATGAGTTTGGGTTTGGATTGGCTTCCATATAAATATTGGTAGGTCTTTTTTGTGCTTGTAACATAATTGAAATAAATCTAAACTGTGTGATATGATAACAGCAATTAGCCTGTTAAGTTCCCATGTGGCTACTATTCATTCTTCCATTTGGGTTTGACTACTTGAAACAAATAGCTCAGCGTAACCTCCAAATTGGTGGAAGTCATGTCAAATATCCTATTCTGAGCTTCAAGCCTATTAAAATCGTAAGAGAATCTCACTTCACCTGCTAAGGTGCTTTTTCCAAACAAATTGGAGAGCCCTGCTCCAGCGGACAAACCATACAAAATTTTATTTGGCCGATCATTTTCACCACCATAAGTTGGGATTAGGGTGGATCCTTCATACTCTCTTGACTCGTCAGAAGCACTCATCAAATATCCTACATGCGTACCTATTTTTATATGAAACCTACCCCTGTTTCCAAAGTAAAAATTGGACATGAGGGGTACTTTGATATAGTTGAGTCGAGATTGATTGGTCCTATCTAATGTGTCTCGCTGAGTATAGCCTAACTGAAGATATTGAATCTCAAGCTGAGCTCCAGCGTTTTTGGCCAAAAACTGCTCAATAACTAAGCTATAGGTCGGAGCTGTAACTCCTCCCACTCTCTCTGTCCTTGATCCAGGGCTGGCCCTATAGCTTACATTGGAAATAGAATAACCACCCCTGAAACCTACGCTGGTCTGAGCAGCAAGTTCATGAGTCAATAAAAGAAGTAAAATTACCCCCCAAAAAAACTTTAATTTTGGCATCTCAAAATCATTTCTTCTTCCCCTTTTTTATTTCAGAGATATCTTCTCTATCCTTCAATTTCTTGTCTTCAACGTTGTTATTAAGAAACTCGTTGAGTCTATCAATAGGAAATGAACTTGAAATTTCTCCAAAGGAATCTATATCCATTCTAAAGCCATCTAAGTCTTTATGTACTTTTGGTTTTTCTTCCTTTTTGGGTTTTTTTGCCATAACATCAGTAAGATAAAAGGGGGAATTGAATCCCCCGTTGATTTATGATTGAATTTTCAATGTATCAAGTGCATAGCTTATTCTGCTGATCAACTCTTCCCTGCCTATAATTTCAAATACAGCCATCAAGTCTGGGCCAGCTCCTACTCCTGTCACCGCTAGTCTTACAGCTTGCATCACTTTACCAAATTTTATATCATTTGCAGCTGCTGATTCTTCAAGCAATGCCTTTGCAGAGTCAGCTGTCAAAACTTCGCTCGAGCTCGATAGTTTTTCTTTGTAAGTTGTCAAGACAGTGACAGCTTCTTGGTTCCACTTCTTCGAGGCTACAGATTCGTCAAATTGCTGAGGTGCAATCAACATAAACATTCCCTCTTTCCAAAGATCAGTTGGGAATGTAGCCCTCTCTTTCATGATAGCCACAATCTGCCTGGCTTTCTCTTCACTTACGCTAAGCCCGTCATTTTCTACATCTTCTAATAGATAACGAGAAAGCTCTTGATCTGTTTTGGATCTTAGATATTGTTCATTGAACCACTTAGCTTTGTTAATGTCAAATTTGGTCCCTGACTTTCCTATTCTCTCTATCGAAAATGCTTCTATCAATTCCGCTAAAGAAAATATCTCTCTGTGGTCTCCAGGATTCCATCCAAGAAAAGCTAAAAAGTTCAAAAATGCATCAGGTAAATAGCCTGCTTGCTTGAATCCCATGGCTTTTTCTCCTGTACTAGGGTCTGTCCAATCCATCGGAAATACTGGGAATCCGTGCTTGTCAGCATCTCTTTTTGACAGCTTACCGTTACCGTCAGGCTTGAGTAGGAGAGGTAAATGCGCAAACTGTGGCATTGTATCTTCCCAACCAAAATATCTATACAACAACACGTGCAATGGCGCAGACGGCAACCATTCCTCACCTCTAATCACATGAGTAATGCCCATTAAGTGGTCATCCACAATATTTGCTAAATGGTAAGTAGGCATTCCATCAGACTTCATCAATACTTTATCATCGAGGGTGTTTGAGTGCACCATTACCCAGCCACGAATCATATCATTGAGTCTTACTTCTTCTTTTCTTGGGATTTTGATCCTGATCACATATGGATCACCTGAAGCCAACCTAGCCTTCACCTCATCCTCTGGCAAAGTCAAGGAGTTTTTCATTTGAGTCCTCGTGATAGCATTGTATTGAGGTGATACCACCCTAGCTGCTGTCAGTCTCTCTCTCATGGCATCAAGCTCCTCGGAGGTATCAAATGCGTAATATGCATGACCCTTCTCTACAAGATCCAGCGCATACTGCATATACATCGGCTTTCTTTCAGACTGTCTATATGGCCCACAGTCACCCGGAGACCAAGGGCTTTCATCTGGGGAAATGTTCAACCACTCCAATGCATTTTTGATATACTCTTCTGCACCTGGAACAAACCTTGTCTGATCAGTATCTTCAATTCTTAACAAAAACTTGCCGCCTAATTTGCGAGCAAAAAGATAGTTATATAGGGCTGTACGTACCCCTCCAATATGTAAAGCTCCCGTCGGGGAAGGAGCAAAACGTACACGTACTTCTTTGTTCATGATGATTATTTATACTTTTAATCATCCTCAGCAAGGATGATATGGATGCTTTTTTCAAAAATTAAACATACAAAGGTAATAAAATTTAAGTACAAAGCTTAGGCAAAAAAGAAGCATTATATCCAAACACCCACATCCCTTTTTGAATCACAAAACCTTGGTACTTCGGAAAACAAAAAAAGGAAACCCTTGCGAGTTTCCTTTCTTTTGTTGGTAATCTGGACTCATTAAGAGTCTTTTCTTACTCTGATCTTTTCTTTGATCCTTGCAGACTTTCCTTGACGACCTCTCAAGTAGAACAATCTCGCTCTTCTTACCTTACCTTCTCTCAACAACTCGATTTTCTCGATTGAAGGGGACAAGATTGGGAATATTCTTTCTACTCCGATTCCGTTAGATACTTTTCTTACAGTGAAAGTTTCACCATTGGAATTTACATTTTTCCTTTGGATCACAGTACCTTGGAACTGCTGGATACGCTCTTTGTTACCTTCTTTGATCCTAACGTGAACATTGATTGTATCTCCTGCCTTGAAAGAAGGGTATGAAGCTCTTACTTCCTTATATTCCGCTTCTACAAATTTAATTAGTTCGCTCATAGCTTTATATTTTATGTGCTTGTAGCAACTACTCCTTAGAGTAATCTTCTATTGAATTCTTTATATTATCGCATTATGCTGTCATCGCTTACCAAAGTTATTCCCTGTCTAGTAGATCAGGTCTTCTTTCCTTGGTACGGCGAACCGATTGCTCAAACCTCCAATCTTCAATTTTGGCTTGATGACCAGAGAGTAAGATGTCTGGGACTTCCATTCCATCATACGCTGCGGGTCTTGTATATACAGGCGGGGCCAATAATCCATCTTGAAATGAATCTGTCAAAGCAGAAGTCTCGTCATTGAGCACTCCTGGTATCAGCCTGATAATGGCATCCGCCAAAACAGCTGCAGCAAGCTCACCTCCTGACAAAACAAAATCTCCAATACTAATTTCCTTGGTAATGAATTTTTGTCTAACCCTCTCGTCTACACCTTTGTAATGACCGCACAACATCATCAAGTTCCCTTTCAGAGAAAGCTCATTGGCCATAACTTGGTCAAATGTAGCTCCGTCTGGTGTGAGATAGATTATCTCATCATAAGTCCGTTGACTTTGAAGTGCCTCGATACACTTGGCAATAGGCTCTATCATCATGACCATTCCTGCTCCTCCTCCAAAAGCATAATCATCTACTTGCTTCTGTTTGCCTATGGCATAGTCTCTAAGGTTATGAATTTGAACTTTTGCAAGTCCTTTTTCCTCTGCCCTTTTGAGAATGGAGTGAGAAAACGGCCCTTCCAATAGACCTGGGACGACAGAAATGATGTCTATTCGCATCATGGATCATTCCTCCAAATATATTTCAAGAAAGCCCTCCGGGAGCTGGCTGTAAACTTTTTTAGCAGCCTTGTCGACCTTTTGGATGATCCCATCCTGTATTGGGATGAGTACTTCTTTTCCTTTATGGTCTACTCCAAGTAAATCCTGTGTTTGAAGATCATAGATGAAATTTACAGTGCCTATGACACCTAACTTTTCATCTTCTACTACAAAACCAACAAGTTCATGAAAATAGTATTGGTCATCACCTAATTCTTCCAATGCTGTAAGAGGCAAGTAAAGTTGCGAACCTACTAGCTTCTCTGCATCATCCATTGAGTTATATTCCTCGAATTTGGCCAAAACTTTTTGACTTGGCTGAACTTCGAAATACTCAATGAAGAAGGGGACTAATCTGGACTTTTGCTCTATGAAAACATGCTCTAAGCCTTCATATGCCTCAGGATAATCCACATCCAGTACTACAGTAACTTCTCCATGAAGTCCATGAACCTTGGAAATATATCCCAACTGGAAACATTTATCTTTGTTCATGGCTATGATTGATTTTATGCTTGAGTTTCTTCGCTTTCTGAAGAGCCTTCAGCAGCTTCACCTTCAGAAGCAGAACCCTCTGCAGCAGAAGCTTCTGCTTGAGCAGCAGCTATGGCCTCTTCTTCTCTAGCTTTGATAGCGTCAAGTCTTGCCTGATTCTTCGCAGTTTCAGCATCAAATGCTTTCTGACGAGCCTCAGCTTTAGCTTGAGCCAATTTGTCTACTTTTCCAGATATCACTTGGTCTTTAGATGCTTTCCAAGCTTCATACTTCTGATCAGCTACTTCTTGAGTAATCGCTCCTTTCAACACACCAATCTGAAGGTGCTTCTGAAGCAAGATACCTCTGTAAGAAAGCATAGCTTTCACAGTGTCTGTAGGCTGAGCGCCGTTCAACAACCACTGGAGCGCACGCTCATTGTTGATGTTGATAGATGCAGGGTCAGTGTTCGGGTTGTAAGTACCCAATTTTTCGATAAAGCGTCCATCACGTGGAGCTCTAGCATCAGCTACTACTACGTCATAGATGGCTAATCTTTTTCTACCTCTACGCGCTAATCTGATTTTAACTGCCATATTTTATTGATATTTAGTGTTTTGATGGATCCCGTCCATCTTGATTTTTGGACTGCAAAGATATGTCTTTTATCTTGAATCTCACAAGTTGTCAGAAAATTATTTGCATTGATGACAATTTTTGACTTAAATTAGCACTCCTAAGGTTTAGAAAAGTCATTGTTTTAAGATTTTCAAGTAGTTATAGAGAAAGACTTCACCTTCAAACCCCATGGCTGCGTAGTTCAATGGATAGAACAAGCGTTTCCTAAACGCTAGATCTAGGTTCGATCCCTAGCGCGGCTACTATTATTTGTATCAGAGGAATTTTTCTACAAACATGGATGATGTTTACTACACATACGTTCTTAAAAGTCGAGATTATGACTATTTTTATAAGGGTCATTGCAAAGATTTACAGAAAAGATTGGCTCAGCATAATGCAGGAATGACTAAATCTATAAAACCTTTTATTCCTTTTGATATTGTGTATTTTGAAGAATTCAAAACTCTAGAAGAGGCAATTAAAAGAGAAAAATACTTCAAATCTTCTAGAGGCAGGAAATTCTTAAATAAAATACTCGATGCGTAGTTCAATGCCCGCCCGGATGACTCCAGTCGGACGGGGATAGAACAAGCGTTTCCTAAACGCTAGATCTAGGTTCGATCCCTAGCGCGGCTACTATTATTTGTATCAGTTGTAAAATAGGTTAATCTGTCAAATTCAGAATCGTATTGATATCCTTGATATGCCCAAAAAGTAGCAGAATATCCCCTTCTTCAATCACGGTATTGGCTGTGACTACTCCAGTAACCTTCTTAGATTTTGATTTTACTCCGAAAATATTCAACTTCTCTTCCATTTTAATCAAGCTCAAGATATTGATGTTATAATCTTGTCTAATTTTTGTCTCTGAAATGGTCAAGCCCACATACCTTTTTGGCGTCTGAACTTCAATGATGTTATAATCATCAGACACATCTAGCGAATCAATAACCCCTTTCATCTGAAGGCTTTTAGCCATACGCTCTGCCGAATCCTCTTCAGGATGCAGAATTTCATCCACACCAATGGCTTTGATTACTGTTTCATGTATTTTATTGATCGATCTGCTTATCAATCTTTTTATGTTCAACTGCTTAAATATTGCGGTTACCATAATCGATGCCCCAAAATCCTCTCCTATAGCAATAATCACCACATCGGCATCTTTGCAAGGAAGATTTTTTACAGCCTGAGCATCTGTGGCGTCCATGACAACAGCATGCGTGATCTTATCTTTTACCGCATCTACCTTGTCCTCACTACTGTCTACACCGATCACTTCGTGACCATACGCAGTGAGTCTAGCGGCTAGATGTCCGCCAAAATTCCCCAGTCCTACAATGATATATTTCATTTTTACAGCTATATTTTTTACCCTGTTAAATCATTAAGTGATGAAAACCCCTTCTTCTGGATACTTATATCTTAACGTTCTAGCTTTTTGTATGAAAGCAATTAAAACAGTCAAAGTACCAACCCTGCCTAGAAACATGATGATGGATACGACAATCTTACTTCCTGTAGATAAATCCCCTGTAATGCCAAGGCTAAGACCCACCGTAGAAAATGCAGAAAATATTTCAAAAGCTACACTGATGAGTGGCAATTCAGGATCCAAGAGTAAGACCAAAAACACCCCCAAACCAATTACCAGAAAAGAAAGCAAAATCACCGCAAACGCCTTTCTTAACGTCTCATTACTTATTTGCCTTTTAAATACTTCCACTCTATTTTTCCCTTTGGCTATGCTGATAGCATTTAGAACTGCCACAGCAATTGTACTGGTTTTCAATCCACCTCCAGTCGAACCAGGTGAAGCTCCTATCCACATCAATATCAAATAGATGAGCACTGTTGGCATGGCTAGCGCAGACATATCTACTGTATTGAACCCTGCTGTCCTTGGAGTCACTGAACCGAAAAAGGCCGTTACAAATTTTCCATATCCTGAAAGTCCTTTCAATGTATGCTCGCTTTCAAAGATCCAATAGGTAACAAATCCTACAACAAGCAAGATCATCGTTGTGTATACAATCAACCTGATATTGACATTGGCGACCCTAGGTATATGTTTATAATCTTCTTCTCCAGTGATCAATTTTTTGGTCCCAACTAGCACGTGTTTCAAGTAAGTATAGTATCCCAACACTACTGGAAAACCTATACCACCCAAGATAATTGCAAAGGAAATAATCAGGTGTACAGTATACTCTTCTCTAAATCCTGCTTCATATAAGCCATTCCCTAGCGTTGAAAATCCAGCATTACAAAACCCCGATATGGCATGAAATACAGAAAAAAACAATTGATCCCCTTTGTTTTCAAACAAATTGCTATCAATTATCGAAGAGATCATCAAAGCTGCAACACCCTCAGTCAATAAAGTAAATAGAATTATTTTTAGTAAGGTGGAATTGATCGCACCGATATTTTCCTCATTGATATAATCCTTGAGAAACAACTGGTTTTGAAGAGAATAAGAGCCTTTAAAAAAGAATCCAAAGAAGGATGTAAAGGTCATCATCCCTAATCCTCCAATCTGAAAGAGCATCATGATGATAAACTGGCCTAGAAATGTAAAGTCTGATGAGGTATCCAGCACAATCAGTCCTGTCACACAAACAGCAGAAGTTGAGGTAAACAAAGCGTCTATGAAGCTGATTCCGCTAACTGTCGCATTAGGAAGGGACAATAGGACTGTACCGACTAAAATCACCAACAAAAAGCTAAGAATAAAAACCATAGCTGGATGTATTCTCAGCTGATTGGCATTCAAGGCCAATTTACTCAGCTCAATCAAAAACAGCACAAAGACTAGTAAATTGACAAAGAATGCCTTGACTTGCAGATTTCCGATTGTCAAAGTATTATCTAATTCAATGATTTGAAAATTTACTAGTGAGGCAAAGACTAGAAAAAGAATAATACAGATTTCTACAAAAAGCCTCGCCAATCTAAACTTCTCCGCTTTTGAAAACAGCCTTACGATATACCCAAATGACAAAATTAGTAAAAGAGAAAAATACAATTTGCCAACTATTCCACTGTGAACTTCTTCCCTAAAACCCAAATCAAAAACTAGTATAGCGAATGCTAATATGCTAATGGATTGAATTATGGTATTATTCAATTCAAATAATTTCCGGATCTTTAAGATCCTTTCATCTGGACTTGTGAAAAACTTACTTTCCATATCTTTAAAGAATCGGAAAGGTATTAAAATAGAAATAAAGAGAAAAAATTTTCATATCAACTTTAAGAAAAAACAATCAAAGATTAAAAGAGACATCTTGAAAAAGGATAATCTCATTTTAGATAAGCTTCTTTTTAGTTGCATAGTACCCAAAAACGGGTAATATCGCTTTCGATCATATTCTGCACATTTAAATCAACTCAAAATTTAAAAACACGCAATCTCTTTTAGGTTAAAAAAAATATTGATATGTTAGCATTTCAAAATATTCAATCCAATGAATTTCAAATATAGAATTGCAAACTTCTTCATAGACATGGGTTGCTATTTGATTTTTTCATTGGCTATTATATTCTTGACCAAAGAAATTATCGATGTCTCTTATGTAAGAGATATACTTCTTGGTGTTTACTTTCTATATTACTTTTGTTCTGAGCTGTTTTTTGGTAAAACCATTGGAAAAGCCTTTACAAAAACAAAAGTAGTGGATAAAAACACCTTGGGTAAACCTAAGTTCTATCAAATCTTGATCAGAAGCTTGTTAAGAGGATTGCCTTTTTATTTCATATCTTATTTCATTACTGAAAAAGGTCTGCATGATCACTTATCGCAAACTATATTAATCAAATCATAAACTAAAAATCAAATGAAAAAAGCGTTAACAAACATTCTTTCCATGCTATTGATAGTTGCCACGCTTTCTAGCTGTGCAACAGTATTCGGCGGACCAGTTACTGAATACCAAAGAACCAAGCCAGGACCAGGAGAGCCTCAGAGGCAAGTTAGGGTTGGTGCTTTAGTGGCAAATATCCTCTTGTTTATGCCAGGCTTGATTGTAGATTTTGCTACAGGAGCGATATACAAGCCAGAGAGCAAAGTAAACTAATTATCTTTCTTCAAATAAAACAAAAAATGCGGCTATTAAGCCGCATTTTTTGTTTTATTTAGATCATTTGATTTAAATCTCAAATGCTTTTTTAATCTTATCTACATAATCCAGCTTTTCCCAAGTGAATAATTCCACATCCAAATCTATAGATTTTCCATCTGGTGTGAAAAATGTCTTGCTAACTACTTCATTTTCTCTGCCCATGTGACCATATGCCGCAGTCTCTTCATATATTGGATACCTTAGCTTAAGTCTTTGCTCAATAGCGTAAGGGCGCATGTCAAACAATTCCTCCACTTTTTTAGCAATCTCTCCATCGGTAAGATTCACCTTTGCTGTACCATAAGTATTCACATAGATTCCCATAGGCTTTGCTACGCCAATCGCATAGGAAACCTGCACGAGCATTTCATCAGCAATTCCGGCTGCCACCATGTTCTTAGCAATATGTCTGGTTGCATAGGCAGCTGATCTATCTACTTTGGAAGGATCTTTTCCCGAAAATGCCCCTCCACCATGTGCACCTTTTCCTCCATAAGTATCCACGATGATTTTTCTACCTGTCAATCCAGTATCACCATGAGGTCCTCCGATCACAAACTTGCCTGTGGGATTGATATGATAGGTAATGTCTTCTGTGAACAAAGCCTGAATCTCTGGAGTCAGCTGAGCTTTCACTTTTGGAATCAATTTGGAAATCATGTCCTCTTTGATCTTTGCGAGCATTGTAGGTTCATCAGCAAAGTCATCATGCTGGGTAGAAATCACAATTGCATCAATTCGCTGTGGCACATTATCATCAGAATATTCAATGGTCACTTGGGCTTTTGAATCAGGTCTCAAATAAGCAATTTCATCATTTGATCTTCTGAAAGCTGCAAGCTCCTTTAGTATCCTGTGAGAAAGATCCAAGGCCAAAGGCATGAAATTCTCAGTCTCTTTGGTTGCGTAACCAAACATCATCCCTTGATCTCCAGCTCCTTGCTCTTCTGGAGAAGTTCTGTCTACACCTTGATTGATATCTGGAGACTGCTCATGAATGGCTGACAATACACCACATGAATTCCCGTCAAACATATATTCACCTTTGGTATAGCCAATTCTATTGATTACATCTCTGGCAATTTTCTGCACATCGAGATAGGTGTCTGATTTGACTTCACCTGCCAAAATAACTTGACCTGTGGTTACCAATGTCTCACAGGCAACTTTAGATCTTGGATCAAATGCCAAAAAGTTATCAATAAGAGCGTCAGATATCTGGTCTGCTATTTTATCTGGGTGACCCTCAGACACAGATTCTGAGGTGAATAAATATGACATATTTTTTGCTGTTTTGAAACGAAGCGTAAAAATACGGTTTAGTAATGAAATAAAAAATGCAGAGATTTGTCAAATGGTAAATACAAGAATAATTTTAACCAGACCCAAATTTTCATTGACAAATTGACGTTATTATAAAATGCAGAATCTGAGGTAACCTTATAATCTTTCAAAAATTAGTAGATATTGACATAAAATAAATTTTTGCAACATTGTTGCATTTAATAAAGTAATATTATAGCTTTGCAACCATATCATTCATATAGTGTTCTCTTCATTCGAATGATGATGGTTGACAAAAAGACTCTAGGTTCTGCTTAGGGTCTTTTATCAAACTTTAAAAAGGACACTTATGATAAAGAAAACTTTGACATTCATAGTAGGACTTGTTCTCTTGAGTGGTATGATTAGCCCTGAGCCAGACATGTGGGCAATTTTCTCAAAGACACGGTTTATTGAAAAACTAAACAGGGAATTTGGGATGTATTTCCTCTATCCAAAATTCCCCGATGAACTCAAGGCTTTGGAAGGAAAAGTAGTCACCGTATCAGGATTTTACATACCCTTAGAGATGAATGCTTCAAACATAGCTGTACTATCAAAATTTCCACAAGCAGAATGTTTTTTCTGCGGTGGGGCTGGACCAGAAAGTATAGTAGTTGGCTACTTGAAAAAGAAACCGAATAGAAAAATCAAAACGGATGAAATCGTTAAAATCAAGGGTATATTAAGGCTCAACGAAGATGATATTGAAGAGCTGAACTTTATACTCCAAGATGCCGAAATCATCTTAGACTAAACATGCAAAAGAAACTTCCTGTAACTGTACTTAGTGGATTCTTGGGGGCTGGAAAAACAACCCTTCTAAACCACATTCTCCATAACAAAGCTGGTCTCAAAGTAGCAGTCATTGTCAATGACATGAGTGAGATCAATGTAGATGCAGAACTTGTGAGGCAGGAAAACACTTTGTCCCGCACAGAAGAAAAACTCGTCGAAATGAGTAATGGTTGCATCTGTTGCACCTTACGTGAAGACTTGATGATTGAGGTGGAGAAACTTGCCTCTGAAAATAGGTTCGACTATCTCATCATAGAGAGTTCAGGTATTTCAGAGCCACTTCCAGTGGCTCAGACATTTAGCTTTATAGATGAAGAAAAAGGCATAGATCTATCCAAGTTCAGCAGGCTAGACACACTGGTGACGGTTGTGGATGCATTCAATTTTTACAAAGATTTTGGAAGTGCCGAGACTGTACACTCTAAACAGCTCAATGAAGACCCAGAAGACAACAGAAGCATCGTAAACTTGCTCACAGATCAAATCGAATTTGCCAATGTAATCTTGATAAACAAAGCTGACTTGGTAAGTGCTGATCATCTAGCAGAGCTTAAAGCCATACTGAACAAGCTAAATCCTGGTGCCAAGGTCTTAGTGACACAAAATAGCATCGTTGCCCCCGAAGAAATTCTCAATACAGGCATGTTTGACTTTGATGAGGCATCCAACTCCGCAGGATGGATTGCAGAACTAGAGAACGAACACCTACCAGAGACGGAAGAGTATGGCATCTCTTCATTCGTTTTTAGAAGTAAAGTTCCATTTCATCCACAGCGCTTTTGGGATTTTATATCTTTCAATTGGCCAGGAAATGTAATCAGAAGTAAAGGGTTGTTTTACATCGCCTCGCGCAAAGATCACGCTTTGTCATGGTCACAAGCTGGCGGATCGGTGAAAGCTGAGCCAGTAGGAGTGTGGTGGGCAAGTATGCCTTTCAAAGATAGAACGAGATATGCATCGTATATTGACAACAGAAGATTTATTGAAGCCAACTGGGACAAAAACTTTGGTGACAGAAAAAACGAAATAGTCATCATAGGTCAGCACATGGATCAAGAAAAAGTCCAGAAAGAGCTGGAGGATTGCTTGCTTAATAGAAGTGAAATCAAAGATTATTTGAATGGTAAAAAATTTACAGACAATTGGCCAATATAAGCGTCACCTTTATCTGTAAAACACGTTCAAATAAAGTATGAGCAAAAAGAAGAAAGAAAATAAAGAGGAGAAAATTGCTGAGGAATGGGACTTGGAAGAAGGATTTGGAGGTATTTCTCCGGATATATCCCTCACTCAAGGGATAGGATGTGCCAGAACTTCAAAGAAATTAAATAAAGGTAAACCTGAGGATTCTAAGGAATCAAAATAAAAAAAGCTATCCATTTTGGATAGCTTTTTTGCAATATTCGTTCATTATCAATCCTTCTTTGCATCAGACTGCTCTCCAGGTTTGCCTTCTGGGTAGTAGTGATTGACATCTCTTTGAGGGAATGGAATTTCTATATCATTGGCTTCAAACGCCTCCTTCAGAGCTTCCATATTGTCCCAATATACTGGCCAAAGGTCTCCTGCATCAGTCCAGCATCTTACCACTAAGTCCAAAGAACTGTCTCCAAAGCTTGTAAATTTGACCACTGGCTCTGGATCAGCATGTATCCTTTCATCTTTTTTCAACACATCCAAAATCACAGATCTTGTTTTTTTGAGGTCAGTGCCATACGCAACTCCTACTGCCATTTCCACTCTCCGTGTAGGCTTTTGGGAAAGGTTAATGATCGAGTTATTAGCCAAAGCACCATTTGGAATTGTCACTACTCTATTGTCAAAGTTTCTGACTTTTGTGTACAAAATATCAATAACTTCCACTGCTCCCAATGTACCCTGAGCTTCTATGGTATCTCCTACTTTGAAAGGCTTGAAAATCAAAATCAAAACCCCACCAGCAAAGTTAGATAGAGACCCTTGCAATGCCAAGCCAATTGCCAAACCAGCAGCACCCAAGATTGCTATAAAAGAAGTAAGCTCCATCCCAAGCTGTGTAGCAATAGTGATGAAAAGAATAATATACAGGATTGCTCTAAATAAACTCGTCAGAAAAGAAGTGAGCGATGCATCAATATCATATTTCAAAAAGAGATTCGTCAATCCCCTCATTAAGAAATTGATAATGTATTTACCAATAAAAAATGTGATCAAAGACCCAATGATTTTAGGACCATAGTCAAACAAAAAATCCACAAATTTTGCCTGAATTACATCAATCATGTCTAAATTTAATTCCATAATTACGATTTTTTACAATTTAAAATTTAATTAAGTTCAAAGGTTTAAGTTTTCGAAAAACTGAACGCAAAATGAATTCGCAGTGCAAAATTAAACAAAAATCTTGCCTCAAAAACAAGATCCATTTTTGATTCAGCCAAAACTTAATAAAACATACTTTATGAATGCTCCAAATTGCAAATATAAGATTATCTTAAGACCTAAAAATTAGCATTTATTCCCCAATAGTTTTTTCTATAAAAATCGACTTCGAGCCACCTATTGAATTGAAGCACCGCTTGTCAAATTTAAACTCAAGCCTTCACACAAAAATTAAAATTGAGGCTTAACTTCAAAGTTAAATTTATGTCAACTAAAATCTATATGAAGAATTATACCCTCACCAAAATCCGTCAAGGATTCATGGGAGCGCTAGTATTGGGTTCATTGCTCTTTGCACAAGACACAATGGCCCAGAAGAAAAAAAACAAGGCTTCCTCCACCCCACCCACAGAAACAAGTACTTCCCAAAAACCTCAAACCACCAAATCTGGCCCAAAACCATTTCAAGAAGTAATTACCTCCAAAGCCAAATCTAAAGAAGGCCTATTCAATGTTCATGAGCTAGAGGGTAAATTTTTTTATGAAATCCCTGAAGAAATGCTTGGTAGGGAGATGCTCATCGTCACCACCATAGCCAGAACTGCCGAAGGAATCGGATATGGAGGAGAACGTACAAACACCCTACTCGTGAGATGGGACAGAGACAAAGACAATGTGCTGCTGAGGGTAGTTTCATACACAAATACTGCGGCGGATTCACTGCCTATAGCAATAGCAGTAAAAAATTCAAACTTAGAACCAATCCTTCAAAAGTTTGATATCAAGGCATTAGCTAAGGATGACAAAGGGGTAGTGATTGAAGTCACCGATCTTTTCAGCAAAGATGTACAGGCTCTTGGCCTACCAAAAAACAACAGAACACAATACAAAGTCACTAGACTAGACACTGACAGGTCATACATCGACAGAATAAGCACATTTCCAATGAACATCGAAGCTCGCTATGTCATGACATACGCAGCTACTGACCCTCCTTCCAATTCAAGCACTGGGCTGATCACCGTAGAGATGAATTCTTCGATGGTTCTACTCCCTAAAGAACCCATGATGAAAAGGCTTGCTGATAGACGTGTTGGCTGGTTCAGCAGATCTGTTGTAGATTACGGTTTGGATCAGCAGAAGGCTACTTCCCAGAGATTTTTGGACAGATGGAGATTAGAGGTCAAAGAAGAAGATTACGAAAAATACCGAAATGGTGAACTAGTAGAGCCTAAAAAGCCGATCGTATTCTACATCGACCCAGCCACTCCAAGTCAGTGGATACCTTACCTGAAGCAAGGAGTTGAAGATTGGCAGGCAGCTTTCGAGCTAGCAGGCTTCAAAAACGCCATCATTGCAAAAGATGCGCCCACTAAAGAAGAAGACCCCGATTGGAGTCCAGAGGACGCAAGGTATTCAGTAATCAGGTATTTTGCTTCAGATATACAAAATGCATATGGACCTCACGTATCTGACCCAAGGTCTGGAGAAATCATAGAGTCTGATATCGGATGGTATCACAACGTAATGAACCTGCTAAGAAACTGGTTCTTTATACAAACAGCAGCCGTGAATCCAGAGGCTAGAGGTGTAAACTTCCGAGAAGAAGTGATGGGCAGATTGATTCAGTTTGTATCCTCACATGAGGTGGGTCATACATTGGGACTACCACACAATTTTGCTTCTTCACATGCTTATCCAGTAGACTCACTGCGCTCTGCTACCTTTACAGCTAAGTATAGCACTGCCCCTTCTATCATGGATTATGCCAGATTCAACTACATCGCACAGCCAGGTGACAAGGACGTAAGCCTCATGCCAAACGTAGGCCCATATGACAAGTACTCAATCATGTGGGGTTATAAGCCTATCCTCGATGCCAAGACTCCAGAAGATGAGCAACCTATTCTGGATCAATGGATATTGGAAAAAGCTGATGACCCAATCTACAGATTTGGTCGTCAAGGAAATAATTACGATCCGAGTACACAGAGTGAAGACCTAGGAGATGATGCCATGAAAGCATCAGACTATGGAATCAAAAACTTGAAAGTCATCCTACCAAATCTTATACTTTGGACAGCAGAAGAAGACAAACCTTACAAAGATTATGCTGATCTTGAAGAGATGTATGGACAGGTTATCGGACAATACAATCGGTACATGGGTCATGTGAGAACCAATGTAGGTGGTGTGTATGAACTATACAAATCAACTGGTCAAGGTGAGCCAGTATATGTTCATACAGACAAAGTGACACAAAAAAGAGCAGTACAATTCCTAAACAAGGAGTTATTTTCCACTCCGACATGGTTGATGGATCAAGAAATAATTTCCCGAATTGGAGATTTTGGAGCAATTGAAAGAATCAGAGCTGTACAAGTAGGAACTCTCAATGGTATCCTAGACTGGGGCAGGCTCGGCAGAGTAATCGAAAATGAGGCATTGAATAGTAAAAATGCCTACAGTATGCTCGAATTGTTTGATGACCTAAGGGGAGGTATTTGGACAGAATTGCCTTCTGGCAAAGCTATAGACATTCATAGGAGAACTTTACAGAGAGCACATATCGAAAGACTTGAATACCTAATGACCAATGATGAGCCAAATTCTCCAATGACGAGAAGATTTGGTCCTGTGATCAATGCTTCCCAGTCCGATATCAGACCAATAGTAAGAGGAGAGCTCAAAACTCTCCAAAGGCAAGTCTCTTCTGCAATTGGAAAAACCTCGGATAGGGCATCAAAACTTCACCTTGAAGATGCTTTGGAACGTATCAAGCTTATCTTAGACCCAAAATAAAATCAAGCAAATCATGACTTATCAAAAGGCTACTGGGAATCCAGTAGCCTTTCTGCTTATGCTGTAGGGTGAAATTGTGGTAGAAAGGAAAATTATCTCTATTTTTACCTATTCAGAAAATGTACCTAAACGCATGGCTATTTCTCCATTGAAAATATTACAAGATCATGATCTTCGCGTAACAAGCTGCAGACAAGAAGTATTGAAAACTTTTTTAGACAAAGATGCGGCACTTTCCCACGCAGATTTAGAGTTTGTTCTAAAAGACGATTTTGACAGAGTGACTTTGTACCGTACTTTGAAAACTTTTTTGGAAAAAGACCTCATACACAAAGTACTTGATGATAGTGGTGCTACTAAATATGCCCTATGTTCGCATGACCATACCAAAGGAGACCATCATCACGACCATGAACATGTACATTTCAAATGTGAAAAATGTGGAAAAACCATCTGCCTGGAAGACTCAACATTACCGAAAATCAAACTTCCAGAAGGTTTTATTAATAAGGAAACGAATCTTTTGATTCAAGGAATTTGCAATAAATGTAACTAAGAATAAGTTAGGAGATATAAAAATAGAAAACTTTCTCTACAGCTTCATTTGATTTAAATTAGAACTCAATTGTTGCTTGATCAGATTTGGATTTTTCTAATTCCGAATACCATATCACACCTGGAGGCAAATCAATCTTTGGCGGAGTATAATCTTCTACTCCCCCTTCTCCATCTTCGCCTTTATTTTTACCTTTTTGAGCATGAGGTTTGGTAAGTGTAGCTACAATATATATCAGCACCACATAGGCGAGTCCGAGGAGAATTAAATCGACTAACAGGCTACTCATATTTGCGAAAATTTCCCTTAAGTTATGATATATAGTTCAAACTTTCAATCATTTGACAAGAACTATTTCAAATTTATTCTATAAACCGTAAAAATTGCCAAAGGTTTAAGCTTTAGCTTGGTAAATATCAGAGATCATCGGATATTTGCACACTGAAAAATTAGCATAATGATAGTAAAAACAAAAAAATACAAACTTGAAGCTGGTACTTATATAAAAATGGGGCTGGTCAATGTACTCAAGGAACAATGGTGGGTAATTCTGATTGCTATTGCTATTGGATGTGGGTACTTATGGATCCCATCCTGGTGGTGGATAAGCATGGCTATATTGGCCTATATCCTCTATATTCTTTTTTGGGTCATTCAATTTACTGGAGTCACTCAAATGGAGCAAAACAAGGTAATGTTTGAGAAGCTTGCTTATGAAATAGATAGCAGACAAATCCTAATGAAACTGAATGCAAAACAAGGTATGCCTGTGAACTGGGGGATGATCAAGAGTGTACAACAGACAAAAGATGCGTTCGTTCTAGTCATGTCCAAAGCTCAATTTATTCACCTTCCTTATAAAATTTTCAATTCTGAAAATGATAAAAGATTTGTAGAAACTATCCTTAAAAGGAAAGGCTACATCAGTGAATCTTAAGGTATAGAAGTAAATACTTGGCATGCTTTATTGAAAAATTGTTAGCAATATCTCGAATTTTACAAATTCCAACTATTTATCAAAAAGCTAACGCTACTATTTAATAGTATTCTTAAATCATTTTCAGGTATAAATCAATAAAAAAGGCCTTTTTGCTAGAGAGAAGGCCTTTTTTATTGGTAATTTTCAAAATCTCATATTACATAGATGGCATGATGACTGAGTCAATCACATGAACTACACCATTTGAAGCTTCAATGTCAGCTGTAGTTACAGCAGCTCCATTTACTTTTGCTTTTCCATCTTTCAAAGATATTTTCACATCTTTTCCCTGAGCAGTAGTTGCTGTCATACCATCTTTTAAGTCTTTTGAGTAAACTTTTCCTGGTACGACATGATATGTTAATATTTGCACCAGCTGATCTTTGTTTTCAGGCTTCAGAAGTGTCTCTACTGTTCCTGCAGGTAGCTTTGCAAAAGCTTCATTACTTGGAGCAAATACAGTGAAAGGACCATCTCCTTTGAGTACATCTACCAAGTCTCCAGCTTTTACAGCAGCCACTAGTGTAGAAAGAAAATCAGTCTGTGCGGCCAAGTCAACGATGTCAGCATCAGCTGATTTTAAACTTGAGTCATTGTTTAGAGTGAATGCTGTGGTTGTAAAAAAAGCAACCATCAAAGCAAATGCTAGTAATTTTTTCATAGTTAAATAGTTTTTGGTTTATGGCTTATAAATTCAAAAAGGCAGTACTTTGTTTATCAATCAGTTACATTTTTTTTCAAAAAAAAACAAAAGTGACAAAAAAGTCACACACAGCTCTATTAATCAATCGTTCATGTATTTTTCGAAGAAATATTTTTAATTAAAACAACATCCTGACAACATATATTTCTAAAAAGACAATTTATAATAAATATGCCACCTATTTATTTTCATTTTAAAAAGAATACTGAAATGGCATCATCAATAAATAATAAAACATAATTGCAATGAAAAAATAGAGAAAAACACTGAAAACTCCTGAATCGAAACATTCAATATAAGATTATCATTTTATTAAAAATCAAAAGTAACTTTGCATCATGCAAATCAAGCTCATAGCAGTAGGTAAAACAGACCACAAATCAATTGTCGATTTGATCGATGAATACACCAAACGTGTAAATTTTTATATCAAATTTGAGTTGGAAATCATTCCAGATTTGAAAAATTCTAAATCACTCTCAGAGCTGATTCAAAAAGAAAAAGAGGGCGAGCTCATCTTGAAAAAAATCCTACCATCGGATGAGTTGATACTTTTGGATGAGCATGGTAAGCAATACAGTTCAATAGATTTTTCTAATTTCATGCAAAAAAAGATGAATGCGGGGTTAAAGCAACTCATCTTCGTTATCGGTGGACCTTATGGTTTTTCAGAAGCAGTTTATCAAAGGTCAAACGGAAAAATATCCCTTTCCAAGATGACATTTTCACATCAAATGGTACGCCCTTTTTTCATAGAACAGGTATATCGGGCATATACCATATTGAGAAATGAGCCATATCATCATGAATAGAGAAGTGATCTTTTATTTGTATAAATGTTTCCTACAGTCTAGCAATGGACAATCATATCCTATTGTATCAAGAAATCTGCATTCATAATCAAAATGATAAGAATTAACACATTATAACATTTCATTTTTCCAAATCTAAAGTTGATATGATATTTTACCAAATGTTTGAATTTACAAAAATTATGAAAACAAAATATACGTTGATTTTGATAGGCATTTGGCTAATAAGCACTTTACCTAGTCTCGCACAAAATGATGTCCCTCTAGATTCTCGTGTGAGAACTGGAAAATTAGCCAATGGACTGACCTACTATGTGCAGCAAAATCCAAAGCCTGAGAAGAAAGTAGAACTAAGACTTGCCGTCAATGTAGGGTCCATTTTGGAAGAAGATGACCAAGCAGGTTTAGCTCATTTTACGGAGCACATGGCTTTCAATGGAACAAGAAATTTTGAAAAAAATGAACTGATAAGCTACTTACAATCAATTGGTGTGTCATTTGGTGGTGATTTGAATGCTTATACAGGTTTTGATGAAACAGTCTATATATTACCTATACCTTCAGATGATGAGGAAAAACTTAGGAGCGGATTTATGGTTCTAGCAGATTGGGCTGGGGGCGTACTGATGGAAGAAGATGATATCGATGGAGAGAGAGGGATAATTGTAGAAGAATGGCGAACAGGCCAAGGTTATAGCCAAAGAATCAGGGACAAATTTTTACCTGTATTACTTCATGATAGCAAATATGCAGATAGACTTCCTATCGGAAAGATGGATATAGTCGAAAACTTCGAATACGAGACAATCAGAAGGTTTTATAAAGATTGGTATAGGCCAGATCTGATGGCAGTAGTGGCAGTGGGTGATGAAGATCCCGACAAATTAGAAGCTTTGATTCAAGAATTCTTTTCTGGACTAGAAAATCCAAAAGATTCAAAAGAAAGGCAATCTTTCACAGTGCCAGAGCACGATGAAACTTTCGTAACTATCGCTACTGATCACGAATCACCCGGGATACAGATTCAGCTGTATTATAAGCATAAAGCTCTACCTACCAAGACGGTAGAAGATTACAAAAACATTCTAAAGAGGAGATTGTACAGTGGCATGCTTAGTCAAAGGTTGGATGAAATCAGGCAAAAGTCCGATGCACCATTCATCTATGCAGGAGCAGGATATGGCAATTTTGTAAGAGATCTAGACTATTTCTCAACTTCTGGGGCAGTGGCTCCAGGCAAAGCGAGTATAGCCATAAAGGCACTGATAGAAGAAAATGAGCGGGTAGCTCAATTTGGATTCACCGATCAAGAATTAGAAAGAGTCAAAAAATCCTTGATGAATTCAGCTGAAAGAGCTGCAAAGGAGATGAACAAAGCGGAATCAGGATCCTTGGTAGGCAAATATGTATCCCATTTCCTTGAGGGAAGCTTTGCAGAAGATCAGCAGTGGAGATATGAGTTCTACCAAGAAGTAATGCCTCAAATCAGCCTGGAAGAAATCAATGCTTTGGCCAAAGTGCTTGTAAGAGATGACAACAGGGTCATTGTGATCACAGCTCCAGACAAGGAAAAAGAGAACCTGCCAAGGGAAGAGGAAGTGCTAGCACTCTTTGATGCGGTAGAGCAGATGCAACTGACACCATACGAAGAAAAACTATTGGCTGAAGACCTCATTACTGACCTACCAAAAGCAGGTAAAATAACCTCTTCAGAAAACATAGCATCTGTAGACATACAAGAGCTGACCCTATCAAACGGAGCAAAAGTATTTATCAAATCTACTGATTTCAAAAATGATGAGATACTTATCAATGTGATTGGAAAAGGAGGCACATCATTGTATGCCGATGAAGATCATTTGACTGCTAGCAATGCTGGTGTGATGGTCAATGTCATGGGTATAGGAGATTTTTCTCCAACAGATTTAAAAAAAGTAATGGCTGGAAAAACTGTGTCTTTGACGCCTAATATCAGCACATATTCACAATCTATATCAGGGGTGACTTCACCAAAGGATCTAGAGACCGCCATGCAGTTGATGCATTTATACTTTTCAAAACCACGCAAAGATGCTGAGCTTTATGAAGTATATAAAGCCAATCAAAAGACACAACTTGAAGGAGCGCAAGCCAATCCAGATTTTCAATTTTCAAAAGCTATCAATAAAATCCTGGCAAATGGTCATCCAAGAGCTAGTGGAATATTTGACCCAGAGGATTATGATCAAATTGATATTGATAGAGGTCTAGAAATCTATGCAGATAGATTTTCTAACGCTGCCAATTTTGAATTTTTCTTTACAGGAAACATTGACCTAGCTACTTTCAAGCCTTTGATAGAGCAATACATCGGAAGCCTACCTGGCAATCCAGACCAAAAAGATGAGTTTGTAGATTTAGGTATCCGTAGACCAAGAGGTAAAAAAGAGAGAATCGAAGTGGGCACAGATGAAAAGTCTCAAGTTATTATGTTTTTCTCAGGCGAAACAACTTACGATCGCAAAAAAGCAGCTGATATCAGCTACTTAGGTGAAATCCTTACGATCAAATTGATCGAAAACCTTAGAGAAGAAATTGGTGGCGTCTATGGTGCTGGAGCAAGTGGAAGCATGAGTATTCAGCCTGTAGACAATTTCAGTTTTTCTATCCAATTCCCATGCAGTCCAGATATGGTGGACAAATTGACGGAGGCAGCTTGGAAAGAAGTGAGAAAGATACAAGAAAACGGCCCGACAGAAGATGACCTTAATAAGGTAAAGGAAAAAAGAAGAATAGCTTATGAGGAAAATCTGAAAAGGAACAATTTTTGGAATGGTCAAATGTCAGCTATAAGAACTTATGGATTTGAATGGGAAAGCATCCTAGACGGTAAAGCTTCCATAGAAGCTGTAACGGCCGACCGTATTCAAGAAGCAGCGATAGCTTTCCTGACACCTGAGAATTTGCTTGAGATCCAGCGGTTCCCTGCCAAATAAAGTGTTTCTAATCTTAACTTACAAAAGAAATAAATATGGATATACGGAACTTTGCCAATTACATTCCGATATATCTAGGGCTTATTGGAAAATTCGTCAGGAATTAGAAAGTAGGGTTTAAACTAAGCTCTACTTTCTTTTTTTATGTATTTGACCCTTGATCCACGAGTCAATTTCGGATTGAAAAAGTACAATTTAGGATTAGTTTTTGTATGAAAATGACTCGGATTTTCCGTATGGACACACCTATCCCAATAAGTTGCTTTTTGGATGCTT